>NZ_KB890642.1 GCF_000373185.1 Segatella paludivivens DSM 17968 = JCM 13650
CGCTATCTGCGGGAGAATATTCACGCAAGAGTACTCAATCAATATTGCACACATGAACCCCAATGTCTCCCGCAGATCTCGCAGATTATCGCAGACAAAACCCCAAAACCACAATAACTACAAAATGTCTTTCTCTGCGAAATAATGCAGCTTTGCTGCATTCCTCTGCGTGATCTGCGCTATCTGCGGGAGAATATTCACGCAAGAGTACTCAATCAATATTGCACACATGAACCCCAATGTCTCCCGCAGATCTCGCAGATTTACGCAGACAAACCCCAAAACAACACTAACTACAAAATGTCTTTCTCTGCGTCATCTGCATTATCTGCGAGAGAATAGACCGTTTACGTTGATACAATAAATCTGCTTTAGCAGATACTACGAAAAAGAATATCTGCGGGAGATTAAACTAAAGAACCTCCACACTCACGTGTGAAGGCTCTCAAATACATCCCCACTGGGATGTACTCTTCTTAGACTAAATTGCCTTAGAAGAAAATGAATAGAACTAACTATTCATTAAATTATAGTGATAATTATTAGACGCCATCGGTTCTCACGAATCTTTTTTCTTCATGATGCAGCGATTGCTGCATCATTGACAGGCATCCGAATTGAGTTATATCTTTTTTATCTAATGCGATAAAGCATTGTTGTTATATTGAATTAGAAGTTCTATCATCATGCTTGTTTTCGTAACTGCTGTTTGCTCTATATATCAGAGACAACAGTTCCAGATTAATATTTACCATTTTTTCGCCTACCGTATAACGGTAAAAGCGTGGATAACATTTAGTTTTTTCTATCGTTAAACTTAGTAACTTCATTGTATCAAGGTAGATTGGTAATTCATGAGATAATGCCATAGGTACTTTCGTTTTTAGATTTTCGACCGCCACAGGCGGTGTTTAAAATGCTGTATACACATAATATATTTTTAAATAGATAAATTATTAAATAGATAAATAGTTAAAAAGCCAAGACCGCACGCACATAGAAGCTCGTGTAGTTCTTAATGTCGTAGCTCAAGGTGACGTACGATATATAGAAGAGAACTATCGCAGCGTTGGTATTATTATACTCTGACGCAGACCAATAATAATAGTTTGGAGTTAATGCTGTTCCACCTGCTGCTGTTATGGCATTGTTTACATTCGTGGTTGCTGTTGAACCGTTATAAAGGTAATCACTTGACGAACTGGAACTCTGTTGACTGACAAGATTAACTTTGCCAAGATTAGCACAGACATCCCACCATTGACCAATACTGGGAAGGTACCAACCGCTATTAGTGAAGCCAGAAACGTTTACATTGTAATTATTGGCTGACTGCCATGCGGGATAGCTGCCGTTGCTTTTATTGTAACCTTTCGTAAAGGTGCCATAATAACCAGCAGTGATATCATTATAATAACCTGCAAAGGTTGTAACTTTGGTTAATCCAGCATCACCTGGATAAGGGCCCCATGCAGGAAATCCTGAAACATCAGTTAGCGCCAAAGCATAACCATGGGTATAGCCTGCATTGTATTCTGCAGAGCTTAACTGGTTGGAGAACACGATACCAACTACTGTATGACCTGTTTTTGTAGTACCTGTTGTACCATCACTATATAGATAATTACCTACTGTCGCTGTACCTGTTACAGAACCAGAACGGGTGCCTTGACCTGTAGCCTGATATGTTACTCTTGCATCCCCATTACCTCCATTTGCACCAAGGGTAATCGTGCAATTATAGTTTAAATTACGGTAGACGTTGAAGTTGGTTAGGTCAGTTGCAGGCGTAGCCACATTAGTCATTCCGCCAAGATAGACTCTATACGTGGATGCCCAAGTGCTCCCCTTTGCAGTAATCAGAAGGTAGCTGGCACTGGCTGAAGCTGAAACAGGAGCATTGCTGCTGTTGCGCTTCGCCTCTGTAGTGGCATTACTGTTGCTGCCGCAAAGATTCTCATATACATAATAGGTCTTGGATAAGGCTGTAGTCTGGCTCAAACCGCTCACGGCTGTGAAGTTGCCATAGCTACTTGCTCCTGCTGGAGGACCTGCTACCGTAGAGGCTGATGCTGGAACATGGCTGTCAGTGATATAGCTGCTCAGAGGAACATTGCACAGCTGATAGCCCGTAATCGTCACTCCGCTTGCGGGGGTGATGGTGAAGCTGAACTTGCAGCACTGATGGTATAAAGAAATTGAGAACTGATTCGCTCCACCTGTTGTGATATCGGCAGATGCCTTACCGATCATCAGAGCACCTGTACTGCCAGCTGTGCTGCCATTGCTTTCTAGAGCTGCCGCACTGGCTATCGTGGTGTACATGGCATTCAGCTTATCGATTGTATTCACGCCCGCAAAATAACTTGATGAACCTGTATTGGCTATAGCATAGATGGTGCACCCTGTAGCCGAACGCGCTGTTACAGGAACTGAAACTGTACCGGCTGATATTGAAGACAGATACTGGCTACCAATCAAAGAATTATTAGAATCGAAGATCATCACGGTGATATCGCTCACGATATTCTCATTGGCTGAAGTAATGGCACGCGTCTGGCTGCCGTCACTGATACAGAAACTAAGCTTAACCATCGTTGTGTCTCCGCTATTCTGTGAAGTCGACGTGATGTCGTCGCCTGCACAGGATAAAAGAAAAAGACACAGAGACAGTAGCAGTACTGGAACTGAAAGGGAATATAGAGTGTGATATTTGTTCATTGCGTTTATTTGCTTTACGGTGAGAAATGTATTGGATTACAAAACCACTTTATAATCTAGTAGAAGATGGTGCCGTTGTTTACATCGCTCCAAGGCATCACATTGATATTGACTCCCATCTTACCCACATCTACAACGATTGCCTTGTCGTCTTCAGGCGAAAGGGTTATCGGGATTCCGGATGAATCTGTGGTGCTTTTGAATATCGGATTGTCGTTTTTGTAAAGGGTGAAAGTAACGTTCTCGCCATTAGCCGTGGGAAGGGCATTGATGATATCCGTAGAGAACACGCCATCGCTGTTGAAGCCACCATGTGGCTCATAGACTACACTGTCGCCCTTGATGCTGCCGTCGAAGGCCAAGGCACTGCGGAAGCCTTGAAGCTTTACGGTGTAGTTGCCTGCACCCATCTGACTGAGAAGGTTACGGATCACGATATGGATGCGCACATTTTTATTCATCATCGTGAGGGTGGCAAAGCTGGAGTCGCGAAGTGCATCGCCGGGCGTATAGCTGAAACTACCATAGCAGATATAGCTCATCGGCGTGATCTCGGTGATGGCATCAGCTGCCCTTGTCGCAGAGCGGGAGTCACCGAGACGGCGGAGCCTTGCGCAGACGCTGCTAAGAGAATCGCCCAAAACGGGAGGAACGAGCTGAACGCTGTCACTACTACCTAAACCCACAGCAACAAGACGCATCGTCTGGCGGTTGTCGAAGCAGAGATAGTAGCGACCGTCCGGCTCTCTGGCTACCTCATTAGAATAGCGACCGCCGATGAACATATAGGCATGCACGCTGCCAGCCACTGAATCAGGCAATACTTCGCCTGTCCTCGTGGTAAGGCGAACGCCGACATTGTACTGCACACGAAGGCTCTCGTCGTCGTTGATGCAGCTACTAATAAGGGGCGAAAGCATAGCCAGAAGGATGCAGGTGATAAGTATATGCCTAATTTTCATTGGACCTTAGTTTTATTGTTGTTACTATTGTTCTTATTACAGTTGTTCTTACTACAATTGTTCTTACTACTGTAATTCTTATTTACCGTTTTAATTGAACACGTTACTCTGATTGGCAGATGTGAAATCCTTCACTGTGATGTTAGCCGTTGCAGTCTGAGGGTCGATAGCTACTGTAGGACTTGATGAACCCTTACCCTGAATAGTCACATCTATGATATAGTTCTTGTTTGGATAGATCTGCTTTGCAACTGTACCACCGTCTGGAATAGTGCTGCCAGATGAATTATAGTTGATGTTAACTGGATAGTAGACCTGAACTTTATTAGCACCTGTACCGTCTGGATCGAAATCACCTCTGATGACAAGGCGGGTTGAAGTAGCAGCACTGCTAGGCATGGTATAAAGGTAGAGAATGTTGGCCACCGATGGTGATACGGTTCCCCAGTTATAAGTGCTACCTGTAGTCACGCCGCTCAGTGTAGCATTCACAGGAGTGAAGCCTATGGGTGAAGCTGTGCCAAGATAAGACTTGAGGTTTGAAGAAACTCCTGATTCGCCCTGCTGAAGGGTTCCGGCAGAGGCAAAGGTTGAGTAGCTTGTCATTGTGTTTGCTGGATAAAAATCAAGGGCAGCAGGGACGTTTGACAGGAAAACAGCTGTAGGCGTGAACTTTGCAGCCGAATAGGCACCCGTAGCAAGGAAGTTCACGTTCAGGGTTCTAAGAGTAATCTTTGATACCATATGGTATACGTCTACAGCAGCTGTAAAGGTAGTTGATGATCCGGCAATGGTACCAGTACCGAACATTGGAAGATTGCTGCTGGCAACTGTTGTGGCAGAACCATTACTGCTTGCAAGGGCATCGTCGATGGCGAGCGTCTTGTTCTCAAATTCGGTTAGATTCTTAGCACCAGTAAAAGTTCCAGCCTTGGCATTCACAGCTACAAGAACCTTATCACCGGCAACAAGCTGACTGGTCGTAATGGAAGGACTGGTGGAACTCGTGGTTACCTCCTGAATCGTCTTTACGGGATAGTTACCAGTTCCGTCGGCAGTCTGGTCAAAGATACCGATGGTAACAATATTGATGGTGTTCTCTGCTGTCGTTCCCGGATCGGTGTAGACGGCAGCACGCGTGCCAGCAGCCTTTAAGTTCAGGGTTAAGGTCTGAGGACCCGTTGAAGGCTTCTCTGTTGTAGGAAGCTCCTCACTTGAACATGAGGACATTAGGCACAGCACTGACAATGCAGGCACTGCAAGGCAGGCGGTCATGATGGTTTTAATTCTCATAATCTTATTTCTTTTTAATTATTAATACTATTATTTAATCCTTATATTCTTTTGCGTTTTGTTTCTTTTCGTTTTATTCCTTTATTCCTTTATTTATTTCATCTTCATGAGTTCTACAAGGGCTTTGTCTGCCTGCATTACTCCGGCAGCCTTTGCCATCTTCAGGTAAACCTCAGCCTTATCACGGTTGCCCTCGCTAAGATAAAGTAGTCCCATATTGCAGTAGGCTCTTGGATCAGTCTCCCAACGCTTGAGATATTTATGGGCAAGGGTTACGTCGTTGCGTGTCAGCGCTACGCCCGCTGCATTGATGTTTGCCTCTGGATTATCAGGGAAGAGACGAGCGGTGAGGTCCACGATATCGTTATACTCGCGAGAACCCTTCTTATAGAATCCAGCTGTGGCATAGAGTTCACCCAGCGTCATTGTGGCAGGGTTTGAACCAAGATGCTGCATAGCTGAGTTGCTGTCGAAGCCATCGTGACGGAAGGTAAGCGTATATTTGATGCGATAGACCTTCGGGAAGATGAAGCGGTTCATATACTCATAGGGCATACCGTGGCCGATGTTCTGGATTTCACGCTCACGACCGTTGACTACGTCGATGCTCTTGATGATGTCTACAACGGCTTCGCGAAGGTTCATGCCGCTGCCCGCTACAAGCGAAGAGATGCTGTCCCAGTCTTCGGCAAGCCAGCCTACGGTGAGGTCGTTGCGGTTGGTGAGCTTCTGCTTCATCAGGTACTTCTTCAAATCAAGCGAACGCTCCATTGCCTCACTCTCGTTGCGGCGGTAGTTGCCGATGGGAGCACCGAAGCCGTTGATGCGAAGACCAACAAGGCTGGTGCCATAGCGCTGAAGCTCACTCTTAACGTCAGAGGCGATGGTGTTGAACACGGTGCGGTTGAACCTGCTTCCACTGAGCTTGGCAAGAGACTTGTTGCCGAAGATAGGTATCTCACCGCTGCGGTGAAACTTATCAATGTCTGAGCCCTGAGGCTGAAGGAACTGTACATAGTCCATCAGGTTATAATAATGTACGTTCGGGTCGGGATTATCATTGCTCATGTCGTGAAGATAGATGTTCTTCAGCACAAGGTCCTCATAAACATGGCCGCGATGACCGGTGCAGTTAAGCTCCTCACTCTCTACATACATGCGGCACTCCTGCATCCAGTCCTTATAAGGAACAGTGGTGTCGTAGATGAAGTAGCGCTTGGCGGCATGGCTGTCTTTGACAACGATGGGCATGTTGCGGCGATTGTCGGAAAGGACTTCTGTGCGGTGAGCATCACGCTCACGCTCACGACCATTGATGACCACTGAGGAAAGCACTGAGACGGCACTGTCTGTCTTAAGCACAGGAGTGAAGGTGAGCGACTCACAGCTCCCCACGACGCTGCTGTCATAGCTTACCTTCATGCGCACACGGAGAAGGTCGCCCTGACGGGTGAAGTTCTCTGAATTCACGTAGATCTGTCCGCCGTAGACAGTCTGGGCGGATGCTGCGGATGCTACTCCGCAGAAGGCAAGAAGAAAGAATGCAGATTGTAATAGTTTCATTTCTCTATAAATATTATTTCATTGTTATTATCTTATTATTATCACTTGATTATATACACCAGCGACACGGAAAGGGCAACTGGACCGACATAGTCCCTACCCTTTGTATATTCAAGGTATCCGTAGCTTCCCTCACGGTAATGGCGGTAGCGCAGATGCAGGTAGCCAGCGGAAAGGGATGTATCTATGCCCCAATGGGGAGAGAGGATCTTATGGAAGCCAAAAGTGAGTCCGGCACCGTTGAAGTTACCTTCGGCACGGTGACTGGTAAGACGAAAAACGGGAATGCGGTTTAGGTTGAAGCCTCCATGAATGCCGAAGACGCCGATGTAGGGACCATTGAAGACCTTACGGAACCAATGACGGGCTTCGTACTGAACTGACCAGTTTTTCCATTTACGGTCACCATCGTAGGATATCGGGCAATAGGTTGAGGAAACACTCACGGTAAGGGTACTATCGAGACGGACCTCAGTACCCAGAGATGGAATGCATAATGCATCATAGAGCAGATTGGACTTCAGCGCGACGTATTGCGCGTGAAGGCGCAATGACGAAAGGGATACCAATAAAACCAAAAATGACTTTAATATAATATCACTTATTCTAAAATTCGTACTATGAAATTTTAATTTACTCATCCAATTTATCTATACTATAAATACACGTTCCGTTACTTTGCAAGTAACAGATACAAATCAGGAATTACATGGAATAAAAATAGACAAAAAGAGGACTTACCAACGGATTAAGGCTTCCGGTGGATATCAAGATGTTCCTTGAAGGATGTTTAAAATGTGTTTATAAATTAACGTGTTATGGCTATATGTCTCGCGTTTGTTATGTTTTTGATTGTTTTTTAGGTTAATAAATGCAAATTTGTATATAACTTAATAAATTAATGATTACATTTGCCCAATTATTAATTGTATCTGTTACTTGCAAAGTAACGGATATTTTTTTTTATCACTATAGATGTTTATTGATGTCGTTTGAAGCTTTAAAAACAGTATTTTTCCCTGTTGTTTATTTTACATTCAGACATTTGCAGACCTTATTATTTGCCTTTCCTATTTCGTCTGCATCAAAGCCTTTCAGATATATCTGTGTGGTTCTGATGTCGGAATGGCCAAGGGCTGAACTGATCACCTCCACTGGCACATGATGGCGGAGGGCATTCGTAGCCCAAGAATGACGGAATGTATAGGAGGAGATGTGGACTGTTACGCCCAAGGTTTGTGCAAGGCGCTTTAAACCAGCATTGAAATTGCGAAGAGATGACTGATAGTGCTTATAGCCGGACTCAGTGCTGAGATCAAAGTTAGGTACNGAGAGATCAGTGATCTGCTTGCGGATATTGCTGCTTACGGGAATGTTGACACAGGTCCCAGTCTTATGGCGGTTGTATTTCAGGATACCGTCTACAATGGAATCAATGTCCAGATGCTGCANGTCGACAAAGGGCATGCCGCAAAGTCGGTACATGGCGGCTGCCATTAACTGCACACGCTTCAGAACAGGACTTTTCACNTCACCGGTAAGGATCTCCTTCAACTTAGGTTCGTCGAGTGCCTTCTTGTGGTTTCTATCTACGCCTGTGAACACATCGTGAAACAGATTGAACACGAACTTAGCAAAACCTGCCATCACCGCCTTGTTGTAGATGGCACGGAGCATGCGCATGTAAGTAGAAATGGTGTTGTAGGAATGGGAAGTACGAATAAGGTATTTCTCATAGAGTTTCAGGGCTTGGGTAGTGATGTCGCCGAACCGGATAGTGTCACGTCCGAGAAACTCACTGAAAGAATGAACGGCACAACCATAAAGATGGGCAGTAGAAAAGCTACCGCAACTTCTTAGTTTGTTGATACATGTTTGAGTAAAAGAAGAGAATGTTACTTTCATAATAATAATAATTTAAAAAGTGAATTACAAAAATACAAATCAAAAACCAATAAAAAGAAAGTACAAACCCATTTACAATTAAATAACAGACGAATCTTTGGTATTTAAGTACAGATTATATATGTCTATTCAAAATAATAGACAAAGCCATTTCATAGAGGGGTTCCCCCGCAGATATACTTTTTCTTTGTACATGCAAAACAGTATAGTCTCTCGCAAATCTCACAGATAAAGACAAAGACAATTTGATTAAATGAATCTGATAAAGAAAATACCTCATATAACGCAGAGACAACACCATTATATACTCCAACAACTACTAAATTCTATGTAACAAGAGATAATCCAAATGTAGTAGTTGCAAAAAAGAAATACCAAAGTAAATCATATAAAGGCTATTTGAAAAATGAATACTCAAATATAGGCTTATATGATATGAATCTTTTAAGTATAAGAAATTCTATTAAGAATAGACCACAAACTTGAAATATGCTGAATGTCAAAAACGATATTTGGCACGTTTTTGTTATAATTGTGTTGTACGTGGCTATTCACTATTTGAACATTGTAAAAACTCTACACCTTAGTATTTGTACGTCGACTTAGTCCAAAGTTTCATAACTTCAATCGGCTACCAAAACGGTATTGATAGCTCAACCCTTTAGAACAGATTGAGCTTGTTTTTTCGTGCTTCCTCCAAAGATAATATATTTTCCTGCTTTTGCTTGTAGCTCTCACGCAGCGACTCATATTTACTATCGAGTTCGGCTCTTAACTTACGCTCGTCTTCGGCATTAAGCAAACGAGCAGCAACAAGGGCATTCTGGGAAGCATCTTTCAGCCATACAACAGGACCGCCATATACTGGGGCTATCTTCAAGGCTACATGAAGTTGGCTGGTCGTAGCACCACCAATCATAATTGGTATGTTGAGATTGGCTTTGCGCATTTCTGTAGCTACATTCACCATTTCTTCAAGCGAAGGAGTGATCAACCCGCTCAAACCTATAATATCAGCCTTCAACTCTATTGCCTTCTTCACAATCTGCTCGGCAGGAACCATAACTCCTAAATCAATAACATTATAGTTGTTGCATGCCATGACGACACCAACAATGTTCTTACCAATATCATGAACATCACCCTTGACAGTGGCAAGGATAACAGTTCCCATTTTAGAATATCCCTCTGTCTTCTCAGACTCTATATAAGGCTGCAAAATAGCTACTGCCTGCTTCATTGTTCGGGCGGTCTTGACAACCTGAGGAAGAAACATCTTGCCCTCACCAAACAACACACCTACCTCATTCATTCCATTCATTAAAGGTCCTTCAATGATATTCACGGCATGAGGATATTTGGCAAGAGCCTCGTGTATGTCCTGTTCCATATAGTCACCTATACCTTTTCGCAAGGCATAAGCAAGTCGGCTTTCAAGATCATTATTGCGCCATTCATCACTGGCAGAACTCTTAACTGAAACAGAACCACTATTGCCTTCAGCTTTAGCCTTTTCCTCTTCTTCCTTTATCTTATTAGCCAAATCTATAAGCGAATCGGCAGCACCAGGTTTTCTATTTAGTACTACATCTTCTATTATAGCAAGCTGATCTTGTGGAATATCCGAATATATAACCTTTGTAGCAGGGTTGACAATTCCGAAATCCATACCATTCTTTATAGCATAATACAAGAACACTGCATGCATAGCCTCACGAATGTAGTTGTTGCCTCTGAAAGAGAAAGACAAGTTGCTCACTCCTCCACTGACATGAGCGCCAGGAAGATTATTCTTTATCCATTCTGTAGCATTTAAAAAGTCGACAGCATAGTTATCATGCTCTTCTATTCCTGTAGCTATAGAAAGAATATTCGGGTCGAAAATTATATCAAGCGGATTCAGTCCAACTGTCTCTGTAAGAATATGATATGCACGTGACGCAATTTCTATCTTGCGTTCGTAGGTTGTGGCTTGCCCCTGTTCGTCAAAGCACATCACAACAACGGCAGCGCCATACTTCTTAACGTCTCGTGCATGGCTGATAAACTCAGCTTCTCCGTTTTTAAGTGATATGGAATTGACAATACTCTTACCTTGAACACACTTCAATCCAGCAACAATTACATCCCATTTACTGGAGTCAATCATTATTGGAACTTTAGCAACATCAGGTTCTGAAGCCACAAGATTAAGGAAATTAACCATTTCGGTCTGTGCGTCAAGCAAGCCATCGTCCATGTTTACATCAATGACAAGGGCACCGTCAGTGACCTGTTTACGGGCAATGCTGAGAGCCTCATCATACTTCTTTTCCTGAATAAGACGAAGAAACTTACGACTACCTGCTACATTGCAGCGTTCACCGACATTGACAAACTGAACCTCAGGAGTGACATCAAGCAATTCAAGACCACTAAGCCACATGGTAGACGACTTAGAGACTGAGACATGCGGTTTCTTTCCACGAGCCATTTCATCATACTTCCTGATAAACTCATCAGTGGTGCCACAGCAACCACCAACGATGTTAACAAGTCCCTCATCAATAAACTCGGCAATCTGAGGCGACATGCTCTCGGCAGTCTCATCATAAAGTCCCATTGAATTAGGAAGTCCGGCATTAGGATAAGCCGAAATATAATAAGGAGCTTTCTTGCAAAGTTCCTTAAGATATGGTTTCATCTGGCGTGCGCCAAATGAACAATTCAATCCTACAGAAAATATATTGTATTCGCTTATGCTTCCTAAAAAGGCATCCAAGGTCTGGCCGCTAAGAGTTCTTCCGGCAAGGTCGCTCACAGTGACACTGAGCATTATTGGAAGATCTAATCCGCGTTCTTCCATAATGGTCTGCGCTACATCAACGGCAACCTTTGCATTGAGAGTATCAAATATCGTTTCGATGAGCAATGCGTCTACACCGCCATCAAGGAGTCCATTTACCTGCTCTTTATAAGCATCAAACAAGTCATCGTAGGTAACATCTCTTGCAGCAGGATTACTTACATCAGGACTCATAGAACAAGTCTTGTTTGTAGGTCCGATAGAACCAGCTACAAATCTAGGTTTTTCATCAGACGTAAACTCATCAGCTGCCTTTCTTGCCAATTTGGCACCAGCAAGAGCAATATCATAACTATGAGCTTCGAGCCCATAATCAGCCTGAGAGATGCGTTGAGAAGAAAAAGTATTAGTCTCGATGATATCGGCACCGGCAATAAGATACCTGCGATGTATATCCATTATGACTTCAGGCTTAGTTAAGCAAAGCACATCGTTGTTTCCTTTAAGCTGACCTTTGATGTCGGCAAACATGTCGCCACGGAAGTCATCTTCACAGAGATCATACGATTGTACCATAGTACCCAACGCACCATCTAAAATCAAAATCTTTTCTTTAGCTAAATCTTTTAAACTCCTCATAATCAAAACAATAAACTTATCCTGCTAAAATACTAAAACAAAGTATAGGCAACAAAATGCCTATACTAGAAATGCTTGATAGCTCGATCCATTTCACGCCTATCCTGCTTTTCACGCAAGGTCTGGCGCTTATCAAATTCCTTCTTACCCTTGGCAAGAGCAATATCAATTTTTGCACGTCCGTGATTATCTATAAATATCAGAACAGGTACGATAGTGAATCCCACCTGTTTGGTAGCCTCCTCCAATTTATGAAGTTCACGCTTGGTGAGTAGCAATTTACGGTCGCGCCTTGCCTCATGGTTACTGAACGAACCATAGAAATACGGGCTGATATTCATTCCCTTCACCCACATCTCACCATTATAGATGACACAGAAAGAATCAACCAAAGAAGCCTTTCCTAAACGGATACTCTTTACCTCTGTTCCTGTAAGGACGAGCCCTGCTGTGAACGTGTCGACAAAGAAATATTCAAAAGAAGCTTTTTTGTTTCTTATCTGTATGGGACTTTTCTTTCTTAGTTCCTGTTCTTCTTTATTCATTTTTCAATCTTTGCAAAATTATCAATGTGCTGATCAATATAAGTAGCCACCTTTGATACGAACATCTCTTCATTTTCAACGAACTCATCATCAAAGTCGTCAAACTCGGCATGTTGTTCAAACATAGCCATAAATTCCTCGTCTGTACAATCTTTCTCAATTTCCTCGTGATGCATAGCATACAGGCGATGACTCTTATTTATTATCTTAAACAATTCAGGCAATCCCCATTCACGAAAAGCCTTATCAGTAGGATTCATGTAGATGAATGCGCCAAGTCCGTTATGGATCAACTGTACGAATCCACCATCCATAATCTCATCATGGAGGTAATGGAAAGCAAGCAGCGTTATCTGATCGGAATTAAGCTGCGACATGTTTTCAGCTGTCAACTGACCATCAATGGAGTCAAGTATAGCATTGGTGAAAACCTCTACGAAGGCATCCATACCTTCTTCGGCAGCCTTCTGTAATATATCATCTTTTATTATTACCTCTTTCATAATTTAATTTATTAATATTGCAAAAGTACTAATTTTATATGAAATTACAAAATACTTACTTTTTTTTATTACTTTTGCAGTTATGAAACTATCAGTTGTAATACCAGCTTATAATTCAGGAGCTACAATATGCCGATGCATAAGTTCCATCATTGCGCAGGATTTTACCGATATGGAAATAATATTGGTGGATGACGGATCGCAAGACGGAACGCCGTATATATGCAATGAATACACAGCTCAGGATTCAAGAATATCCGTGATTCACAAGCCTAACAGTGGGCTGAGTGAAGCACGCAACTATGGTATTGATGCTGCCAAGGGTGATTATATAACTTTTATAGACAGCGATGACAGTCTGGAACTTGGAACGTATAGTAGATTGTTTGAATTGATTGACAAGCATCCTGAATATGACGTATTGGAATACTCTGTAAACGTGAGATACAATTCACGAAATAACAGAAAACTAAAATTCAATAATCACGAATACAATGACATGAAGGCATATTGGCTTAATGAAAGGGCATATAAACACGCCTATGCATGCAACAAGATATACAGAAGGTCATTATTTAACGACATCAAATACAAGACTGGTATCATATTTGAGGATGTAGAGATATTGCCAAGACTGCTGAAGAAATGCAAAGTAGTAGCAACAACGGAAATTGGTACGTATAACTACATCTATAATGGTGACGGACTCACGGCAAACGCTCATGTAAAGCAATTGGAAAGTATGCTTGAAACACATGTAGCAATTATGAAAGAGACTTGCGACAACAGATATTTCAAATATATAATTAACATACAACTTGACGTGTACCGCATGGGAGGAAATATTCTTGTTGAAGACGGATTACCATACAGAGGCACCCTCAAACTGACTTTATATCATTTATTAGGAATTAAAAGACTATGCTTGATTCACAAATTATTTCGCATAATAACACACAGCCGCTAATAACATTCATTATCACAACGTATAATCTTGACGCAGGGCTTTTGAAAGAATGCATAGAGAGTATTACAAGACTTTCAATAAGCATTGATGAACGAGAGATTATAGTAATTGACGACGGAAGCGACTTGCCTGCACTCAACAGTCTGACAAGCGTATGCAAAAACATTGTGTATCTTTGGCAGCCTAACAATGGAGCAAGTGCGGCACGAAACATAGGACTAGACATTGCACATGGAAAATATATCCAGTTTGTTGATGGTGATGACTATCTGATAAGTGCCACCTACGAGCATTGCCTTGACATAACCAGATATCATAACCCAGACATGGTGATGTTTGAACATACAAGCAAAAATGATTCTGTAGTAACAGAGGCCTATGACGGTCCGTTTTCGGGTGCAGAGTTCATGCACAACAATAATTTAAAAGGCATGGCATGGGGATATATATTCAAGAAAGACATCCTCATGAGTCTGAGATTCAACAGAAACATAAAGTTTGGGGAGGACGAAGAGTTCACAGCACAACTGATTATTCGTGCAGAAAGACTATTCACCACTCCATCAAAAGCATATTTCTACAGACAGAGAAGCAACTCTGTAATCCATGAAATAAACAAGCGCACAAAAGTTCAAAGACTGGAAGAAAACGAATCTATCATATTCCATTTGCATGATATGCTTGACAAACTGCCAAAAGCAGAAAGAGCTGCAATGGAAAGACGAATAGCACAATTGTCTATGGACTACCTATATAACACCGCACGACTGACTCACAGCTACTCGCATCTTAATGATGCATGCGAAAGACTGAGAAGACGTGGACTGTTTCCGCTTCCAGACAAAAAATATACAAGAAAATACAGTCTGTTCAGAAAGATGAGCAAAAACGCTATAGGAAGAAGATTAATTATTGCAACAGCAATATGAAAATACTCTTGATAGGAGAATACAGTAACGTACATGCAACTCTTGCAAAAGGCTTGCGAGAATTGGGACATCATGTCGTAGTTGTCTCAAACGGCGACTTCTGGAAAGACTATCCGCGTGACTATGACGTTAGCAGAAAGAAAGGGAGTGTGGGAGGTGTAATGCTATATGCCAAACTAATTTCACTATTGCCTAAGATGAGAGGATTTGACATTGTGCAACTGATTAACCCATTGTTTTTTGAGTTGAAGGCTGAAAGGCATTATATATTTTACAACTATCTTAGAAGACACAACAAATGTATTATAATGGGAGCTTTCGGGATGGATTATTACTGGGTGCATGAATGTATTACAAGAATGCCACTGAGATACAGCGACTTTAACATTGGACATAAACTACGCACTGACGAAGAAGCTATAAAATACAGAAAAGACTGGATTGATACCGAAAAGGAAAAACTTAATAAATATATCGCACAAGACTGCGACCGCATTGTAGCAGGATTATATGAATATTGGGCATGCTATAAACCGGCATTCGAAAACAAAACAAAATTCTGTCCCTACCCTATAATTACAAAAAACACACAACCAAGAAAGTTTGACGGAACCCTGAAACTATTTATCGGCATAAACAAAGAACGCAACATATATAAGGGCACAGACATAATGCTGAAGGCTGCCCAGGACATGAAAAAAAAATATGGTGACAGGATTGAACTGAACATTGCAGAAAGCATACCCTTCAACGACTATATAAGGATGATGAACGGCTCTGATGCAATTCTTGACCAGCTATACAGTTACACACCGTCGATGAATGCGCTTGAAGCCATGAGTAACGGAATTATCTGCATTGGCGGAGGTGAGGAAGAAAACTATAATATCATTAACGAGCATGAACTGAGACCCATTGTGAATACTGCTCCAAACTATGAAGGAGTGATAACGGCAATAGAATTCTTACTTAATAACTCCAATAGTATTGACAAGATGAAAAACGACAGTATGCTTTACATTAAAAAGCATCACGAATATATTACAATTGCAAAAAAATACATAGAAGTTTATGAACAATCACTTGGAAATAAAAATAATACACACTACTGATGTACACGGGAGTTTTTTCCCCTACGACTTCATTAATTCATGCAAACGCAAAGGATCGCTTGCAAGGGTATCTACCTATGTGAAAAAATTAAGAAAGGAATACGGAGAAAGACTTCTGCTGCTTGACGGTGGTGACATCTTACAGGGACAACCGACGTGTTATTACTGCAACTATATAAATACAGAAAAAACAAACGTGGCTGCAAGGGTGATAAACTTAATGAAATATGATGCTGAGACCATAGGAAACCATGATATCGAAACAGGGCACAAAGTATATGATAAATATTGTTTAGAGACAGACTGTGATATACTTGCTGCTAACGTGATTGACACAAAATCATTAAAGCCATACTTTAAGCCATATAAGATGATGGAAATAAACGGTTTGCGTATTGCGATAATCGGTATGCTGACACCAACAATTTCACATTGGCTACATGAACATCTGTGGAGCGGAATGAAGTTTGAAGGCATTCCAGAATGTATGGATAAATGGACAAGACACGTAAGGGAAATAGAACATGCAGACATTGTTATCGGACTGTTTCATACAGGATTTGAAGGCGGTATAAATGACAACGGAATAGGAGAAAACGAAAGTATTAAAACGGCTACAAACGTAGCAGGAATAGATCTTATTCTCTGCGGACACGACCATAGACTAAAACACGTAGTGCAGACGTTTGGAGATTCAAAAAAAATAAACATTATCAATCCATCAAGTAATGCCCACTACATTAGTGAATCAACGATTACTGCTCACAAAACAGAAAGCGGTTGGGCGCTGGATAAGATAGACAGTAAACTAGTGAACATTGAAGAAGAAGAGGTTGACGAGGAGTTTCTCTCCCACTTCACGGAAGATATGGAAGAAGTGAAAAACTACGTAAATCGCAAAATCGGAACTATAGAAGAATCTATATTCACCAAAGACTGTTTCTTTGGTCCCGCTCCATTCAGTGATTTCATACACGACGTGCAACTGAAAACAACAGGGGCAGAAATATCACTAAACGCACCGCTACAATTTGATGCATGTATAAAAAAAGGAGAAATTCGCGTGAGCGATATGTTCAATCTATATACATACGAAAATCAACTGTATGCTATCAGAATGTCGGGAAAGGAAATACACAACCTTTTGGAGATGAGCTATTATCTATGGGTAGACACTATGAAATCAAAGGATGACCACATCATGCTTATGGATATTGACAACAACGGCAGACACCATTGGCGTAACCTGGCCTTTAACTTCGATTCGGCAGCAGGAATAGACTATGAGGTTGACGTGACTAAGGAAAAAGGACATAAAGTAAAGATATTACGTATGTCTGACGGAAGACCATTCAGCGAAGAAAACACATATAAAGTAGCGATGAACAGCTATCGTGGAAACGGAGGCGGAGAACTGCTTACAAAAGGTGCCGGCATTCCGTTTGAAGAGATTGCTTCACGAATAGAATACATCAGCGACAAAGACCAACGAAGATTACTTATGGAATATATTGAAAGTCATCACCACATAAATCCTCAAGCACACACAAACTGGAAATTCATTCCAACAAAATGGACAGAGCACGCAATAAGCAAAGATAGAGATTTATTGTTCCCGAATGACAAAGAATCTACGAATTGATATATTTTACCAAATCAGCATGCAATATGCATCAAGATTAAGGTACTTTTTTTTCATAATTAAAATTAATTTTGTAATTTTGCACAGTATAAATATATAAAAATAAATATAAAATTTAGATATGGAACTAGCAAGTAAGTATGATCCACAAGACGTGGAATCAAAATGGTATGAATACTGGCTTAACAACAAGCTATTTAGCAGTAAGCCAGACGGACGCGAACCTTACACCGTGGTTATTCCACCACCTAATGTTACAGGAGTGCTTCATATGGGCCACATGCTTAACAACACCATACAGGATATTCTTGTACGTCGTGCACGCATGGAAGGCAAAAACGCATGCTGGGTTCCAGGAACAGACCACGCAAGTATAGCTACTGAGGCTAAAGTGGTAAACAAACTTGCTGAACAAGGCATTAAAAAAACTGACATGACACGTGACGAATTCCTAGGTCATGCATGGGATTGGACAAACGAGCACGGAGGCATCATACTTAAACAATTGCGCCGACTTGGTTGCTCTTGCGACTGGGAACGTACTGCATTTACAATGGACGAGACACGCAGTAAAGGCGTTATAAAAGTATTCTGTGATCTATATAAGAAGGGACTTGTATATCGTGGCGTGCGCATGGTGAACTGGGATCCAAAAGCACAGACTGCTTTGTCTGACGAAGAAGTAATATACAAGGATGAACACTCAAAACTATATTATCTGAAATATCGTGTTGTTGAAAGCGACTGTAAACAAGTTGAAGAAGGCAACGTGATGCATAAGGACGAAAATGGATATTACGCCGTTGTAGCTACAACACGTCCGGAGACTATCATGGGCGACTCTGCAATGTGCATCAACCCAGAAGACGTTAAGAATACTTGGTTGAAGGATAAGCACGTAATAGTACCATTGGTAAATCGTGAGATTCCTGTTATTGAAGACAGTTATGTTGACATACAGTTTGGTACAGGTTGCTTAAAGGTTACTCCTGCACACGATATTAACGACCATGCACTAGGACTGAAACATGGACTAGAGACTATTGACATTTTCAACGACAACGGAACTATAAGTGAAGCTGCCGGACTATATGTTGGTCAAGACCGTATGGACGTGCGTAAGCAGATTGCAATAGACTTGCAGAACGCTGGTCTGATGGAAAAGATTGAGGACTACGATAACAAAGTGGGATTCTCTGAGCGCACAAACGTTCCTATTGAGCCAAAACTTTCTACACAGTGGTTCCTGAAGATGCAGCACTTTGCTGACATTGCCCTATCACCTGTTATGGACGACGAGATTGAATTCTATCCAAAGAAATACAAAAACACTTATCGCCACTGGTTGGAGAACATCAAGGACTGGTGTATAAGCCGCCAGTTGTGGTGGGGACATCGTATTCCAGCCTACTACTTTGTAAACGCAGATGGAAAGAATGACTTTGTTGTTGCCGAGAGCGCAGAGGAAGCTCTTGAAATGGCACAGAAGAAGAATGCAAACATTAAGGCAGAAGACCTGAATCAGGAAAGCGACTGTCTTGACACATGGTTCTCTTCTTGGTTGTGGCCTATATCTGTATTTGACGGAGTAAACAATCCAGACAACGAGGAAATAAACTACTACTACCCTACTAGCGACTTGGTAACGGGTCCAGATATCATATTCTTCTGGGTAGCAAGAATGATCATGGCTGGATATGAATATCGCCATACATTCCCATTCAAGCATGTATATTTCACTGGTATCGTACGTGATGGTTTGGGTAGAAAAATGAGTAAGAGTCTTGGAAACTCTCCAGACCCAATTAAACTTATTGAGAAATACGGTGCAGATGGTGTACGTATGGGTATGATGCTAAGTGCACCAGCCGGCAACGACATTCTGTTTGACGAGAGTCTCTGTGAACAAGGTCGTAACTTCAACAACAAGATATGGAACGCATTCAGACTTATCAAGGGTTGGGAGACTGCTGACATTGAGCAACCAGAAGCAAGCAAAATAGCTGTTAAATGGTTTGATGCCAAACTAAAGGAAGTAAACGCCGATATGCAGGAGCAATTTAAGCATTACCGCATAAGCGAAGCTCTGATGACTGTTTACAGACTATTCTGGGACGAGTTCTCAAGCTGGTATCTTGAAATGATCAAGCCTGCTTATAATGATGGCAACGCACAACCAATAGACAAAAAGACATTTGACGCAACAATAAAATTCTTTGATTCATTGCTGAAGATGCTGCATCCTTTTATGCCATTTATTACAGAAGAGTTGTGGCAGCAGATTGCAGAACGCAAAGATGGTGAGAGCATTATGTGTGCAACACTTGATATTCCAACTAGAACAAGTGAAGAGAGCAAACTTGCAGCTGACATAGAAACAGTGAAGCAGATTGTATCTGGTATACGTACTGTGCGCAACCAGAAGAACATTGCACCAAAAGAAGTTCTTGAACTCCAGACTGTAGGTGAAAATAAGTTTGCTAATTACAACAACGTCATCATCAAAATGGCTAACCTAAGCGCAATAAACACTGTTACTGAGAAGACCGCAGACGCAAGCGGATTCATGGTTGGTACAGATGAATACGCTGTTCCTGTTGGTAATCTTATCGATGTAGAAGCTGAAATAGAAAAGGCACAAGCCCAAATACAACATCTTGAAGGTTTCCTTATCGGCATTCGCAAGAAACTAGGCAACGAGAACTTCGTAGCTCATGCTCCTGAAGCTGTAGTAGCACTAGAACGCAAAAAGGAAAGTGACTCTGAAGAAAAGATAGCTGCACTAAAGCAGACTATAGAGGAACTTAAAAAGAAATAAGATATGAAGAAAATTCTAACATTACTGTTTGTCACTCTCACAGCCTTCGCTATTGTTGGCTGTGACCATGACGACCCTAAGACTGTTTATCAATATGAGAACACAACAAAGACCATATTCATATACATGCCTTGGACTGGTTCTACAACAAGTAGTAACGGAGCTCTTACAGATTACTTTGACGTAAACATCACTTCAATACAGAACGCTATAAATACAAATGGCGGACTCAAAGGAACTGATGTTATCGTATATAAAGCCAACAGTGCTAGCAAAGCTGTAATGTTTAGAATGAAGTATAATATCACATTAAGAAAATGTGAGCTTGACACATTACTCGCAAACGTCAGTAATAATGCTATAACAAAGGAAAACTTAACAAGTTTACTGAATCAAGTAAGTTCATACAGTAACACTGGTTCTTATTCTATTCTTGTGGGCTGTCACGGAAGTGGATGGACTCCACGAGGAAGTGACGCAACAATGCCAAGAGCTAGTAGAGCTTTTGGTGGTCAAGGACCGGAATTGCAATATGACTTAAGTGATTTGAGTTATGCAATTGCAAACTCAGCAATGAAGAAAGTTGAATTTGTTAGTTTTGATGACTGCTATATGGCTAACGTTGAAACAGCTTATGAACTGAGAGACGTCACCAACTATCTCGTAGCCTCAACAAGTGAGGTTATGGGAGACGGTTTCCCTTATGATACATTGTTTAAGTATATGCTAGGTACTCCAGACTATGACAATATCTGCAAGACTTTCTACAATTATTATATGAAAAGCAGTTATCCGTATGGAGCTTTATCTGCTATAAAATGCGGTGACGCAATAAAGCAGATGGCAAGCGTGATGAAAGATATCAACACAACATATACTTTTGACCAGTCAAAACTTAGTTCGGTACAATACCTTGATGGTTATGACAATAACGTGTTTTTTGATTTAGGTTCATACGTAGAACAATTGGGAGCTATAGCACCGTTAAGTACAAACTTCAAGACAGCTCTTGAAAATCTTGTTCCATATAAGGTTTGTACACCATATATATATACGGCATACTCTAATTCATACCGCAGTGATACTGATCCGAAGAATCCATACAATACATTCAAGGTGAACACATTTAGCGGAATAACGATTAGTGATCCTACATTGAATTCGACAGTAGTAAATTCAAAGAAGAACACTGCATGGTGGCAAGCGACACATTAAAATATAAAAAGGAGAATTTCAATAGAAATTCTCCTTTTTTCATTTATATAATATTCCTATTACTTCTTTGCATATTCTGCAGCCATTTCAGCGCATCTCTCACCATCAATACCAGCAGAAACAATACCACCCGCATATCCAGCACCTTCACCACATGGAAAAAGTCCAGCAATGCGTACGTGCTGAAGAGTTTCTCTGTCTCTTAGTATACGTACGGGGCTAGAAGTTCTTGTTTCAGCAGCAATCATTACAGCTTCATTTGTAAGGAATCCATGAGCATTTTTACCAAAAGTCTTAAAGCCTTCCTGTAAACGGGTGCTAACAAATTCTGGCATCCAGAAATGCAACGGACTACTTATAAGTCCTGGAGCATATGAACTCTTTGGTAAATCGTAACTAAGATGCTTGTTAACAAAGTCAGACATTCGCTGTGCAGGGGCAGTCTGCTTCATATTTCCCTGTTGCCAACAGTTCTTTTCAAACTGTTCCTGAAATCTCATAACGCTTAAAGCATCTTCATTATCATCTCCAGACATCTTTGCGCAATCATCAGGATGAACCTCAACAACCATACCGCTATTACTCCATGCAGTACCTCGGTTACTTGGACTCATACCATTTACAACAATCTGTTCCTTATCTGTAGCAGCAGGTATAACGAAACCACCAGGGCACATACAGAAACTATATACACCACGTCCGTCAACTTGTGTTACAAAAGAATATTCAGCAGCAGGCAGATACTTTCCCCTACCGTCTTTATTATGATACTGGATCTGATCAATCAGTTCACTAGGATGTTCAAGACGCACTCCTACTGCTATAGCCTTTGCCTCTATCTCAATCTTAGAATCATTAAGATAGCGATATACGTCACGGGCACTATGACCAGTGGCAAGGATTACAGGACCATGGAATTCCATCTGTTTCTCATCATTCAAAGAAACTGCCTCAACACCAACAACCTTATCACCTTCAAGTATAAGACTCGTCATCTTAGTAAGGAAATGCACCTCACCACCACAAGCAATAATAGTATTACGCATGTTCTCGATAACGCTAGGTAACTTATCAGTACCTATATGCGGATGAGCATCAGCAAGGATAGACTCAGAAGCTCCATGCTGACAGAAAACATTAAGAATCCTATCAACAGATCCACGTTTCTTGCTACGCGTATAAAGTTTGCCATCACTATAAGCACCAGCACCACCTTCACCAAAACTATAATTACTTTCTCCGTCAACTTTCTGCGTCTTAGTAATCAAAGCAAGATCAACCTTTCGCTCGCGTACATTCTTTCCACGCTCAATTACAATTGGACGAATGCCAAGTTCAATTAATCTTAAAGAAGCGAAAAGTCCACCAGGTCCCTCGCCCACAACAATTACTTGCGGACAATTCTCAACGTTAGGATACTCAGTAGTAACATACTGCTCATCCTGTGGGAATTCATTAATATATATACGAACCTTTAAGTTGAAAAAGACCTGTCTATGTCTGGCATCAATACTTTTATTAAGCACTCTCACCTGATTTATGGTGCGAATGTCCAATCCTTTATCTTCAGCTATAAACTGTTTTATATTCTCTTCAGTGTAAGCCACCTGTGGCGAAACACGAATTTGATATTCATTTATCATGGGTACAAAGTTACAAAAAATGAAGCTAAAATGGAAATTATCAATGAATTAGTTGGCTATAATAATAATTCTTAGTATTTTTGCCCATGAATTCATTCAAATTGTAAGGTTTTGATGTGTTTTTCGAGTTATTTGCCACTTTTGTACTGCTGGTTTTAAAACTCGGCTATGATTATAACCGACAATTAAAGTCTGATTTCGTTAGCGAAATGCCACTATTGTCAAGTGGTCGCACAAATTAAAACCATTAGTAAATGAAAGTATTAAAGTTTGGTGGAACATCTGTTGGTTCCGTAGAAAGCATTCTTAGCTTAAAGAGTATTGTAGAGAAAGAGGCTAAAAAACAGCCGATAGTAGTTGTTGTAAGTGCACTTGGTGGCATAACGGACAAATTGATTTCCACATCAACATTGGCATTACAACACGATGATAATTGGAAATACGAATTCGACCAGATGGTTGATCGTCATCATAAAATGATAGACACAATTATCACAGACACAAAAAAACGAGAAGACTTATTCAACACTGTAGATTCTCTATTTGAACAATTGAGAAGCATTTATTTTGGTGTCTACCTAATACATGATTTAAGCGAAAAGACACAAAATGCTATCGTTAGTTACGGCGAACGTCTGTCAAGTAATATTGTTGCTGCTCTGGTAAAAGGTGCAAAATGGTTTGACAGTCGCGAATTTATTAAGACCGAACGTATTAATGGTAAAAATGCACTTGACAGTGAATTAACAAATAAGTTAGTAAAAAATACATTTAAAGACCTTCCACATATTTCATTGATTCCCGGATTTATCAGTCGTGACACTGATACTGACGAGATAACAAATCTTGGACGTGGAGGAAGCGACTATACAGCAGCCATTATTGCAGCTGCACTGAATGCCGAAGTATTGGAGATATGGACGGATGTAGATGGTTTCATGACTGCCGATCCAAGAGTTATCAAGACTGCATACACAATTAACGAACTAAGTTATATTGAAGCTATGGAGTTGTGTAACTTTGGTGCTAAGGTAATATATCCTCCAACAATATACCCAGTATGTATAAAGAATATTCCTATCAGAGTTAAGAATACATTCAATCCTGAAAATCAAGGAACAATAATAAAGAATAAGATTAATGATGACAAGAAACCTATCAAGGGTATAAGTTCTATCAACGGAACAGCACTTATCACCGTGACAGGTCTTTCTATGGTTGGTGTCATTGGTGTAAACCGCAGAATTTTTACAGCTCTTGCCAATGAAGGAATAAGCGTATTCATGGTTTCGCAGGCATCTTCAGAAAACTCAACCAGTATCGGTGTAAGGGAGGAAGATGTAGAAGAGGCTGTAAAAGTGCTGAATGATGAATTTGCAACCGAGATCGAAGACGGAGCTATGTTCCCTATGCATGCAGAATGCGGGCTTGCTACTGTAGCCATTGTAGGCGAGAACATGAAACATGCCGCTGGTATTGCAGGTAAACTGTTTGGAACTTTAGGAAGAAGCGGTATCAGTGTTATAGCATGTGCACAGGGTGCCAGCGAAACAAATATATCATTCGTCGTAAAAAGTGAATCATTAAGAAAGTCATTGAATGTTCTTCACGACTCATTCTTCCTTTCTGAATACAAGGTTCTAAACTTATTTGTATGTGGAATCGGAACTGTAGGTGGCAAACTTATTGAACAGATTCGCAATCAGTATGATGAGTTGAAGGAAAGAAGTCAACTGAAACTTAATGTCGTTGGTATCGCAAGTTCCAAGAACGCAATATTAAATCGCGACGGAATAGATCTTTCAAATTATAAGGATGTATTGAAGACATCAGAAATAAGTAGTCCTGAAAAGCTGAAAGAAGCTATATTGGGAATGAACATATTCAATAGTGTGTTTGTAGACTGTACAGCAAGTAAGGATATAGCTGCATTATACCAAAGTTTTCTTGAAAACAATATCAGTGTAATAGCTGCAAATAAGATTGCCGCCAGTGCTGAATATGACAAATATGTGGAACTGAAAAAGACAGCTTTGAAACGTGGCGTTAAATTCAGATTCGAAACAAACGTAGGTGCAGGTCTTCCTATTATCGGAACTATCAATGACCTTAGAAACTCTGGCGATAAGATATTAAAAATAGAGGCTGTATTAAGCGGTACATTAAACTTTATCTTTAATGAGATAAGCAGTGATGTTCCATTCTCTGAAACAGTACGCAGAGCAAAAGAAAAAGGATACAGTGAACCAGATCCACGTATTGATTTAAGCGGAAAAGATGTCGTAAGAAAGCTTGTTATTCTAGCACGTGAAGCAGGTTACAGAGTAGAACAAGAGGATGTAGAAAAACATCTATTTGTTCCACAAGAATATTTTGAGGGAAGCATTGATGATTTCTGGAAGAATCTTCCAAAACTTGACGCAGATTTTGAAACACGCCGAAAGATAATTGAAAGCGAAGACAAGAAATGGCGATTCGTTGCTGTTATGAACGGCGGTAAGACAAGCGTGGAACTAAAAGCTATTGAGCGAAATCACCCATTCTATAATCTTGAAGGAAGCAATAATATAGTACTTCTTACAACAGAAAGATACAAAGAATATCCTATGTTAATTCAGGGTTACGGTGCTGGAGCTAGCGTGACGGCTGCCGGTGTATTCGCAAATATAATGTCAATTGCTAATATCTAGGATTATGAAACATATTATCATACTTGGCGACGGTATGGCAGACCATGCAGTTGAAAAATTAGGAAACAAAACTCTGCTGCAATATGCAGAAACACCATACATGAACATGTTGGCTAAAAACGGACGTACTGGAAGATTAAACACCATTCCTAATGGGTTTCTTCCTGGTTCTGAAGTAGCCAATACTGCAATTCTTGGATATGATTTAAACAAAGTATATGAAGGTCGCGGACCACTCGAAGCTGCATCAATAGGATACATCATGCAACCAGAAGACATGGCTATAAGATGCAATATCATTGAGTTGGAAAACGGATTGATAAAAAATCATCATGGTGGACATCTCACAACAGAAGAAGGAGATGGACTGATTAAATATCTTGATGACAAACTTGGCAACGACAAGATTAAATTTATTACCGGCATACAATATCGCCATCTTCTCGTGATAAAAGGCGGAAACAAGCATATCGTTTGTGCTCCACCACATGATCATCCAAACGAGGAATGGAAAAAACTTCTTGTAAAACCAGAAGATGATTATGTTGAGACAGATTCTTCAAGAATGAGTCCTCAAGAAACAGCTGATTTGATAAACGAACTGATATTAAAGAGTCAGAAATTACTCTCCGAACATCCCTTTAATAACGGAAGATTGGAAAAGGCAAACAGTATATGGCCTTGGAGTGGTGGTTACAGACCATCTATGAAAACCCTTATGCAACTATTTCCTGATATCAAAACAGGAAGTGTAATTTCGGCTGTAGACCTTATACGTGGCATAGGACATTATGCAGGACTGGATGTCATTAAGGTAAAAGGAGCTACAGGACTATCTGACACCAATTACGAAGGAAAGGCACAGGCTGCCATTGATGCTCTGAAGAAACAGGACTTTGTTTTCCTACATATTGAGGCTAGCGATGAAGCTGGACACGACGGAGATTTAGATTTGAAACTTAAAACAATTGAAAATCTTGACTCCAGAATCGTAAAAACAGTATATGAAGAAGTGAAAGACTGGAATGATCCTGTTTGCATTGCTGTTTTGCCGGACCACCCTACTCCAGTTGAAATACGTACACACGTAAAAGAGCCAGTACCTTTTATTATCTGGCATAAAGGAATTGAACCGGATGAAGTAAGCACATACGATGAAGTGAGTTGTGTCAGCGGAAGTTACGGTTTGCTGAGATTGAATGAATTTATGGAAACATTTATGAAAATAAAATAAGTTATGAAATACTATAGCACAAATAAAGAAGCACCAATTGCAACTCTTGAAGAAGCTGTCGTAAAGGGTTTGGCTCCAGATAAGGGTCTATATATGCCCGAAGATATCCATAAGTTGCCAAAAGCATTTTTTGATAACATAGAAAACATGTCGTTTCAAGAAATCGCCTTCGAAGTAGCAAAGGCTTTTTTTGGCGATGATGTAGAGACAAGTGCATTGAAAGACATTGTATATGACACCCTATCTTTTGACGTTCCTGCTACAAAGGTTGGGAACAACATATATTCTCTTGAACTGTTTCATGGTCCTACTCTTGCTTTTAAGGATGTTGGTGCACGATTTATGGCTAGACTTTTGCAATATTTCATAAAGAAAGAAGGTCAAAAATCTGTTACTGTTCTTGTTGCCACATCTGGTGATACAGGTTCAGCTGTAGCAAATGGATTTCTTGGCGTAGATGGCATACACGTAGACGTACTTTATCCGAAAGGTAAAGTGAGCAAGATTCAGGAAAGCCAGTTTACCACACTTGGTAAGAACATAACAGCTATCGAGATAAACGGTGTATTTGATGACTGCCAAACTCTTGTAAAACAAGCATTCATGGATGAAGAACTGAATGCGAACAAGAAACTTACATCAGCTAACAGCATCAACGTGGCACGCTTCCTTCCTCAGGCATTCTACTATTTCTATACTTATGCTCAACTGAAGAAACTAAACAAGGCTGACAATATGGTCGTATGCGTACCAAGTGGAAACTTTGGAAATATATGTGCAGGAATATTTGCTCATGAAATGGGATTACCTATCAAGAGATTCATAGCAGCAAACAATGCCAATGACATATTCTACAAGTATCTGCAAAGCGGAAAATACGAGCCGAAACCTAGCAAACAGACATTAGCAAACGCAATGGATGTTGGTAACCCTTCAAACTTTGCACGTATATACGACCTATTTGGAGGTAGTCATGAGAAGATTACAAATCTTATCAGTGGAGCCACATATACAGACAACATGATAAAGGACACGATGCAGACTTGCCATAAAGAAACTGGCTACATTCTAGATCCTCATGGAGCATGTGGCTACCGTGCTTTAAAAGAAGGACTCAAGGACGGAGAAACTGGAGTCTTTCTGGAAACTGCACATCCCGCTAAGTTCAAGGAAAAGGTTGACGACATACTGAATATAGACATCAACATCCCTTCACGTCTGGCAGAATTCATGAAAGGTAAAAAGCAAAGTATTGAAATGAATAACAGCTTCGCTGAATTCAAGGAATTCTTACTGGAACAGTAATATATAAAAAATACAAAAGATTAGGTATATTGTCATGAAAATTAAGTAACTTTGCCGATTAAGACAAGAATAGTAAAGTTATTATGGACGAATATATTGAGATAAAAGGCGCACGCGTAAACAATTTAAAAAACGTTGCGCTTAATATCCCTCGCAATAAATTTATTACCATAACCGGAGTTTCCGGTTCGGGAAAGTCTTCGCTTGCTTTCGACACATTGTATGCCGAAGGTCAGCGAAGATACGTAGAAAGCCTTTCATCATACGCCCGACAGTTTCTGGGACGTATGAGTAAACCTGAATGCGACTTTATTAAGGGCATTCCTCCAGCAATAGCAATAGAGCAAAAGGTTATTTCACGCAATCCACGTTCTACTGTTGGAACAACTACAGAGATTTATGAATATATGCGTCTGCTATTTGCACGCATAGGACGCACTTATTCTCCTGTAAGTGGTGAAGAAGTGAAACGTCATACTCCAGAAGATGTTGTGAAATGTAGCCTTACATTTGCAAAGGGAACAAAATTCATGATACTTGCACCTCTACATGTTGTTGAAGGACGCAGCGTGGAGAAGCAACTAGAAATGTATATGAAGGAAGGTTATTCCAGAATGTACGTAAATGGTGACGTAGTAAGAATTGAGGATATTCTAACTGACGATAAACCCAAAGATATATCTGATTTATATCTTGTAATAACAAGAATGAGCGTTGATGACACGAAAGATGCCATATCAAGGCTTACAGACTCTGCTGAAACAGCATTCTATGAAGGTGACGGAATACTTAAACTAGTATTCCTTCCTGGAGATATCATTTATGAATTCTCTACTAAATTTGAAGCTGACGGCATCAAATTTGAAGAACCTAATGATAATATGTTTTCATTCAATTCACCTCTAGGCGCATGTCCTACTTGTGAAGGTTTTGGAAATGTAATTGGCATAGATGAGAAACTAGTCATAACAAATTCATCGCTCAGTGTTTATGATGGATGCGTGCAATGTTGGCATGGAGATAAAATGGGGGTTTGGAAAACTGAATTCTGTCGTCGTGCGGCAGAAGATAACTTTCCCATTTTTGAACCTTATTATAAGCTGACACAAAAGCAAAAAGATATGCTGTGGCATGGCCTGCCATGTGAAAAGAAACTTAATATAAAAGATAAGATTTGCATTGACAGTTTCTTCCAGATGGTGAAGGAAAATCAATACAAAATACAATACCGTGTGATGATGAGCAGATATAGAGGTAAAACTGTATGTCCTGACTGTCATGGAACCAAACTTAAAAAAGAGGCGAGATGGGTAAAAATCAACGGTATGAGCATCACCGACATAGTGGAAATGCCTATAACAAACTTAAAAGAATGGTTTGAAAAGCTGAAACTTGACGAGCATGATGCAGGAATAGCCAAACGCCTAATAACAGAAATAAACAACCGATTAGGATTTTTGGTTGAAGTTGGATTGGGATATCTCACACTCAACAGACAGTCAAATAGTCTAAGTGGTGGAGAAAGTCAACGTATAAACCTTACAACATCACTCGGTTCTTCACTTGTGGGTTCATTGTACATCTTAGATGAACCAAGTATCGGACTTCATAGCCGAGACACCGACAGACTAATAAAAGTATTGAAAGATCTCCAAAGTCTGGGCAACACCGTAATGGTTGTTGAGCATGATGAAGAAATCATGAGAGCATCTGACTATCTCATTGATGTTGGTCCTGATGCTGGTTCTAACGGAGGAGAAATTGTATTCGAAGGTGACACAAAAGAACTGAACGAAAAGAATAAATCTTTGGTTGAAAAATATCCACGTTCATATACAGTTAAATATCTAACAGGAGAATATTCAATCGCTACCTCAAAATCAAGACGCAGCTGGAATAAATATATAGAGCTCAAGGGAGCGCGAATGAATAACTTGAGAGGTATCGATGTTAAGATTCCACTCAACATATTCACCTGTGTAACAGGAGTTTCAGGATCTGGTAAGTCAAGTCTTATCAAAGGCATTTTATACCCTGCTCTAAAACGCCATCTTGACGAGGTTGCCGATGCTCCAGGAGAGTACACATCTCTTGAGGGTGATTGGCAAGATATTAAACATGTTGAATTTGTAGATCAAAACCCAATAGGTAAAAGCACACGCTCAAACCCTGCAACATACGTAAAAGCATACGATGCTGTGAGACAACTTTTCGCAGATCAGCCACTTGCAAAACAACAAGGATACACTCCACAATATTTTTCTTTCAATGCAGAAGGCGGTAGATGTGAGGAATGTAAAGGAGCTGGAGTTATAAACGTTGAGATGCAGTTCATGGCCGATTTGGTACTTGAATGTGAAGCATGCCACGGACAAAGGTTTAAACATGATATACTGGAAGTGAGATTCCACGAAAAGAACATTTATGACATTCTGAATATGACTGTGCTTGAAGCTATTGAATTCTTCAGCGAATACAATCAGAAGGTTATTGTAAACAGACTAAAGCCTCTTGCTGAGGTTGGACTGGGATACATTAAACTAGGACAAAATTCAAGCAGTCTTTCTGGTGGAGAAAATCAAAGAGTAAAACTAGCTTACTTCATTGGACAAGAGAAACAAGATCCGACGATGTTCATTTTTGACGAGCCAACAACAGGACTTCATTTCCATGATATCCAACGTCTGCTCGCAGCATTCAACGCATTGATAGAAAGAGGTCACACAGTAGTGGTGATTGAACATAATCTAGATGTAATTAAATGTGCAGACTATGTAATAGACCTTGGTCCTGACGGAGGAGACAAAGGTGGTAATCTTGTTTGCGAAGGTAAACCTGAAGATATTGCTGCATGTGAAGACAGCATTACTGGTAAATTTTTAAAAGACAAACTGTAAAATTTCATATTATCAAAAGCGAACTAAGCATACTCATCCCCTGCTATAACCAAATATGCGTAGAGCTGGTTAAAGCGCTTTGTACTCAATGTGAAAACATTGAAGGATTACACTACGAGATTATCGTTGCCGATGACGGAAGCAGCGATGAACATTCACGTATTGTAAATAAGGAAATTCTAGAACTTGACAATATAAAATACATTATAAGGAAAGAAAATGTTGGAAGATCAATTATAAGGAATTTCCTTGCAAAAGAAGCCTCCTACAAATGGTTGCTGTTTATAGACAGCGACATGAGCGTAGATTGTGACGAGTATGTCATTAACTATCTAGAACAAGACGATAAGTACGAAGTTGTATATGGAGGATATAGTTTAGCTTCTGGTGATAATTCCAACCTGAGATTCATTTATGAGAAGAGCGCAGAGAAAGCACATATTGCTGTAAAACGGAACTGTCATCGATATCAAGATCTACATACAGCAAATCTATTAATTTCACAAAGAGTCATACTTAGTATTCCTTTTGACGAGAGAATACGAAATTATGGATATGAAGATGTGTTACTTGGAAAAAGACTGAAAGAAAATAAAATTGAAATCCTGCATATTGATAACCCGCTGATATTGGACAATTACGAATCAAACTATGAGTATCTTGAAAAGACAAAAGAAGGGTTACAAACTTTAAAAAAGTTTTCTAATGAATTGAACGGATATTCACATATATTGGCTATTAGCAATAGGTTATCACGCTTCCATCAAAAATGGATTATCAAACTATATTGGAAATTATTCCAAAAACATTTAGAAAAGAAACTAATAGGTAAAACTCCTAATATGTCTACATTCATTATGTATAAACTGGGTTATTTTATTTCAATCTCCTAGGAACAGAGTTTAACTTCACAAGCCATTTGTCATTTTTATAAACCATATTCAATACAAATGTAGCTTTCTCTACTATATGTGACGCTGCGCCAATAGTGTCCTTTCCTAGATAGTTCTTAACATCAACTTTGACTGTTGCCAATGAATCATCGTTAAGATATGTAACCTCTCCAATCTCGCATGCTGCTCCTTCATCCATAGCTTTTAGCATATCAACATCAACCTGATGAACTTGACTAGCTTCAAATTTCAACCATTTCTCCGACTCTGGAGTTACATAACGAAGTGCTTTTTGATATTGCCAATTAAAGTAATGGCAAGAAAAAGAATCTGCATTCTCTGTTAGACTGTCTTCGCTTCCTGGATGATTGCAAGATACAAAATTTAACATCACAATAATCAACATTATTGCAAAAAATGTATTCTTTATTGTTGTTGATAGCCTAAAAATCATACTAAATTCATTAATTTAGGACAAAGGTAGCCAAATTCTTTGGTATTTTCATCTTTTCTTAATAATTTTGTAGAAAAGAAATATTATAATGCTGAAGTTTATATCGTTCGGCAGTGGAAGTAGTGGCAATTGCTACTATTTATATACAGAAACTGACGGATTACTTATTGATGCTGGAATTGGAGTGAGAACCCTGAAAAAGCATTTTAAGAACTATGGATTACAAATGACGAGTATACATCATTTGCTTATAACTCATGACCATGCTGACCACATTAAATCAGTAGGCAGTATAAGTAATGATTACAGCGTCAGCGTGTATACAACCAACTCTGTGCATAATGGAATTGAGAATAATTACTGCGTTAGAAAAAAGATAAACAATGGCTGTGTAAAAGTCATTGAAAAGGATAAGACTTTCCAACTTGGAGATTTTAAAATAACGCCTTTTGAAGTTCCTCATGACAGCTCTGATAACGTAGGATATAAGATCGAACATGACGGAATAATATTCGTCTTGATGACTGATATCGGGCATATTACTGATGACATGCATAAATACATCGGTGAAGCTAATTATCTTGTTATAGAAGCAAACCATGATGAGGAGATGCTTAGCAATGGACCTTATCCAGCACATCTTAAAGTCAGAATTTTAGGACCAAACGGTCACCTGAGCAATTCTGAATGCGGTAATGCATTAGCAGAATATGCAACTCCAGAACTGAAACATGTTTGGCTATGCCATTTAAGCGAAGAAAACAATCATCCTGTATTAGCACAAAAGACGATTGAAACCACTCTTAGAGCTCATGGAATTGTAGCTGGAGTAGACTTTAAATTGGAAGTACTTAAACGCAAGATTCCAAGTGAGATTTATAATCTCATTTAGAATGGCAATCCCACTGCAAAATGGAAATCAAAATCCCTGCTTAAATTCGGATGGAATATAGCATAATGTTCTTTTTCGGTTTCATAAGCAGGGTTTATAGCTTTCATAGCCATGTCAAACCTTAGTATAAAATAGCTGAAATTTAATCGCAACCCCACTCCATAAGCCATTGCTATTTGCTTATAGAACTCGTTTATTTTAAATTGTCCTCCCGGCTGTTCCTCGTAATTGCGCAGAGTCCAAATATTACCCGCATCAACAAATGCAGCACCATCAAACTTCCAGAATAAAGATGTTCGATATTCCAAGTTCATATCCAGCTTCATATCACCAGTTTGATTAATAAAGTCAATTCTTCCGTCAGTACCTTTGAAACTTCCTGGACCTAACTCTCTCACACTCCATCCTCTAACACTATTTGCACCGCCTGAGAAATATCGCTTTTCAAAAGGCAATATCGTACTGTTTCCATAAGGCCATGCTATACCAAAACCAAGATGCATTGCTAAAGAATTGCTATTATCAAATCTCAACAAGTGAGTAAAGTCGAAGTCAAATTTAGCATATTGTGCATAGGCTATATTGAATAAGGTGTATTGTCCGTTGCTATTTTTCTTAAAGTCAAAGGCTCTTGACAGTCCATTAAGTATGTTACCAGCAGTCTCAACATTTGCCCTTACTACATTTATACCGTCATTGTAAGTAAGACCGGCACCAATCTTCATGATAAACAAATCTTCATAGTTGTATCTAAGTATGGCATTTCGATTGCTCACACTATCAAGATAATCATGCTTAAACGTGGCACTTATCCATGGCATGTACACATAGTTAAGATCCAGAAGGTCAACACGATATGAAAGATGGTGACGAGGTTCGCTCCATTTATATCGCCATGCAGCAGAGAATATCCGTCTGTGGAATTCAGGGCGATTTTGTAGATTGTAATTCAACGACAATTCTGATGTTGCATTAGTGCGCTGCTTAAATGCATTTGACAGGAAAGGAGCAAGATATCTAGGAAACTGAAGTTTGCTCTCTATATTATATTCCTCATAATTCTGATTTTGATAACCATCCAAACCCTTTATGGCTTCAAAAGCACCACGCAACTGAATACTGAATAATTCCGAACCTCTAAAAAGATTTCTATTCTCCCACGTCAAACTTGCTGCAGCACCTAAATCACCGGCAGTATTAGTTCCTTCTGGTTGGAAAGACAACGTGTTTGGCTTATTCGTACTCAACTGTATATCACAGTCCAGCAATGTTGTATCAGGATGTTCACGAAAACTTATATTCGTAAATCTTACAGCCTGTAGCCTAGCAAACTTATTATATGTGTTTTGCAATGCGCTACTTTTATACGGTTTTCCTTCTTCCAAAGCCGTAGAATAACGAAGAACACTATTTCTTAGGTGGATCCTTACTGTATCACCGCTAAGAAAATTGATTTTATTTATCGTATAACATGGGTGAAGAGTATCGGGAGAGGCACTAGTGACACGGTAAGGCAAAAGATGTAATACTAGATTTATGTCTTTACTATTTCTAGCAGAATCGGCACTGAATATTATATAATCCTTATGAAATTTATAATATCCATTATCAAGAAGGAAACTTGTTATATTCTTTCGCTCTGCATTCAATTCATCTACAGTAAACCGACTTCCGCTCGTAAGTCTTGCCTTAAATGGACTGCGCATATTCTTGTTAGCAAGCAGTTTAGCTATCACGCTATCCTTGATATCATATTTTATCGAACTGATATAATATGGCTCTCCAGGATGCAGCAGATAAATAGCTTTTATTTTATGTCCCCTGATCTTTGTCTTAATCTGTGCTGTAGCGTGCATATATCCCATGTTACGCATGGCTGTTGTCAAATCATTAACAGAACGATCAGCCATGATAGTATCATAGACAACAGGTTTTTCACCAATATTTTTTAATGTTCTATTTAGCCATTTAGCAGAATCTCTTCCTGCCAAAGAGTAAGTTCCAAGAGGTATTTTAAATATTGAAAACCATTTAGAGTTAGCTTTCTGACGCACGTACGCCTGAAGCATGACTGGATTTAGTTCTTTATTGTCTGATTCCACTTTCACACTTTCAAGCAAATACTTATTCTCAGGTACGAACTTAGAAGCATTACACGACATTAAAAGAACTATTGCCGATATATATATTAAAAATTTAATTTTATTCATTTATCATTATTTACATGCAAACAAAGGCAAATAAATCAAATGTTTTGCCATGTGCAACCTTATCTTATGCAAAGATAGTGCAAGCAAAACACATTACAAAATAAAAAATGATTTTTATAGCTAATTCTCAAGAATTTAACGTCTAAACTCTCTCATAAAAACCGTACTTCTTATTAATTTTCTACATATAGTCTACAAAAAGCCAAGCGTCTTATTAGGGTTTTAAATCAAGATGTAAAGACAGCAACTAGAAAAAAGTTTTTTTAATGCCACTAATGTCATAATGTCACAAACCCTTTGTTTATAAGGGCTGAGCCAGTGATATTAAGTGACATTATCGGTATAAAAGTGGCATTATACCCTAAAGCACACCTGTTTTTTGCGTTTTTTTCGCAATTATGCTATTTACATAATACGTATTTATGATAATAAAGTTTTGGTTCTTCGTCAATTTAGGGGGGGTGATATTCTCAACAAACGTATTCCGACTAGAGAAAATTCGCGAAATAAAGCATAGTGATAAGGCCCTTATCACTATGCAGTTTACGAAGAAGTAGGAAGTGATAAAGGCCTTATCACTATGCGTTTCATTTGCTTAATAATATTTTCAGTCTTGCAATCAAAAGTTTCCATATTCTATATAAGGGAAAATTGTGCTTATAGAAGACCTTATGTTGTGATGATACAAAACCAGCTTGAATTACGCTCTATTTTACGTTTTATCGTTATAACGGCTATTAATTACGTAGCTCGAACATAGCTTACCGTAGCTAATATCTTTGTTTCTATTTTCAACAATGCCTGTAAACAAGGGACTTTCAAGCATAAACGTAGCTGCGTAGCTATTTATTTAAAAACGCTTAGAGAGGAATTCTGTACTTAAGTACATGTTATATTATGACAATTGAAAGGAAATCAACGAGATGTGTTACTTCTTAAGGATATATTACTGTAGTTCTAATTCCGCCAATACGTTTGCTTTATATTTTCGAAGGATGGTGTTTATATAAAGGAAAGCCTGCTAGCATAATTTACAAAAAAGCGCAAAATATTGGTGTGATTTCAATTATATCGTCACTTTTACCCCAAGATCGTCACTGAATCATCACTCCAAAATGCCGATAAACAGGGGGGGGGAAGTTATGAAGTGACGATTATTTCATCAAAAAACTTTTTGCTGTTAGCGTTGTTTTGGCGTTACCAAATATTATCTAATACTTTGACTTTGATCTTCAAGACATCATTCCATCAATCTAATTTCTTGAAAAGATCTATTTTTATTCAAACTATATATCAAGAAATCATTACATTATTTATACTATTTATAGTCAGAATTTTAATGCAAAGAAATACTAAATATTACTCTGAGAATAAAAACATAACTAACAACAAAATAAAATACGAAGTTTTTTAATTTCTCAATATTAATTATTACTTTTGCAAGTATGATTAGCAAAGCTAAAATAAAATATATCAAATCTCTTCAACACAAGAAGATAAGAAACAGCGAAGGTGTATTTGTAGCTGAGGGTCACAAAGTTGTAGGCGACCTACTGACAAAATACCAAGCTAAAATTATTGTGGCTACAAGTGAATGGATTAAGACAAACAATAATATTAATTCTGACGAAATAATAGAAGTTACAGAAGACGAACTTTCACGAGTTAGTTTTTTGCAGCATCCTCAAATGGTACTTGCCATATTTAAATTGTTTGAATACGATGCACCCATCATAAAAGATAATGACGAAACATTATATATTGCTCTTGATGGAGTGCAGGACCCTGGCAACCTAGGAACAATCATTCGCATTGCAGACTGGTTTGGCATTACTGATATTTATTGCAGCAATGACACCGCCGACATATATAATCCAAAAGTTGTACAAGCAACAATGGGAAGTATTGCAAGAGTAAAACTTCATTATACAGACCTAAACAAGTTCATTGGCTCTCTCCCACCCAACTATCCTGTTTACGGCACGTTGCTAGAAGGAACAGATATTTATAAAGAGGAACTTTCAAAAAATGGTATAATCGTTATGGGAAATGAAGGAAACGGTATATCGCCTGAAATAAGAAAGATGATTAGTCGCAAACTACTCATCCCTAATTACCCTACAGGAAGAGAAACTGCAGAATCCCTTAACGTAGCAATTGCCACGGCTGTGACATGTGCTGAATTCAGACGTAGAATGATCTAAAATTAATCAATATGGAAAATAATTTATATAAAAGTCGCAGCATCTATGGATGCGTAAAGGATGCATTCAACTTATTGAACCTTAATATCCTGACGATATTAAAAAAGACATGGATGCCAGCTATTGCACTTGCAGTAATCTCCACTATATATATATTAGGTTGCAAAAATGTTATGATTGCTAATCTAAGCGGACAGAAACTCAGTTACTGGATATTACTGGGATTTATACTTCTTGCAGTATGTGAGACGATGGCTCAATCATGGCTTATGGGCAAAACATATACATTGCTAAACACAAATTCGTTTAAAGAGAATTTAAGAAAGGCTCTATTTATTACACTCACAAACCTATTCCTAACCATAGTAATCATCTCAATCTCCTTTTATTCAGGGGGAACAGCGATTGCTATTTTTGTTTCAAAGCACGTTTTCAGTCCTGAAAAAGCGATGTCTATATCTTTGATCATACAACTCGCAATTATGATAATCGGATGCATATTTATATTGCCATTTATATTTTCTACTACAAAATATATCATGGGAAAGGATACGAAATTCGTAAATATCATAGGCAAAGATTATCACACAGGAATAAAGCATTTGGGATTTATTCTGATAGGACAGATTATAACAATGCTTTTTTACATGGTAATAATGATTGTTGTATCTTTACCATTTATGATAATCTTTAACTCATACCTTTTCAATCAAATGGGTATTATGAATGGTGATTCTGACGGAATGCCTTCATATTTAACGTTTCTTCTGATTGTGGTATCACTCTTGACAACATTCTTGTACACCTACATATTTGTTTACTTCTACATTTTCTGTTATTATATCTATGGTGCAATAACACAACAGGAAAAGGAAAAAGCGGATATAAAAATGAAAATAGACAAATACGAATAATTTAAATAGAGATGAAAAAGCAGAAAATATTATTCATTGACCGTGACGGAACTCTTATTGAGGAACCAGCTGATGAGCAGATTGATTCTTTTGAAAAGCTGAAGTTCACAAAAGGGGTGTTTAAGAACCTTGAATTTATACGCAGGAATTTAGATTTCCGCTTCGTTATGGTAAGCAACCAAGACGGACTGGGAACAAAATCATTCCCGGAAGATACCTTTTGGCCTGTACATAATTTTATTATCCAAACTTTGGAAGGCGAAGGCATTACTTTCGACGATCAACTGATTGACCGTCATTTTCCAGAGGACAATTCTCCTATGAGAAAACCTGACACAGGAATGTTAAAGGAATACTTAAGCAATCCAGCTTATAATATTGAAGGAAGTTTTGTTATCGGCGATAGAGAAACAGATGCTAAACTAGCTGAAAACATCGGTTGCAAAGCTCTTATCTTAGGACAAGATGGTATTACTTGGGATAAGATAGCCGAGATTCTGTTTGCCGGAGAAAGGATTGCAGAGTCACGGCGTACAACAAAGGAAACAGATATCTACGTAAAGATTAATCTTGACGGAACAGGTAAATGCGACATATCAACAGGTTTGGGATTCTTTGACCACATGCTTGAACAAATAGGCAAACATGGAATGATGGATTTGACAATTCACACCAAAGGAGATCTGAACGTTGACGAGCATCATACTATTGAAGATACAGCGATAACACTTGGCGAGTGCATACTCAGAGCACTAGGCGACAAGAGAGGTATTGAAAGATATGGCTATTGCCTACCGATGGATGACTGCCTTTGCCAAGTAGCACTTGACTTTGGAGGACGCCCTTGGCTTGTATGGGACGCAAAATTCAACCGCGAGAAAATCGGAGAAATGCCAACTGAAATGTTTCTGCATTTCTTCAAAAGTCTAAGCGATGCAGCGCAGATGAATCTTAACATAAAGGCTGAAGGCACAAACGAACACCATAAAATAGAAGGTATCTTTAAAGCATTGGCACGCTCGTTGAAGATGGCTGTAAAGCGTGATATCTATCATTATGAACTTCCTTCAACAAAGGGAAAGTTATAGTATCACCACTAAATAGATATATAAAAAGTTAACGGGCGTTAAATAGATAATATTTATCATTTCACAAACAGTGGATATGAATAAAATTAAGTAACTTTGCGCCCGATTTAGTCCGTTTTAGGCTCAAATAAGTGTTGACATTAGTCATCCGCCTAGCGGAGAAACCCGTTTAATAAATAAACAATGTACGCAATCGTAGAGATTAACGGTCAGCAGTTTAAAGCTGAAGAAGGCATGAAACTCTTTGTGCACCACATCAAGGATGCAGAAGAGGGCAAGACTGTTGAATTTGACAAGGTTCTGCTCGTAGACAAAGACGGAGCAGTTACAGTCGGTGCACCAACAGTTGAAGGTGCAAAAGTTGTAGTTGAAGTTGTGAACCCACTCGTTAAGGGTGACAAGGTAATCGTTTTCAAGATGAAACGCCGTAAGGATTTCCGCAAGAAGAATGGTCACCGCGCACAATTCACAGAGGTAACAGTAAAATCAATTAACGCTTAAAATCAGGAGGACAAAACATGGCACATAAGAAAGGTGTAGGTAGTTCTAAGAACGGACGTGACTCAGCTTCACAGAGATTAGGCGTAAAAATTTGGGGTGGTCAGAAAGTTATCGCAGGTAACATCATCATCCGTCAGCGTGGTAACAAGCACTTCGCAGGCGAGAACGTTGCTCAGGGTAAAGATGACACTCTCTATGCTCTTACAGATGGTCTAGTATACTTCCATAAGGGCAAGAAGGACAAGAGTACAGTTTCTGTTCTCTCACCTGAAGTTTACGCAGCTAAAACTAAGGTTGAAGCTTAAATAATTAAACACTTATTCCAAACAAACATAGAATGCCAGCTCCTTTTGAGTTGGCATTTCTTCGTTATAATAAAATGAAAACTTATTAACTACCACATTATATATGCTTTTATTGATACAGCTCAAAAAACATAGCGTTATAAAAGCAAGCGCAATAAGCGCCAAAGGAAATTTAAAATATATCAGATTCAAGTGAATAATGCAATTACTTAGAGCTATTATATAAATCTACATTAGAACTAAAGCACCGTAAACCCAAGCATTCTTAAAATTTAACATATTAACACAAGCCCACATTTTGGCTTATAACAAAAATAAAAGGATTGCGAAATAATATCACAATCCTTTTGTTTTTATAGCAAAATACTGATATTATTATCAGCATTCACAACAAATTCACACTAATTAGAATGGAAGATCATCAGCACTCTCTCCACCGTCAGCATTCTGTGCTGGAGGGAATGGAGCCTGAGCTGATGGAGCTGCATTGAAAGCAGCAGGAGCTGCACCTGCGCCCAAAGTGGCTGGATCAATCTGACGAACGTCAAAAGCACGAATACTGTTAAACCAACGGCCATTATACTCATGTGCATCAATATCAAAAGATACCGATACTTCCTGACCTACCTGAATATTGAAACGCTGCAAACGCTCTGCACCAAAGACAGAGAACACCATCTTATGAGGATATGATTCATGAGTTTCAATGACGAAATCCTGTGATTTCCATTCTCCACGGCTAGAAACACCAGTACGCTCTGTTAGAGCTACAATTACCTTACCTTGTAATTCCATAATTTAAATATATTATTTTTAAGTATACTTTATGACGACGTGAAAGTTTTTACAATCCCACTTCAGTTTGCGAAATTAATAAAATAGTTCTAATAAATGAAATTTTTTATGCGTTTTTTTTGTTTTAAACAATGGTTTTTAGTATTTTTGTAATCTGAAAATATAATATCAGAACAATAACGAATAAAAGAAAATAATAATGAGATTCACATTATCAAGCGGAACACTTAACGCACGTCTACAATCACTTTCAAAAGTGATTAATAGCAAGAATTCTATTCCAATTCTTGACAGCTTCCTTTTCGAAGTAAGTAACAGTGAACTAAAAATAACTGCATCTGACAACGAGAATGTTATGACATCATCCGTTACACTTGACGAGTGTGATGGTGAAGGGAGTTTTGCAGTACCAAACCGTACGATTCTTGACGCTGTAAAAGAGCTTCCAGAGCAGCCACTGGCATTTGATGTAGATACAGAGGCACTTACCATAAAGATTCTCTATCAGAACGGTATGTATAACTTCACTGCACAGAATGCTGATGAATATCCACATACACAGACAGTTCCTGATAGTGCAACAATTATAACTCTGGAATCAACATCACTCATTAACAATATCACACGTTCATTATTCGCTACTGCTCAGGATGAGCTAAGACCCGTAATGAATGGTATATACTTTGATCTTACAACAGACTATCTGGCTATTGTAGCAACAGACGGCCACAAGCTTGTACGCAATCAAAACTTTAATATTAAGAGTGAGACTGCAGCATCTTTCATCTTGCCTAAGAAGCCTGCAACATTGCTAAAGAATGTACTTAGCAAAGACGGAAGCGATGTAGTTATCAAATTTGATGATCGTTGCGCAGAGATTAAATTCACAGACGGACAATTGTCTTGCCGCCTGATTGAAGGTAATTATCCTAACTATAACAGCGTAATTCCTGAAAATCCAAACAACATGAGCATTGACCGCAAAAGCCTTATCGGAGCACTTCGCCGTGTACTTCCGTTTGCAAGCGAAAGCAGTCAGTTGATACGTTTTCACATCGAGGCAGGAAAGTTGGAAGTTTCTTCAGAAGATATAGACTTCGCTACAAGCGCAAAGGAACAAATCACATGCGAATACAGCAGTCAACCAATAAACATCGGTTTCAAGGGTAGTTCTTTACAAGAAATACTTACCAATATCGAAAGCGACGAAGTTATCTTCCAGTTGGCAGACCCTAGCAGAGCAGGAGTTATAGTACCAGCAGAGCAGCCTGAGAATGAAAACATCCTCACACTGATTATGCCAATGTTGCTGAACGACTAGTTATCAATTTAAAATAAATATATCTTGAAACTAAATATTACAAAGCCCTTGATAGTCTTCGATTTAGAGACTACGGGGCTTGATATTGTAAACGACAGAATAATACAGCTATCATATATAAAGGTTAATCCTGATGGTAGTGAGGATAGAGGCGATTATTTAGTAAATCCAAAGAAGCACATTCCTAATGAGGTTGTTGCATTGACTGGGATTGACGATGAGAAGGTTAAGGACTCTCCTACTTTCAAGGAACTATCATCTGAATTAAGCGAAAAATTCAAAGGATGCGACTTTGCCGGATTTAATTCAAATAGATTTGACGTTCCAATGCTTGCTGAGGAATTTTTGCGTGCAGGTATTGACTATGACTTCTCTAAGAGCAGACTCATCGACGCACAGACAATATTCCACAAGATGGAAAAGCGCAATCTAGCGGCTGCATACAAATTCTATTGCGGACACAAGATGGAAGACGATTTCGAAGCTCATCGTGCTGACCAAGATACAGAAGCAACATATCGTGTGCTTATGGGAGAACTTGAGATGTACACAGCTGAGAATCAGGAAGAGCCAGAAAGAGTTTTGCCTAACGACATGGACTACCTTGCGGATTTCTCAAAACAAAACGACAATGTAGACTTTGCAGGAAGAGTTGTATGGAAGCCAATAACAGATAAGGACGGCAATCCACTTACCGACAAACAGGGTAATCCACAAAAGCAGGAGGTATTCAATTTCGGAAAGTACAAGGATATGCCTGTTGCTGAGGTGTTAAAAAAAGATCCTGGATATTACTCTTGGATGCTTGGAGCAGACTTCCCTAACAATACCAAACAGATTCTTACTCGTATCAGATTAAGAGAATTCAATAATAGATAATGCTAAAAGGGAAAAAAATAGTATTAGGAATTACGGGTTCAATAGCAGCCTACAAATCGTGCCTCATCATTCGCGAACTAATTAAACGCGGTGCTGAGGTACAAGTTGTTATTACCCCTGACGGAAAAGAATTTATCACACCGATAACACTTTCCGCTCTTACACATAAACCAGTGATAAGTGAATTTTTCTCACAACGTGACGGCACGTGGAATTCACATGTTGACCTTGGTTTATGGGCTGACGCGATGCTTATTGCCCCATGCACGGCAAGCAGCATCGGAAAAATGGCAAACGGAATAGCTGACAACATGCTTATTACAACATATCTTAGCATGAAAGCTCCTGTTTTCATTGCTCCAGCAATGGACCTAGATATGTATAAGCATCCGTCAACACAAGCCAATATTGAAAAGCTGAAAGAGTACGGAAACTATATCATCGAACCTGCTAGCGGATACTTGGCTAGCGGACTTGAAGGTAAGGGACGCATGGAAGACCCTGAAAAAATAGTGAAAACTCTTAACCGCCAATTCTATCATAAAGATCTTAAAGGCAAACAGATAATGATTACTGCCGGACCAACATACGAGAAAATAGATCCAGTAAGATTCATAGGAAACTATTCTAGTGGTAAAATGGGATTTGCCATTGCTGAAGAATGCTATCAACGTGGTGCTGACGTGACACTTATAGCAGGTCCTGTGTCTATGAAATGCTCTGACGGAATAAATAGAATTGATGTTGAGAGCAGTGAAAGCATGTATAACGAAGCCACAAAAGCTTTTAGCGACTGTGACGCAGCAATACTATGCGCAGCTGTTGCTGACTTCAAACCAGAAAACATTGCAGACAAGAAGATAAAGCGAGAGAAGGATGACTTGATTATCCAACTAAAGCCAACTCATGATATAGCAGCATCTCTTGGCAAGATAAAGACCGATAAACAGAAAATCGTAGCATTCGCATTGGAGACAAACGATGAGGAGATAAATGCCAAACATAAGTTGGAAAAGAAGAACGCAGACTTCATTGTACTGAATTCAACAAGAATACCTGATACAACGTTCCGCAGTGACAAAAATCAGATAACCATTATCAGTAAGGATGGGAAAAAGGAATATGACAAAAAGCCTAAATCTGAAGTTGCGACTGATATCATTGATGAGTTGGCTTCTATTATGCAGTAATGCAGCCAACGCTCAAGAACTTCAGGCAACTATAAACATCAACCATTCGCAAATTCAAGGTACTGATAATTCTGTATTCGACAATTTACGAAACACGCTGTCACAATTTATGAATGATAGGAAATGGACGAATCTCCAATTCCAGAAAAACGAGCGCATAGCATGCAGTTTCAATATTACCGTCACAAAATATGACAGAGCGACTAATATGTTTACATGCAAGGCTATCATACAAGCCAATCGTCCTGTATATAATTCTGCATACAACACAACACTATACAATAATACAGACAACGACTTCAACTTTGAGTTTACAGAATTCAATCAACTTGAATTCAATGACGAAAGTGTTGATAATCAACTAACAGCACTTTGCGCCTACTACGCATATCTGATAATAGGAATTGATATTGATTCATTTTCACCTATGGGTGGTGAGGATATATTACAACGGTGCATGAACGTAGCCAACAACTCACAGAATCTTAACTATACCGGATGGAAGAGTTTTGATGACAGCAAAAACAGATATGCCATAATAAATGATTATATTGACGAGGGAATGAAACCATTCCGTCAACTGCAATATGATTATTATAGAAACGGAATGGATGAGATGGCTCAAAATCCAGAAAAAGGCAGAGTGAACATATCTGCAGCAATAGAAAGCGACCTTAAAACAGCTCATGAGGCACGACCAATGAGTATGTTACCGCAGATATGGACTGATTATAAAAAAGACGAACTGGCAAGCATTTACAATGGTAAAGGAACGCAGAATGAAAAAGAAAAGATATATGAGATCCTATTTGGAATAAATGCAAGCCAAAATAACTCTTGGAACAAAATTAAAAATTAGCAATCATGTTAAGACAGCTTTACATAAGAAATTTCACATTGATAGACGAATTGAATATTGCATTCAATTCCGGCTTTTCAGTGATTACTGGTGAAACTGGTGCAGGAAAGAGTATCATACTTGGAGCTATCGGTTTACTGCTTGGACAAAGGGCTGACCTGAAGGTTATTAAATCTGGAAAAGACAAGTGCGTCATTGAAGCTCACTTTGACCTTAGCAAATATGATATGGACTCTTTTTTCACTAATAACGATATTGACTATGAACCACAAGACTGCATCATTAGAAGGGAAATAAACAAGAATGGCAAAAGCCGTGCCTTCATTAATGATACTCCTGTTCAGCTGACAATGATACGTGAACTTGGAGAAATGCTTGTAGATATCCATAGTCAACACCAAAACCTATTATTGCAAAAAGAAGACTTTCAACTGAATGTGGTTGATATTATAGCCAACGACAATAAGGAACTGAAAGATTACAGAAACTGTTTTGCCAAATATCACCAAGCAATAAAAGAACTTGAAAAGATTAAAGAAAGTATTGCTCAAAGTCGTGATAATGAAGAGTTTATGAGATTTCAGTTCGACGAAATAAATAAGGCACAACTTACAGACGGAGAACAGGAAACGATAGAACAGGACACAGAGCAACTGAGTCATTCTGAGGAAATTAAGGAGGCTTTATACGATAGTGACAATGCTCTTATGGCAGAAACAAACGGAGCCGTCGAACAAGTAAAGATTGCCGCTTCAAGACTGCAAAGTATTGAGAACGTATTTCAAAACGCTAAAGAACTTGCAGAACGATTATCCAACTGCCACATAGAACTGAAAGATATAGCACAGGAGATTAGTCGCGATGTTGAGAATGTGGACTTTGATCCAGACAGATTGAATAATCTCACTCAAAGACTAGACTACATATACTCTCTTGAGCAAAAGTTCCGTGTAAACACTATTGCAGAATTACTGTCTATACGTGACGATTTGCAAGTTAAGTTAGAGAATATAGACAACTCTGATGACACGATAAAAGAGACACAACAGAAAGTTGATGCACTTAAAAATGAATGTATCAGCAAGGCTGAGAAACTTACAAAGCTGCGCAGTGAATCAGCTAAGAAAGTTGAAAAGGAAATGTCTAGTCGACTTATACCTTTAGGAATACCAAACGTACGTTTCCAGATTGAACTTATAAATAAAGAACTGTCAGAAGACGGAGCAGACAAGATTTCGTTCTTGTTCAGCGCAAATAAGAGCACCCCACTCCAACCGGTTAGTCAAGTTGCATCTGGCGGTGAAATTGCACGTGTAATGCTGTCACTGAAGGCAATGATAAGTGGTGTAGTAAAATTACCAACAATCATATTCGATGAGATTGATACTGGTGTGAGCGGTAGAGTTGCCGAGATGATGGCACAAATAATGCAGGAAATGGGAAACAATGAGCGACAAGTAATAAGCATCACTCACCTTCCACAGATTGCCGCATTAGGTTCTACTCACTATAAGGTTGAAAAAGAAGAAACTGCTGACGGGACAATAAGTACGATGCGCATGTTAAACAACGAGGAACGCATAAAAGAGATTGCCCAGATGCTGAGCGGAAGTAACATATCAGAAGAGGCCATAAACAATGCAAGGGCTCTTCTTAAACTATAAATAAAAAATAAAATCACATACTTATGAAAAGAATCTATTTATTGATTATGTCAATCGTCTTCTCGATATCAGGAGTATTGGCACAGTCAGCACAAGTTCAAAAAGCCTCGAAATCTGTCTTCACATTGACGACATTCAATAAAGATGGCAGTATTCTCGCATCAAGTCATGGAGTCTTTGTAGGCAAAGACGGTGAGGCTATCAGTACTTGGGCACCATTTGTTGGTGCAGATCATGCTGTTGTAGTTGATGCAAATGGCAAGACATACAATGTAGATGCAATTGTAGGAGCTAACGAATTGTATGATGTCTGCAAATTCATTGTTGACGGTAGTACAATAAAGGCTGATGTTGCTTCAACAGAAGCAAATGGCAATGTCTTTCTTCTTAACTATTCATTAAAGAAAGCTGACATCAATACTTTCAAAATTGCAAGTGTAGAGAAGTTTATGGATAAGTACAACTACTACATATTTTCTACCACAGCACCTGATAACGCATCAAGCTGCCCATTCGTGAATAACAACGGACAGGTTATCGGACTCCTTCAGCATAGCAAAAATGGTGATGTACATGCTACTGACGCAAAATTTGCATCAGACATGGTTGCAAATGGTTTCACTATCAATGACGCAGTATTGAGAACATGCGGTATTAGAACAGTTTTACCTGACAACGAGAACCAAGCTTTACTGACAATGATGATGGCTAGTGAACAGTCAGATTCGATCTCACGTCAGAAGTATATTGATGACTTCATGCGTAAGTTTCCTAGTTCTACAGAAGGTTACACCAATAAAGCTTCAAGTTATGTAAACGGAGGAAAGTTTGAGGAGGCTGACAAGGTCATGCAAACAGCATTAGAAAAAGTTGCAAAGAAAGACGAGGCTCATTCTGAATATGCAAAAGTAATATACCAGAAGGAACTTTTCAGCAACAAACCATATACAAACTGGAGTCTAGACAAAGCTCTTGAGGAATCAAAAAAGGCCTCTGCAATAAACGACTTGGACGTATATCGTCATCAGCAAGCACAGATAACCTATTCAAAAGGTGAATATCAAAATGCCTACAACATGTTTATTGCTCTAACAAAAACCAAACTTCGCAACGGAGAACTCTTTTACGAGGCTTCACAATGTAAAGCCCAACTCAAAGCTCCACAGAATGAAGTAATGGCACTTCTTGACAGCGCTATAGCAGCTTGTCCACAGCCACTTACTTCAATTGCCGCACCATACGTACTCGCACGTGGCGTATCATACGATGCTATGAAAAACTATCATAATGCATTGGTTGATTATAATGAATACGATTCATTGATGTTAGGCAGACCATTGAACTCTAGTTTCTACTATACCAGATATAAATGTGAACTTCAAGTACATCGCTTCCAGCAAGCACTGAACGATATAGCACGTGCTATCATCGTAACACCTAATGAACCTACTTATTATGCAGAAATGGCTTCATTGCAAATTCGCGTGAATAAGAATGAAGACGCAGTAAAAACTGCAACAAGATGCACTGTAATTGCTCCTGAATATCCTGACGGTTACTTATTGCTAGGTCTAGCAAACAAGGAACTTGGAAATAAGGACGAGGCTAAGAAGGCTTTAGAAAAGGCTAAATCACTAGGTGATACTCGTGCTGACGAATATTTGAAAAAGCTATAATATAATCTTTAAGACAGACTAACATACAATTGTTTGAATATAAAAACAAATTAATATGTTAGTCTGAATTAAAAATCACTTGTTATAATGGTTCATATACCTATATAATAAATATAAATAAAGCCCTTCAAGAATTTCTTGAAGGGCTTTATTTATTATGTGTTATTAAGAAGATTACTTCTTTTGTTCTGGAACTTCAAACTTATCACCAGTAGCTTTAACAAGCTTACGGGCAAAAGATGCAGGATAACCAGGACGCATTACTGTTGCTCCAATACCAGTCTTTGTTCTGATAAACTCACCATTTTTTGTTGGTTTGACTGACATATCATTATACTTAACAATAAGATAATAAGCCAGCTTGTTCCATCTAGCAAGCATTTGTTGAGCCTCATCATTACTGTAATCATTAAGATACTTCAATGCAGCAGCCTTATCACTAACATACAGTTCACGTGCCTTGTTCTCAACGTTTGGTTGATTTGCAAAGTATGAACTTTCTAAACTGTCACGAACAGACTTCAACTCTGGGAACATAAGTGAATAACGTGGATAAATCATATTACTAACCCAATTGCAAACCCAGTAAGCATTCTTTGTAGAGAATGTAACAGCATCAGCACCAGGAGTATTATAACATTCAGGCTGAACCGTATTACCACAATATATTGGGGTATATGCAATCATATTACCATCATCATTGCCAAACCACAACACACCACCTATTTCACGAGGAAGCCAAGAACGCATCTGACTTACATAAGAAAAACCAGTCTGCTGAGTACTTGTTGGACGCTCATTGAAATAAGACTTTCCGTCTACTTTAAACATTAATGGTGTAGGACGATATGGCATTTCCCATACACCGCTACCAAAGTCTAAAGTATCAGTTGCCAAAGGAGTTCCTTCATAATGGTCTCTCATAGCCATCTGGACATCCTTTACAGAAAGCTTCTTGTTTGGAATAACCCATAATGGCATATCCTCGGCATTTTCATCCTTTCCTTCTGCCCAAGGCAGATAACGGCTGAAACCGTCTGTGAAATGATTAAAGAAAGCCCATACACGAGCATCACAGAAACGACGACCAGAAAAATCAGGTTTAGCATAAGCCATCTTCCATGAGAAATCGATGTCCTTTCCTGTAAACCAGCCCTTCTTTCTTGCATAAGAAATAACGTTCTTACTATACATAACATTCTTATGGTCGTTCATATTGAACTTGCCAATACGACTTTGGTTTGCATGTGCGCAAATAGCATTATCAGGTATGCGTTGAGCAACCCAAATTGCACTCTTGCTTCCTGCTCCGCAACCCATCATCTCCATTATCCAAGCCTCATTAGGATCACAAATAGTAAAGGTCTCACCCTCACTATTATATCCATATTTCTCGGCTAAAGATGTCATGACCTTTATCGCCTCACGCGCATTGCGTGAACGTTGAAGAGCTAAGTATATAAGACTACCATAATCAATGATACTAGTAGAGTCTACCATTTCAGGACGACCACCATAAGTAGTTTCTCCAACAGTCACCTGAAATTCATTGATATTTCCAATAACATTATATGTAACAGGAGCCTCTGGTATCTGTCCGTGAGAAGCCTTTGTATCCCAGTCAATAATCTTACGCATTTCTCCCTTAGCATGAACACCTGCAGGATAATGAGCTAAATCAATAAACATGCCATAATCATCAGCATTATATGAACAGATAACACTTCCGTCTGCACTGGCTTTCTTTCCTACGATAAAATTAGTACATGCCAAAGCAGCAGATGCACTCAATGTAAAGACAGCAATTAAAATTTGTTTCTTCATAAACTTAATATATTTAACAAGCCTTGAAACTCATGTCAAGTCCCTTAACACTATGTGTAAGAGCACCAACACTTATGAAGTCAACTCCTTGTTCAGCATATCCACGGATAGTGTCGAAAGTGATACCACCACTAGATTCTGTTTCCATTCTTCCAGCAACAAGGTCAACAGCCTTCTTTGTATCAGGAACACTAAAATTATCAAACATGACACGGTCTACTCCACCATGGTTAAGTACACATTGAAGTTCATCGAAGTTTCTTACTTCTATTTCAATCTTCAAATCAAGTCTTTTTTCCTTAAGATAAGCATGGCAACGATCAATAGCACTCTCAATACCACCAGCAAAGTCTACATGATTATCTTTAAGAAGAATCATATCGAAAAGTCCGATACGGTGATTCATACCACCACCTATCTTAACAGCTTGCTTTTCAAGCATACGCAATCCAGGTGTTGTCTTACGTGTATCAAGCACATGAGTTCTTGTTCCTTCCAACAACTTAACATATTTGTTTGTCATTGTTGCAATACCGCTCATACGCTGCATTATATTAAGCATAAGTCGCTCTGTCTGAAGCAGTGAACGAGTCTTACCACTTACAATCATTGCGATGTCACCAACCTTAACAGGAGTTCCATCATTGATAAGAACCTCAACATTCAATGTAGAATCAAACTTAGCAAAAACCTTTTTAGCCATTTCTACACCAGCCAATATACCGTTTTCCTTTATTAGCAAATGTGATTTACCCATTGCATCATCAGGAATACAACACAATGTTGTATGGTCACCATCACCAATATCCTCAGCAAAAGCCAATTCTATCAGTTTATCTTCTAATTCGTCTACTGATAACATATTATTTTATATTTATATATTACTATTATCTATAATCAACTTGTCTTTAATGATCTCACAAGTTCCTCCAATCCATTCTGTCATTGGCAATTCATCTGTAAACTCATAGTAGTTTACTACCCTATCTCCAATGACCTCAACTATGACCTGATGGAGAACTTTTCCAGATACTTTCAATTCATGAAAGCCCAATCGTCTGAATTCATCTGCCATTAATTCAACGCTTTGGGTGGGATTGGCATCTGGCGTTTCGGTTGCATATTCGGATCAGAATTAGGAGGAACAGGAACGCTTGATGGTGGCATTGGTTGTTGACCATTTGACTTTGCTGAATCATTGCCAGAAGTCTTTATACTGTCACCATTCACTTTATTTGCAGTCGCCTTACTCTGATGCATTTTATACAACTTAATATTACTTACTATCATGAGTTTCAGCGTCGTTGCATTATCTCCAGGATCCTGACTCTTATTTAGCATGAAAAAGCCACGAATCTCCTTTATTCCAAGTCTCTTGTCATCACGGATAGTTAGATTGAAATGACTTGCCGTTGAAATATGCATGTTTTGTGTAGCAATACTGTCATTGCCAAACTTAACAGCTAACACGACTACTCCATCACGCATACCATCCTGGAATATGAATTGTGTATTGAAATCAAGCATGATGCCATCTCCCTTATGGAATGTTGAGTCAGCAACCATTGAAAAAGAATTCAAGTTGAAAGGTTTCTGTGGTGTAAGTACCATAGCAGACTCTTCGTTCCATACATTTGCAGTGTCACCATTTGCAGTAACACCACCAAATCTATTAACGGCATCAGCAGAAGCACCTAATGCAACAGCCTCTTTACCAAGTCGTTTACTTAAATCCTCATAAATTTGCTTCAACTGATCTGTATGGCGCATGTAATAAACCATTGATGAATCGAACTCCGCAGGAGTATAGCCATACTTCTTCAATACAGCTGCACGATACTTTATCGCATTGACAGAATCATTACCTGAAATCTGAGCCATACTGCTAGCTAGATGATAATCATAAAGAACATCACCCATTTTATCTGGTTGAATAAACTTTGAAGGTACAGATGGTTTACATGAAACCACCAGAAATAATCCCATAATTACAACAAGTGAACTTATTGTCATTTTAAGGAACTTACCTCCTTGGTGAGACGAAGACTTCATATTTATTTCTTTTTAAAAGCACCCTTAACGGTCTCGGAAATACCTTCCATTTCTTTTCTAAAGAAAAGAAGTAACAGCACAACACCTACAGAAATACAAGCATCGGCAAAGTTAAATACTGGTGAGAAGAAAATAAATTCTTGTCCGCCCTTGAAAGGTACCCAATCAGGATATGTTGTAACAATAAGAGGAAAATAAAACATATCCACAACCTTTCCCTGTAAAAATGATGCATAACCACTACCAAAAGGCACAAGGTATGATACATAGAACGGTGAAGATGCATTAAATATCAGCCCATAAAACATCGAATCAATAATGTTACCAGCTGCACCAGCCATAATCATGGACAAGACAACTATGTAACCAGTAGAATGTTTTTGTTGAAGGACTTTATGCATATACCAACCTATACATCCAACAGCAATAATACGGAATACACTCAAAACTAATTTGTTAAAGAATGTCATACCATAAGCCATACCATTGTTCTCAATGAAGCTGATATAAAACCAGTTTGTTACACGAACAGACTCACCTAAGCACATGTTGGTTTTGACCTCTATCTTGACTATCTGGTCAATAACAAGTATTGCGATAATCAAGATAAATGCCAATAAACCATCTTGCGATAAATAACTATTTTTTTTCATTTCTTTCTTGCATTCTTCGAAGCCACGCTAAGAGTAGCATGAGGCACAACACGAAGACGTTCCTTAGGTATCAGTTCACCCGTAACACGGTCAACACCATAAGTTTTATTTTCTATACGCAACAAAGCAGCTTCAAGTCCTTTGATAAACTTTTGCAAACGTTGAACCATCTGAATCATATCTTCCTTGCTCTGGTTGGCGTTACCGTCATCCAAAACTTTATTATAAGTGGGAGACGTATCATCCACACCATTGTCATCTTGATTCATTAGCTGGCGCATAATAGAAGAATACTCTTCGTGAGCCACCTTTAATTTGTCATTAATAATTCCGCGGAACTCTTCCAAGTCCTCATCTGAATAACGTGTTTTCTTGTCCATAGATACATAAGTATTTAATTATTTATACTCTTGCTAGTTCTTTTCAACAGTGATGTTGAGTTTAAACTCATCGAATTCAGTTTCAGCACCATCATTGTCTGCGATCTTTATATCATTTGCCAATACTTGACTCTTGATCATTTCACCGAAAGACTTAATTGCAGCATTTGTCTCTTCATGTGGAGCAACTGTAACCATAATCCTATCGGTAATTTCAAGTCCATTTTCCTTACGAAGATTCTGAATACGATTGATAAGCTCACGAGCCATACCTTCCATCTTCAATTCATCAGTAAGTTCAACTTCAAGAGCAACTGTAATGTTACCCTCATTGCTTACCAACCATCCTGGTATATCTTCACTGATAATGTCTACATCTGTAGCATCAACTGTAATTGTCTGTCCTTCAATATCAAAGGTTGTGTTGCCTGAAGTTTCAAGTAAAGCAATTTCATTCTGGTCAAGTGCATCCATTCTGGCAGCTACAGCTTTCATCAGCTTACCGAACTTCTTACCCATAATACGGAAATTACACTTTACTTTCTTGACAAGAATACCTTGTCCTCCAACAAACTGCAAATCCTTTACGTTAACCTCACTCTTAATAAGGTCTGCGACAGCTTCAATATGCTGTTTCTGATTTTCGTCAATAGCAGGAACCATTATCTGAGCAAGTGGTTGACGAACCTTAATATTAACTTTTCGACGCAAAGCCAAAGTCATAGAAGTAATCTTCTGTGCCATACCCATACGTATCTCCAAGTCTGCATCAACTGCAGCATTATCGGCTACAGGGAATTTATCCAAATGAACACTTGTAAGTTTACCACCTAAGTCATGATATAACTCGTCAGCATAGAATGGAGTAAAAGGAGCAAGTAGTTTAGCAACAGTCATCAAACATGTATAAAGAGTCTGATAAGCACTCAACTTGTCTTCACTCATTTCCTTACCCCAGAAACGTTTACGATTCAAACGAACATACCAGTTACTCAAGTCATCATTTACAAAAGTATCTATAAGTCGTCCTGCACGTGTAGGATCATAATTTTCAAGTTCAGCTTCTACATTATTGATAAGTGAGTTCACTTTAGATATAATCCATCTATCAATCTCAGGACGCTTTGCCAATTCCACCTGAGGTGCAGCTGGATCAAAGTCATCTACATTTGCATATAATGCAAAGAAACTATAAGTATTGTATAATGTACCAAAGAACTTTCTGCGTATCTCGTCTACACCATTAGGATCAAACTTTAGGTTATCCCAAGGCTCAGAGTTTGTCATCATATAGAATCTGACAGGATCAGCTCCATACTCATCTATCATTTCAAATGGATTGGTCACGTTACCAACATGCTTACTCATCTTATTACCCTTTGCGTCAAGCACAAGGCCAGTAGAGATTACATTTTTAAAAGCAACCTGATTAAATACCATTGTTGATATTGCGTGAAGTGTGAAGAACCATCCTCGTGTCTGGTCAACACCCTCATTGATAAAATCAGCTGGATAGAAAGCTGGAGGAACAGGTGTTCCCTCGTATGTAGAAGTAACTAGTTCACGACGATACTCTGCCTCACTCTTACCTGTACTCTTCAAACCGTCATTGGCTATTTCGCCTTCAAACGGGTAATGAAGCTGTGCATAAGGCATAGAACCAGAATCAAACCATACATCGATCAAGTCGCTTTCGCGCTTCATTGGTTCTCCTTCTTCATTTACAAGAATGATATTGTCTACATATGGACGATGAAGATCAACCTTGTCATAGTTTTCTTTAGAATAGTCGCCTACAACAAATCCATTATCCTTTAATGGGTTGCTGCTCATAACACCAGCAGCAACACTCTTCTCTATCTCATTGTAAAGTTCTTCAAGACTACCGATACACTTAGCGTTTCGCTTTTCATCACGCCATATAGGAAGTGGTGTACCCCAGAAACGGCTACGGCTCAAATTCCAGTCATTCAAGTTTTCCAACCAGTTACCGAAACGACCAGTGCCTGTACTCTCTGGCTGCCAACGTATCGTCTTGTTTAGTTCAACCATACGCTCCTTTTTAGCAGTATCATTAATAAACCAACTGTCAAGAGGATAATAAAGAATTGGTTTGTCTGTACGCCAACAATGTGGATAGTTGTGTACATGCTTCTCTATCTTGAAAGCTGTTCCATCCTGTTTCATCTCCATACAGATAATAACATTCAGGTCTTCTGCTTTTTCAGATGCTTTCTTATCCCACACGCCATCAGGATTGAATTTAGGATCGTATGAGTTCTTAACATAGTCACCAGCATGCTTGCCATAGGCTTCTTTGTTCAAACAAACCTTTACGAAGTTAGCGTCCAATTCCTCTTCAACATAATACTTACCTTGAAGATCTACCATAGGACGAGTTTCTCCCTTTTTGTTAATAAGGTATAGAGCTGGGATATTTGCATCTAATGCAACTTTAGCATCATCTGCACCAAATGTAGGAGCGATATGAACGATTCCAGTACCGTCTTCAGTTGTAACGTAGTCACCAAGAATAACTCGGAAGGCCTCACTATCCATCTCTACAAACTTATCACGTCCGTCCTCACTTGTGAACACTTTATCAGCATGCTTTTCAGCATAGTCGTTGACAAACTTAGCAGAGAAGTCACCAATCTTTTCGCATGGCTTAACCCAAGGCATCAACTGCTTATAATGCAAACCTTCCAAATCGGTACCTTTAATACGATCAACAATACGCCAAGGGCATACTTTGTTTTCCTTATCAAAAGCACCTAGTTCGCCTTCCTTAACTTCCTGCTCAGGATTAAGGTATGCACTTATACGACTTTCAGCCATAACAAGAGTCATAGGTTCGCCATCGTATAAGTTATATGTTTCAATAGCTACATAATCAATCTTAGGACCAACACACAATGCAACATTAGATGCAAGAGTCCAAGGAGTTGTTGTCCAAGCTATGAAATAAGGTTTTCCATGCTTAGTCCATTCTGCCTTAGGGTCTTTAATCTGGAACTGTGCTGTTACTGTTGTATCCTTAACATCACGATAACATCCAGGCTGATTAAGCTCATGACTTGAAAGTCCTGTTCCTGCAGCTGGAGAATATGGTTGAATTGTATAGCCTTTATATAGCATTCCCTTTCCGTAGAGCTGTTTCAGCAACCACCACAGGGTTTCGATATATTTATTGTCGTAAGTAATATAAGGATGATCCAAATCAACGAAATATCCCATTTTTTCAGTCAAATCACGCCATTCAGCGGTAAACATCATGACATTCTCACGACATTTTTTATTATAATCTTCTGTTGAGATATATTTTTCAGAAGCCTTGTTGTCAATATCTTTTTTAGTAATACCTAGTTCTTTCTCTACACCTAATTCCACAGGAAGTCCATGAGTATCCCAACCAGCCTTACGGTGAACTTGAAATCCCTTCATGGTTTTGTATCTGTTGAAAGTATCCTTTATAGAACGGGCCAACACATGATGAATGCCAGGGTGTCCATTAGCCGAAGGAGGACCTTCGAAAAATATAAACTGCTGACAACCTTCACGCTCATCAATAGATTTATGGAAAATATCATTCTTTTCCCACTCTGCAAGTACATTATTGTTGGTCTTTGTCAAATTAAGACCATTATGTTCGGCAAATCTCTTGGCCATATTTTAAAAACTTAATTTTATTACGTGATAATTTTAATGACCGCAAAGATAATAAAAATAATTATCATACCCAAAAGACTTACATATTTTTTATTATATGGGCATGCAAGTTAAAAAATAACACATTATTATTTTGTTAATTCCTAAATTCGCTGTACATTTGTAGCCAATAATACACTAAATTTTTATGGACTGGTTAATTAATCTTTTTACTTCTACCGACACAGTGGCCCACATAGCATTGCTTTATGCTCTTGTGATAGCAATTGGCGTGCTACTTGGCAAGGTTAAAGTTTGCGGTATATCGCTCGGAGTAACATTTGTACTCTTTGCAGGTATATTAGCAGGCCACATCGGCTTTACAGCCCCGATAAACATTCTTACATTCCTTCAGGACTTCGGACTTATATTGTTCGTTTTCTGTATTGGTTTACAAGTTGGTCCGGGCTTTTTTGAGAGTTTTCGTAAGGGTGGAGTGACACTCAACATACTCTCAACAGTTATAATCTTACTCAACATTGTAGTAATGTTCGTCTGCTACTGGTTGTTCTTTGACACCAGTAATCCCAAGAATCTCCCGATGATGGTAGGTACTTTATATGGTGCCGTTACCAATACACCTGGACTTGGAGCTGCAAACGAAGCCCTTACAAGCGTGTTTGGTAAAGGTGATGTTCCTCAGATAGCATCAGGTTACGCATGTGCCTACCCTCTCGGTGTGTTAGGTATTATCGGCGCAACTATCGCCATCCGTTACATTACTCGCGTAAAGCTTAATACTGAAGAAAATAGACTTAATGATCAAGAAGCAGAAAACCCTCATGCAAAACCACATCAGATGCATTTAAAGGTTACCAATAATTATATTGCTGGTCGCACACTACTTGAAATTTCAGACTTCTTGAATCGTGACCTTATTTGTTCAAGACTTCTTCATGACCATAATGTAACCATTCCTAAAAACAACACAATATTCAATCTTGGAGACGAGGTACTTGTTGTTTGTGCAGAGGCCGACGCTGAGGCTATTCAGGCGTTCATCGGTCCTGAAATTGATACACCTTGGCACACTGAGGCTGAAACCCAGCCACTAATCAGCAAGCGAATTGTTGTAACACGCTCTTCAATGAATGGCAAGACACTTGGCAAGATGCATTTCTCTAGCGTATATGGTGTCAACGTAACTCGTATCACCCGTCAAGGAATGGATCTATTTGCTAGTCGCGACTATCGTTTCCAAGTTGGAGACCGAATTATGGTTGTTGGTCCAGAGGACAATGTAAATCGCGTTGCTGAGGCAATGGGTAACAGTCTCAAGCGTCTTGATGCACCAAATATTGCAACTATATTCATCGGAATAATTATCGGTATTCTTTTCGGAAGTATTCCTATTGCTCTTCCTGGCATGCCAGTGCCTTTGAAACTTGGTATTGCTGGTGGTCCGCTTATAATAGCCATCCTTATTGGTCGTTTCGGTTACAGGTTCAAACTTGTTACTTACACAACAACTTCAGCAAACATGATGTTGCGTGAAATTGGCTTGGTATTGTTCCTTGCTTCTGTAGGAATAAAAGCAGGTGCCAACTTCTGGGAAACAGTTGTTCAGGGAGACGGTTTAAAATATGTATATACAGGATTTCTGATTACAATAATTCCTATCTTAATTGTCGGAACTATTGCCCGTCTGCGTTTCAAGTTTAATTACTTTACAATTATGGGTATGATTGCCGGTACTTATACTGATCCTCCTGCATTAGCTTATGCAAACAGCGTATGCTCAAAAGAAGCTCCAGCTGTAGGTTACAGTACTGTTTACCCATTAAGTATGTTCTTACGTATTTTCACCGCACAGTTAATTGTATTATTCTGTTGTGGAGGATAAAAGACAAAACAAATAATTCTGTTATACTCAGCGTATATCTTTAAACAGATATACGCTGTTTTTATTTATGTGCATAAAGACATTACCCACATGATATATTTTCTTGAAAAGATATCAAAAGAACTTTCTATAAAAATCAAAGTGATTAAAAGATTAATATTCAATAGAACAAGCATAAAACTACTTAGATCCGAACCCATTTAGGGAGGATATTATCCTTTGTAAATTTACAAAGATTCCAGAAAAAAAAACTACATTATATACATTATCTACTTAAATAACTATTAATCAATAGATCAGCTCATGTATAAGAGTACATCTTCCCTACATGGTTCCTACATTATGTGTTCTCCTGATTTAGGTGGTTCTTCTCTAATTTAGTTGAAGAATATATGCTCTAGAACCATCTTTCTTCTTAGTAGTTTAATGCTCGCTCTACCATACATAGTTCTCTTTACAGCTTTTAGTTTATTTACAAATCCCTCTGTGATTCCATTTGTGACATTTTCCTTAATGGTATTTAATATAGCTCTATAATCGAATTTTACGCCTATTAAAAATGTCTTGAGCGTCCTAATCTTTGTTTTCCAGTATTTCTTCATCCATCTAATAAGTCTGCAACT
>NZ_KB890643.1 GCF_000373185.1 Segatella paludivivens DSM 17968 = JCM 13650
TATTGCCAAGCAACGCAGCACGAAAATTATTCTTCTGCATCGTAAGCTTCAGCCCATCAGTAACATAAATATTGTTCACCTTGCTAATCTGGTAATCAGCACTTCCTGCAAGCGTTACAAAGTCTACATTGCGATTGAAGTTGAAACTGGCATTATTCTCCAAGTTCCATAGTCTATCCTTATCAAGTGCCATTGAGAATCCATTACTTACAGAACCGGTCCAGTTGCCATTTATATTACGTGGCTGATAAGTATATACACCACTTGACTGATTGTATGTGACGGCATTTCCAATAAGATTTCTGTCAATCCTAAAATCAGCTGCTACATTATATTGAGCCTGCATACTTGCAATTCTGTTGCGGAATCCCAAATGAAATACATGACTTAATGAATTTTTCAAGTCATTGTTTCCGCGATACCTTGCGAGTGGATCAGTTGTATCGGTAACATTTATTTTCTTTATCAATTCTGGTGTATTTATTTCTGTACCATAACTCATATCAAGTCCCATTCCCTTAGGTGTTGAATAGTTGAATGATACCGACGGAGTAAACAGCCAATTGCGATTAAACGCCATTGTGTCTAGACTAGCTTTCTGGTAGCGCAGCTTTTCATACTTATTAATGATGTTGATATTTAAATCAAACCTCATCTTGCCGTCCTTGTCATCCTTGTCATAGAATACATGAAAGAGACCTGAATGTTCACGTGAATGATACCACGTGTAGTTACTATTTCCATAGTCTAGAGCTGCCAAAAGCGAATCTCTTGTAGAAGGAATATCACCTATATGGTGACTCTTTGACCAGCCATCCAACCAGTCGAGTCTGTATTTATCATGTATCTCATGCCTGTACCGCTGCTTATACTCATATCCCATAGCAATGTTCCATTTATTTAGCAGATGAATATTGTAATTCCCCCATACTTTGTATCTAAAATGAGTCGTAGGTTCCTTACTATACTGATTCTGCAGATCATCATGGTTTTGATCCATATATCTAATCTGATAGTCATTGAATCCAGTACTTTTCTCTTTCGTATATGTGGCATCCATATTCACATCAAAATTGTCTCCCCAAGGTAGCTTTTTGGACATACCGAGTACTTCCCATAGTGAGGAATAATATCCATTTCCATGCATATCTTTCTGCATACTATTTACCATTGTGGTATCAATGGGTTGCAACTCCGCTTTAAATATTCTGTCTATCAAACTCTCTGCGCCTTCATTGTCATGAAACGGACTCTTATTATAAGTAACCGAACGTTGTGTAGATTTTGAACTACCATTACTATATTCCCACCCTGTACTTGAAGATATATAAAAAGGTTTCGATATAGTAAGTTCATTATTTATGGTAGAATATATTCCATACCCATTAGAATTATTAAATGAAGCCACATAGTTTTCCTTTGTTGGCAGAAATGTAGAGGCTACAGTTCTTGTTTTATCATCATTATTACTCCATATTACTTCTCCGGAGAAATGATTCTTAACAGTTTCATCTTTATTTGCAGAAAAGACGTCCATCCCAAGAACCTTTCTAGAAAACACACCATTATCCGCAGTACGGGGATCCTGTTCGCCATCAGACCCGGGGTAGTAATATTGATTCATGTTGTTCAAATTGCCAAATAAAGTAAAGCGTGAATGTGGCGTGTATCTCAGCCCAAAGAATCTACCTGTATATCTATTATGTGTTCCGCATCCTCCCTCAGCATTAGCAATATAGCCCTTAGAATATTCCTTTTTAAGTTTGACATCCATCACAAACTCTTTACGCTCATTATTATATCCAAGATATTTACTGCGATCAGTCGTCTTATCATAAAAGCTCACATTCTTAACGGTGTATGCTGGAAAATTCTTCAGGGCCAATTGTCTGTCTTTTTTTAAAAATTTTTCACCTTGCAATAACAGATTATCCACCTTCTTGCCATTAAGAAATATCTCTCCGCTATCAGTCAGTTTAACTCCTGGCAGTTGTCGAATGAGTTCATCAAGCATTGAACCATTTGGAAGATTGAATGCATCGGCATTATACACAACAGTATCATTCTTGAATACAATCTTAACCCTTGTAGCCTTCACCACAACGTCTTTCAAGTCCTTGCCCTGCAAAGTCTTGATCTTACGCTTCATATAATGAAAGGGTGCATCAAAAGATTCATTTCGTCCCAAATATTTCACGTCATACTTAATATAACATGTTTCATAATCGGGATGTTCAGCCTTGATGATATATTTTTGGGGTTCGGCAGGTATGCTAAACTTATAATAAGAGTCCATGTAGCTTTTGTCTTCATTATAGTATTGAACTTTCTGGCTATCAATAGGCACTTTGTTTTCGTCAAGAAGAGTGATTTTCACGTTCTTAATTCCTCCATTTGTGAATGCATCTTTTACATGTCCACAAAGTAGTATTATTCTGTTATTTGACAGCATTGGCATTGCTGCTAGTAGTATTAGTACAATAAGTAATGTTCTTCTTTTTTCCATTATGTGTTGATTCGTATGTGGTTATTAGATGAATATATTATATTCATTGTTTTTTAGCCATTAATTCTATGGCAAAAGTACTATTTTTTTTACAATTAATGTATATATTAGTCTTTATTTTGATTACAAAATATATAAACATCATGTTTTTTTATCTATTTATGATAAACAAAACTGTTGTAATTATTTGGTAATGATATATTTAATAGCTACATTTGTAAACACACAATGTTATTTTTTTAATAGATATGGAACTTGAATATTACATGCGACGTTGTCTTCAATTAGCTCGTAATGGTATGCTTAACGCTAAACCTAATCCTATGGTAGGAGCTGTTATTGTTTCTGCCGATGACAGGATAATAGGTGAAGGTTATCATGTACGTTGTGGAGAAGGACATGCTGAAGTAAATGCGTTTGCAAGCGTGAAACCAGAAGATGAACACTTGCTTAAAGAAGCTACAATATACGTAAGTCTTGAACCATGTTCGCATTACGGAAAGACTCCACCCTGTGCTGACCTCATAATAAGTAAAGGTGTAAAAAGATGTGTATGCGGATGTATAGACCCTTTTGCGAAAGTACAAGGGCGAGGAATACGCAAATTGCGTGAAGCGGGAATAGAGGTGATAGTGGGTGTGATGGAAAAAGAATGTCTTGAACTTAATAGACGTTTCATTACATTCAATACCCATAGCCGACCTTATATAATATTGAAATGGGCACAGTCAGTAAATGGCTTTATTGATAACGATTTTAAAGCTTTTACTTTTTCGACGCCATTCACAAAGATGTTATCTCATAAACTAAGAGCAGAGAACGATGCAATACTTGTGGGACGCGTTACAGACGAACGAGAACATCCGATGCTGAACGTGCGTGAGTGGTACGGTAATGATCCTACGCGCATCGTATTAACTCATGATACAGATATTGATGAAATGTTGAAAGAACTGTACTCAAAAAAAATGCAGTCAATAATTGTTGAGGGGGGAGCGAAAACTCTAAATTCATTTCTGGATTCGGGTCTGTGGGATGAAATACGCGTAGAGACATCTCTAAAATATGTAAATAATGGTACTAATGCCCCAACGCTTCCTTACAATATACGACTTATAAACAGTCTTGATATTGACGGGAATAGTATAAAGACTTTTTTAAAATACACAGAGTAGAAATAAAAAATCATCTTTACGATATCGTAAAGATGATTTTTTATTATTTGTTTTTTCTACCGAAGTCGGCTGGAACCTCTCCCCACTTTTTAGTTTCCCATTTTATGATAGGAACGTTTATACTGTGGGTTCGTAGCCATTGCTCAGCGCGCGCTACAATTTGATATAACTCTTCTGTGCGTGGATTACGTTCCAACTTTGTCTTACATGCTTTCTTGTTTACCCAAAGTATGGCATTATAACTGTCAGAATATATCACCTTGTCTTTAATTCCTTGTTTTTCCATAAGTGCCAAGGCATGAACAATAGCAAGAAATTCACCAATGTTGTTTGTCCCATGCACAGGACCGAAATGGAAGACCTGAGAACCATTGGCAAGGTCTATACACTGATATTCCATCGGACCGGGATTACCCGAACATGCAGCGTCAACAGCCCAAGCATTAGCCTTTACTTCTAAAGGCAACGGCAGTACGGTGTCATTGCGCCAGTCGGGTGGATTTGTCAGATTGGAATTTGTCATAATCAGTTTAATGTATTACATTCTTTCAGGAACTTCAATACCAAGTAGAGCCATACCGTTCTTGATAACTTTGGCAACATTCTGTGCCAATACAAGACGCGTAATCTTTTCTGCTTCATTTTCAGCATTTAATATGCTGTAATCATGATAGAACTGGTTGAAGTCTTTTGTTAGTTCATAGCAATAGTTTGCTATTCCGCTAGGACTGTAATCTTTTCCTGCTTGTTCTAGAGCAGCACCAAACTCATTCATTTTCTGAATAAGTTCTATTTCCTTTTCGTTAAGTGGTGCATCTGCATTCAACGATTCCGGAAAATTAATGTTCTCAGCATGAGCCTTACGGAGTATAGAACGGATACGTGCGTATGTATATTGAATGAAAGGACCTGTATTGCCGTTGAAGTCAATACTCTCTGCTGGGTTGAACAACATGTTCTTGCGTGCATCTACTTTTAGGATAAAGTATTTAAGCGCACCAAGACCGACAATGCGTGCCACTTCCTGCTTCTCGTCATCCGTCATATCCTTGAACTTCCCAAGTTCATCACTTGTTTTTCTTGCATCTTCAACCATCGTAGATACAAGTTCATCAGCATCAACAACAGTACCCTCACGGCTTTTCATTTTTCCGTTAGGAAGTTCTACCATACCGTATGAGAAGTGGACAAGTTCCTTTCCCCATTTGAAACCAAGACGATCAAGTAATAGTGACAGAACCTGGAAATGATAGTTCTGCTCATTACCTACAACATAAATCATCTTGTCAATAGGGAAGTCTTTGAAACGCATATCAGCAGTACCGATATCCTGTGTCATATACACAGAAGTACCGTCGCTTCGGAGCAACAGTTTTTGGTCAAGACCATCTTGTGTCAGGTCAGCCCATACACTGTTGTCATCCTTGCGGAAGAAAAGTCCCTTTTCAAGACCTTCCTCTACCTTCTTTTTGCCCTCGAGGTATGTATTTGATTCATAATATATCTTATCAAAGCCTACTCCTAGGGCTTTGTATGTCTCGTCAAATCCTGCATAAACCCATGCGTTCATCTTTTCCCAGAGAGCACGCACCTCAGGATCGTTGTGTTCCCATTTTACAAGCATCTCATGAGCTTCTTTTATAAGTGGAGCTTCATTTTTTGCCTTTTCGGTAGCAGCTTCCTCGGTCATGCCATCCTTTGTATATTGGGCTTTCAACTCTTCGCATTCTGCCTTATAATGCTTGTCAAAAGCAACATAAAAGTCACCAATAAGGTGGTCACCCTTTTTCCCAGCTTTCTCTGGAGTTATTCCTTCACCCCATTTTTGCCAAGCAAGCATACTCTTGCAAATATGGATACCACGATCGTTGACAATGTTTGTCTTTACGACCTTGTTACCATTAGCTTCCATAATCTGGGCAAGCGACCAACCGAGCAGGTTGTTACGAACATGTCCAAGATGAAGTGGTTTGTTGGTATTTGGAGAACTATACTCAATCATTACCAGTGGAGAATTCTCTGTAACTTGCTTCTCACCAAATTTTTCATTGGTATTGATATCATTTAATAGAGCAATCCAAGCCTCTTTGGCGATGACAAGATTAAGAAATCCCTTAACGACATTGAAACCAGCTATCGCGCTACAGTTCTTAACCAAAGCTTCACCAATTTCATTGGCAGTATCTTCTGGCTTTTTCTTTGATATCTTAAGAAAAGGGAAAACTACAAGAGTAAGATTACCCTCAAAGTTACTACGTGTCTTTTGCAGTTGCACCATATTTTCGTGCACATCCTGACCATAAAGTTCTTTCACCACGCTGATGACAGAACTGCATATTTCATTCTCAATATTCATACCGGTAAATAATAAAATTCGAATTCATGTGCAAATTTACAATAAAAAGGAAAAAGAACAAAATAAAACAGTCAAAAAGATATTTGCGCGTTTATTTGCTAATCTCTCAATTCATTCTGTATTCTTTGACAGAACTGAGTAACAATATCCAACATGTCATCAGGAAGATACTCGTAAGCTTTTTCTATCATGCTATCCGGAACTTCATAATAAGCCTCGGCGATGGCTCCACATATAGCAGCTTTGGTGTCAGTATCACCACCTGCAGCAACAGCAATGCGTATAGCATCCTCGAAGTTATCACTTTCAAGAAAACAGCTTATAGCGTAAGGAACAGTCTCTTCGCATAATCCATCGAAATGCCCCTCACTACCAATTTTGTATATGTCTTTAATCGTTGGAATTGAATATCTGAAATTGCGTTTTACGGCACTTTCAAGTTCTTCCTTAGTTATTCTGCATGTACGAAGCCAATAAATTATAGTAGCAACACATTGCGCACCCATAATTCCGTTTGGATGATTATGGCTCACCTCCGCACTCCTTTTCGCCTCTTCAAGTATCTCATGGTAATCATCAAAAAGCCAACCTACCGGACTTACCCTCATAGCAGCATCATTACCACAGCTGTTGCTGGGTTGTGGATTATCCTGTTCTATCCACTTACTGAAAGTAGTGCTATATCCTCCCATTGGATTCGGATATCTTCTGCACCAATCAAGAAGTGAATCTTTGTATGTCCTTTTATTAAGGATCGCATCAGCTATCGCGACGCTACATATTGTGTCGTCGGTATAGTTGCAATCTTTATCGAATAGTATAAAATTCGGTGTAGTCTGCTTTGCAAATTCAAAGCGTGAGCCTACGATGTCTCCAATTATCGCTCCGAGCATAGTATAAGGCTAAAAGGTTAATAATATTTGATGAGTCAAAAAGGCTCATTGTGGTCCCACCGAGAATCGAACTCGGATCTAATCTTTAGGAGAGATTTGTTCTATCCATTGAACTATAGGACCCCCTTAATTAGTGACTTTTCTAATTGCAGAAAAAGCCAATCTCATTTGCAAAGGTAATGCTTGTTGCCATAAGAACAAAATAAATTCATTTATTTTTGTTCTAAAAATGGTTTATTGCAACAATATTACCTTTGTAAATAAAATAAGAGTCAGTAGTAAAAACTAGCATGGAGTCTTATGTGTCATAATATCAAGTACCATATCATCTGTTGAGCACATTGCTTCTTTCCCGATACTTGTAAGGTTATGTATGCTTTGGTCTACATCGTGGTCAATGATTCCTTCTGCAGAAGTTACATATTTCCCTTCGCGAGCCAACAATGCACTGAGTAGAGCTGTACTAACACCAGAGCATATCTTAAGTGAACAACTTGGTTTAGCACCGTCACATATCATTCCAGTAAGATTAGCTATCATGTTTTTTACAGCATGACAAACGTCTTTGTAGTCGCCCCCCATGAGGTATGTAATTCCGCAACTAGAACCTATACTTGCTACAACACATCCGCAAAGTGCGCTTAGTTTACCAAGACTCTGCTTGATATATATAGCAGAAAGATGACTAAGCGTCAGTCCACGGATAAGTTCTTCCTCTGTATTTTCGTTTTCCTCTGCATAAACAGCTACAGGATTTGTAGCGCATATACCTTGGTTGCCTGATCCTGAATTACTCATTACAGGAATCATAGCGCCACCCATACGTGCATCACATGCAGAGGCTGTCTTTGCAATAATATGAGAGAAGATACTGTTACCGAAAATTCCACGACTCAGCGGACGGTCCATAGTTTTGCCTAGACAATGACCGTAATTTCCTTTTAAACTTTCCTTTGCAGCCTTTAAGTTGTATTCCTTTGTCTTCAGGATGAATTTGAGCTCTTCAATAGGACTTGTTATTGCGAAGTCCCACACCATTTGCATGTTGAGGCTAATCTCTGTTTCTTCGTTGTCGCAGTCAGTACCTTTATGCTTATCAAGAAGAATATCACCATTAAGCTCCTCATAAATAAAGTTAGTATGAGCTCCTGATATTATGGCCGTAGACTTGTTTTTGCCCGACTGGCAAATCACTTCTATATAAAGTTTCTCTGTTATATTCGGTTTCAGACATATTGCTATATGCTTTTCACATACATATTTCTTTCCCATTTCAAGACTCTCTGGTGATAAGTCTTTTATAACTTCAAGGCTATATTTACTTTTGCCAATGATAGCCCCAAGTGCTATTGCTATAGGTAGTCCTATCATATCAGTACCAGGAATACCTACTCCCATTGCATTCTTTAGAATGTTAGCACTAAGCAAAACGGTTATCTTTTCAGGGATTACATTCAAAATCTCTTTCGCACGTGCTGTACAAAGTGATACTGCCATAGGTTCTGTACATCCTACGGCAGGAACCACCTCTTTGTTTATCAGCGAGATAATCTGTTTACGAATATTATTGTCTAGCATTGTGATATTTATCTAATCCTTTTTGAAGGAAAGCCGTGTATTCAGGAATATCCTCCTTGTATGAATAACTACCGTTTAGTGGATTACCCTCATTGTCAACAGGAACATAGAATGGTTGGGCATTAGCACCAAACTTGCTACGTTGTAGATAACTCCATTTGTCACCAACAGTACGCAGCGTACGCTTTTGGCCGTTTTCAGTTATTACCATAGGCTTCTCCAATGGGGTCTTATCATCAACAAAGAGTGATATCAATATATATTCTTTGCTGATTTTCTCTTCTACTTGTGGATCTGTCCATACAGCAGCTTCCATTTTGCGGCAGTTGACACATCCAAATCCTGTAAAATCAAGAAGAGCTGGCTTACCAGCAGCTTTTGCTGCAGCCATTCCGGCTTCATAGTCTGTATATTGAGCTTTTATCTCTTTAGTGTCAAGGTTAAAGTCCTGAGTATTCATTGGTGGAGCGAATGCGCTTACCGCTTTACATGGTGCACCCCATAATCCTGGCACCATATATGTCGCGAATGCCAATGAGCATAATCCAAGCATAATGCAAGGTACAGGCATTGGCTTGTTTATATCGCCACCAACCTCATCACTTTGAAATTTAAGTTTTCCGATAAGATATAGTCCGAGTGCACCGAATATAACAATCCACAATGACAAGAAAACTTCTCTGTCTAATATATGCCAGCCATAAGCAAGGTCAGCAACGCTAAAGAATTTCAGTGAGAATGCTAATTCGATGAATCCCAACACTACCTTTATTGTGTTCATCCATGAACCTGATCTTGGTGCGCTCTTCAGCCAGCTTGGGAACATGGCAAATAACGTGAATGGCAATGCCAAAGCAAGTGCAAATCCAAACATGCCTATTGCAGGACCAAGTATAGAACCTGATGTTGCGAAATCCACAAGTAGGAATCCTATTATAGGACCTGTGCATGAGAAACTTACAAGAGTAAGTGTGAAGGCCATAAGGAAAATAGAAAGCAATCCTGTTGTTGATGTTGCCTTAGTGTCTACTGCATTTCCCCATTTCTCTGGTAAGCGTATTTCAAACCAACCAAAGAAACTGACTGCAAACAAAATAAGCAGCAGACAGAAAAGTATGTTGAATACAGCATTAGTGGCTAAAGCATTTAATGCCGACGCACCGAATAATCCTGTAACAGCAAGTCCTAAAGCTAAGTATATAACCACGATAGATATACCGTAAGTTATAGCGTCTCGTATTCCTTTTTTCTTGTTGTCTTTTGCTCGTTTTAGGAAGAAACTAACGGTCATTGGTATTATAGGCCATACACATGGTGTAAACAATGCAAGCAATCCTCCAAGGAAGCCCATGAAGAATATGTAAGCCCATGATTGGTTACCACTGTCGCTATTTCCATTCTGTTGGCTTAATTTTCCTATTACGGGTTTCCACAATGACGTTTTGTCGGTTGAAGACAGATTCGAACTAGTAATTGAATCAGCTTTTGAAATGCTGTCAGCTTTTAGATTAGCTAAACTGTCAGCCTTTAGTTTGGCAAGCGCAGCCTTTGCTTCAGGAGATCCACTTGCGGCAGCAAGCAACAAAGCTTTGTTGTCGGAAGAAGATGCTGTATTTGTTTTACTTGTTGATGCAGCTGTAGCCGGACTTTTTCCATTTTTATTAAAGTCTACCGATGTTGGTGGTAGGCAATTTTTGTCATTACATGCACCATATTCTAGATATGCACTTATATTATAATTAGGCTTTGTGAACTTTACTTTCTGTACAAACTGGACACTATGCTCAAAATATCTGAGCTTCATTTCAAACAGTTTGTCATAGTTAGATATTTCACTTCCACGGGGAGTTAATTTGCCTACAAGTTCAACTCCGTCAAGTTTGTTGACGTTAAACGTTGCAGAAATAGGTCCATCAGCTCCCAAACCAGTGGAATAAACATGCCATCCCGAACTTATATTTCCACTAAAAATAATTTCAGCCTCTGCCGTTCCGTTGGTTTTCAGTTGAGAAGAAAACTTCACCGGGTTTAACATTTGAGCCTGTGCCATAACAGCAATCAACATCATTATGGCTAGTGATACAATCTTTTTCATATTTCTTTCTCGTCTTCTATTATACAATAATTTTATGCATCAAAATGATAATAATATATGATAGGTTATATTCAAAAAATGACATATAACCTATCATTCTGATGCAAAATTACAAAAAATAATACGAAATGCTTATATTTTGTGAGTGTTTTTAGTTATTATTATTTATCAATCCAAATTATTGCCTTTAAACTACTCTTGGATATTATCAAGAATCTGGCTGGAATGTATTTTTACTTTTATCTCTTTTGGACCAATAATGCGTGTTATAACTCCAGCTTCATCAGTAATAAATGTTGTTCTGAATGTTCCCATCGTAACCTTACCATACATTTTTTTCTCACCATACACTCCCAGTTCCTCTACAAGTTTCTTTTCTGTGTCTGCAATAATAGGGAATGGTAAGTCATATTTCTCAATGAACTTTTTATGGGATTTCTCATCTTGGATGCTTGCGCCAATTACAGCATATCCCTTTTCAAGGAATGAATGATAGTTGTCGCGCAGATCGCAAGCCTCACTAGTACATCCTGGTGTGCTATCTTTTGGATATACGTACAATACAAGTTTTTTACCATTGAAGTCACTTAGCTTCACTTCTTTTCCATCTTGATCTCTTCCGAGAACTTCTGGTAATTTCTGTCCTACTTCCATATCATTTAAATTTATCAAGTTTGAGCTACGCTTTATGCGTAGCCCGTCTTTGCTTATTATAATAATACTGTATCTTTTCGCTCATAGAAATTCTGAATGATATTTACTATGGCTTTTGAAATGTTCTTATCAATATAAGAATATTTGTTTCCGCTGCTTATCGACTTAAGAAAAGACACTAATTCGTATCTGAGACCTTCACCCTCAAGTGGATAGAAATGCCGCTTGTTATCAACAGGATTCTCATATCTTACTTCAAAATAATCAGTCTTCCACCATGGAGCTGGTACATATATGTAACCCTTTGTGCCGGAGATGATTAGTTCACCCTCTGATTTTACACCTTGTCCAACCTTTATTGAGGCTACAGCATGAGGATAAATTAATGATATCTTTGTAAACGTGTCATAGTCTAAGTCTTCACGCAGTAAATGTGTGGCAATTGTCTTTGATGAATAATCAGTACCAAGTAGTTGAAATACAGGTAACAAGGCTGTAGGTCCCCATGCACATATACTATTCCATATACTTGACATCATTCCGTCATTATCAATCTCAACATTGTAAAGACTAGTGCATGTGGCATCAACAGATACAATCTTGCCTATTATTCCGCTTTTTGCTAATAGGCATAGTCTGTAATAAGCCAAACTATAAGCAGTCTTGATAGAATCCATCAATATACATTTGTTGCTTTCGGCAATAGCGTATAATTCAGTGAGTTTGTCTTCACATATTGTTATTGGTGATTCACACAGCACATGCTTACCTTTGCTTAATGCCTTTTTGATATCATCGTAATGATGCTTAGGGCTTGATATAATATATACTCCGTCTGAATTTTCCAGCAAATCATCTATACTGTAATAAGTCGTAAGCTTTTTCAGTTCAGATGAGAAATACTTTGTGTCTCTTGAATATACACCACTTATAGATAACCCATTTACATATTGGCTCTCTCGTTCGATCTTATTTAGTATCGGTGATTCTCCTACAAGTCCAATCTTCATATCGCGTTTCTCGGCACGAATCTCAGAGCTGGATATCCCTTGTGTTCTTTCAAGATAAACTACTTTGCAAAACTCTTTCAGATAGTCGAAATGTCCTTCCCAGTCAGAACCTACGGTAAATATATCAATGCCAAGTCTCTTGATATCGTCAATCTTTTGTCCTTCATATTCTTCAACGATAATTTCATCGGCAAGTCCGGTAGCTCTGACAGCTTCTACTCTTTCAATGAGCGATTGCTGGACATTGATCTTGCCACGTTCACGATCAAAAGAATCTGCTGTGACTCCAACAATTAGATAGTCGCCAAGGGCTTTTGCCCTTTCTAGCAACCGGATGTGGCCCTTATGAATTAGGTCGTATGTACCGTAGGTTATAACTTTTATCATACTTTGTGTAGATTAAAGAAGTCCTTTTTTGTTAAGGTCTGCGAAGGCAGCAATGAGCTTGGAGTTATCGTCTTTTGTCAATGCTCCGATATGTCCAACACGGAATACTTGATCCTTCATGTCGCCTCCGTTGGGACATATCCATATTCCATATTCATCTTTCAACGTAGTGAAAATATCATAAGCCGAAACATTTAGGGGATGTATAGGCGTTACGGCATTGGAAAGAGATTTTGATACAATCTCAAATGGTAAATCTTTGATTCTGTTTCTGAAATCAGTCGCAATACCATGAATCTTATCAATTTCTGTCTGTGCACCACCTGCTGCGTCAATCTCTCTTAGCCTCATATTTATCTGTCTAAGGATTCCAACAGCCGGAGTAAATGGCGTCTGACCTCGTTGAGCATTTTTTAATGCATCTTTTAGATCAAAATACATACTTCTTACGTTATTCTTGTTAACCCTTTCAACAGCTTTTTCTGAAAGAACAATAACAGATACTCCCGGAGGACATGCCAGAGCTTTCTGTGATCCGGTGATCATGACTTCTGCATGCAACTCGCACATGTTGAATGGATCTGCAAGAAAAGAACTTATTGCATCTACGACAAGGAACAGATTATTTCTTTTGCAGAATTCGCTAATAAGCTTTATGTTGTAGTGTACTCCTGTGGAAGTCTCATGAACGTTTACTAGGAATCCAGTATATCCCTTGCCGTCAAATGGTGAAAGGAGTTCTTCGGAAATGTCTTCACCGAAAGCTGGATTTATCTCATCGTAGGGTATTTCGTGGATTTTGCATAGTTCCACAAATCTGTGACCGAAGCTGCCACCGTTAATGATGAGAACTTTGTCATTAGCAGTAAAGACATTCATCACTGTTGCTTCCATTGATGCGGTGCCTGAACCTGTTATGAATAATACTTTAGCCTGTTCTTCAGCCTTGGAGAATTTTTTTATCAGTCGTTCGTTTTCAAGCATTATTTCAGAAAACTCAGGTGTTCTGAAATATGGTACTTGTTCGCCTCCTATTTCTCTTACGGCATCAGAGGACATAACCGGTCCTACAGTGAAATTTAGCATATTCTTCATCTTTTTATGTTATGATTGCATTCATATAATACACAATCGTGCACAAAAATAATAAAAAATATTTAGATAATGTTAGGTTGTTCTACAATAAATAGCTACCTTTACATTTAAAATAAAGTAATTTAATATGAGGATAGTTTTATTTTGTGAAAATAAATATGCAATAGATATACTTAAGCCATTGCAGGACGAGGCCGAAGATGAGGGCGTAAATGATATTTTATGGTATGTTCATAAAAAACGTATTCCAGATTTTCCTTTGAAAGATAGTGTGAATTGGACTAATAGTATTCAGGAGGTTTATGATTTCTTTCCTGACGTAGTGTTTGTTCCGGGAAATATTGTACCATACTATCTTAGGGGAGTAAAAATACAGATATTTCACGGTTATGCGGCAGAGAAAAAAGACCATTGGATCATAAGAAGATATTTTGATACTTATTTCACACAAGGTCCTTATTTCACGCGAAAGTTTAAGCAACTGTCTTATAAATATAAAGACTTTGAAGTTCTAGAGACAGGATGGACGCGACAGGATTGGATAAGTGACCATCGTTCATCATTTGATATTGAAAAGAATGAACTGCTGCAAAAATATGGAAAGAAACAGATAGTTTTATATGCTCCAACGTTCTCTCCCAAACTTACTTCACTGCCATTGATAAAGGATGCTTTAATCAAGTTAACCAAAGAGAAAGATGTTTTATTGATGATGAAGTTCCATCCGCTTACAAGTCAAGAATGGATTGACGAATATCGTCAGCTGGCAAATGAACATGACAACATGATATTCGTTGAAGATTTCAGTGTTACAAAATATTTGTTGATGGCGGATGTAATGATTAGTGACACCTCATCTACAATTTATGAATTTCTTTTGCTCAATAAACCCGTTATCACTTTGCGTGCAATATCAAAGGACATTTATTGGAAGAATATTGATGATCCAGAAGAACTTTGTGATGCTTTCGAACAAGTTCAGCATGACAAAGAAATAATCTCATTGCGTCACTGGGTGATACAAAATTACGATCCATATAGTGCTGGAGGAGTGGCACAGAGAATGCTTGAGGGCGCACGCGATTATATACGTCGTCATGGTGTCCCTAAAAAGAGAAAGCTTAATTTGTGGAGAAAATATACAAGTATAAAAACATTTGGAAAGGTAAGACGTTAACGTCTTACCTTTATTGTCTACGTTTTCACTTAGGTTAGCTCCCACTGTACTACTACCTTTTTTAATGTGTTTTAATGCAGGAACCTATACATTCTGATATTTAATTTGAGCCATTTGCTATTATGATTCTTGCGCCAAACAGAAATATATTTTATAGGGAATAGAGGTGTACTCATTGGCAAGTTGCCTGTAGCCTTATATAAATTAAAGTTTAACGACTTGATTTTATTGTCAAGCATGTCTAGGTCTTTGTCGTTGATTACTTGTTTTTTCAGTATGTATGTGCGAAATATAAACCTGCATCTCTTTAGTAGTTTATAGTTAAGCATTTTCATTATGTCATCAGGTACATTGTTGAAATGACAGGCTTGTTCTATCATATTGCATGTGCATACAATATTGTCTCTAAAATGCTTGTCTGAAAACGCAGAACTCATGGTTTGTCCCTCGCGCCCAAGAGTGTATCTATAGAGTGGTAATTTAAAGTATATGGCAGTTTTAACTTCAGTAAATGGACTGAATATCCATTCCTGATCGGTGTAAGATATGCCTTCTGTTTGTTTGTAATCAATATTAAGCAGAAGTTCTCTTTTATAAGCGACGTTATGCATCCAAAGATTCCAAATGTTATTGTCTTTGCATAACTCCCTAAAGTCAACAATCTTGTTTTCTGGGATATCGCAGCTAACGATGGTCTCAAGCTCTGGATACACCTTAACGTAATCACTAATCACCATATCGGTGTCACATTCCTTAATATAATTAAGGTAAGCTTCAAAGACTCTAGTGTTGAAACAATCGTCGGCATCAAGTACTTTTATGTATTTTCCAGTAGCTCTTCTAAGTCCAACATTTACGCAAGAACCATAATTTCCGTTCCCTTTGTCAATGACGACAAACGTATCAGGATATTTGTTTCCATATCTTTTGGCAATGTCATAAGAAGCGTCTTGGCTTCCGTCGTTGATTACCAAAACTTCAATAAGCGACATGTTATCTGTGAGCAGCGAATCAAGGCACGCCTCCAGATAGTTTTCCATGTTGTATGTAGGGATTATTATAGTTAAAAGTTTTTGCATGTTTATTTATTGTCGTGAGTTAAACCATTTTTGCATCTTTTTCTATTCTTGTTAGTAAAAGCAATCTTAAAATTATTCTCGACCACCTTACCTCTTTTGTGATAAAGATGATGTTCTATTGCACAAAATTGAGCATATTTCTTATTAATGCCGTTATTCATCAGCCTATTAAATAGGTCAATATCTTCGACACCATAGCCAACGATATCCTCATCAAATCCGTTTACTCTTTCAAGATCACTTTTAAACATAGCCATATTTGCACCGCGTCCATATAATTTATTCCAGCTATACATCTTAGATGTTACAGGGAACAAACATCTGATATGTACCATATTCACTTTGCGTATGATTCCCTTTGTGAAAAGTCCTAACTTAACATTTTTGCTTGAGAGTAGCTTTTTTGACAACAAAGCTGATAGCTTAGTGCGACCACCTATAACAAAACATCCTTTAGTAGCGAGTCGCTCGTGATCTTCAATAAACTTATTGTCAAGGATGATATCTTGATCTATAAAAATAACATAATCACCAGTACAGTATGTTCTTATGGCATTGTTTCTTGATAATGCCAGTCTGAATCCCTCATCAGGAATCCATGCATGAACTAACTTACATGGGAAGTCTTTCTGCATGTTCTCAATAAGAGTTTTTGTTTCGTCTTTAGACCCGTCGTCAGCAATAATTACCTCGTCTGGCATACGTGTTTGTATCATGATGCTTTTGAGGCAAAGGTGCAATGCCTCTGGCCAGTTATACGTCGATACAATTAGACTGATTCTCATACCTATTTTATTAATTATATTCCAATATTGTGCATAGATAATGCAAAAATAAACAATGTGATGTCTTTTTCTACTTTTGATTTTTGTGACCTATCTTTTGCAAAGATATGCATATTTTACCGATTTTGTATGTGAAAAGTATATTTTTTTGTTTACTTTTTGCTTTTTCCTTAATTTTAAGCTATTATTTCATTAGCTTTTCCATTCCGTCAATAACTGCTTTACTTAAAAATGCACCATTACTCAAATTCTTGCTTACACGACTTACATTTTCACGCATTTTTTGCATTTCTTCTAATGTTATAGATTGGAGAATGTCGTTAAGTTCGGCAATGTTAGATATACATATACCAATGCCTTCGCTCTTGATGATAGGTGCTATGGCAGCCTCTTTCCATACGATGATTGGCAATCCAGCACGAAGATAGAACGATACTTTATGAGGACTATTCCAGCGCAAATATTCTCCGAATGAACCAGAGCATGTGTCTAATGAGTCCCCGTCCCATACAAATCCGAAATCTCCGTCCACACTGGCAATGAAATCTTCTGATTTCATGAAATCGTGGACCTGTATGTTATCAGAATCCTCTAATCCCGGAAGTCCGTTTCTATTGCCGTATATGTTCAGTTTATAACCTTTAATTATATCTTGCATTTTCAATAGAAAAGCATTTTTTCTTATTGCAAGCGCTCCGGCATATACAAGAGAATAACGGTTGTTATCACATATGTGTTCTTTGGATGTTGATATAGATCTATAATCAAATAGACCAAGTGAATTCAGAGATTTGTTATATCCGTTATTCTTCAGCCATGTAGCCATTGTTTCGTTTGACGCAATTACATGGTCGGCATGCATTAGTCTTAAAATCTCTTTTTTTATTGTGAGCTTTTTGCGTCTCATGGAACCTAGGTCATGAATAAGTGCAACAACCTTTGCTTTGTGCAGATGTGCGTAATTGCATATAAAAGAAAAATATTTCTTTACTGGATATTGCAACACAATGATATCACCTTTCTTTATAGTAAACATCATTTTAATGATGCCTGCCAAATCAAAAAAGAATGTTATTATCTTACTGTCATAATATGTTGTTGGCAAACCAAGATTGTGGGCATTGAGTTCTTTTAAAGTGCGCTCGTTGTCAGTCTTGGCTTTGTTGCCAGAGTTCTCTATCGTTTGATAGTTGCGTGATATATAGCAAAGGCGTTTTGTCATGTTCTAAAGTTCTAACGTGAATTTTAATTTGTGTTTTTTCTGAAATCTTCGCCAAAACCTAGCTCTTGCAGGCATAGCTATGTTTAAAGCCGCATCTACGTTAAAGTGACGTGCATTAGCGTATTCAGTAACCAGAAGTTCGATAAATCTTTTTGGACCCCATAATCTGGTAAGGTTTATTACTCCTTTTTTCAATTCTACGTTTCCAAAATACATCCTGTTTATGTCTACTATCGTGAAATGGTAACCTTGGTTGTCTTTTTCCCACAAAATGTTTCCTGGGGTAAAATCTTTGTGCATGATGTTTTTCTCGTGCATATTGGCTGCAAACTTTCCAAGAGCGATAGCCATTCCTTCATACTCTTCAGGCGTAGCGTCACCCATTTCATAGAGAGTGTGACCATAATCGCACTGTATGCTGATGAAATATGAAAAACCTAGAAGATTAAGAAATCCTCTTTGTTCAATCAGTGCTATTGGTTCTGGTGTAGAGATGCCTTTTTTGAGCATTATATCTGGGTATTCAAAAGCTCGTTGCCCCTTAGGCTTACGGATACCCCATGAATATACGAATTTGTTTGGACCAGATGGAATATGATATCTCTTCACGTTCGCCACTTGTCCGTCAGAGGTAGTAAACACCTTTATTTTGTTTCTTCCCTTATATATTGTAGTGCCTTCTTTTTCGAAAATATCAGGTATATTTTCAATCCATCGGCGCATATATTCGTATTTAGGATTTATTTTTATCATCTATCTGATCTTTATCTTCCATTTTTTTAATGATGCAACATCATTAATTTTCCTGGTCTTTTTTAGCAATAACCTTTCCGTTTACAACTTGGAATCTTCTGTTGAATTCCTCTCGAGTACGTTTCCAACGTTTGTGAGTCCATAGATAGTAACGTGGTTCCTTATTTATTGTTTCTTCAAGCATCCTGAAGAATCGCCTTGTTATCTCATGTTCCGGTAGTGAATTTGGATCTTTTGTTATGAGTTTATATGTCGCTGTATAGTAACCCCGTTTAGGACGTGACATCTCAACATAAAACACTGCGTCATTCATCTTTTTCATTATACGCTCCGCACCCGTGAAAACTGGGGTCTCTGGGTGGTTGAGAAAAGGTAGCCATAGATGTATGTTTTCCCATTTTGGTCCCTGGTCTGATATATATCCGAAAATACTTCTCGTCCCATTGCGGCGATAGTTTATAAGAAATCTCAGTATATCCTTTTTAGGTACGGTTACGCCATTTGTTTGCGATGAACGTATCTGTTTGAAAAGATTATCGAAAGCTGAGTTCCGCAATGGATGATATACAAGTCCCATGATGCGACTTTTCGGTAGGTTTATACCTACGCAAGAAAGCCATTCCCAGTTGCAATAATGTCCTAGTATTGTAGCCACATCCTGTCCTTCCTGAAAACATTTCTCAACTTCTTCAGAATTAACAGTTTTGAATCTTCTTCTAAGTTCACTATCACTGATGCTCAGCAGTTTCACAGCCTCAAAGAAGTAATCTGCAAACCAGTGATAGAAACCTTTTTCGATATCTTTTATCTCTTTCTTACTCTTGTCAGGAAAAGCCGTTGATATATTTTCGCATACTACTTTTCTTCTGTATTTGATAATGTAATATACTATCAAATATTCAAAGTCTGCCATGCCGTAGAGTATTTTTAGGGGCAATAGCGACAATATATAAAAAAAGTAATATACTATTTTTGTCATTAGCTTTGCATATCGTGCAGTTTCTTGTAATACCCGTCTTTATCCAATAATTCTTGATGTGTACCTCGTTCGACTATCTGTCCCTCATGTAGCACGCAAATCTCGTCAGCATTCTTAATTGTACTCAGACGGTGGGCGATAGCTACTGTAGTACGAGTTTTCATAAGTCGTTCTAGGGCATCCTGAACAAGACGTTCACTTTCTGTATCGAGTGCAGATGTAGCTTCGTCAAGAATCAATATAGGAGGATTTTTCAGTATAGCTCTAGCAATGCTTACTCTTTGACGTTGTCCTCCGCTTAATCTGTTTCCACGGTCACCAATGTTTGTGTCGAATCCGTTTTCGCTTTGAGATATGAAATCGTAGGCATTGGCAATTTTTGCGGCATCCTCTATCTGCTTATCAGTTGCACCTTCAACACCAAAAGAGATGTTATTGCGGAATGTATCGTTGAAAAGTATTGCTTCTTGATTCACGTTACCAATAAGTTGGCGCAAATCATGAATTCCAAGGTCTTTAACGTTGATGCCGTCTATTGAAACTTCGCCTTCCTGTACATCATAATAGCGTGGAATGAGATCTACCAAAGTGCTCTTTCCACCACCGCTTTGTCCTACGAGGGCAATAGTTTTACCCTTTGGAATAATAAGATTTATATTTTTGAGTACCCATATAGTCTCGCTTCTACCGTCTTTTGTTGGTGAGTTGTAAGAAAACGAAACATTCTTGAATTCTATCTGATGCTCAAAACTCTTTATATGAGTTGGATTTTCTTTTTCCTTAATATCTATTTCTGCTTTCAGAATCTTGTCTACACGCTCCATGCTCGCAAGTCCCTTTGGAATATTATATCCTGCTTTTGAAAACTCTTTTAATGGGTTTATGATAGAATATAGCATTACAAGATAGTATATGAATTTAGGACCTGTGAGTGTGTGGTTGTTGAGAACAAGTATTCCTCCAACCCACAAAACAATGATAATCATCATTGTACCCAAAAATTCACTCATAGGGTGGGCTAGTTGCTGACGAGTATTTACACGCATGATGTTATCTCGATACTCGCTGTTTATCTTATCAAAACGTTTGTTCATCTTGCCTTCAGCACAGAAGGCCTTTATTATTCGTAGACCTCCCAAGGTTTCTTCTACTTGACTCATCGTGTCACTCCAAAGACTTTGTGCCTCAATACTACGAGCTTTGAGTTTTCGCCCGACAAATCCCATAAACCACCCGAATATAGGTACGAAGATGATTGTAAATAATGTTAGCTGCCAAGATATCACCATCAGTGCTATGAAATAGCTTATTATTAGTATTGGATTTTTAAACAGCATATCAAGGCTTGACATGATGGAACCTTCTATTTCCTGGACATCACCACTCATTCTTGCAATAATATCGCCTTTGCGTTCCTCACTAAAGAAGCCTATTGATAAAGCATTGATTTTCTGATATAGTTGGTTGCGGATGTCGCGTACTACACCTGTACGTATAGGAATGATGGTCGCTGATGAAAGAAAATAGGAAACGGTTTTTAATAAAGTCATGAATGCAAGCAGCAATCCTATAACGAGAAGGGTGTTAGCAGCACCAACCTCAACAATAAAATGCTGTATGAAGTAGTTGGCATTATTTGTAAACCAATTTGTTATGTCATTGAATGAATGTACGTTATCCCAGCTGATAAGGGCTTTCACCACTTTTGCATCACTTGTTTTGAACAGTATCTGTAAAATAGGGATAAGAGTGGCAAATGAGAATATATTCAATATTGCAGACAGGATATTGAATATTACGCTCAATGTCAGATATTTCTTGTATGGCGGCACAAATCTTTTTAGTACCTGGAAAAATTCTTTCATATATAATTATATATAATGTGGTGCCTATTGTCAGGCTTTTATTTCTTCACCTAGTAGAGTGGCACTAGTGGAACCGGTAATTCTTACGTTTACGAATTCTCCGATATGATGATTGCCCTTCTCTAAAACTACAGCCTTGTTTTGCTGTGTACGTCCCATAAGATGATTACGATCTCGCTTGCTGAAACGTTCTATAAGAATTTCAAATTCCTTTCCTTCGTCTTTCTTGTTCTGTTGCGCACTAATCTCGGTCTGCAACTGTATGAGTTGGTTAAGACGTGATATCTTCAGGTCCTCTGCAACATTGTCTGGCAAATGCTTCGCAGCATAAGTTCCAGGACGTTCACTATATTTGAACATGAATGCAGAATCAAAGCCTACCTCTTTTACGAGGGAAAGTGTCTGTTCATGATCTTCTTCTGTCTCATCGTGATAGCCTACGAAGATATCTGTTGTGATGCCGCATCCAGGAATGATTGTTTTAATCGCGTTGATTTTTGATAAATAATCTTCACGGGTATATTTGCGGTTCATAAGTTTTAATATCTTGTTGCTTCCGCTCTGTGCAGGGAAGTGGATGTGTTTGCATAGGTTTGGTTCCTCTGCGATAGCATGAAGAATATCCTCAGTCATATCTTCTGGATTTGAAGTGGTAAACCTTACACGCATGTCTGGTACGCTTTGCGCGACCTTGTGTAATAGTTCAGCAAAAGAAACTCCATTTTCAGGACGCTTACCGTTTGGCAACAAACCATAAGAATTTACATTTTGACCAAGAAGAGTCACCTCCTTAAAGCCCTTTTCATGAAGGTCTTTTACCTCTGTAAGTATACTCTCTACGTCACGGCTGCGTTCACGGCCGCGAGTATAAGGTACAATGCAGTAATGACAGAAATTGTTGCATCCGCGCATGATACTAACAAAACCGCTTACATGATTTCCGCCAATGCGTTGTGGTAATATATTGCGATAAGTTTCTGTCGTAGATAAATCTGTGTTCATTGCGTTGTTGCCCATTTCGCATTCCGCGATCATGCTTGGTAGGTCGAGATATGAGTCTGGTCCGCATACCAAGTTTACATAATGATTTTGTATGAGGTCGTCTTTCACACGTTCAGCCATACATCCAAGGACACCGAGTATTAGTTTACGTCCTTTTTTCTGTTCGGCATGTAAAGTGTCAAGTCTGTTGTAAATCTTATTTTCGGCATTCTCACGAATACTGCATGTATTCAGAAAGATAGCATCGGCATCATCTTCGTTCTCACAAACGTCATATCCCGCCATCTTCATTACTGAGGCAACTACTTCGCTGTCGGCTACATTCATTTGACAGCCGTATGTCTCGATATATAGTTTCTTATCCATTTTTTATATGATAAATATTAGTGTGCAAAGTTACTAATTATAATTGATAATCTAATGATATTTGTTGGTTTTCAACTATTTATGCAATTTGTCGGCAAGATGAGAAAAACCGAAATAAAATATCAGAGCTGTTATAAATCCTGCAATTGCATCTATTGCATAATGTGCCTGTATATATACTGTCGCCAGACATAGGAACACATAGAAAGGTAGCATAATGAACAGTAGTTTTTTGTTTCTGCTATGCCATGCAAGCAACATGCATATTGTCGATATTCCTACATGACTGCTTGGAAATGCAGCGGTAGGTCTTTCTCCAGCAGCTTTTGCGTCTTCAACCAAGTCGTAGAAGATACCGTCGGTATATCCAGGGCTAGGCAGACAATCATGATGATTACAGAAATAGTATTGAACATCTGGGAATATACCGTGCGTAATATTACTTATTCCTACTGCCTTATAGTAGAATGTTGGTCCCACAACTGGTACAATGTCGTATAAAACATAATAAGTAAGGAATGATGCCATTATCACAAATGCCACTTTGTGATACTCATTATATCTGTATATAAAATAAAACAACACGGTCACTGCGATCATTGGATAATAGGCTGCATAGCCACAATCCATCAGTTCGCTTATGATGTGAGAAGAAAATCTGGCAGAGAAATCTAATGCTGGTTGGAAGCCAAACATACTTTGTTCCCAAGTGGCAAATAGATGGTCAAGGTTTGGAAACATACGATTTATCTCGTATGTGTCAGGGTACCACCAGGCCAATAATGCCATCTGTACTGATATGCGGGTAAAAAGGGTTACACGGCAGGGTAGCATTTTGTAAACAATCCACATTGCTATCGTTATGGCACCTATACGTATACGCCCCCATATCATAGAGTCTGGATTTACTAGTTTTGTATAAGTAAATAGAACTATGAGCAACGTAAATGCCATATATGCCAATACCGCCCATTCAAGTGGCAGAAGCCCCTTTGTAGGCTTCTTTTCAATGGCAAACCATTTATTTATATTAATCATAACCACTTATTCTCCTTATACCATTTAATGGCGAGTTCCGTACCGCGTTTTAGGTCATATTGTGGATGAAAGCCCAATTCGTCCACGGCAGGCTCTATATTACAGCGCCAATTGCGTTGTTTTAAAATGTTATACTTATCGTTGTTAAGTGCCGATATCTTACCTGTGATTTTTCCTGCATATTCTCCAATCAATGTTGCAAGTCGCAGTATGAATATAGGTGCTTTTATTCTTATCCACCATGGGCGTCCAAGATTTTCATGAATATAATTACTGAATTCAGTAGAATTATAAATATTGCCGTCACTCAAGAAATATTTTCTTCCGTTTTTGCCACGATTAAATGTCAGGAATACTGCTTGCACAAGATCCTGAACGTATATGAAAGTGATATCTTGATGCTTGAAACCAACAGAAAAATCTATATGTCCTTTAATAGTCTTTGCCATCATGAAATAGTCTTTCTCTCTAGGTCCATAAACTCCAGTAGGACGTAATATGACATAAGGGAAATCATTTCCAATAGTGTCAAGAAACTTTTCTGCCATTAGTTTGCTTTTTCCGTAGGCAGTATTAGGACGTGGAATGTCGTTTTCTTCAATTTCCATATATGGAGAATTCTCCCTAATGGCACCGAAAATGCTTAGGCTGCTGAGGTATACAAATCGCTTGATAGGCATCTTCAATGTAATCAGTGCATGAACAAGATTTTTTGTTCCGTCGGTATTGGTCTTGAAGAAATCAGATTTATGTAGGCACTTGGTAGCACCTGCTGCATGCACGACATAGTCGAACTCATGTCCGGCTAGTTGTTGCCTTAAATCATCTTCCGAGGATAGATTAAGTTCTATGAAATTTATACGCTCATCAGTAAGATACTTCCTTGAACTGCTTTTCCTCACGGCAGCCCATACTTCCATATCCCTTCTGAGTGCTTCCTCCACAATAAAGCTGCCAATGAAACCACTGGCACCAGTTACTAATATCTTCATCAAAATAGCTATTTGGGAAACAAAAGTAATGCAAATTTCATTAAGCGCAAAGTATTTTATTAATTATTAATCATTTTGCCCCTGCCCATGCAGAAGTAATCAAAATTATAATGATCAATTCTGCATGAGCAGAGGCTCATACATTTTAAGTAAAATAACTTGACTATATGTTCGTTATTTCAGTCTAAATCTATAACCTAAAGTTAATGCGAATACGCTGTTATGTAAATCGGCATTATCAAGATTGTAGTAGTGGTTTTCTCCTCTTAAAGCTTTATTTAAGCTGAGAGAATAACGTGCATCTACTACAAATTTGTCGAATGCGAAACTCATGCCTATAGGCATTGATATATCAATATCTCTTGCTTCAAGTCCGCGTGACATGTAGTCAGGTACGGCGTCAGTGCTAGAACTTATATTTAAACCTTCCTGCAAACCAGCTTTAAGAGTAAAGCAATTGCCAAAATGGAAATTACATAAAATAGGTACATTAATATATTCTGTTTTGATTTTGTCTTCATTCAGACTTGCTCCTTGCTGAGAGTAAAAAAGACCTGCCGATATTCCCAACCAGTCCTTAATGTAGTATTCACCTTCGGCTCCGACTACCAGTCCTGGCTTGTAGTCAAAACTACTATTATCATCATCACCATAATAGCCAGATGCATTAATACCTATCTTTGGGGTTAATGTTATTGAACCTGAGCGCAACTGCTGTGAATAGCCTGCTACTGTTACCACTAACAAACTAATTAAAACGATTAGCTTTTTCATTTTCTTGTTATGTTTATATTAATTGTTAATATTTTTGCAAAGGTAATGCAATTTTTTTAAAAAGTAAAATGAATCCATCCTTTTGTTGTCCATTAACAAAGTTGCTGTATTTAAAAGTCTAAAACAAATATGGTGATTATATTTTTAGAATAAACAGTGGGCTATATATTCACTCTCTACCAGAAAAAGTTTTTTTAATGTCACTAATGTCATAATGTCACAAACCCTATGTTTATAAGGATTCAGCCAGTGACATTAAGTGATATTATCGGGATAAAAGTGGCATTAACCTTCAAATCACACCTACATTTGGCGATTTTTGCCAAATATGCAGTAGATGTATAAACATTTTTTCGTTTATGATGGTCTGTACTTGTCATTATGTGCGATATATTTCGCAGTATGTTTAGTTTTTATCTCAAAACCTAACTACAAAATAGTGGTAATTATCATCAATCCTATTCTTGTAGTTTTATTGATAATCATTCGTTTATCTACTCCAGGCAATACCCTTTTTCACGTTAGGCAATTCAATTACCTAACGTGGGTAATTGAGTTGCCCACGTTGTGTAACCCGATTACTCACGTTGTGTAATCGGATTACACACGTGCCGAGGTAATCTGATTGCACACATGTTGATGTAATCGAATTACACAGAAGTTGTGAAAATTTGGGTGATAGTTTGTGCAATCAGTCTCTAAATATATTTACATCCTTCAAATTCATTCTCTCATTTTATATCTAGGCATGAGTAGATTTTTTGAATTATTCATGCAGTTCAAGAAGCTTGCTTTTATGCTTAATAAAACTCCATAAGCACAAATATGTATTATGCAAATAGCATAATTGCAAAAAAAACGCAAAAAACAGGTGTACTTTAGGGCATAATGCCACTTTTCCCCCGATAATGTCACTTAATGTCACTGGCTGAAGCCTTATAAACAAAGGGTTTGTGACATTATGACATTAGTGACATTAAAAAACTTTTTCTGGTAGAGTGCTCTAAGCCTATTTGTGTAGAAAGCTCTTCAACTAAATTGACGAAGAGCCTCTATCTTATCATAATACAATGTTTTCTTTGTATTTTTCTCCATAATGATTAGTGAAAATAATTTCTATTTTCTTTGCGCCTTGTTCTGGTCTTAGGCGAAACAAGTGGGTTGTATAGCACTCAGGCAGATTTACATGATGCTCGTTTTTAATTCTAGAATACTCCTCATCCTTATCTTTAAATTGCTCCATTTTTCCCTTGTTCACTCCGTCTTGTATCCATTCTACGCTGCACTTGTCGTCATAGTCCCATACGTTTGCAACTATAAAGTCTTTTTGTGTACTAAACTCTCCTTTTTTATATACGTGAATTTGATACTCTATGGATTTCCCCGTTGCTTTGTAAATACATCTGACTTTTGTTCCGTCAACATCAACAATCATATATCCGTTTGGTGCACCGCATCTGTTTACGTTTCCCCACCACCACGCACCACAAGCAGCACCAATGTTGTGTTGGTAAAGATGTTCGTTTACGTCTACATCTTGAAAAAAGTGTGAGTGTCCGCAGAATACGTGAACATCATATCCTTCGAGAAGTTTGTCGAGCATAGGAGTATTGTGCATATTTGCATAAGGATACCATTTGTTCCATCCTGCGGCATGCATATTTAGGAATATCATAGATCCTTTAGGAATATAGCTAAGGTCTTTTCGCAACCATTCTAATTTAGACGGTGTCAGCATTTCAACATATTTATTGTGTTGCATGTTGTTGATGTTGTTTATTGTAACAACATGAATCTTTCCGATGTTGAATGAATAATCTGTAGGTCCGAAATAGTTCATGAAATCCATTTCTGAATATATCTTTGCGCCCTTTGGCGAATTCTCCAGACTAGGTACGCTCTTAATCATATCGTGATTACCTATACACATGAATGTTGTCATTCCTGTGTTTTCGATAGACTTTTTAAAAGGTTCCCAAATATTTCTCTTACTGAAAACCATGTCGCCAAGCGTTATCCCTATGACTTCATGTTCTTTATCCATACGAGAAATTTCGGATTTCATATCCTTTACAGTCTCATTGCACCAGCGCTTATAATCATGTTCGTCGTTTATTTGTGGATCGGAAATAGCGATGTAATAAAACTTGTCGGATTTGTTCTCACGTTTGTTTAATATAAAGTTGTGTGTTCTGACAGACTTACCTTTTAACTTGTTTATTGGGGCATAAAATCCAAATGCTATACCATCCTTGTGTGGGAGTATGTATTCAGCTGGAGTTGAAATGGCAATGAACTTGCTTTTAGTCGTATCTGCCACAATGCGATATTTGCCTTTCATGTCCGTTTTAACGAAGTTTTCTCCGTCATTTACAACTACATCAGGAATACCGTGTCCTAACTGATTGTACACTTTACCTATAACGGTAATCTTGTAGTTTTGTGCTACCATGCTTGTTGATGACATCAAGCCAAGAATAAGCCATAAATAAAATCTTTTCATCTATAATATTATGAATATCAATAACGCTGCAAAATTACTAATATTTTTTATAGCATATATACTTTAAAAGATAAATAATTTAAATGCGTAGTAAACATATTGCTATCAGTGCCAAATCTCTTGATAATCAGTGTTTGACGGTTTATATCTTTGGAATAAACGTTAAAATAGGAATTTATATTTTGTAGTTTGGCTTTAAAGAATTATTTTTGCATGTTAGAATATTCTTAATTTATATAGATTATGAAAATAGCTTTGATAGGCTACGGAAAGATGGGACGCATGATAGAGGAAATAGCCCTTCAGCGTGGTCATGAAATTGTTTGCAAGATTGATGTCAATAATCCTCAGGATTTTGATTCTCCAGAGTTTGCTAGTGCAGATGTTGCGATAGAGTTTACTAATCCTACAGCTGCTTATGGCAACTATTTAAAGGCTTTCAAACACAATGTTAAGATTGTGAGTGGTAGTACTGGTTGGATGAAAGACCATAAATCAGAAGTTGAGGGTCTTACTAAAGACGGTAAACAGACATTGTTCTGGGCATCAAACTTTTCAATTGGTGTAGCTATTTTCTCAGCTGTAAATCGTTATCTTGCAAAGATAATGAATAATTTTCCACAGTATGATGTTGAAATGGAGGAAACTCATCACGTTCATAAGTTGGATGCTCCATCAGGAACAGCAATCACTCTCGCAGAGGAAGTGATAGAAAATATTGATAGAAAAACTGAATGGGTTAAAGGATTCCAGCATAATGCTGACGGAACAGAAGAAGGTAGTAATGAAGTTGCTGATAGTCAGTTGGCTATTGCTAGCATACGTCGTGACGAAGTACCTGGTATTCACTCAATCAACTATGATAGCGAAGCTGATAAAATCACAATAACTCATAATGCTCATAGCAGAAAAGGATTTGCACTCGGTGCTGTTCTTGCGGCTGAATATACAAAAGAACATACTGGATTGCTTACCACAAGTGATCTTTTTAAATTCTAATAACGATGATTGATAAAAGCAAAACCAAGATTAATTCTAAGGTTCAATGGACTAAGTTTGCAGTAGTTCTAGTTTGTTACTTGCTTTTCCTGCTATGGGTTAAGAGTTGGTGGGGACTGATAGTTGTGCCGTTTATATATGACGTATATATTACAAAAAAAATAAGATGGCAATGGTGGAAGGATGCTGAGGGACCTACTCGTTTCCTTATGAGTTGGGTTGATGCACTTGTATTTGCTCTTGTAGCTGTATATTTCATTAATTTGTTCTTCTTTCAGAACTTTGTTATTCCTTCATCTTCTTTAGAGAAGAGTCTGCTCACGGGTGACTATTTGTTTGTAAGCAAGGTTAGTTACGGTCCGCGTATTCCAGAGACTCCGCTAACAATGCCACTTACTCAGCACACGCTTCCAGTAGTAAATGCCAAGAGTTATATTGAATGGCCTCATTGGGACTATCGTCGTGTTAAAGGTTTGGGTAATGTAAAGCTTAATGATATTGTCGTTTTCAATTATCCTGCAGGCGATACAATTTGCTCTTCTGATCAATGGCAACAGCAAGACTATTATGCAATGTCTTATGGCATAGGTGAACAACTTTATCAGCAGAATCATAAAATGCCACAACTGAAGTCACTTAACAGAATTCAGCAACGTAAGTATTTTGATATGATTTATGCACTTGGTAGAAACTATATATTGAGTAATCAGCAGGTATATGGTGAGATAATTACACGTCCTGCAGATCGTCGTGAGAACTATGTAAAACGTTGTGTAGGACTTCCTGGACAGACTTTGCAGATAAAGAACAGAATCGTATATCTTAACGGAAAGGCTAATAAAGAACCTGATAATGTTCAGTATTCTTATTATGTGAAACTCAGATGCCCTATGCCGCAGGAACTAATGGATCAACTGGGCATATCAACAGAAGATATAACAGGTCTTACCCAATACGGTTTTATTCCTCTCACAAAGAAAGCTGTTACGGCTTTATCTAAACGCAAGGATATTGTTCAGAGTATTCGTCTTAATACAGATGCCCAGACAGGAGATTTATATCCTTTAAACGGATATACTGGTTGGACTCGTGATAATTACGGTCCTATCTGGATACCAAAGAAGGGTGCAACTGTAAAACTTGATATGAACAATATTGCTATCTATGAGCGTCCTATACATGTATATGAAGGTAACAATCTAAAGATTGTAAACGGAAATATATATATAAATGGCAAGGTGGCACATAGCTACAAGTTCAAGATGGACTATTATTGGATGATGGGTGATAATCGTCATAACAGTGCCGATTCTCGTTATTGGGGATTTGTGCCAGAGAGCCATATTGTTGGAAAGCCTATATTTATATGGTGGAGCCATAATCCAGATCACCCAGGTCTCAGTGGTATAAGATGGAATCGTCTGTTTAATTTTGTCGATAACATCAAATAAAAATTATTAAAGCCTTCCCTCTAATGGGAAGGCTGATTGATATGCGGCAATTCCTGAAATGGATGATATCAATATTGGCTGCGTTTTTAATCGTATTAGTGGTGCGCGCCTTTGCTTTCGCTGTCTATAAAGTACCAGAAAATTCTTTGTTGAAGAATGGTGACAGAGTGATAGTGAATAGATTGGCACGTGCTGATTTTAAAAAAAATGATTTAATTGTCTTTGGTGACAGTGTTAAGTTGCTTGGCAGAATAGAAGCTCTGCCAGGAGATACGATAACTGTTGGCAAAGACAAATTTGTTATACCTACGGTATGTTGCCGAAAGTGCAGGTGTAAATATTGTCATGAATACCTTATTAATATAGGGCGTGGCAAATTACTTGTACCTTATCATAGCATAAATGGCAAGGCATACCGATTATACAATCTTCCGTTTTGACAATAGCATTACTTTCTTCTACATATTTTGGTCCTATACAATGGTATCAGAAACTAAACAGATATGACCGTTGTATGATTGAGCAGCATGATAATTTTATCAAGCAGACTTATCGCAACCGATGTGTCATACCTACTACTAATGGACTCCAGTCACTTAGCATTCCGGTGACCACCGTTGCAGACTCACCAATATCAAAGACACCAATGAAGGATATTCGCATTTCTGATCATGGAAATTGGCGTCATATTCATTGGAATGCTTTAACTTCAGCTTACGGTGAAAGTCCTTTCTTTGAATATTATCAGGATGACATTCGTCCTTTCTTCGAAAGAAAGTGGGAATTCCTTATTGATTTCAATATGGAAATAACGCAAAAGATGAATGAACTTTTGGACATTCGCCCAACGATTAGTCTCACAAATGAATTTGTCTCATCTGTAAATGATGTGGTTGATTTTCGTGATGTAATACGCCCCAAGCATCCTGGTAATGATGCTGACTTTAATCCTATAAGATACTATCAGGTGTATCAACAAAAATTTGATTTTCAGCCAAACATGAGCATTCTAGACTTGTTGTTTAATGAAGGAAACGAGTCTGTATTCTATCTTTAAGCTTATTTTACCCTAAAAATATATAGTGGCAGATATGTTAAATACCTGTAGCTTTTTATTATATGGGAAACAAAAGTTATTAATGAAACATTATGAAATATAAATGAGCTATTTTTTGGTGTCATAATCGTCAATAATATATAAATTTGTCGCCGTCATCATAATTGATGCTAATACTATGCAACATTTGTAAACATACACTTGCTGATAAAAGTAGTAAGTCAAATATCTAATATAACAACCTAATAATTATCTAACAAAGTCAAACATGGATTATTTAAAATCTATTGAAAAGCCGTTAGTGTTGCTATTCTTGCTTTGTTTATTCCCATTGGGAATATCGGCTCAAAGCATAGTCAAAGGAATAGTTAATGATGAATCTGGAGAGCCTGTTATTGGGGCTACGATTCGAGTCCTGGGTACTAAGGAAGGAGCAATTACTGATTTTAATGGAAGTTTCCAAATTTCAGCTGCACCAAATGCTAAGTTAAATATCACTTATGTGGGCTTTGTACCCCAAACAGTGAATATTAGCGGACGTAAAAATATTACTATAACATTGAAAGAAGACGCCAGTACTCTTAATGATGTCGTAGTAATTGGTTATGGTACCGCAAAACGTAGTGATATATCTGGTTCTGTTGCTTCTGTTGATGCAAAGTCCATGATGAAGAAATCTCCAATAAACCTTGCCGACGGACTGAAAGGTGCTGCTCCAGGTGTAATCGTTACATCTCAGGATGGTGCTCCTAGTGCAATGGCACAGGTACGTATTCGTGGTGTCGGGACTATTAATGGAAACTCTGAACCTCTATATGTTGTTGATGGAGTGCAGGTTGGTACGAATGCTAACTTCTTGAATCCACAAGATATAGAAAGCATTGAAGTCTTGAAGGATGCTTCTGCAACAGCTATCTACGGTTCTCGTGGTGCGAATGGTGTCATCATGATCACCACGAAGCATGGTTCAAAGGGTGCTCTTCATGTAGACGTAAACGCAGGTTGGAGTGTTCAAACTCTTGCAAACACACTTAACACCCTAGATGCTGACACTTATGCAAGCGCTATTCGTTTAGCTCGTCAAGGTGATGGTACAAACGTTGCTATGCCAATATTTTCTACCCAATATGATGGTCAGCGCAAGACGATTGATTGGCAGAAAGAAATGACTCGTTCCGCTCTTCGTCAGAACTATTCTGTTAACATAAGCGGTGGTACAGAGAAATTCCAAAGTTCTTTCTCTGCAGGCTATTTGGATAACGAAGGTGTAGTTGTAAACACAAACTATCGTCGTATGAATCTTCGTGGAACTATGAAAGCTCAGGTAAACGATTATCTTGAGGTTGGTGGTGACTTGAACTTTACACACGATGTTAATAGAGGAAGTAATAATGGTTTTGGTAATAATACCAACCTTTCTTCTATTCGTGACTATGCAACATTAGCTCCAACAATGGACTATACGGATGCAAATGGTAAGATTGTATCACCAAATGTTGTTAATGCTGATGGTACTTATGGTACATTCTGGCAGAACTCTGCAACAGGTAATGAAATTTCAGGAAGTGCTGATAACTTTTATGCGAAGCAGATGGAACTTGATAGTCCTACACGTAATAATCGCGTCTTAGCTAACGTTTATATTGATTTGAACCCTGTTAAGGGACTTCACCTAAAATCTATATACTCTTACAATCATAATGCACAAGATAACTATAACTGGCAGACTCCTGTTGTTCGTTATAATGGTGACCAAAAGGTTAAAATGAATAATATCGACACAAGAGAAAGTTTTAGTTTGTCTCAGAATTCAAGCTATGATAAGAGTATTGAAACTTATCTTACTTATCATTGGGCTAACGATATTCATGATATTACTGCTATGGCAGGTAACTCTGTTAGTGAGAGTAAAGGTTATTGGGTAAATGCAAGTGCTAAAGATTTCCCTGCTGAAACGATACGCTTAATTTCACTTACCAACGACCTTACAACTAAGGATTGTGGTGGTGGTTTTAACCTTCAAACTCGTTTCATCTCATACTATGGTCGTTTGATGTATAGTTTGATGAATCGTTATAACTTAACTGCAACTGTTCGCCGTGATGGAAGTTCAAACTTTGGTGAAGGAAACCGTTGGGGAACATTCCCTTCTGCTGCTGCATCTTGGCGTATATCTGAAGAGCCTTGGATGAAAAACATTAGCGCTATAAGTAACGTTAAACTTCGTCTTGGCTGGGGTAGAACAGGTAATGCCGGTAGTGCCACAAGTAATGCTATTTCACAGTTGGGTTCTGCTTCAACTCAATATCATTTCTATTCTGACGGTGCTACAACCCAGAATTTTACTACCGCTAATGGTATAGCTCAGTTGATTATTGCAAATCCTAATTTGAAATGGGAAACTAATGAACAGACTAATCTCGGTCTTGATTTCTCCCTTCTTAAGGGTGATTTGAATATGTCATTTGATTACTTTGTTCGTAATTCTAAGGATTTGCTTCTTGATGTTTCTGTACGACTATCTTCTGGCTACCAGACATATTATAGCAACTATGGTGAAATCCGCAATACTGGTTTTGAATTCAGTGCAAGATACAACCATAACTTTAATAAGGACTTTTCTATTGGTGCAACTATCACTGGTTCAACTTTGAAGAATAAGATTATTCAGAGTGGTCTCGATATTTACAATACATGTTCTGGTGGTAATGATGGTACTAATATTGATGGTTCTAATGTTCAGGCTGTTAATGGTGATGGCTTAAAGTGGACTAACCACTCTATTTGCCGTGAGGGTTATGCCGTAGGTTCATTCTATGGATACAAAGCCGCAGGTATTGTACGCACTCAGGCTCAGCTTGATGAACTAAATAAGTCTGCTGGTGGTACTTATCAGGATGGACTTCACGTGGGTGACCTTTATTATAAGGACCTTAATGGTGATAAGAAAGTTGACGCAAATGATGTTGATGTAATTGGTAATGGTTTCCCGAAATTAAACTTTGGTCTTAACTTGAACGCAACTTATAAGAATTGGGATGTCTCTGTTTACACTTATGGTGTACTAGGTCAGAAGATCCTGTCTTACTCAGCAATGCGTCTTTCTACAATGAAGGCTGTCGATGATCCTTCTGTTCCTAACATTCTTAAAAGTGCTTACAACGAGTCTTTCTCTGTAAATCCTAATGGAAGTCTTCCTCGTTTGAGTATTCTTGATGATAAGAGTTCAAACTGCCGTGTATCTGACTTCTGGGTAAAGAATGGTGATTTCTTGAAGATTAATAATATACAGATTGGCTATACATTCCCAAGAGAGTGGCTTACTCCATTGAAGATAACTTCTGCTCGCGCTTTCATGTCTATTAGTAATCTTGCGTGTATATCAGGTTACAATAAATATGGTGATCCAGAATGTGGTCAGGGATCTGTTATTTACACAGGTCTTGATACTGGTCGTTACCCAACACCTCGTACTTATTCATTGGGATTAAGTGTGCAATTCTAAATTAATAATCTTACAAATAAAAATACGATGAAATATATAAATAAATCTATCATAATTGCTGCGATGGGTGTTGCTACGATGGCACTAAATACGTCGTGTAACAATGATGATTTCTTATCAGTAGATCATTATGATATTCTCCCCGCAGATCAGATGTTCAAAACTGAAAAAGATGCTGCAAGTGGACTTAATGGTATTTATGACTGTTTGTTTGCAGATAGTAAATATGCTGATGCTTGGAACTATAAACCGCAGTTGTTCTTTGGTTGTCACCCAACTTTGGATACACAGGCTACTGGTTATGATGTTAACTGGTGTAAGCAGGGCTGGACAGCTGATGATGCGGATCTTGGAAAGAGTTTTAATTATTCTTATCGTGCTATTGGTCGTGCAAACAATTTCCTAAGCGGACTTGAGAGTTCAGATAGTACAAAGAGTTTTAAATCCTATAAATATCTTGATGGTGAAGCTCATGCACTTCGTGCATATTTCTATATGTTCCTTGCAGAAAACTGGGGGCGCGTTCCTATGCTTGCCAGTGGAGAAACCTTCATTAATACACCAGATAAGGCTTCTGCCGAAACTGATGATGAGATGTGGGACTTTATCATAGCCGACCTTAAGCAAGCTGCAGACGAGCTTGATTGGATACCTTATAACAAAGAGTATGGACGTTGCACAAAAGGTATGGCTTTATCTTATCTAGGTGATGCTTATATGTGGAAAGCATATAAGGCTCGTTTTAATGGTAAGGCTGACGAAAGTAAGCCAAATTTGGAACTTGCTAAAGCAGCTCTGTCTCAGGTCGTACATAGTGGCACATACGACTTGGCTCCTTCTTATTCTACTCTTTGGGATGTAGATGAAGCCTGGCCAAAGGAATGTGTATGGCAGGTTGTAAATGATATGGGTGTCGGCAATTATGGTAAATATGATTCTGATGCGCACATCTTTAACAACTTCTTTGCAGCTTCTACCAATGGTGGTGGGGGTTGGGGATCAGAGTACCTTTCTTGGGAACTCTACTTCTCTTATGAGTTAGGTGACAAGCGTCGTGATGCTTCAATGTGTACAAGCCCTGTTGCTGAACTTCCTATACAATATCGTTCTGCTACTTCTTATGGTCAAAATCCATTCATGCAGCAGACACTTGGCTCAAAGGATAATAATGGTTACATGTTTGCAAATGGTGGTGAGTATGCTCCTGCAATTTGGACGATGAAATTATGGAGATGTCAGCGTGCTCAGTGGTCAAATCCTCATTCTCCATGTCACTTCTACTACAAACGTTATTCTGGAGTTCTATTTGACTATGCAGAGTGCTTATTCCGTTTGAATGGTGGTGACGATGCTGAAGCTTGGGGTATTATAGATCAGATTCGTCAGCGTGCATTTGGTAATACTGAAGTTGGTCAAGGTGCTGTACTAAATAGCAAGTTTAATAAATATTACAAGAGTCTTGCTGGTCTAGGTGGATATTCTGATTATGTAGCAAAAGACAATTATCCAATCCCTTTCAATTCAGCAACGGTTCCTGTTGAATCAGCTAAGGATTACTATACAAAGATTAAGAATGAGGGACTTACTATTGATGGTGTTGGCGTTGTAAGTAAACCATTCGCAGACTGTGAACCATGGGAAGTTGCTCTTGGCCAGGAACGCCGTAAAGAATTTAGTTCTGAATGGAATCTTAAGGCAGATCTTCAGCGTAGTGATTTCTTAGAGAAGTCTATAGAATATAACTATCCTAAGGGGGTTGGCGTACCAAATACAGACCAAGGAAAGAAGAACAATTGGCATTATTATCGTAATTGGGACTTTGACAAGCAGCGTCTTGTAATGCCAATCCCACAAAACGAAATATTGAGAAATAAATTGATTAAGCAAAATCCTGGTTACTAATGTTTTTACACTTAGTTGTTTGGTAATTAAGTTAAGTTTTATAGGAAGAGGGCATGTTGTTATGACATGCCCTCCTTTTTATTTATAGCCGAAGCGCATCGAAAATAAATAGTCTTTTTCAATGCTTAATAAATTGTATGTACAACGAACATACATTGCTGCAAAGATTATGATATTAAGCAATCATACTATGATTTGTATGAAATAATGTATATAAAACAAGGACAGTGTATAAGCTGTATTAACATATATTATTCAATGTGTAGTTTTGTGTAATATTTGTCTGATTATTATTTTGATTTATATTCTATAAATAGTAATTTTGTCATGCTGAAAGAATAAAAGTAATGGGAACAAAGCAAGAAATATTTCTTGCTAATTGTAGTAAATAATTTCAGAATATAATTATGATTAGAAAAACATTAATTACAATTGCGATGCTTTTGGTTAGCAACCTAGGATTTGCGTCGAACAATAATCGCAACGGACTGGTTGGCAAAGGAGATAGTTGCGTTACCGAGAATGACTATTTTCATGCTTTAGACTATTTCCAAAAAGCACAGAAAATACGTGATACAAAAGACCTTCAGATGAAGATCGCAGACTGCTACTATTGTAGATACCAACTAAAGGAATGTACAAAGATACTTGAGAATATAAGCGAGGATAGTTTGAGTCATGATGCTTTTAAAGAATTGTATTATGCCTATGGTGCAATGGAAAAACCTTCTACTCAGGAAATTTATGGTTATGCTCTTATTAGGCGTTTTCCTATGGATAGTAGAATCTTAGCTAGCCTTATGCATCTGATAATTGATAATGATAAATATGGTACCCGCCAGTTTCTTGCCGTAGAATTTGGTGAGAAATATTATAAAAAGGACTCGGATAACGTGGAGGTTAATCGTGCACTTGCTCAGGCATATTTCTTTTCTCAGAAATATGATAAATCACTTAATATGTACCAAAGGCTATTGCAGGAAAAGGATACCACATTTTCTGGGTTATATTATACAGGTTTATGTTATGAGTATCTTCATAACCTCGATTCTGCCAAGGTGTATCTCCAGAAAGCTGTGAACTTGTCTCCAAAAAACCCAGTAGGAATGTATCGCCTAGGTATGGTTGAGAGTCAACTCCATCTGAACTTAGAAGCAATATCTCATTTAGAAACAGCAGCTCAACTCTATCAGCCCAGTCCAACATTGATGAGACTGATCTATAAAAATTTGGGTCAGTCGGAAGCTGAATCCGGAAATAAAGCAAAAGCACTTGAAGCATGGAAGAAAGCCCTCGCTTATGAACCTGATGATGACATTACCTCTAAAATTAAACAGATAAGCGCCAGTAAATAAACTTTAGAATATATCATGTAATAAATGTAGAAAAATATCTGAATTACTTGAATATAAGCATTGTCAGTTTATCTTCGCTCATAATATCTGCAGCAACATTCTGAATACTTTCTGATGTAATAGCGTCTATGTTAGCATATAATGAAGTAATGTCTTTTTCCCAACCATAGTGCAAATAACTCTTGCCAAAATCAAGGGCAAAGTTTTCCTTATTGTCACATGACACTCCTATCTGACCTTTTATTTGTTTCTTTGCGGCTTTCAACTGAGTTTCTGATAAAGGCTTGTCAATAACTTTGTGCAATTCTTTCTTCACAAGTTTTATACATTTGTTTACGTCGTGCGGATCGCATCCGAAGTAAATGTCCCATATTCCAGTGTCACCATAGCTTACTATACTGCTTTCAACGGTATATACCAACCCTTGATGTTCGCGAAGACTCATGTTAAGTCTGGCACTCATTCCTGGTCCGCCAAGAATATTGTTAAGCAGGTAAAGACTCATTCTTCTGTCATCATGGATATTATAACTGCGGTTTCCTATCATCACATGGGCTTGGTGAGTACCTTTGTCAATTTCAATAATCTGACTCTTGTATTCTGGTAAAGCTTTACTTATGTCTGGATTAATCAACGGCTTGCAAGGTGCGAAGTCGGCAGTTGCCTTTGCAAGTTGTTTAACAATACGTTTGAAGTCTACATCTCCATAAATGAAGAATATGCTATTTTCAGGACGATAGTATTTGTCTGTGAATCTTTTAGCATCTGCTGTTTTGAAACCTCTTACGAGTTCTGATGTACCCAATATGTTGTGTCCAAGTGGATGCCCTTTGAAGAGTACATTTTCAAACTCGTCATATATAAGGTCTCCAGGTGAGTCCTTATAACTGTCTATCTCGTCGCAGATTACTTCAACTTCTTTATCTATTTCCTGTTGTGGATAAGTGCTGTGGAATACTATGTCTGTAAGAATATCAATAGCTTTTGCCGTATGCTTTTTCAGTATAGCTGAATAGTACACGGTATCTTCTTTATTTGTGAATGCGTTAAGGTCACCTCCAACACTTTCTAAATAGTTTATGATTTGCCAAGGGCGTCTGCGTTCTGTTCCTTTGAATGAAACATGTTCGCAGAAATGGGCTATTCCATCTTCTGTTGGTAGTTCGTTTCGTGTCCCTGCATTTATTTCATATCCGCAATATACCACATCAGATGTTGATGGTTTGTGAATAATGCGTAACCCGTTATCAAGAGTAAAAGTATTGTATGTCATATTGTGTGCAAAGTTACTTAAAAATTTGCAGATGCCGCTGATTTCGATTATATTTGCATCCAAAATCTAAAATATACAATATAAATATAAATGCGTAAGGTAATAGGAATTGGCGAGACAGTACTCGACATTATTTTTAAGGAAGGTCAACCAGTGAGTGCTGTTCCTGGTGGTTCTGCTTTTAACGCCATAATTTCTCTTGGTCGTTGCGGAGTAAATTCAACTTTTATTAGTGAGGCTGGTAATGACCGTATTGGTGATTGTGTAATCAATTTTTTAAAGGATAATGGTGTTAATGCCGATAATGTGAATATCTTTCCCGACAGCAAGTCTCCAATCTCTCTCGCTTTCCTTGATGAGAATAATAATGCCGATTATATATTTTATAAGGATCATCCTCATGACCAATTGGAGTTTGTCTATCCGGAAGTAAATCCTGATGACATAGTTATCTTTGGTTCGTTTTTCGCCATTAATCCTGTTGTTCGTCCACAAGTTGCTGGCTTTTTGGAATATGCCCATAACCATGGTGCCATATTATATTATGATGTTAATTTCCGTTCTCAACATAAGGACGAAATAATGAAGATTACTCCAAATCTCATTGAGAATCTTGAGTTTGCTGATATAGTACGTGGTAGTCATGAAGATTTCGAAATACTATATAAGCAGCCAGATGCAGACAAAGTTTATAACTCTGAGATAAGTTTCTATTGCAAAAAGTTTATCTGCACTCGTGGTAGTGAACCTGTTGCTATACGTGCTGAAAATAATTTCGCTAAAGAGTATGATGTGTTGAAGACCGATGCCGTAAGTACTATTGGCGCAGGAGATAATTTCAATGCTGGCTTTATTTTTGGTATGCTTAAATCTAATATCACTCACTATGATATTGAGAACGGACTTACTGAGAAGCAGTGGGATTGTCTTATATTGTCTGGTTTGTCTTTCTCAGCAGAATGTTGCAAGGATATATATAATTATGTAAGTCCTGAGTTTGGTGAAAAAATGAAACTTAAGAAATAATCATATAAACTTTTGATTCTTTAGTAACTAGTTATAGGCGTATATATGCTTTATGCGCAATTACTGTGGGGATTCCATTGTATAAGATATTTTGGATATGAAGTTGTAATATTCAAGTTTATGACAATGAAATATATTTTTGCATCTTTTTGTTCAATGAAAACATCATAGTCATGTCTTTATAAAACCTTAAAGATGAAATCAAATTCATCTTTAAGGCAAAAATATAAGAAATGCGTTATCCCATGCAATTAATGCTGTTGTAAATAATCTAAACTTTATGCAATCTGCGGAATTCTGCAGGAGTTGAACCTGTGGCATGACGAAAGTAGCGTATGAAGAATGAGGCGTCAGAGAAATTGTATTCGGCAGCTATCTGTTTGATAGAAGAATGCGATGTGCGTAAGTTCAGTTTTAACTGCATTATCACATATTCATCAATAACATGTTTTGCCGTGATACCTGTTTTACGAGATATTATTATTCCGAGATATTTGCGTGTTATGCATAGTTTTGATGCATAATAATTTACGTCTCTAGAATGTTTGTAGTCTTTTTCAAGTATAGCCATGAATGCATTAAAAAGTTCGTTTGTGCGCTGGCTACCAATTTCCTCTATCTGCTCTTGTGGATTGTTGCGTATATGTTCATAGATTCCTAGAAAAAACGATTTCAACATCAATAATACTATATGGTCGGTCTCTTCATAAACAGGATTTGATAGATAAAACGAAATATATGTAAACATTGATTCAACAACATTCTTTACAACTTCAGGGTCGCTACACTTACGGTCGGTGCGTAAAAATGAATAAACGGCATGTTCTAATTGCAAACTAGCCTCACGTAACATCGAATTACTATATTCCAATACGTCAACACAAAAATCAGATGTTGGATTATGAAGCTGTACGCCCTCACCTGGAAATATAGTCATAACTTCGCCTTTTGATAAATCCCAGTGATTAAAATTCACTTGTATGCGTGCATATCCATAACGACAAAGAATGATAGCTCCTCCGCTTGTTATTGTTGGGGAATCGATGTATTCTTTCAATGAAGTACTGTATATTTTTGCTTGATTCATTTTATTTTTATTCTCGTTTAGGCTGCAAATATAGCCTATTTTTCTTTAAAAAGGATAATATATGTCCCAAAACGTCCATAGACGTGGACTTTAAGTTTATTAACATTTGTCTAAATAGCAGTAACTTTGCACCTGAATTATAAATGTTCTCATTAATATATATAGTAGAGACAGGGTCGTAATCCCACAATTAACGATAGGGTAAAAAGATTTATTTGAAATATAGATATGACTAAAAGATTTATTTTGACAATCACATTGGTTGTGATTCTTTCTGTTAATGCCAATTCGCAAATAGTGAGAAAGATGAGCATCAGTGATATGTTTCAGTTGGCGGAAAGCAATAGCCGTGAACTAAATTCACAGAGGACAGGACTTGAAGTAGCTAAAGAAGGTGTAAAAGTAGCAAAAAGTGAACGCTTGCCAGACATCAATGTAAAACTAAATGCCAACTATATGGGTAACATTCTGCTTACTGACCGTGACTTCACAAATGTTCATGGTTATAGTGCGTTTCATTTCGGAAATGAGTTTGCTGTTGATGCACAACAGGTGGTTTATGCCGGTGGAGCAATAAATGCAAACATAAAATTGGCACAACTTGGTAAAGAACAAGCTGGATTAGGTCTGGACATGAGTCGCGAGAATATCCGTTTTATCGTATTAGGTGAATATTTGGATTTGCAGAAACTGCAAAATCGTGAAAAAGTAATGGAAGATAATATAGAACTAACAGCTAAACTTATAGCTAATATTGAGGAAAAACATAACCAGGGTGTTGCATTGAAAAATGATATAACACGATATGAACTGCAAATGCAGACATTGCGTCTCACACTCACAAAGATACGCAATCAGCGTAGCATAATAAATCATCAACTATGTAATACTTTAGGACTCACAAATTCTGATATTATTCAGCCAACAGATGATACTGCTTCTGCCATATTCAGCAAAGATGGTGAAACTAAATGGCAGACCGAGACAGTTGATCAGTCACAGCAAATTAAAATTTCCAGAGTGAATGAGCGTATAGCTGAACAGCAAATAAAAATAGCAAAAAGTGACTTTATGCCAAAGGTATCTCTTGTGGCATGCAATGATTTAAACGGACCTATAACATTTGAAATTCCGTCTATAAACAAGAATCTTAACGCTTGGTATGTCGGAGTTGGAATAAAATACAGCCTGTCGTCTATTTTCAAAAGCAATAAAAAGCTTTCTAAAGCTAAACTAGCATTCAAGAATGCAAAAGAACAGACGGATGTTGTGGGCGAACAGCTGAACAATCAGGTGCAAGCTGCCTATACACAGTATTTGGAAAGCTACACCGAATTAGAAACACAAGAAAAAAACGTTGAATTGGCGCAGCAGAACTATAAAGTGATAAACGAAAGATATATAAATCAACTTGTTTTGATCACCGACATGCTTGATGCCTGCAATATGAAACTGGACGCCGAACTTAGCGAGGTAGATGCACGCATTAATATTGCTTATGCATACTATAAAATGAAATATATAGCAGGACAACTTTAATATAAAAAGAAAATATAATAATAAAAATGAACAAGAGGAAACAAGTATTAAGAGCTTATAATATCATAGTGATAGCGTTGTTGGGCATAGGAGTAATATATGTTTGTAGCAGGTTTGTGCATCTTGGCACAGTTGAATATACCGACAATGCAATGGTTAATAGAAATATTACTCCTATAAACACACGTGTACAAGGATTTATAAAGGAAATAAGATTCAAGGAGTTTCAACATGTACACAAGGGAGATACTCTTGTAATAATAGAAGATGCAGAATACAGACTTGCACTAGCCCAGGCTGAGGCAGGAGTGAAGGGAAGCAAGAGTGGTAGCAATGCAGTGAGCGCAACCATCAACACGGTGGAAAGTAATATTCATGTAGCCAGTGCTGGTATTAACGTTGCTGGAGCAGGTGTTGCAGAAGCACGTGTGGGAATGCAGAACGCAAAGAGAGACTATGACCGTTACACAATGCTTTTAAAGAAAGATGCTGTAACGCAACAGCAGTTTGACAATATAAAGACACAATACGAAGAGGCTCTCAGTCGCTATCAAGGTGCTGTGGCAAAAATGAATCAGGCGAGTGCAAACAAAAACGCGACTGCTGTAGTGAAACATGAACAGGCTCAACGACTTGGACAGTCTAATGCTGGAGTGAGCGTAGCACAGGCAACCCTGAATTTGGCACGACTAAATTTATCATATACTGTGATAACGGCACCCTGTGATGGATATGTGGGTAGAAAAAATATTCATGAAGGGCAGCTAGTACAACCTGGACAGTTGCTGGTTGACATGGTAGACCAAGACGAGATATGGGTTATTGCCAACTATCGTGAGACTCAGATGGAAAATGTTAAAGTTGGAATGCCTGTTGAGTTTAAGGCAGATGCTATTAGCGGTGTTACTTTCAAAGGTCGCGTGCAGAGCATTAGTTCGGCTACAGGAAGTGTATACAGTAATATTCCTATTGATAATGCAACAGGAAACTTTGTAAAAGTAGAACAGAGAGTTCCTGTTCGTATAGAACTCACACGAGATAATAATATAGCAGATGTAAAACGTCTTCTTTCTGGTTTGAATGTAGAGTGTGAGGTAGACTATTAATGATAAAAATAAAGGATAATATATGGCAGATACATTTATAAGTCATCCGTTTGTAATGCCGTTTGTGAAGCCTTTTGTTCCAAAAAAGCTTCAGCCTTGGATATATTTTTCATTTATCGTTATATTTCAGATGGTAAATTGTGTGTATCTGGGGTCACTAGAACAGATGGTTGGCGAATGTGGTATGATGAAAGAAGACGTGACGATGATAGTTATGTGTGGTGTTCTTGGTGTAACAATGCCATTCCCTATACTTTTCAGACTAAAGTTCAGGTTTACCAATCGTAACCTTCTGATGTTCTCAATATCAGGAATGATATTGTGTAATTTTCTAGCATTGTGGGTACGCTCAATTCCATTGCTTTGTATTTTCTCTTATGCCTGTGGCTATATGAAGCTTATGGCAACATTCGAATGTACATCTAATATTCGTTTATGGATGACTCCGAGACGAGATTTCAGAATATTCTTTCCGTTACTGTATATCGTAGTTCTCGGCGATATGAGCTGGAGTTCATGGATAGCTATACAACTCACATATTACTGTGGATCATGGATGGCAATGCAATGGTTTGTTATATTGCTGCTAACGTTCGTCTTATTGGTTGTGTTTTTCTGTACTCAACATTATAGATTCATGAAACCGATACCGTTTATCAGTATAGACTGGTTGGGTTGTATATTATGGTCATTGTTTATACTTGAAGGTATATTCATATTCAACTACGGTGAATTTTATAATTGGTGGGACGGGACAGTTTGGCGCATTGTATTAATGAGCATTCCTGTAACATTATGGCTCGCAATTCAGCGCATGTGCCATATACGACATCCTTACATATTACCAACAGCTTTTAAACACAAGACGTTGATACCTATATTGGGCATGTTTGCTGTGGCAGAGCTGATGAACTCCACACCGAAAGCATTACAGACTGTATTTATGGGGGCGGTTTTGCATTATGGAACAATGACAACGTCTAGATTCGATTTGATAAATATTGTTGGAGCAATGACAGGTTGTCTATTCAGCTTGTGGTGGATGAAGATGCTTCGTTTGAAATATACCACCCTACTAACAGTCGGATTTATATTCCTATTGGTATATCAGGTATGGATGTATTTTTATATAACCCCAGATCTTAATATAGAAAGATTATATTTCCCTACTTTTATACAGAATTTTGGTTATGCAATATTTTTTGTAACGCTTACCATATATCTTCAGGATTTGATGCCGTATCCAAATTTCTTTTTGGGAATGACTATAGCCGGGTTTATTCGTAATGGTCTTGTCGCTACAATGTGCAATGGTGTTTATAGTTACATGTTGAGATATTATGTAACCGACAATATGGTATCAGGTAGACCTTATGACTATATGCAAAGTCTGATTATGGGTATAAAGCAAATGTATGGGGTTACATGTGTTGGGGGAACATTCTTTTTACTGCTGCTAATGCTGTGGCATGTTCAACCAGTGCGTTCAACCTTAAAACACATTCCTTATTGTAATGTCATTGGAAGAGAGATGAAGAAAGAAATGAAACACGAAGAATAACTTCTCGTTGTATGTAACAAAAAAGAATAAATTCCTTTTGTTTTGTCTGCGATAATCTTTATCTTTGCAGAAAGATAAAGATTATCATGGCAAATCATCCTTTATGGCAAGAAGAATACTGGTTGCCGCTTATGCAACTGTATCTGAAAAAACCAGTGGGCGTGAAGGCGATTTACTCACGCGCAATGGTAGAACTTGCATTGGAACTTAACATAGAGCCACAATTTCTCTATGAACAGATGTTTTGGCTTAGACGGCATTCTACGCCAAGTCTGAATTTGTTGTGGAATAAATTTACTAACCATTTGAAGAAACTTAACGCCGATGTTGAACAACTACGACTGATGAGAGGTTTTAACCATCCAGATGAATTTTATCGTGGAGTGGAAACTAAAGATACTTGGCAGAATGATTTCAAACCATTAAAGAATTATTATGCAAATTTGCATGAAAGCAAAAACATACTGATGCCTTTGCATCTGATCATAATCTTAGACCTATATTTCCACCTTACCCCTATAACAATGGTTAAGGAGACATCTGAAATACAGGATTTGGCAAAACTTACAGACATCGATGCCGGAGTGATCGTTGATGTCATGGATGCTTTTCAGCAGTGTGATCCATATTTTAACAGAATTACATTAGAGGTAAGTCCGCTATTTGATAGCTGTCATGATATATGGCAAAGATATGGTAACGGAAATCCTAAGGAACTTGCTGCATTAGCGTCACAACTTAAAGAATATTTTAGAAAGTAAGATATGGCTCAGAAATTAGTCCAGACACAAGAACAGAAGCTAGCGCAGGTGATGCGTCTGTCACAACAGCAGATGTTACAGGTACACCTGCTGGAAATGCCTTTGACAGAATTGGAAGAGAATATCAATACCGAACTTGATGACAATCCCGCACTTGAAAGGGATGATAATGAGATGGGACTGACCGATAGTGATGATAATTTCGCTGACGGAGATGATGACTCTTCTGATTTTGATGTGCAGGTAGAAAAGGAGGAACGACAGGATGCACTCGATGCTGCACTGGAAAGTATTGGAGGTGACGATGTAATGCCTTCGACTTCCTTCTCAAACAGTAATGATAATGCTGACTATGAGGAAATAATATATGGGGACACCACTTCTTTCTATGATAGATTGAAGGAACAGATGGATATGATGTCTCTTAATAGTGAGCAGCATGAAGTTATGGAATATCTGATAGGAAGTCTTGATGATGACGGACTTCTTAGAAAAGATTTGGATACAATAAGCGATGAACTCGCCATATATCACAATATTGACGTTGCGACTGACGAAATAGATGATATACTTAAGATGCTGCAAAGTATGGATCCTGCAGGTATTGGCGCGCGCTCACTTCAGGAATGTCTGCTATTGCAGGTTCAAAGAATGCGAGAAGATGATAAGACCTCTGGTAATATCCGACTTCTTGATGCTATGGAAACTGTATTCAAGGATTATTTCGATGAATTTACTAAGAAGCATTGGGATAAAATCCAGATGCAGATGATGCTCAATGATACACAAATTGACACTCTGAGAAACGAAATAAGAAAATTGAATCCTAAACCAGGGGCAGCACTAGGCGAAACTGAAGGTATAAATATTCAGCAGATAACTCCTGATTTCATTGTTGATACAGCTGATGATGGTTCTGTTTCTTTTACTCTTAATCAAGGAAATATTCCAGAGTTGAAAGTTTCTCCAACGTTCTCTGAAATGGTTGACACCTACAGGAACAATAAGGAGGGCATGAACCGACAAACAAAGGAAGCATTGCTCTATGCGAAGGGAAAGGTAGACAAGGCACAAGGATTCATAGAAGCTATAAAACAACGTCGCCATACTCTCACAGTAACGATGAAGGCTATCATAAATTGGCAGAGAAAATTCTTTCAAGACGGTGATGAAAGCGATTTGAAACCAATGATTCTTAAAGATATTGCTGACAAGACAGGACTTGATATATCAACAATAAGTAGAGTAAGTAATGTGAAATATGCCCAAACAAGATGGGGAACGTTTCCATTACGTTTCTTCTTTACAGACTCATATACAACAGATGATGGGGAAGAGATGTCTACAAGAAAGATAAAACTGGCACTGAAAGAAGTTATTGATAAGGAAGACAAGAAAAAACCCCTCAGTGACGATGCCTTGGCTAAAATAATGAAGGAAAAAGGTTATCCTATTGCACGACGTACAATAGCAAAATATAGAGAACAGATGAATTTGCCAGTAGCAAGATTGAGACGCTATTGACAATTATATTCTGAAACGACAAAAAATATGAAAGAAAAGGATATTATATTAACTGCAAGAATCGCCAGTATGGTGTTTACTCCATTCTATTTGCCAATAGTTGGTTTGCTGGCATTGTTTCTCTTCAGTTATCTGGGGCTTTTGCCTTGGTCATACAAATTCACAGTATTGGCTTTGGTGTATGCTTTCACCATACTGTTGCCTACACTGCTGATACATTTGTATCGAACATATCAGGGATGGTCGCTTATAGAGTTGGGCGTAAAAGAGCGAAGAATGGTACCATATGTTATTTCAATATTGTGCTATTTCAGTTGCTATTACATAATGAGTATATTCCATATACCTCATTTTATGGGTGGAATATTAGTCGCTGCGCTATTGATACAGTTGATATGTGCCATAATAAACGTATGGTGGAAAATATCGGTACATGCAGCGGCAATAGGTGGCGTAGCAGGAGCATTGCTGGCATTTGCACTGATATTCGATTTTAATCCTATATGGTGGTTATGCCTGACATTAGTCATATCTGGTGTTGTAGGAACAAGCCGTATGGTATTGCGTCAACATTCGCTGTCACAGATAACAGTAGCGTGGATACTGGGTGTTATCGTGGCGTTTATGGCTATAGCAATTGTGTAAAATTATAAATGGCAACAAAATTTAAAACAAATAATAATATGAAACCAGTAGTAAGCATTATCATGGGCAGTACAAGTGATCTGCCTGTTATGGAAAAAGCGTGTAAATGGCTTAATGATAACGAAATCCCATTCGAAGTAAATGCTCTCTCCGCGCATCGTACTCCTGATGCTGTTGAGACTTTTGCAAAGCAAGCTAAAGAACGTGGTATAAAGGTTATCATTGCGGCAGCTGGTATGGCAGCTGCATTACCAGGTGTTATTGCTGCATCTACAACATTGCCTGTTATCGGTGTGCCAATTAAGGGTATGCTTGATGGTCTTGACGCAATGCTTTCTATAATTCAGATGCCTCCAGGCATACCTGTTGCTACAGTTGGAGTTAACGGTGCTCAGAATGCTGCTATACTTGCAGCTGAAATGATTGCACTTTGCGACGAAGATGTAGCTAAGAAGATTGATGCATGGAAGGCTGGACTTGGCGCGAAGATAGAAAAGGCTAATAAAGACCTTGCAGAAATTAAAGATTATAAATTTAAATGCAATTAAGACATTCTCTGTTCTGTTGAAATTGATAGGAATGTTTAATATTTATGGATATATTTAATTATCAGCGCCGTGACACAACTGTTGTTCATGTAGGCGCTATAGACATGGGCGGTGAAAATCCTATACGTATTCAGTCCATGACCACCACAAATACTAATGATACCGATGCTTGTGTAGCTCAGGCTGAAGATATTATTAAAGCTGGTGGAGAATTCGTTAGGCTCACAACACAAGGTAGCAAGGAAGCAGAGAATTTAAAGAATATCAATGCCAAGTTGCGTGCTGATGGTTACACGACACCACTAGTTGCCGATGTACACTTTAATCCTAACGTTGCTGATGTTGCTGCATTATATGCCGAGAAGGTAAGAATTAATCCAGGCAACTATGTCGATCCTGCTCGTAAGTTTATAAAGCAGGAATATACAGATGAAGAATATTCGCAGGAACTGAAGAAAATTAAAGACCGTTTCATTCCATTCCTTAATATATGCAAGGAAAATAATACAGCTATTCGTATCGGAGTGAACCACGGAAGTCTAAGCGACCGCATACGTAACAGATACGGTGATACTCCTGAAGGCATTGTAGAGAGTTGTATGGAGTTTCTTCGTATATGTAAGGAACAGGATTTTAATGATGTCGTAATATCTATAAAATCTTCAAACACTGTAGTTATGGTCTGTTCTGTACGTCTTTTGGTCGAGCAGATGCAGAAAGAGAATATGAAATATCCTTTGCATCTTGGAGTTACCGAGGCTGGAGAGGGAGAAGATGGACGTATAAAGAGTGCTGTAGGAATAGGTGCATTATTATCTGATGGTATTGGTGATACTGTTCGTGTAAGTCTTAGTGAAGAACCTGCTGCCGAGATACCTGTAGCTCGTCATCTTGTAGACTATATATCAAATAAGGCTGGTCATCTTATAGTTCCTGGGACTCAGGCAAATGAGTTTGATTGGGTTCATCCTGAACGTCGTTTTACCCGTGCAGTAAATGGTATTGGTGGAAGTAATGTTCCTGTTGTGATAGCAAATGGAAAAGGGAATCCTGATTCAAGTGCTGACGGACAAAAGGCTGACTATCTATATGTAGGCTCTGAACTTCCAGCAGAATTAGATCATAACCAGAATTATATATTAGACTTTAATGTATACGCTGAACTTCAGGCAAAAGGAAATCTTCCTGTTGGCGAGAATTGCGCAAAGGGTATATATCCAATATTCCCTATTACTGCAATGCCATTTATCAGTATGATCAAAGCCGAATTGAAGTTTCTTGTTCTACAGTTTGGTTCTCCTACAGAAGAATATCTTGCTTGTTTAAAGACACATCCTGAGGTAGTAGTGGTATGCACAAGCAATCATCAGAACAAATTAGCCGATCAGCGTGCTCTTGTTCATGAAATGTGGAATAACGGGACATTCAATCCTGTTGTCTTCACACAGATGTATCGACATACGAAAGCAGAGAGAAGTGATTTCCAACTAGAGGCTGCTGCAGATATGGGCGCATTGATGATAGACGGACTTACCGACGGTATTTGGCTGATGAATGATGGTGATATTGCGAATGATGTAATTACTGACACAGCTTTCGGAATACTTCAGGCAGCACGCCTTCGTACTAGCAGAACAGAATATATCAGTTGTCCAGGATGTGGTCGCACTCTATATAATCTTCGTGAAACTATAGCTGAAATTCGTGAGGCAACAAAGCACATGAAAGGCTTGAAAATAGGTATCATGGGGTGTATCGTAAACGGTCCTGGTGAGATGGCTGATGCCGATTACGGATATGTCGGTGCTGGAGTAAATAAGGTTTCATTGTATCGCAAGCAGGTGTGTGTGGAGAAAAATATACCACAGGAAGTAGCAGTGGAACATCTTTTAGCATTAATCAATAACGATCAAAAACAGAAATAGAAAGACTATGGAACTAAAACAAAAATATCTAGCCGATGAAAATCGGTATGATTGCTCAGAAACGTTCTATCGCCGTTGTGGTAAAAGTGGAGTGATGTTGCCTAAGATATCACTCGGTTTTTGGCATAATTTCGGTGGTGTGGACCCTTATGAGCGTAGCCGTGCCATTACTCACTATGCCTTTGACCATGGAATAACGCATTTTGATTTGGCAAACAATTACGGTCCTCCATACGGAAGTGCTGAGGAAACAATGGGAAGACTCATGGACGACAGTTTCAAACCTTATCGTGATGAACTGTTTATTTCCAGTAAAGCTGGTTATGACATGTGGGAAGGTCCTTACGGAAACTGGGGATCAAGAAAATATCTTTTTGCTAGCATTGAGCAGAGTCTGAAACGCATGCACCTTGATTATGTAGACTTGTTCTACAGCCATCGTTACGATCCCAATACACCTTTGGAGGAAACTCTTCAGGCTCTTGTTGACATCGTGAAACAAGGTAAGGCTTTGTATGTTGGTATAAGCAGATGGCCTTTAGAAGCATTGAAGTTTGCTGACAAGTATCTAAAGGAGCGTGATGTTCCTTTGCTGATATTTCAAGATAAACTCAATTTGCTAAATCGTGGTCCACAGGAAAGTGGAACTCTTGATTATTGCCATGATAATGGAATTGGCTTTATAGGCTTTTCGCCATTAGCTCAGGGCTTGCTTACCGACAGATATATCAATGGTATTCCTGAAGATAGCAGAATGGCTCAAGGGAAATTCCTTAAGAGTGATATGCTTACACCAGAACTTATTGCTCAGTTGAGAGCGTGGAACGTTGAGGCTTCGGCACAAGGTAAGACACTTGCCGAGAAAGCTTTGTCGTGGATTTTAGAACAACGTGGCGTAACAAGCGTTATCGTTGGTGCCAGCTCTGTTGGCCAGCTAGAAAAGAACTTAAAGGCTGCTGAATAGCCAATCCATCATATCACATATGCCATATTTAATATGGTATATGTGTATGTTTACTTTAGATAATCTATACTTATAAAATCTATAATCATGAATATTAAAACTAGAATTATAGCCACGTCGTGTGTAATCGTTTTATGGTTTAATAATCTAAGCATCCTTGCTCAAACGCAGCAGAATCCAAATCTGGATTTTGGAAATCCAACTACTGAAGAAATGAAAATGACTTCTTGTTCTGTTGAACCTAATGCACCTGCTGTAGTGTTGTGCAAATTAGATAATGTAAACTATGAAATTAGAGATAATGACTTTTGTGTTGTTTATGACATAAAAGAGCGTATTAAAATACTGAAACCAGAAGGAAAGGACTATGCCAATGTCAGTATCAATTATGTCGACTTTCAAGAAAATCCTATGAACAGTGAAAAGATAAGTGGATTGAAAGCTGTGGCTTTTAATATGACTGACGGAAAAATAGTAAAGTCAAAGATGGATGACAAACTTGTATTTCGTGAACGCCTTGACAAGGAAGACATGCTGATAAAGTTTACTGTTCCCCAAGTTAAGGTTGGTACAGTCATAGAATATCAATACAAGATAGTGAGTCCTCTTTATTATAATATAAGAAATTGGTATGCACAAGCCTCAATCCCAACAATGTATTCCTATTACCATTTGGTTGTTCCAGAGTATTTTCAGTTTAACATGGAAAACACGAGTATATATAAAATGGAGCAAAAATTAAACCCTATTGGATGTGCCTTTAATTATAATGGAGAAAGTTTGAACTGTAACGGATGTGAATATAAGTTCACTGCATGCAACATGCCTTCTATTAAAGAAGATGGCTTTGTTTGGCATGCTAAGGATTATTGTAATAAGGTAACGGCAGAGCTTAACAGTATTCATCTTCCAGGAAATTATTTTCAGAATTATGCCAATGAGTGGAAAGATATTGATAAGTCTTTGCTTGATGATGATGATTTTGGACATCGAATGAAAAAATCTAATCCATTTAAGAATGAAATGACGGCTGCTAAAATCTATAATCTAAAAGACAATACAGAAAAGATTGTCGCAATATATCAATTATTGAAAAAGAAGTTGAAATGGAATGGTGATTATGGCTTTTGGGGACGTTCTTCTCGCAACATTCTTAAAGATGGTAGTGGTGACAATGCTGATATTAATTTTGTATTGATTAACATGCTTAATGATGCTGGTGTTAAGGCTGCTCCTGTCGTTATGAGCACACGTGACAATGGTAGATTACCTCTTACTTATCCTTCGAGGAAATTCCTTAATACTTTTGTTGTAGGTGCATACACCAATGATTCCACGATGGTATTTATTGATTCGTCAATAGATGATGGATACTTGAATGTCTTACCGGCTAAGTTGCTAACGAATAGGGCACGTATAATAGAAAAAAATAATTGTAGATGGGTTAACTTGCAGAATATAGCACAAGCCAAAAGAGATATTAGAATAAGTGCGCAGCTTAATCCTCAGGGGGTATTGACGGGTATGGTTAGATGTACAAGTCTTAATAATCTAGCCGCTAGGGTAAGAGTTGATTTTAAACATGCAAAAGACAGTGCTACTTTTGTAAGCCAAAAGGCTCGGGAAGAAGGTATTGAAATAACCAAATATAGTATTAGTGACAGAACGTCATTCTCGCCTTCTGTTTGCGAAGACTATTCGTTTTCAAAGAATTGTGAAGCAACAGCAGACCATATATATGTCAATCCTCTTGTAATCATTCCTATAAATGATAATCCATTTACTGAAACTGAGCGGAAACTTCCAATTGAATTTCCATACAAACAAACGATATTGTTAAATGTACACATGACAATTCCTGAAGGATATGTTGTTGAAGAAAAGTGTAATGGTGCAAGAATTGAAACGCCTAATAAAGAGATATCATGCCATATAAAGTGTTTGGTTGATGATAAAACCTCTTTTGTACAGTATAGACTAGATATAAACGATACTTTTTTTGGTGTAACAGACTATAATATGGTAAAGGATGTTTATGCAAAGATATGTGAGTATAGTAAAAATATGTTGGTATTAAAGAAAATGTAATGAAAAACAATATAGCATTATACATAATTGCAGGATTACTGATGTTTTCGCAATTCTGCAATGCACAGACAAATGTTATTGTGTTGGAGGACAATACTCAGGTACAAGTCCATGACAAGTCATCTGTAACATGCAACATGCATAGTATGATCAAGGTTATAAATGAAAAAGGTGCCGATGCTGTTAACTTTGATTGCCAATGCTCCAAGGATGAGCGTATATCAAGCTTTTCAGGAGTGATCACTGACCAGACAGGACGTGTGTTACGTAAGATTAAAAAAGGAGACCTGCTTAAGTCTGAGTATTCTCATGAAATGGCAACAGATGACTATATGATGCATTTTCAATATACGCCACCTGTATATCCAATAATAGTAACTTATGATTGGACTGTTGAAATGTCAAATGGTTTTGTGTCGCTTCCTTCTTTTGCTCCACAGACGGATTATGATGTGGAGGTAAACCATGCATCCTATAAATTGATAACACCAAATGACAATCCATGTAGATATCAATGCATAAATACTAATTGGAAAGTAAACAAAACTACTCTTGGTAATAATACTGTTATTGATGTTTCGATGGATAGTTTGCACGCTATACATAAGGAATCATATTCAAAGCCTATATATCAAATCATGCCACGTATACTTTTTGCGCCTGCTGACTTTGTATATAAGGGTACAAAGGGAAGTATGGCTTCATGGCATGATTTGGGATTGTGGTTTAATGGATTGTTGACCGATAGGAATTTCTTTAACAATACGGCCAAAACCCGAATACATGAACTAACTGATACTTGCAGGGATGCTAAGTCTAAAATAGCTCTTTTATATCAGTTACTTGAAAAGTCTACTAGATACGTGAGTATTCAACTAGGAATTGGTGGAATGCAACCTATTGCCGCCTCTGATGTTTATAATAATGGCTTCGGTGATTGCAAAGGACTGTCAAACTATATGCGTGCCATGCTTAATGAAGCAGGTATTCGCTCTAATTATGCTATAATAAGTACAAAATATGATCGTCAGCTGCCGACTTTCCCAAGTCTAGACCTATTTGATCATGCTATATTACAAGTTCCTTTAAAAGGAGATACAATATGGATTGAATGCACTGCTCCTGATTTAGCCCTTGGATATGTTCATTCAGATATAGCCGGGCACGATGCTTTAGTGATGACAGATGAAGGTGGAAAATTATGCAGGTTGCCAGAATATGCTGATACAACTAATATCCAGCATAGTGATATTGACATAACTCTTGGTCCTGGCAGAATGGCGCTGATTAATATGTCTCAGTGTTCATATATGAGACAATATGAGGACAAACTCGCGCTTGTTTCGGCTGGTGACAAAGAACGTAAAGAATACATTAATGATGCGATGAAAGTTCCTGATGCAGAGATATCAAACATGGATGTCACGTTACATAAGCAGAGTTATTCTGTTCCTTCAATTCAGATTGATGCATGTATTTCAAGTCATGGATATGCCAATCTCACTGGTAGCAGGCTCTTCGTACCTTTAAATCCTTCTCATAGAGGCTTTTCTATACCGGAATCCAACAATGTTAGAAAACATGATATATACAAAAGTTATGGATATATTGATGAAGAGAATATAACAATACATATCCCTGCAGGCTTTACTCTTGAAGCATGTCCACGTGACACTATATGCCAATCACCTTTTGGTAAATTAGCTTTCTCCCTTGCTCATAAAGATAACGACATAAAAGTAAATTATAAACTATTGATGAACAAAGGTCTGTTTAGTGCTGATAAATATTCTCAGCTATATGATTTTATGAAATTATTGGCTTCATTATACAGCCAAAAGATAGTGCTGAAGAAAATATAGAAATATTGCTAACTAAATCATTTCTCCTTTGATCTGATGTTTCGTGGGTGATGTTCAAGAATTTCCTGCCTAAGTGTAGTAATATCAATGTGAGTATATATTTCTGTTGTACCTATATCTTCGTGCCCTAGCATTGCCTGTATGGCACGAAGATCAGCACCACCTTTCAATAATGCAGTTGCGAAGCTATGGCGCATGGTATGTGGTGATATTGTCTTTTTAATACCAGCCTTCTCGGCTTCCTTTTTTATCATTATAAGTATCATCGTACGTGTAAGATGACTGCCTCGACGATTAAGAAATACGTAATCTTCTTCGCCAGTTTTGATATCTAGCTGTTTTCGGTCATAAAACCATAGGTTTAGTTCCTTTATTGCGCGCTGAGAGATTGGTACAAGACGTTCTTTGCGCCCCTTGCCTATTACCTGAACGAATCCCTCATCAAGAAATAATTGAGACAGTTTTAAGTTTACAAGTTCTGAAACTCGTAATCCACATGAAAACAAAACTTCTATTATAGCTTTGTTGCGTTGTCCTTCTTTAGTTGTGAGATCTATTACGTTCTCAAGCTTGTCAACTTCAGGAGTAGACAACACCTCTGGTAGATGTTTCCCTAGATTTGGTGACTCTAGTAGTTCTGATGGGTCAGTATCTATATATCCGTCTAAAAGTAGATAACGATAGAAAGATCTTACTCCGCTAAGTATTCTTGCCTGTGATGTTGGACCAATACCCTTTTCGTGAATAGTGGCAGCAAAGTTCTGTAAATCTTCAAGTTGTAACTGCAATACGTTTTTACTTATCTCCAGACAATAGTCAAGCAGACTTTTTATGTCATGTATATAAGCGTCAACTGTATTAGTTGAGTAATTACGTTCCAATTTAAGATATCTCTGGTAAGCCTTAAGAATATTAGTGGAATAATTCTTGTCTGTTTCCATTTATTTTATTATTTTTGCAAAGATAGTGCAAGTCGAACACAATACAAAATAAAAAGTATTTTTATTTTTATTGTTGAGACGCAGCCTATCTTCGGCGCAGGCAGAGTAGTGCAAGTCGAACACAATACAAAATAAAAAGCATTTTTATTTTTATTGTTGAGGCGCCGTCTATCTTGACCGAATGTAGAATAGTGTAAGCTGGCGCAGATACAAAATATAACAATATATTCTTAAGATTATGAAGATTCAAATCATTAATGGTCCAAACCTCAATTTGCTTGGAGTTCGTGAACCAGGTATATATGGTAGTAACTCTTTTGAGAGCTACCTTCCGCAGCTTAAGGCAAAATATCCTGATATTGAAATAGAATATTATCAAAGCAATATTGAAGGCGAACTGATAGATAAATTGCAGAAAGTAGGATTTTCTTATGATGGAATAGTTCTTAATGCAGGCGCATATACGCATACTAGTATTGCCTTGCAAGACTGTATCCGCAGTTTGAAATGTCCAGTCGTAGAAGTCCATATCAGTAATGTTCATAAGCGAGAGGAGTTCCGTCATCATTCATATCTAAGTCCTGCATGTCTTGGTGTAATTTGTGGATTCGGACTTGCTGGATATGACATGGCAATACAGGGAATATTAGCTAATATACCTGGAAAGAAATGAATAGACACGGAGAAATAAATGTCCCAGCACTGCAAAGTGTTGAAGAAGACATTAACAATTATATAGCAAAGCATATTGATCAGGAAAGCGAATATTTGTTTAGACTTTATAGGGCAACCAACATACATACAGTCCATGGTCGTATGGCAAGTGGACATATTCAGGGACAGCTTTTAAAGATGCTTGTTGGTATGATTAAGCCAAAGAATATTCTTGAGGTTGGTACATTCAGTGGTTATAGTGCCATAAGCATGGCTAATGGACTGGATAGCGACGGAAAGATCTATACGTTTGAGATTAATGATGAAATGGAAGACTTCACTAGAAAGTGGATTGAAGGTTCTGACGTTGCTGATAAAATAGTTTTTAATATCGGTGATGCAAACATCCTTGCACCCAAATTAGGGATAGACTTCGATATGGCTTTTATTGACGGAGACAAACGTACTTATATAGAAACCTATGAGATGACAATGAAGATATTACGCAAAGGTGGATATATACTTGCTGATAATACATTATGGGATGGACATGTAATAGATCCTGCTTATGATCGTGACCGGCAGACTATTGGCATAAGAAATTTCAATGATCATGTAGCTGCTGATGATAGGGTAGAAAAAGTAATATTACCAATACGTGACGGATTGTCTTTGATAAAGAAGATAAAATAAACCTCTATTATACTGTACGTTCTACCAGAAAAAGTTTTTTTAATGCCACTAATGTCATAATGTCACAAACCCTTTGTTTATCGGGCTTTAGCCAGTGACATTAAGTGACATTATCGGGGCAAAAGTGGCATTAAACTCCAACTCACACCTATTTTTGGCGTTTTTTTCACAATTATGCTATTTACATAATACATATTTGTGCTTATAAAGTTTTATCGAATATAAAGGCAGGTTTCTTGAACAGCATGAATAATTCAAAAATCTACTCTATACATATATATAAATATGAGAGAATGATTTTGAAGGATGCAAATAAATATAGAAACTGAGTGAATAAACTATTACCTAAATTTTCGGTTCTTCGTCAATTTAGGGGTGATATTCTCAATAAACGTATTCCGGCTAGAGTCAATTCGCGAAATAAGGCATAGTGATTAGACCCTTATCACTATGCAGTTTACGAAGCAGTAGGGAGTGATAAGGGCCTTATCACTATATTGTTCTATTTGCGTTATAAAGTTTCCAATCCTACGATCAAAAGTTTCCATTCCGATATGGGAAAAATTGTGCTTAAAGACGACCTTGCGTTGTGATGATACAAAATCAGCTCAAATTACGCTCTATTTTACGTTTTATCGTTATAACTGCTATTAATTACGTAGCTAGAACGTAGCTTATCGTAGCTAATATTTTTGTTTATATTTTCAACAATGCCTTTAAACAAGGGACTTTCAAGCATGAACGTAGCTGTGTAGCTATTTATTTAAAAACGCTTAGAGGGGAATTCTGTAGTTAATTACATGTTCTATTATGACAATTGAAAGGAAATCAACAAGATGTGTTACTTCTTAAGGATATATTACTGTAGTCCCAATACGCCAATACGTTTGCTTTATATTTTCGAAGGATAGTGTTTATATAAAGGAAAGCCCGCTAGCATAATTTACGAAAAATTGCGAAATATTGGTGTGATTTCAATTATATTGTCACTTTTACCCCAAGATTGTTACCGAATAATCACTCGGGAATGCTGATAAACAGGGGGGGAAGTGATGAAGTGACGATTATTTCGGTTCTTCTCTAATTTAGTTGAAGAATATATGCTCCAGAACCATCTTTCTTCTTAGTAATTTAATGCCTGCTCTACCATACATAGTTCTCTTTACAGCTTTTAGCTTATTTACAAATCCCTCTGTGATTCCATTTGTGACATTTTCCCTAATGGTATTTAATATAGCTCTATAATCGAGTTTTACGCCTGTTAAAAATGTCTTGAGCGTCCTTATCTTTGTTTTCCAGTATTTCTTCATCCATCTAATAAGTCTGCAACTGTCCGTACCAGTGATAATA
>NZ_KB890644.1 GCF_000373185.1 Segatella paludivivens DSM 17968 = JCM 13650
ACTGCATCAGCTGCAGGTGATCCAAACGGCGGAGTAGTAAAGCCTTAAACATCGTTCCCCTCTGATGCGCACAGGGGGGACTTTGTTTTAACAACACACACAAAAACAACGAATTAAAAACAGAACAAAATGGATAAGAACAAAGTAAACATTTCATGGATCATCAAGATAGTAATCGCTATCGCTTCAAGTCTTCTAGGGTTGCTCGGAACGCAACAGAGTGAAACACAGGAATAGCCGAATGAGCTATCACGATTTCAACGACTTAATTAAAATCATAACCAACTTAATATGGTTAATCGCAGCGCTCACAGCGCTACTTAGCTGCACGGTATGGATTGCAGGATAACGAGAGAGGGATGCGCTAACGCGCATCCCTCTTAATCGTTTATGGTTCTCGCAAATAACGCGTTGTTAGTTTTCTCGCTGATAGTTTAAGTCCTCTTGCGTGTTATTCTCTCGCAGATCACGCAGATCACGCAGAGAGGAATGCAGCAGGCTGCATTATTTCGCAGAGAAAGACAGTTTGTAGTTTGTGTTGTTTTGGGTTTTGTCTGCGTAAATCTGCGAGATCTGCGGGAGACATTGGGTTTCTTCTGTGTATATTGTTTGAGTACTCTTACGTGAATATTCTCCCGCAGATCCCGCAGATGACGCAGACGAATGCAGCAAGGCTGCATTATATCGCAGAGAAAGACAGGTCGGGATGTTGTTGTGGTTTTGGGTTTTGTCTGCGTAAATCTGCGAGATCTGCGAGAGACATTGGGTTTTCAGTTGCGCAATAACTTGAGTACTCTTGCGTGTTATTCTCTCGCAGATAACGCAGAGGTCGCAGAGAAAGCCTGTTGCGGTAAGTGCAGGAAACGATGCTGCTATTTTATAAATAATATTGGCTGCACTCAACATAGCTCAAGCTAGCTATGCTCTAACTTGCAATCCTGTATTTTGTCTACAATAATGCATCGGCTATTGACAGGAGACTGTTTTAGACTGATTTATAGCACACCTTTGTCTATGCACCTTTCATCTTTTTTAATAATCCCACCTTTGTTAATCGCCTTTAGTGTTGTAACTTTGTGTTTTATTTTTAAAATCATTATCTAATATGTCATTATCATTTTCACAGTTTGCAGTGAGATGTTCGGCTCAGCTAGAGGCTGATGGACGTTTCGCCACTGCCCGTCTTTACCGTAACGCACTGAAGTCTTTTACTAATTACATTCGCCGCAGCGAAGTTCAGTTTACTGATATAAACCGTAAGCGCCTTGTAGCCTATGAGCGTGAGCTTCGCTATCGTAACTGCTGCCCCAACACGATTTCCACCTACATGCGTATGCTCCGTGCTATTTATAACAAGGGTGTAGATGCCGGATATGCTCACTTTGTTTACCGCCTGTTCCATGATGTCTATACAGGTATTGATATTAGCCGCAGGCGTGCTCTCGATGTTAAGGATATTAAAACTCTCCTCTGTAGCAAGATAGAGAAACCAGCACTTAAGCGTACCCAAAAGATTGCGGCATCCCTATACAGTCTGTGCGGCATGCCATTCGTAGACTTTATGAATATCAATTTCGGCAGCGTCAAGAGTGGAGTCCTCACCTACAACCGCTATAAGACGGGTACGAGCATAAGCATCTCTGTGATGAAACGAACCATGAAAATAGTCAATGATTTGAAGATGCCTAGGAGTGACATGCGTACCGCAGAAGGCTATCGCCGCTACCAGTCACGTCTCCGTCACTTCAACTCATGTATATCGCGGCTTGCTGCCACTCTTGGCATCACCTGTCGTGTTTCCTCGTACACGCTTCGACATTCATGGGCAACAGCAGCCCTCCGCAACCATGTTCCTGTGGAACTTATCAGCGCAGCTCTGGGGCACCGAAGCATCAGAACCACACAGATATATTTAGGTGGTTTCAGTGCTGCTGAAATTGGTGCTGTAAACAGCAAAATATGCCGATATATAGGGGCTGTATAGTATAAAAAAGATAGGCAAAAAAATAGCCGTTACTTCACAAGTAACAGCGTTTACTATTTGACTACAAATGTATATAATTATTCACAAATACGCATATGATTTCACATAAATTAACTATAAAATAACATGGTATGTAAATAAAAAGGCACAATTTATCTTAATGCATCTTTTTTAAACACATTTTAAATCTTCACATAATTATCATTTTTTATTGCGTACTAACCGTATAAGGTGCGCAAAGGGGGGCGTTTATCCTGTTTTTCGTCTATTTTTATGCCATTGACTCAGAATTCTTTCTGTTACTTGTGAAGTAACAGAATTCTATAAAATAGAAATATTAAATGCACCCTCTGAATTAATCACTATACGATTTGGGTGAGAAAGTGATAAATACTAAATTGGCTATGTCGTCTCTGATATATAGAACAAACGACAGTTATCATAAAACACGTATGCCGTCGAATTTTCTAGATGAATATAAACACAGATGCTTAATCGCATCAAATAAAAATAACTTAAATTGAAGGCCTGTCATGATGCTGCAGCAGCGGTATCATGTCTAAATCAGATTCGTGAGAACCGCGGCCTGATCTAAATATTACTTGAATTAATAGAACATAGATTCTATCGTTCCCTGTTTATTATGAGTCGTTTAACAGGGGTATTCACACAAGAGTGTGTGTTTAGAATGCCTTTCCCTGTGAGGGGAGAGGCATTTTTAATTAGCCAATATGATATTCATTATAGAATGCTACAAAAGTGCTGATTTACTTGTTTGTGACAATGAAAAATATTCATTGAACACACACAAAACGCATATTAAAAAAGGAATAGGAAACTATTCCTGATCTTTTGCTCTTTGTAGAGCCTCTATTTTAAGTTGCGCTGCAATTTTCTTAGCCTTCACGTTTACATCTTTGATATCCTTCTTTCTGTAATAGCTTCTTGCTCCGTCACGGTCACTAAGAACGAGTGAGTCATCGCCAAGATAATCAATATTACAGGTGTTGTTTTTAGGATTTATGGTGGTAATGGTGTTATTCTTGTTGAATATAGGAGTTGCACTCACAACAACAAGTTTGCCATTCCAAATATGCCAACTGGTGAAATATCCTAACTGAGGATATACAACAGGACTCTCATCTTCAAGTGAACTCTGCGAACTAACATATCCAACGCTTTGTGCAGTCCATTGTCTTCTAAGCCAGAATCCATATTCGCGAGGCACAAGATAAGTCTGTTTCACAGAGTCTGGCATATCTTTCATTATACGCTTCTGTAATTTTTTGCTCATGTTCTCGTAGTTGCGCATCTTCGGCATGACTACGTAGCACCATATACCTTTTAATTCGTCTAGATTTACAACTTCGTCGGCAACATGCTTATCAGATTTATTCAATACAACACCAATCCAGTCTCCCACATGTATGTTTCCAAGCACACGCTTTTTGTTGTGAGCATCAATGATATCATATTTTATTGGGTCACTTCCATCGTTAGGAAGTAGTAGGATTGTAGAGTCATTGCAGCCTTCGCAAGCTAGTCCGTAGACAGTCTTGTCGCCTGTCATTTTCATTTCATCATTAGTATGTCCCGACATAGGGTCAGACTTCTTGTTATCCTTGTTGCTGCATGCTGTGACAGACAGTAAAATGGCTGATATAATGGCGAATAGTTTAAATCTCATAACATTACAAATTTTGTGCAAATATAAGGGAATAATTGTAAAAAATGGATGTAATGGTGGTGTTTTTGGAATTTTTTATCTAAATTTGCACGCTGATTAGCACCAGGGTTCTGTTTATATATGGAACAATGGCGATATATTATCTGTTTTTTTATAAAAATCAAATACAAAATATAATATGGGAAAGAAAATTCAGTTCAGTCTCGTTTATCGAGATATGTGGCAGAGTTCAGGCAAGTTCCAGCCTCGCAAGGATCAGCTTGAGCGCATAGCTCCTGTTTTTATTGAAATGGGTTGTTTCGCTCGTGTTGAGACTAATGGTGGTGCTTTCGAGCAGGTAAACCTTCTTGCTGGTGAAAACCCTAATGAAGCTGTACGTGCTTTTTGTAAACCTCTTAACGAGGCAGGCATAAAGACTCACATGCTTGACCGTGGTCTTAATGGACTCCGTATGTATCCAGTTCCAGATGATGTTCGTGCACTTATGTATAAGGTAAAGCATGCTCAGGGAACAGATATCACTCGTATATTTGACGGTTTGAATGATGTGCGCAACATTATTCCTTCAATAAAGTGGGCTAAGGAAGCAGGCATGACTGCACAGGGTACTCTGTGTATCACAACTTCTCCTGTTCACACATTGGAATACTATTCAAAAATAGCTGATCAGCTTATTGAAGCCGGTGCTGAAGAAATCTGTCTTAAGGATATGGCAGGTGTTGGTCAGCCAGCACTTCTTGGTAAACTGACAAAGGCTATCAAGGACAAGTATCCTGAGATTATCATAGAATATCATGGACATTCAGGTCCTGGTTTGTCTATGGCTTCAATTCTTGAGGTTTGTAATAATGGTTGTGATATCATTGATACAGCTATTGAGCCATTGGCATGGGGTAAAGTTCACCCAGATGTAATATCAGTAATCAGCATGTTGAAGAACGAAGGTTTTGATGTACCTGAGATCAACATGAACGCATATATGAAGGCTCGTGCCCTTACTCAGGAATTCATTGATGAATGGCTTGGATATTTCATCAACCCAGCAAACAAGATAATGTCTTCTTTGCTTCTTGGTTGTGGACTTCCTGGTGGTATGATGGGTTCTATGATGGCAGACCTTGGCGGTATTCGTCAGACTATCAACAATCTTCGTAAGAAGAAGGGGGAAGAGGAAATTTCTCTTGACGACATGCTTGTAAAGCTCTTCAATGAAGTAGAATATGTATGGCCACGTGTTGGTTATCCTCCATTGGTAACTCCTTTCAGTCAGTATACAAAGAACATCGCATTGATGAATCTTCTCACAATGGAGCAGGGTAAAGGTCGCTTCGTGATGATGGATGAGTCTATGTGGGGTATGATTCTTGGTAAGAGTGGAAAGATTCCTGGAACAATTTCTCCAGAGTTGATAGAATTGGCAAAGAAGCAGGGACGTGAGTTCACTGATGCTGATCCTCATACATTGTTGACAAATGCTCTTGACGACTTCAAGAAAGAAATGGACGAGAATGGATGGGAATATGGTAAGGACAACGAGGAACTCTTTGAACTTGCTATGCATCCAGAGCAGTATCGCAACTACAAGAGCGGTCAGGCTAAGAAAAACTTCCTTGCTGACTTGCAGAAGGCTAAGGACGCTAAACTTGGTGCAAAGACAAGCCCTGAAGAGGCTGCTGCATTCAAGCACGCTAAGGCTGATGCTATTGTTGCTCCTGTAAAGGGACAGATATTCTGGGAATTCCAGGGTGAAGGTGAAGCTGCTCCTGCAATAGAGCCATATATCGGTAAAGAATATAAAGAAGGTGATGCTTTCTGCTATATTTGTACTTCATGGGGTGAATTTGAGACAATCAATGCAGCTCTTGGTGGCAAACTAGTAGAAATCAACGCAAAGCAGGGAACAAAGGTTAATAAGGGTGATGTCATCGCTTATATCCAGCGTCCTGAAGCATAATAGAAAATATTTTCAATGTTAATACAGAGGGGATTGGGCTATGCCCTTTCCCCTTTTTATCATCTGGCTATGAACTATCAGAATATTATAGATAAATATTATACCGAGGACAACCAACTGCGCTATATATTTATGACTCACAGCAGTCTTGTAACAAAGCGTGCGCTGAAGATTTGTGACTTGCATCCAGAACTGAATCTCGACCGTAGATTTGTTGAGGAGGCTGCCATGCTTCATGATATCGGTATCATAAAATGTCATGCTCCTGGGATATATTGTTTTGGAAGTGAACCTTATCTGATACATGGAAGAATAGGTGCCGAGATGATGCGTGCTGAGGGATATCCAGCTCATGCCCGTGTTTGCGAGCGACATACCGGAGCCGGAATAGGAAAGGAAGAAATAAAAAGACTTGAGCTTCCACTTCCGTATGAGGACTTTTTGCCAGAAACGATGGAAGAGAAAGTGATATGTTATGCTGATAAATTCTTTTCAAAAACTCATCCTGAAGTAGAGAAATCTATAAACGAAGCAGAGAAAAGTCTCGCTAAATTCGGAGAAGATGGCTTAAAGCGCTTTAAGGAATGGGAAATGATGTTTGAATAAGGTTTAAAAAACAAAAAACTAAAGGCTAAGAACATAAAACTAAAAACTTATTATTATCTTTGCAGACTGAATGAGGAAAATTTCGTTTATAGCAATTCTGTTGCTCGCTGTCATGTTTGTTATGGCGGGTTCTAACTTCCAGTTATTTAAGAGGCACAAGAAATTGGCCTCTGTAGACTCAATGGCAGTAAACGATTCTGTTATAAGGGATTCACTCGGTCGTGCTATTATTGATACAACCAAGATGGACTCTCTGCAGTTGGCTATTTATCATCACAATAAATTGGTTGATGACTCTATCCATCTTGATTCGGTAAATAAGAAGAAAAAAAACGGTATTGATGCCCCTGTAAACTTCTCGGCAAACGACTCTATGGTGTATGACGCACAGAAAAAAGTGGCGCATCTCTATGGATCTTCTAATGTGAAATACGAGACGATGGACCTGAAGAGTGAGAAGATTGCTCTGAATATGGATAGTAGCATTGTGCATGCAACTGGAGTCATTAAGGATTCTACGAAAAAACTTACTGGAACTCCTACATTTGCTATGGGATCGGATAATTACGAAAGTGATACCATGGCATTCAACTTCAAAACCAAAAAGGGACTTATTCGCAGTGTATACACCCAGCAGCAGGAAGGCTTTCTGACAAGTGAACTTTCTAAGCGCAACAATAACGGTGAGATATTTATGAAGCATGGTCGCTACACGACATGTGACGAGAAGCATCCTGACTTTTATATAGCACTCTCGCGTGCAAAGGTGCGTCCTGGCAAGGATGTGGTTTTCGGACCTGCATATCTTGTCGTGGCGGATGTTCCGTTGCCATTAGCTATTCCTTATGGATTTTTTCCTTTCTCGAAGAGTTACTCTAGTGGTTTCATAATGCCTACGTATGGTGATGAAAGTACTCGAGGTTTCTATCTTCGTGACGGTGGATATTATTTTGCCATGAACGATAAGTGGGACTTAAAGTTGCTGGGCGAAGTTTATACGAAAGGTTCATGGGGTATAAGTGCTGCAAGCAATTATAGACAGCGATATAAATATAACGGCAGCTTTTATTTTAGTTATCAGGACACTCAGACTGGTGACAAGGGCATGCCAGACTATACACGTCAGGAAAGTTTCAAAATTCAATGGAGCCACAGGCAGGATGCAAAGGCTAATCCCTTTAACAGCTTGTCGGCAAGCGTGAACTTTGCAACTTCCAGTTATGAACACAACAACATGGGAAGTTTGTATAACCCGCAGACGATGACACAGTCTACACGTACATCTTCTGTAAGTTGGAGCACAATATTCTCTAATATAGGTCTGTCTTTGAGTAGCACTGCTAACTTGAGCCAGAATATGCGTGACTCAAGTATCGCAATGACACTACCTGACCTGAATATCAGTCTTAGTCGTTTCTACCCATTTAAGCGTGCTCACGCAGTAGGTAAGGAACGTTGGTATGAAAAGATTTCAATGAGTTATACCGGTCAGGTTAGTAACTCTATTACGACAAAAGAAAACAAACTGTTGAACTCTAGTCTTATCAAGGACTGGAAAAACGGTATGCAGCATCAGATTCCTGTAAGTGGTAATTTTACGTTGTTCAACTACGTTAATATTAATCCGTCTTTCAATTTCACCGACCGTATGTATACAAATAAGGTTACGCGGTCGTGGGATGCGAAGGCACAAAAGGAAGTTGCTGATACAACGTATGGATTCCATAATGTATATAACTGGAACCTTAGTGTAAGTGCCAGTACAAAACTGTATGGTTTCTGGACACCAAACCGAAAGATATTCGGTGATAAGATACAAACGATACGCCACGTACTCACACCAACAGTAAGTTTTAGTTATGCTCCTGACTTCGGTGCTTCTAGATATGGATATTATGATACCTATCAACGTACGAATTCAGATGGTTCTGTAGATTTAGTACAGTATTCTCTATATCAGAATGGATTGTATGGTACTCCTGGACAGGGAAAGACAGGTAACATTAGTTTTGGTCTTGACAATAATATTGAGATGAAAGTCAAGTCTGACAAGGATTCTACTGGGTACAGAAAGTTGAGCATCATTGATAACCTTGGTTTTAATATGTCATATAACATGGCTGCTAAGGAGAAACCTTGGAGCGACTTGTCTATGAATATAAGGTTGAAATGGTGGAAGAATTATACATTCAATATGAATGCTGTGTTTGCCTCTTATGCTTACGAGCTTGATGCAAGCGGAAAACCTTATGTTGGAAATCATACTTATTGGGGAATGGGCAAGTTTGGACGTTTCCAGGGTATGTCACAGAACCTTTCATACACATTGAATCCTGAAAAGATAAAGAAATTGTTTGGCGGTGGCGACGATACCAAAAAGGACAATGACAAAAAGAAAAAGGATAAAGACGAGGAAGGCTTAGATACAGATATAGAGTCAAATGTTGACGATACAATGATAGACGGTCAGCGCAAGGCAAAGAAGAAGAAAGATACCAGTAAGGCTGCAACAGATGATGACGGATATATGACGTTTTCTATGCCATGGTCGCTTACATTCGGATATGGTATAACAATGCGCGAGAATACTTCTGGTACATTCAATACAAGTAGTATGCGTTATCCTTATAAGTTTACGCAGACTCTTAACTTCAGTGGAAACCTTCGTATCAGTGAAGGCTGGAACATCAGCTTCTCGTCTGGTTACGACTTCGAAAATCATGGTATCAGTATGACAACAGCAAGTTTGCAGCGCGATCTTCACTGTTTCAATATGAGTTGCTCTATAGTTCTAGCTCCTTATACAAGCTATAATTTCACATTCCGTTGTAATGCAAGCACCCTTACGGATGCACTGAAATATGATAAGCGAAGTGGATATAGCAATGCTGTACAATGGTATTAACATATAATATGTCTAGATGATAACAAAAGACAGTATAGAGTCAGCCTATTGCTTTTTTCATCAGAAGTGGAATATCTATTCAAAGTCTGTAAATGAAAGTCAGAAAGACGACATTGAATATGCTATAGGTAATTATGCCAATGAAATGAATCGCGAATTATATTCAGAAATGTCTAAAGGAAAGAATGGCTTTCTGTTGGAACATTCAACATTCGCCGAGGATATTACTGATGCTATTGCCTATTTAGAACCATTGCTTTAGAATAAATGTGATGGAGTAAAGACTTGAGGAGAATACTTCCTTGTTCTTTGTTATATATACTTCTCTATGGCTTTATTCACTTGTAGACATTTCTTTATTTAGTCTTAAATAAAGAAAGATATTTTTACCTTTTTTCCTGCGTCAAACAGTAACTGAAGGTGCTGTTTTGGACGGTATTACTTTGTTCTTAGATTGGAAATCTAAATCTGTGTTAATGTAGCATGATGCATTGCGCAAATAAAATAAAATTATTATCTTTGCAAAAGAAGATAAAATAAATTATAATATAACTATAACCAGAAAATGAGAACTGTTTACGAATTCTCTGTCAAAGACAGAAAAGGTAAAGATGTATCACTAAAAGAGTATGCCAACGAAGTGCTGCTCATTGTTAATACTGCGACTAAGTGTGGATTCACTCCACAATATGAAGAGCTTGAAAAGCTTTTTGAAACATATCATGCTCAAGGATTTGAAATATTAGATTTCCCTTGCAATCAGTTCGGTCAACAAGCACCAGGAACAGACGAGAGCATTCATAATTTCTGCAAGTTAAATTACGGAACAGAATTCCCACGTTTCAAGAAATTGAAAGTGAATGGTGAAGACGCTGATCCTTTATATAAATTCATGAAGGAACAATTTGGATTTGCTGGTTGGGACGAAACTCACCCTATCTATCCTGTACTTGACAAGATGCTTTCGGAGCAAGATCCTAACTACAAGGAAAATCCAGACATCAAATGGAATTTCACAAAATTCCTTGTAAACAAGAAAGGACAGATAGTAGAAAGATTTGAACCAACAGAGAAAATAAGCAATATAGCAAAGAAAATAGAAGAACTATTAAAAGCTTAGTTTATGGAATATACAAAATGCCTTATCATCGGTAGTGGCCCTGCAGGATACACTGCGGCTATATATGCTGGACGTGCAAACTTGCAGCCAATAGAATATTGCGGAATGCAAATGGGCGGTCAGCTGACACAGACGACTATCGTTGAGAATTTCCCGGGATACCCACAAGGTGTTGACGGTAACCAAATGATGATGGACCTACGCGAACAGGCTCAGAGATTTGAAGTTGACTTGCGGGACGGTGAAATCGTAAAGGCTGACCTAAGCAAGAAACCTTATATCCTGACAGATGATCGTGGGGTGGAAATTGAAGCAGAAAGCGTAATTATCGCTACTGGTGCCATCGCAAAATATCTGGGACTTGATGACGAGCAGAAATATATGGGACAGGGCGTAAGCGCATGTGCCACATGTGATGGTTTCTTCTATCGCAAGAAAGTTGTTGCCGTTGTTGGCGGTGGCGATACTGCTTGTGAGGAGGCTACATATCTTGCTGGACTATGCTCAAAGGTTTACATGATTGTACGTAAGCCTTTTCTGCGTGCTTCTGACGTTATGAAGAAACGTGTAGCAGAAAACGAAAAAATAGAAATACTCTACGAGACTAACACTCTCGGATTGTTTGGCGAAAATGGTGTGGAAGGCGCTCACATCGTGTTCAGAGAAGGCTTGGCTGATGAAAAAAAACACGATATAGCTATAGACGGATTCTTCCTAGCAATAGGTCACAAGCCACAGACTGATCTTGTAAAGGACTATATAAACCTTGATGAACAGGGATTTATTAAGCTTGATGGCAGCAGAAACCAGAGGACAAACAAGGAAGGCGTATTTGCTGCAGGTGACGTATGCGATCCACATTATCAGCAAGCGATAACCGCTGCAGGAACAGGTGCTAGCGCAGCCCTTGACGCACAGGAATATCTTAACGAGATCGGAAAATAAACATTCCTGCAAATGTCAATGCACCATTGACCATTAGCAACTCGTAACCAAACTTATACCCGGTTGTATGTTGTGTTATCGTATCGATAGCAAAACATATAATCGGGCTTATTATTGCTATATATGGTACCATGTGGTCGTTGGTCTTGCGCTTAGTAAGCAAGCCAAACGCAAACAGTCCTAATAGGGGTCCATAGGTGTATGAACATAGTATGTAAATGGCATCAATCACACTGGTAGAATTGATTACCTTGAAAGCCAAGATAAAGAGGACAAACAACAATGCGACCCCAAAGTGAGTGATTTTGCGCAGGCGCTCGTCTTTATCACGTTCCATAATATCTACACACCAACTTGTAGTTAGCGCAGTCATGGCACTGTCTGCACTTGAAAAACTAGCGGCAACAATTCCTATCGTAAACAAGATTAGGACTACCGTTCCCAGATTTCCTGAAGCGGCAAACATTGGTAACAGATTATCACTCATTGCTGGTAGGGGAATACCTTGCTTACTTGCAAGCATCATCAATAGTATACCAAGTGAAAGAAATAAAAGGTTTGCTGGCAGAAAGGCAAAACCGTAACTGCACATGTCTTTCTGAGCATCACGCAGAGACTTGCACGTAAGGTTTTTCTGCATCATGTCTTGATCAAGACCAGTCATAACGATAACAACAAAGATACCACTGAAAAATTGTTTCCAGAAATTCTGACGTGATATGAAATCGTCGAATACAAACACTCGGCTATGAACATTCGACGCAATAGCGCTGATAGCTTCGCCAACATTCATATTCAGCGATGTTATGACATTATATATAATGAGGATTAAAGCCACAAACATGCACAATGTCTGAAAAGAGTCTGTCCATACCAATGTTTTTATACCGCCTTTGCGAGTATAAAGCCATATCAAACCAACCATAACCAAAACAGTTATAGGAAAAGGTATGCCCATAGAATCGAATACAAACTTCTGTAGAATTATGCACACGACATAAAATCTGACAGCAGCACCAATGAGTTTTGAAAGTAAAAAGAATGATGCTCCTGTCTTATATGAACGTTGTCCAAGACGAGTCTTAAGATAACTATATATCGTGGTAAGATTGAGTCGATAGTAGACTGGCAGAAGGATGAAAGCGACGGCAAAGTAACCGAATATAAATCCGATACACATCTGCAAATAAGTCATATCGTTGGTTACAGCCATACCAGGAACACTAACAAACGTGATTCCAGATATAGAGGCTCCAATCATGCCGAAAGCAACCATATACCAAGGTGAACGTCTGTTGGCACGATAGAAAGTCTCATTATTCGCCTTTCTGCTCGTTATTCTACTAAATAAAAGTAATATGCAAAAATATGCAAGTATGGTGAATATAATTATCATAATGGTTGCAAAATTACTAAAAAAGCATGTAAACATACAAAATAGCAATTTCTTTTTTGTATCTTTGTAAATAGAATAGAGACAAAAATAGTAACAACAAATACTTTATCATGAGACAAAAAAGATTCATCCTTCAAGAGAATGAAATTCCAACACATTGGTATAACATTCAGGCAGATATGCCTAACAAGCCTCTGCCACCACTTAATCCGGCAACACATAAACCTTTGGATGCCGATGACCTGAGCCATATCTTTAATAAGGAGTGTTCAAAACAAGAACTGGATATTGAACACGCATGGATAGAAATTCCAGAGGAAGTGCGCGAGAAGTATACTTATTACAGATCTACTCCTTTAGTAAGAGCTTATGCGCTTGAAGAGGCTCTTGGAACTCCCGCACATATTTATTTTAAGAATGAAAGTACAAACCCACTTGGTTCACATAAGATAAACTCTGCGATTCCGCAATGCTATTACTGCAAGCAGGAAGGTGATACAAATGTAACAACTGAAACTGGAGCAGGGCAGTGGGGAGCAGCGTTAAGCTACGCTGCAAAACTATACGGACTTGAAGCTGCTGTATATCAAGTAAAGATAAGTATGCAGCAGAAGCCTTACCGTTCTGCAATTATGCGTACGTTTGGTGCTACGGTAGAAGGTTCGCCATCTATGAGTACACGTGCAGGAAAAGATATCATAACTCGTGACCCTAATCATCCTGGTTCTTTAGGAACAGCAATAAGCGAGGCTATAGAACTTGCTACCACTACACCTAATTGCAAATACACTCTTGGTTCTGTACTGAATCATGTAGCATTGCATCAGACTGTTATAGGTCTTGAGGCTGAGAAACAAATGGAAATGGCGGGTGAATATCCAGATACTGTGATAGCATGTTTTGGTGGAGGAAGCAATTTTGGCGGTATCGCATTTCCTTTCATGCGACACAATATTAAAGACGGCAAGAAAACAGAGTTTATTGCTGCTGAACCAGAAAGTTGTCCAAAGCTTACACGTGGAAAGTTTGAATATGATTTCGGTGACGAGGCAGGTTATACGCCATTGTTGCCTATGTTCACTCTAGGACATGATTTTAAGCCTGCTAACATACATGCTGGTGGTTTGAGGTATCATGGAGCTGGCATGATAATTAGTCAGCTTATACGCGATAATTATATGTATGGTGTAGATATTCCTCAATTGGAGAGTTTCGAGGCAAGTATGATCTTTGCACGTGCCGAAGGTATAATTCCTGCACCAGAAAGCGGCCACGCTATTGCTGCGGCAATAAGAGAGGCGAAGAAAGCTACGGAGAAAGGTGAGGAGAAGGTTATTCTTTTCTGTCTTTCAGGTCATGGATTAATAGATATGACCGCGTATGAAAGCTATATTAATGGTGATCTTCAGAACTATAGTATTACCGACAGTGAGATTGCAAAGAATCTTGAAGATGTTCCGCAATTTGATATCAATGAAATTAAGAAATAATAGAAAGTAACATATACGAGACAAGCCCAGTCATATAATTTGGCTGGGCTTGTCAGTTCTAAGTTAATAATTAAAATCTAATTAGTCGTATGAGTCACTTTCTTTTATTTGTCGTTTGAGTCACATTATATTAGTCGAAAAAATTGATACTAAACAAGACTTAATGCCATGTTCTGGCAAATAACTTGCTCTTGTAAATAGCATTTATTTACTTGAGATCTAATTAAATAGGGGGAGTAAATAGATAGCTTTTAAAATGACATGGGCAAAAAATAAAGCGTTCACACGTTCTACATGTTTGCCCTTAATATGTCATTTTACCTGTCTTCGATTGACAGGATTTAAAATCAAACAATGACTTTTAAGAAATTGTATGATTTTAAACGAGTTAATCTATTCGCATTAAACATTTCTCTTCTTATGTTATATTTCCTGATGTGATTTCGATATTTAAAAAACATCTTTATCATACATTTTTTAGCTTGATTAATTGAGTTGCAAATGATACAATATATCATTATTAATTATAATGTTGCAAAGGTAAAATATTAAGATTAAAGGTCCTAATCAAAATGTTAATAATTTATGTATCGTTTGTTGTTAGTTTATCCTTATGTTCGATTTTCCTGATTTTATCGTTGATATTCCATATTAAATTTATAAAATAAACGTATACGTTTAAGTATTAACATATTGAAATAAGAAATGTCAAACGATGGTGGACAGATTGGTGGACAAAAAATAGAGCATTTTTGTCCACCAAAATATACTATCCGCCATTTTATTATGTATATAACAAATGTTCAATTACATGTTTTCCAACATATTCCTTAGTATAACAACCGCATCTCCAACGGTAAGTATACTATTTACGCTTAGCAGACGTCTAGTTGTAACTTGTCTAAAATCACATCTACGTGGATTTCTTCCTACATAGTTAATAATAGCAGCGAAAGTGTTACTTTGGTAATAAGCACTTTCTAGATTGCTCACAAATTGCATATTCATCTTTCCTTGCCTTAGCATAATCTTCTCACAGCCTAGACGTTTACCAAGTCGACGAAGAGTAACAACCTGCATGAGTTCCTCTCCCTCCTTTGGAGTTTCACCAAATCTATCAATAAGTCGTTTCCTATATAATGCCAGTTCATCATCGTCATTGATACTATCAAGTTCGCGATAAAGTAGCATTCGTTCGCTGCTTCCAGGAACATAGTTGTCGGGGAAATACATCTCTAAATCGCTTTCAATGGCGCAATCTTCAACAAACTCATCACCAGTGATATTTTTGCCTTCAGCCATTTGTTGGGCGTAGACATCCTGAAACTCATCGTTCTTTAGCTCTGTTACGGCCTGATTGAGAATCTTCTGATATGTTTCATATCCTAAATCTTCCATGAATCCGCTTTGTTCTCCTCCAAGAAGATTACCGGCTCCACGAATGTCAAGATCCTGCATAGCAAGATTAAAGCCACTTCCCAAATCAGAGAATGTCTCAAGAGCTTCCAATCGACGGCGTGCCTCAGATGTAAGTACACTCTTTGGTGGTGCAAGAAGATAGCAGAAAGCCTTTCGGTTGCTGCGTCCTACTCTGCCGCGCATCTGATGAAGGTCGGAAAGTCCGAACCTATGTGCATCATTTATTATGATTGTATTGGCATTACTTATATCTATACCGTTCTCAATAATAGTTGTTGACAGCAGCACATCATAGTCGTAGTTCATAAAGCCGACAAGGATTTTTTCAAGTTCCTCTGGCTTTATTTGTCCATGACCTATGGCAATACGGCAATCTGGTACATATTTATGTATAAGGTTAGCTATCTCCTGTAAGTTGCTAATACGGTCGTTTACAAAGTAAACTTGTCCGTTGCGGCTCATCTCAAAGTTGATAGCATCTGCTATAACTTCGTGACTGTATGTTGCCAATTCTGTATTTATAGGGTATCTGTTTGGTGGCGGAGTGCGTATAATACTCATATCACGTGCCCCCATTAACGAGAACTGCAATGTGCGCGGTATAGGTGTAGCAGACATGGTGAGCGTATCAACATTAGTCTTGAACTTGCGGAGTTTCTCTTTTGTAGACACACCGAACTTTTGTTCTTCGTCAATGATGAGGAGACCTAAATCATGCCACTTAACAGAGTCGCCAATAAGTTTGTGGGTTCCAATTAATATATCTATCTTTCCTGATTCTAGATCTTCGAGTACCTGTTTCGTATGTTTTGTGGAACGTGCTCTTGATAGATATTCAATTCTGACAGGCATGCCTTTAAGACGACTGAGGAATGTTTGATAATGTTGATAAGCTAATACAGTTGTAGGTACGAGTATTGCAACCTGCTTACTGTCACATGCGGCTTTGAAAGCTGCGCGGACAGCAACTTCTGTCTTTCCAAAACCTACATCACCACAAATAAGTCGGTCCATAGGACGTGCACTCTCCATATCATTCTTGACATCTTGTGTTGCCTTGCTTTGATCTGGAGTGTCCTCGTATAGGAAACTAGCCTCGAGTTCATGCTGCATATAACTGTCACTACTATATGCAAATCCCTTTTCATGTCGGCGTTGAGCATATAGTTTGATAAGATCACGTGCAATATCTTTGATTCGCTTCTTGGTTTTCTCCTTAAGTTTGTCCCAAGCTCCGCTTCCAAGAGTGCTAAGACGCGGAGGTTCCCCTGTATCACTGCGTCTATATTTGCTTATTTTATATAATGAGTGGATGCTGACATCTACCTTGTCATTATGTTGGTAGATGATGCGTATAACCTCTTGATAGCTGTTACCGGCTGGTACACGTACAAGACCGCCAAACTTACCAATACCGAAATCTACATGAACAATAAAGTCTCCAGGTTCCATTTCCTGAAGCTCTTTCATCGTGAGGGCGATCTTTCCTGTTCTAGCACTATCACTCTTCAGATTGTATTTATGGAAACGGTCAAAGATCTGATGATCAGTGAAGAGGCATATTTTTAAATTGGAATCGGAAAAGCCCTCATGAATAGTTTTATTTACAGGTTCAAAGACTATTGAATTTGCTTGTGGCGAATCCATATCAGCAAATATGTCTTTTAATCTTTGTGTCTGCTTTTCACTATCTGCAAGTATATAAAGTTTGTAACCTTTAAGAATATAATCCTCAAAAGCCTGTGTTAGTAAATCAAAGTTTTTATGGAAAAGTGGTTGTGGAGTGATGGCAAACGTTATGGATGCATCGCGAACAGCTGTGTTTTGCGAAGAATGCTTCACTGCAGACTTAACGTTTGGTCCAAATTCAATACGACGGAACGCTGCTGCATCTTCAGTGAATTGATATGGGCTGACAAGTGACTTATCACGGTTCAGTTCATCCACAATCTGCTTTTGTTCAACCTCTGTAGCACCTTCAAGTCTATCAGTAAGAGCCTGTGAAGAGAAACCGTCCTTGTATATCCGTTCGATAACATCGTGGATATATGTGAAGTCCTTCATGACAAGGAACGTGTCGTCGGGTAGAAATTTTAGAAAAGAGATCTTTTCTGAGGTCGTATTCATTAGTTGAGGAACCACCTCAATGCTGTCACGTTTATCTTTTGATAACTGGTCCTGTACTTGAAAAGTACGGATAGTATCTATTTCATCGCCAAAGAAATCTATACGGAAAGGATATTCACAACTAAAAGAGTATACATCCAATATGCTACCACGAACAGCAAACTGCCCCGGTTCGTAAACATAATCAGTTTCAGTGAATCCATATTCACGCAATATATGTTCTGCATCAGTTATGTCGATATTCTGTCCTTTCTTCAAGGATAATCGTCTTTCGTCAAGTCGCTTTTTTGATACAACTAACTCTGCTAGAGCATCAGGATATGACACGATGAACAATGCTTTGTTTGCATTATTACGTGAAGCAACTTTGGCTAGAACTTCAGTACGTAGTATTTCATTCGCACTATCGCGCTGTCCATGCTTGGCAGCACGTTTATATCCAGAAGGGAAAAACAGTACATTGTCTGACTCCATAATCTGCATGAGGTCATGATACAAATATCCAGCCTCGTCAGCATCTTGAAGTATGAATAAAAACGTGTTGTCGAGTTTGTCAGAAAATGCAGAGAATACTACCGGAGTGGCAGAACATGACAATCCCTTCAAAAAGATATTACCGACGGTATTATCTTTAAGTAACTTCATCAAAGCTCCAATTTGAGGAGCTTTACCATAAATATTTCTTATTTCTTTAATGTCCAATTCTAGTCTTTTATCTTGGGATATTTACGAAGCCAACCGTCAAGTCTGAGACGCATAACTCCGAAAAAAGCTTCGCCAAAAATACCACCGTTCATCTTACTCACTCCTTCACGACGATTAACGAATATTACAGGAACTTCCTTAATCTTAAATCCTATCTTATAAGAAGTGTACTTCATTTCTATCTGGAAAGCATATCCTTTGAAACGTATATCATTTAAAGATATTGTTTCGAGTACACGCCGCTTGTAGCATACAAATCCAGCAGTAGTATCGTGAACTTTGAAACCAGTAACAATGCGCACGTATTGGGATGCGAAATAGCTCATCAGTACTCTGCCGATAGGCCAATTAACAACATTCACTCCGCTGACATAGCGTGATCCAACAGCAACATCGTTGCCTTCATCATGAGTAGCTGCATATAGACGTGGTAAATCTTTGGGATCGTGGCTGAAATCAGCATCCATTTCAAAAATATAGCCATACTCGCGATTCAATGCCCATTTGAAACCTGCAATATAAGCTGTGCCAAGTCCTTGTTTTCCCTTGCGTTCAATGATAAATAAACGGTCAGAGAATTCAGTATCAATCAAACGATGCACAATAGCGGCAGTTCCGTCAGGACTTCCGTCATCAATTATAAGAATATGAAAACATTTTTCAAGACTAAATACAGTACGTATAATATTTTCAATATTCTCTTTTTCGTTGTATGTGGGAATAATTACGATAGAATCACTTTCATGCATAGCTATTCAATATTTTAATATTTTGCAAAGATAGTGCAAGTTGTGAGAAGAACAAAATAAATAACAAAGTTTTTATTTTATTGGTCTGGGTTTTCAACAAAGCCTTGGTATTCAGGAGAAATGGCACTCATTACGGCTGCATAGCTTTTTTCCATTTGGTTCTTAACATTCTCTGGTCCTTTGCCGATTGGTGCAATTGGCTTATGGATAGTGAGCTTAAGTGGATGCCAGAATATCCAATACTTATCTTTCATACGTGGTTTAACATCAAAGCTTCCGTTTATTGTCAATGGTACAACAGGTAACTGAAGATCGTCGGCAAGCATAAAAGCACCACGACGAAATACTCCCATATGTCCTGTAAATGTACGTGCACCTTCAGCGAAAACTACCAAAGACATACCTTCTTTCAATATAGAGCGTGCCTGATCATAGGTTGCCCTTATCTTTGATGGTCCACTCTTGTCGACAAAAATATGATGTGCATATTTACAAGCGGTGCCAATCAAAGGTATTTTACCAATACCTTTTTTCATCATCCACTTGAAATTTCTTCCAAGAAAACCGTATATCAAGAAAATGTCAAAAGCTCCTTGATGATTTGCTACAAAAACATACGACTGTTTTGGATCAAGATTCTCACGTCCTTCAACCTTAACAGGAAGAAGAAGTAGTCTTATCCACAACCAAGACCACCATTTACCTGGATAGTATCCCCAGAAATGTCCGTTACCAAGCATGCAGCCTATAACTGTTGCTAATGATGTGAAAATGCTGTCGACAATTAATATCGGCAGACAGATAAACAATTGGTAAAGTCGATAAAGATATTTCATATTGTCTTATTGTTTTTATTTCTTTATTTTCAATGTTATGATGGTGATCTCTGGAGGTACACCGAGTCTGAAAGGAAGCAATGCACCTATTCCGCTAGTTACATATAGATAACGGCCTTGTTTTTCATAAAGTCCGCGATCATTTGGATATACTAAAGCAGAAGGACGCAATCCAAATATGCTGATTTGACCTCCATGTGTGTGACCGCTAAGTGTTAATGCAGCATTGCTCTTTGGTAGTATTCTAGATTGCCATGTCATTGGATCATGTTGCATAAGTATCACGCAATCGTTTTTCTTTACTCCTCTCATAGTCTTTTTCATATCAGACCAGTCTGGAAAACGTCCTGTTCCACAGTTGCCTTCGCCTGCTATGATAATAGAATCTTTGTGATTTGCAGAATAATATGCTTTATGTTCATTGTTTAGAAGCTGCCAACCTATTGATTTTTCGTATTCACGCAATTTACGTTCGTTTGATGCTTTTTCCTGTGGTGTCCCAGTTTGGTACATGCTATAATCATGATTTCCAAGTATACTATAAACAGGTACATTCGTGTTTTTTGCTATTCGTGATAGAAGGTTCTTGTAACGATATAGCTCTGAAGGCTTGATGTTTTGTAAATCCCCGGCAAAGCAAATGATGTCAGGTTTGAGAGTTGATATCGTGTCAATGTCACGTACAAGGCAGTCTTCCATGATGTTATGGAAAGAGTTAATGTGAGCGTCTGAGAATAAAACGATTCTCAGTCCATTAAAGCTTTGTGGAAGTCCCTTTATCGGTATCTCAACATTTACGACTTTCAGTTTTCGTGGTCCGATAGTGAATCCGTATACAATCATAATGACAGAAACTACAGAAAGAAGTATTCCTATTATGCTTCCCCAATTATGAGGTGTTTTATGATATACGCAGTGTCTCCAGCCAAGAAATGAGCATACTGAAAATATTATTTTTGGAACTGCGAATATACCCAATATCATTACGTATCCCACAAGAATACGCATGTCGTCAGGCGCGAACTCTTTGCTAAATGCGAAATGCAGGCTAATTATCATTATTATCGTGGCTGGTGTCCACCACACGAGTCGTTTCCATAGGTTGTAATTTGCCCTATGTCTTAGATAATGCATGTCTATATATAAGTCGGGGAGCACTATCGCCAGTATAATCAAAATTATTATCTTTGCTACCATTAATCAATAAAATATAAATGCTAAAGCATTATACAACTTTCAAAAACTTTTTCACTAATTCTACAGGTATACCTCTTCTGTTTGCATAATCAACAATCTGGTCGTTGCCAATTCTTCCCAAATCAAAATATTTGCTTTGTGGATGCGAGAACATGAAACCACTTACACTAGCATGGGGAGTCATCATTCCATTCTCGGTAAGTCTTATTCCTATTCCTTTCATGTCGATGATGTCGCTGATTATGAAGTTGAGACTTGTGTCTGGTAATGAAGGATAACCAACAGCTGGTCTTATCCCCTGATATTCTTCATTATGAGTCTGCTTCATTGTAAGTTTCTCATTTGGAGCATATCCCCAATATTTGCGTCTTACTTCCTCGTGCATTCTTTCTGCAGTCCCTTCAGCTAATCTATCTGCAAGCACTTGAGCCATCATCCGCTTATATTCATCATTGATGTATTTTTTCTGCAACTCAGCGTCTACTGTTGTTGCAAATAAGCCAACTTTATCTTTTATGCCAGTTGAAGCTGGACGTACAAAATCTGTCAGACATAAATTTGGTAATCCATCAGCGATAAGTTTCTGCTGTCTGAGCATTGGAATTCTAATGCCGTTTAATATCAAATCATCGCCATCACTATTGGCGTCAAGAATGTCAAATACAGCATGAGTATGATATTTGCCATACCATTCATGCAACATCTGCTCGGCATCACCACGAAGCTTCATTTTTTCAGCTTCTGGTTTGCCGTTCATGTTCCATGCATGATAGAAATAAATCCAGTTAATGTATGGTTCTATATCCTGTATGTTATAATGAATGGTCATCTTTTTAAAATCAAGCGGCTAAACATTGAACGCAAGAGCTTCGCCTCTGCTGGCATCTATTATGTTATCGTTATCATAAACAATGTTACCGTTGCATATAGTTGTTTTAACCTTATTATTATAAATATGTCCCTCCATAGGACTCCATTTACATTTGCTTTTTATTATTTCTTTAGTAACTTCCCATTTACACGATGGTTGTATCACAACAATATCTGCCTTATATCCTGTACGCAGGAATCCGCGCTTGTTTACATGAAAAAGAGTTGCTGGATTATGGCACATTAATTCAATAAGACGCTCAATAGAAAGTATGCCTTCGTCGACAAGTTCAAGCATTGTGACAAGTGAGAACTGAATCATTGGCATACCAGAAGCAGCTTTACTGCATCCTCCTTGTTTATTTTTGAGCTCATGCGGTGCATGGTCTGTGCCTATAGTCGTAATCCTACCGTCATTTAAAGCTTTTCTTATCTCATCTCTGTCATGTTTTGTTTTTATGGCAGGGTTACATTTTATCAATGCGCCTAAAGACTTATAAGCTTCATCGTAGAAATAAATATGTGCTATTACAGCTTCTGCTGTTATTTTATCATCGTCACCGAAAAGTTCAAGTTCACTTGCTGTTGTAACGTGTGCAACGTGTAGTCTGGTGTTATACTTTTTTGCGAGGTTTACAGCTGCTGATGTACTTTTATAACATGCAAGTTCACTTCTTATCAATGGATGCATTGTTATATCAGGATCGTCATTTTCCTGTTTTGCCACATTCATATTGGCATTTATGATATCGGTATCCTCGCAATGGGTCATCAATATGATGTCGTTGTCAGCGCAAGTTTTAAATATATTATTCAATGACTCAGCTTTGTCAACAAGCATATTACCAGTACTTGCGCCCATAAAAAGTTTTATACCAGGAATAGTATGGCGGTCGAGCGAGTTGAAAGTTTCGGCATTTGATGTTGTTGCTCCATAGAAAAATCCGTAATTTACAAGACTATTCTTTTGGGCAATATCTAATTTGTTATTAAAAGCTTCTATTGATGTGGTTTGGGGAGAAGTGTTAGGCATATCCATATAGGATGTAACACCACCGCAAGCTGCAGCTCTGCTTTCGCTTTTTATGTCAGCTTTATCAGTCAACCCTGGTTCGCGGAAATGCACGTGGTCGTCAATGACTCCTGGAATAACAAAACACCCCGAGGCGTCTACAATCTTGTCGTAGGCTCCGCGGGGAGTTTCACCTTCAGCATAGACTCCGGATATAATATCATCAGTGATTACAATGTTGCCCAATACAGAGCAACCTTCATTAACTATTGTTCCACTTTTTATTAATATTCTCATCTTAAAGGTTTTATGAATTCTGTAACCTTATCTCGTCATAGGCGCCGAAGATGGGGTTGCCATCTGGTTTGGTGTAGGGGCGGCGTTAGGTTGTGCTGGAGCTTGCGCTGGTTGCGAGTTCGCTGGAGCACCACGCATGCCGTTCATTATCTGTTGGTTTTCAAGGGCTTTTTTGTAATAGTCCTTAACATATTGGTCGTTTTTGAAATTATCTGTAGCCCTGCTCATAATGTCTTCTATCCATGGTGTTAGTTCTGGATATTTGTAACCAATAGTTACCATGAAGAAAACACCTGGACCAAGAATGTTATCAAAGTTTTCGGTAACAAAACTCGTAATCAAATTGTCTTCCTGTTGAGATAAATGTGCAGCTTCCTTGTTAAGGTTGGCATTTACAATATTCATGTTTCTACCGTTCATGATAGCTTGGTCATGCTTGTGAACAAGTTCGTTTTCAAGACTCTTCATTTGATTGTATTTATTGAAGAATTTGAATAGCTTATCATTAAGCGGAGTTCCGCTTACTGTCTGCTGTGTGTTGTCTATCTTAATGTTGATGTCGCCATCTTCAATAACTAGAGGTAATACGCTTTCGTCATCCATAAAGATGTTTGCCATTCGTACAGAGTCGAAGGCTCCTTGGAAGTGAAATTGCCCATGAACAACATCACATGAGTCTATAGTCTTGAATTCATTGTTTTTTAAAACTTTCAGATATAGCATTCTTCCATCAAGGTTAGAAACATTTGATGTGCCGATTACATTATATGATTTACCACATGACGTTAGCGTTAAAGCTAGTAGTGATATAATTGGATACAAAAATTTTATCATAAACAGTTTTCATTTTTCTTTAAAAGCAAAGATAACATGTATAAATGAGGTTCGAAAAAAAATTCATGCTATTTAAATTATATAACACAACTTTTATATTATTTTCGTAATTCAGATACCTGTTTTCCTTTGGATACTATATATTAGAGTTATTTTTCTTTTCTTTCTTTATTTCCCATTCAATTCTGTGCATGGTGTATATTTCCAATATTGCAGCAATTAGCAGAAGTACCACCCACTTATTATATATATAAGAAAGATAGTCTATTGAATTGCTGAATGCTGGACGTATGAAACCATAAACATTGTCTACCATAAGAATCCCTGAGAATATGAATACCATATCAGCTAAATTCATTATGTTCTTCAACCTGCGAACAGTTATGCTATTTCCTTCGTACTCCTGCATCATCTGCATCGTAGCAAATAATATTGTACCAACAAGGAACAGCCAACTAACTATTTGCTGCTTAAACATAAAAACGAAGCAGCCAACACCGATAACCATCAATATGCCGCCAAGCAAAAATAAAATGCTTTGTAACTTATTTTGTTGTTTCATCATTAGTATTTATAGGCTTCTCGTCATCACTAAGTACATAGATGTCTTCGTCATCAGCTTTCATGAAATAACGTTCACGTGCAATCTTTTCGATAGTCTTCGGATTTTGTCTTATCTCTCTCAGCTGTTTGGAGTCATCTTCATACTGTTTGTTGTATTTCTCGATATTGCTCTGCAAATCACTTATCTGCAGTTCAAGTTGGATACGTCTCATAAAGCTGTTCTCGTCGATAAATCCAACGATGAGAACACCGAGCAGCGTCACTACAAGATACTTATAGTGAGCGATAAACCCCCATACAACACCTAAACGACTTGCCATAATTATATTATTTGTTTGCAAAGATAATAATTTTTACTATCTTTGCATCATCAATTCTAAAAAATAATGGAAGAATATATTGTTTCTGCCAGAAAATACCGTCCAATGACATTCGACTCGGTTGTCGGGCAAAGCGCACTTACAACGACATTGAAAAATGCTGTTAAAGGTGGACGACTTGCTCATGCATACCTTTTCTGTGGCCCAAGAGGTGTCGGAAAGACTACTTGTGCACGTATTTTCGCAAAGGCTATCAACTGTGAGCACCCACGCGAGGATGGTGAAGCTTGTAATGAATGCGAGAGTTGCAAATCTTTTAATGAGCAACGTTCTTATAATATCTTCGAACTTGATGCAGCAAGCAACAACTCTGTTGAGAATATCAAGGCTCTGATGGAACAGACTCGCATTCCGCCGCAGATAGGACGTTATAAGGTCTTCATTATTGATGAGGTTCACATGTTGTCTACAGCTGCGTTTAATGCATTCCTTAAAACTCTTGAGGAACCGCCTGCTCATGTAATCTTCATCCTTGCGACAACAGAAAAACATAAAATTCTGCCGACAATCCTTTCACGTTGTCAGATATATGACTTTGAACGTATGACTGTTTCCAATACGATTAACCATCTTAAGAGCGTTGCTGAAAAAGAGGGAATTAAGTATGAGGAAGAGGCTTTGAGCGTAATTGCAGAAAAGGCTGATGGTGGTATGCGCGATGCTTTGTCTATATTTGATCAGGCAGCAAGTTTCTGCATGGGAAATATTACTTACCAGAAAGTCATAGAAGACTTAAATGTTCTTGATTCCGAAAACTATTTCAAAATCGTGGAATACTCTCTGACAAATAAGGTGAGTGAGATTATGCTTTTGTTGAATAACATCCTTGGTAAGGGATTTGATGGTGGAAATCTTATAAATGGTTTGGCTAGTCATATACGTAATGTACTTATGGCTAAAGACCAACAGACTTTACCGTTGCTAGAGACAAGTGAGCAACAACGTCAGAAGTTTTATGAGCAGGCTCAGAAATGTCCTGTGGATTTTTTATATAAGGCATTGAAAGTTCTTAATCAATGTGATATAAACTATAAGCAAAGTAGCAACAAGCGACTGCTAGTTGAAATTACGCTTATTCAGGTGGCGCAGATAACACAGTCGGATGATGATTCGGCAAGTGCGGGGCGCCGCCCTAAAAGATTAAAATCCCTGTTTAAGAACCTGATTTTATCTCAGCAAAAGGCAGCATCGCAGGTAGCTGCCGCTAAGAGTCATGTCTTGTCTCCAAGAGACAGGAGTAAAGAGGTTACTCAGGAACCTCAAGAGGAAAACGTATCTATAGTAACAGCTTCGGTACCCGATAAGGGTTCCGATTCGCAACAAAGAGCATTTGGAACGGCAAAACATAAGATAAAGTTGAATAATATCGGCTTTACATTTAAGTCTGCTAGAACAAAAAACGAAGGACTGGCTGTAGATTCTGACGAAAAATATAAAACCAATAAGGAAGAAGTTGGTCACTTCTCACAAGAGGATTTGGAAAGATGTTGGTTGGGCATGTGTACTAGAATGCCACAAACATTGAAAGGTATAGCTTCGCGTATGAAGAATATAACTCCTAAAATTTCTGATTATCCTGTGATAGAAGCTGTTATAGATAACCAGATCTTATTAAATCAGATTGATGAGATTAAGCCGAGAATCAGAAAAACACTTGCCAGTGATCTTCACAATGGTAATATAAAGATAAATCTAAGACTGGCTGAAGCCGCTGAGGTAAAACAAATAATGTCTAAACGTGATGTTTTTGAGTCTCTAAAGAAAGATAATGAATCGTTTAGCAAACTATGTAAGAATCTAGAACTTGATCTTACATAATGTTGTGGTTTCTGTTTTACAGAAATTATATATATATAGTTGTTTTTAATTATAGACTCCACTCTATCTGAAAAAGTTTTTTATGGGGATATCACCCGCTAAATTGCCCAAGAATTAAAAAGGTTTCGCTTTTTTTATAATAGTCGATGTTACTATAATTAAAAAGCAATCGGGATAATCTAAATATTTAGATTATCCCGATATTCATTATATCAATAATTATCAAATAAGTGGCATTCCTAAACTTTCGCATTCGCTACGCATATCCTTTGGCCAAATGCTAGCCTGTATTTCTCCGATATGTGCTTTATGAAGCATTATCATGCAAAGACGGCTTTGACCTATACCTCCACCAATGCTTAGAGGAAGTTTGTCTTCAAGTAATTGCTTGTGGAAATATAGTTTTTCGCGATCTTCCTTACCTTCAAGTTTCAATTGGCGTAATAAGGCTTCTTTATCTACTCTTATACCCATAGAACTCAATTCAAATGAGCGTTGAAGAACAGGATACCAGATAAGAATATCACCATTAAGACCGGCTTTTCCATTTTCAGCGATTGTACTCCAATCATCATAGTCAGGAGCACGACCATCATGTTTCTTGCCATCACTCAGTTTTCCTCCAATTCCTTCAACAAATACGGCACCGTATTTCATGCATATAGCATCCTCGCGTTCTTTAGGAGACAAGTCTGGATACATATCAATAAGATCCTGACTGTGAACGAAATGAATCTCACGAGGAAGGAATGGTTTTATTTCAGGGTAAGTCTCACATGTTAGGTATTCTGTTCGTAATATTGCGGCATATATGCGTCTTACTACGTCTTCTAGGAATGAAATTGTGCGCTGCTCTTTTGTTACAACAGCTTCCCAATCCCATTGGTCTACATATAGTGAATGAAGGTTATCTAATTCTTCATCAGCACGAATCGCGTTCATATCAGTATATACACCATATCCTGGCTCAATATTGTATTCCGCAAGTGTAAGTCTTTTCCATTTTGCTAGAGAATGAACAACTTCTGCCTTTGCGTCGCCTAAATCCTTTATTGGAAATGTAACAGGTCGCTCAACGCCATTAAGGTCATCATTAATTCCAAGACCTTTCAAAACAAACAGAGGTGCCGTAACACGACGAAGTCTTAATTCAGTAGACAGGTTCTGTTGAAAAAAATCTTTTATAAGTTTTATACCTTGTTCTGTTTGCTTCATGTCTAGAAGCGCCATATAACCATCAGGTTTTATCAATTTGCTCATCTCAATAAGTTTTATTATTCTTATATGCTTGCAAAGATAAGAAATATTAATTATATTGCAAGCTTTTTGCTTATTAATTTTGCAAAAAGAAAGTTCTTTTTGTTATTTGGTTTCTATTTGGATATTGTTAGCATCTTTAGGAAAAAAACTTTTAAGTAATCCGTCACATCCGTCTTCAATTAAGTCAAGAGCAAGTTTAAAATCAGCAGATCCGCCATAATATGGATCTGGAACAGAGTTGTTTGAATGCTGACTAAAGTAATTAGACATACGTATTACCTTTGCAAGGTCTGATTTAGATTTAGCCATACTTGTTATTATGCGATAGTTTTCTTCGTCCATCACAACAATATAATCAAACTTGTTAAAATCATCAAGTTTAAATTGTCGTGCATGATGATTTATGTCATATCCACGTTTACTGCCATGTGTTCTCATTCTGCTGTCTGGTAATTCTCCTATATGCCAGTCTCCTATACCTGCAGAGTCCACAACAAAGTTGTTTTCAAGTCCACGCATTGCTATCATTTTACAGAAGACGGCATGAGCAGCTGGTGAACGGCATATATTTCCTAGACATATAAAAAGTAAACTTACTGTGGGGGCTTGTTTTGTATTCATAATAATATATATTCAATTAAGTTGCAAAAATACAAAAAATATATCTCAGATAAACACAAAATCTTAATAAAAAATAGATGTACAAAAAATCCACATTCATTAGAATCGCTATTCAATGAACATGGATCACATTTTCTCGACTAATAAATTTTAACTTGTTTACAAATGCCGATTTTCACAAACCAAAGCAGATGAATTTACTTCTAATTAAATTTAAAATTGAATTTTCGATTGCAATTTTAGCGTTTTTATTCTATAACGGACTTACCAATACCACAAAAAGACTTACCACCACACGTTATTTTAACGTAAGGTAACAGTAAAAGTAAAAAATAAACTTTTTTTTGCACAAAGATATTCGTAAAATTAGCCTTTGTTCTTAGCTCTGAATTCTGACGGAGTTACACCAAAGCGTTGCTTAAAAGCGCGATTCAAAGCTGGCGGATTTGAATATCCGCATGATAATGCAAGTTCACTAACCATACGATTTGTCTTTAAAAGCTGTTGTGAAATGTATAATATTCGTTTCTCACTTGTCCATGCCGATAATGTTGTTCCGAGTTCAGAATAAATATAATCTCTTAATTCGTTTTTGTCAACCCCCAAAGCTTCAGACACAACTTCCAATGTGGGATTGCTTGTGTAGAAAGGGTTGTTAATATGCTGTCCCATGAGTTTTTTTAATTTTCCATGAATAACAATATTCATTTTGGATAGTTCCAAAGAGTAATGAATAAAGTTTCTATATATATAGTATGTGCGCGCAATCATTATCGTCATGAATATATTTGTGAGTATTCTTGGGAGTAACGATGGTAAAAAGTTATTGATCATCATCCATACGAATAATATTAAATATATTGCTATATCGATAATCTCATCACGGCGCATAGACAAAACGTTTTCTGTAGTTAATTGTGTGAGACTTTTACGAAAATGAAAATATGAGTCAATGATTATTCCTATCATTAGCATGTATCCAGATATAATTATTCCAATCCATACAAGCCTTGCTATGAACACTGCAGATAAAAGTCTGTCATTTTGAAATATGCTTGATAGAGTGTAAATTTTTGAATAGCAACCAGATATGAGAACAAAAGCATGTACTAGCAATAATACCACTGGATATTGAAGAAGAAATAGCCAAACAACCAAATTTTTATGATAATTACGTCCGAAATAAGCAGAAGAAAATAGGGTGAACATTATAAATGTTATATAAAGAAAACCTATGGGCTCTGTTGCAAAAACTTCGATACCTTTCTTTGAACATATGCTGAATGTGGATATAGTATATATTGCAAACATAATATAAACTGATATAAAGAAACGTCTACGAAACTGAAAGTGTGGAAAGTTCAATCGCTGCGCCTTACCATACATAAATATTATGATAAAAAATATAGCTATTAGTAAGATAATATTAGTAATGTAGAAAGTAGTAATCATTTTGTGTAATTTTAAATTTTACAAAGATACTGCAAGACAAACACAAAACAAAATAAAAAATGTATTTTTTATCGTTGAGGTTTAGTCTGTCTTCACTAAATGTAAATATACAATAACTTAGTTGAAAAGCAAAAAAGAATAAGTCTTATTTTGTTTCCTTGTTATATCTATATTATATAATACAGAAATATTGTGCAAATAGGGTCGAAGAGTTATGTCATAAAAATAAATCAAACGACAATTTATATTGATAACTTTGTATAACGGCACCTAAACTTATGAAACACACAAATGTATCTTATCTTTTGGAAATTAGGGATTTTATTTGTAATTTTGCAAAACTGTTGGTCTTGTAGCTTAGTTGAATAGAGCGTCAGATTCCGGTTCTGAAGGTCGCGGGTTTGAATCCCGCCAAGATCACTTTTCATTAGAGTGAGACTACTGATAATCATTATTTTATGGATGTTTTAATCTGGATTTATATAAATATCCGAAAAAATATGTATATTTGCATTTCAGAAGCTCACATTAAGCGAGACGTTAAAGATTAATACACAATTAAAGGCTTATATTCTATTCAATTATATGGAATTAACTGAAAGATTTATTAATTACACAAAGTTTGACACACAGTCTAGTGAGGACTCAGACAGTGTCCCTAGTACGGCGAAACAGATGGAGTTCGCCAAGTATTTAAAACAAGAGCTTGAGGACGAAGGACTCTGCGACGTAGAGATGGACGATATGGGTTACATCTATGCCACCCTAAAGGGTAATACCAAGAAGAAGACACCTACCATAGGCTTTATCTCTCATTATGATACAAGTCCTGATGCAAGCGGAAAAGATATCAAGGCTAGGATTATAAAGAACTACGATGGAAAGGACATTGAACTATCTCCAGGTATAGTTTCTTATACATCTAAGTTTCCTGAGCTAAAGGAGCATGTTGGTGAAGATATAATCGTCACAGACGGAACTACTCTTCTTGGTGCTGACGACAAGGCTGGTATTGCTGAGATCGTACAGGCTATGTGCATTTTGCGCGATAACGATGCGATTAAGCACGGCGACATACGTATTGCATTTAATCCTGATGAGGAAATAGGTCTGGGTGCGCATCATTTTGATGTTGAAAAGTTTGGTTGTGACTGGGCATACACTATGGATGGCGGTGACTTGGGCAACCTTGAATATGAGAATTTTAACGCTGCTGGTGCTAAGGTCCACATTAAAGGTGTAAGTGTTCACACTGGATATGCAAAGGGTAAAATGATTAATGCAAACAGACTCGCTTGTGAATTTAATAGTTTGATTCCTGAGACAGATATTCCTGAAGCAACAGAGGGATACCAAGGCTTTTATCATTTACTGAATATAGACAGTCGTACAGAGAGCGCCAAACTTAGCTATATTATTCGTGATCATGAGCGTGAGAAGTTTGAAGACCGTAAGGACTTTATGGAAGATTGTGTTAAAAAAATGAATGAAAAATATGGTGAAGGTACTGTAAGTATTGAAATTCATGACCAATATTATAACATGAAGGAGAAGATAGATCCTAATATGCATGTTATTGATATCGTGCTAAAGGCGATGCAGGAAAGTGGAGTTCCACCAAAAGTTGAGCCTATACGTGGCGGAACAGACGGAGCACAGCTTAGTTTCCGTGGACTACCATGTCCTAACATCTTCGCAGGTGGCGTGAATTTCCACGGACCTCATGAGTTTGTTTCTATTCAAGTCATGGAAAAAGCTGTTGAAGTAATTACCAAGATTTGTGAAATTACTGGTACTTACAACGATTAAATATTATTCCCGACTTTCTGGATAATTTATGAAAGTCGGGAATGTTAATTTTTACGCTACCAGTATTCTTTTTATAATTCCACGATAAAAACTGTAAAAACCGAGATAATATGGCTGAGATACCAAATTTAATAAATGATCTTGCGCTGATACTTATTGTAGCAGGAATAGTTACTTTGGTATTCAAGCGACTAAAACAACCTATTGTATTGGGGTATATTGTGGCAGGATTTCTTGTTTCTCCACACATGCCATATACAGTTTCTGTAATCGATAAGATAAATATACAGACTTGGGCAGATATCGGTGTGATGTTTCTCTTGTTTTCTCTTGGACTTGATTTCTCATTCAAGAAGATTCTCAAAATGGGCATGGCGCCTATAATAGCGTCTGCAACCATAATCTTTTCAATGGCAACATTGGGAATGCTTGCAGGTTATTTCTTCAATTGGAGCAAGATGGACTGTATGTTCCTCGGCGGTATGCTTGCTATGTCGTCAACAACAATAATATATAAGGCTTTTGACGATTTAGGATTGCGTCAACAACGTTTTGCTTCACTTGTCATGAGTGTGCTTATATTGGAAGATATACTTGCTATTGTGATGATGGTTATGCTTAGTGCACTTGCAAGCGGTAGCAATCCTGATGGCGGAGTGATGATCGGCTCTATAGTTAAAATAGCATTCTTCTTAGTCTTGTGGTTTGTCGTCGGAATATTTCTAATCCCTTTATTTTTCCGCCACACAAGAAAGCTTATGACTAATGAGACAATGGTGATAGTGGCTCTGGGACTGTGCTGCTTTATGGCTGTGTTGTCAACAAAAGTTGGATTCAGTAGTGCTTTCGGAGCATTTGTAATGGGAAGTATCATTGCGGAGACCGTTGAAGCTGATAAAATTATAAAACTAGTAGAACCGGTAAAGAATCTTTTCGGAGCTGTTTTCTTTGTATCAGTAGGTATGTTGGTGGATCCAAAGGTGCTGGTTGAATATTCCGTGCCAATATTTGTATTGGTGATGACAATATTGTTTGGACAGGTTATATTTGGAACTGCTGGCTTTATGTTGGGTGGTCAGCCACTGAAGACAGCAATGAAGTGTGGCTTCTCTATGGCACAGATTGGAGAGTTTGCATTTATCATAGCTTCATTGGGATTATCGCTTGGTGTTATTGGCCGTTTTCTTTATCCTGTTGTCGTGGCTGTGTCCGTGATAACAACGTTCCTAACTCCTTACATGATTAGGGCCTCTGAACCATGTTACTTATATCTAGAAAATCATTTGCCCAAAAAATGGGTTCGAAGAATGAATCATTTGGGGAATGCTCATGTTAATTCATACGAGGAAGTAAACGATTGGAGAAAATTGTTGCGCAAGATGCTTTCAAATACACTTATCTATGGTATATTGTCTGCAGCTGTTATAATACTGATGTTTACGTTTGTACTCCCTTTGAGTCGCCATTTGTTTGGTCATTGGATAGGTAATGCTGTTTGTGGAACATTGACCGTAGTAATTATATCGCCATTTTTGCGCTCTATGATGATGAAGAATCTGCATAGTGATGAGTTTAATCGCCTATGGACAGAAAGTAGATTGAATCGTCTGCCTTTGATTTTCACTATTATGGTAAAAGTAATTGTGGCATTGGCATTCATATTTTATATATGTAATTATCTCACGCGCTTTACGGATGCTCTTGTGGTTTGTATCGCCTTGTTTGTGCTATCGCTAATGGTGCTTTCAAGAAGTCTAAAACATGAAAGTATAAAACTTGAGCGACTGTTTATAAATAATTTGCGTTCAAGAGAGATTGCTGCACTAGTCAATGGCAAGCGACGTCCGCTTTTTGAAGGACATCTTCTTGAAAGAGATATTCATATAAGTGAATTTGAGGTTCCTGAAGATTCCACTTGGATAGGACGATCTCTCAGAGATCTGAAATTTAGAAATAGGTTTGGTGTCCATGTAAGTAGTATATTGCGTGGTTCTTTGCGTATTAACATACCTAACGGATCTTATATTATTTTCCCTGCAGATAAGTTATTTGTCATAGGTGATGATGAACAATTAAACAATTTCAGATTAGCGATAAAGCATGAACTTATACCTGAAGATCCTGATATAGAAAAGCGCGAAATGAAATTAAGAAAGGTTATTATTTCAGCTAAAAGTTCGTTTATAGGTATGACTTTGAAGGAGAGTGGCATCCGCGACCAGTTTAACTGTATGGTTGTAGGAGTTGACGAGGGGCAGAAGAACTTGACACTAATAGATCCTGCACGTAAGTTTGAAAAGGGAGATGTTATGTGGATTGTTGGAGAGGAGGACTCATTGAAGGAATTGCATAAACAGATGTAATTTGTTATATTAAATGCCGTTGGGGATTATCCATTTATTAAAGGGAAATCCCTATTCATTAATATGGAATTTATTTTTTAAGATATTTAAATTTGTGTTATATTTGCAATATAGAAATAAACCAAAATATAATAACTTAAAGAATATAGCTTATGAAACGCCTTACTACAATATTGACATTGATGATGACAGCTTTGTTGTCTTTCACTTTTACTTCTTGTGATCCTGATGCAGAAGTTGCATACTACATGGATGGTACTTGGAAAGGTAATATTTATGTTAGTTCAGAATATGATGGAATGGTTTATAAAGCCGCTTATTCAGAAATAGAGTTTGACAGTGGGTATAATTCTGGCGACGGCTACTGGGTAGACTATTATAGCAACTCTCCTTATGATTATGTCGCAAATCATATCACTTGGGTCGTTCGTGATCAGAATATATATATACACTTTAGAGAAGAAAACACGGATATCATAATCTATGATTATAAAATAAATGATTCTATGTTCTCTGGATATATTCAAACTAATGACGGAACAAGAGCTGCTTTTAGCCTGTATCATACATCTTCTCTAAACTGGAATAGTTACAGATATGGTTTTGACTCATACGCAAAAACTCGTTCAATAACTACTGTTGGTGCTCCAAAGAGAGTGTTTATAAAATAACGGTAAATATATTAATATAGAAAACTTTTAAAGACTTCAAATATGAAAAAGCTAATGAAAATAATAATGCTGCTTGTTATCGTTGCAACTACGATGATTTTTGCAAGCTGTGATTCTGGTGATGACAATTGGTATGATAATAATCAGAACACAAATAACTCTAGTAACGACAATACGCTGAATGTTCTTGCTAATACTCTTCGTGGACATTGGGAAGGGAAAATGTTATATGAATATACAGAGAACGGAATTCGCAAGCAGGCTACGTTTGATGGACAAATGGAATTTGACCAATATGATGCCACATCAATAAGTGGACGAGGTGTTGAAGTTGATGTATCAGGTACTCAAAGTCAGGAACTAAAGTTTTCGTGGTATATTGATAGTAAGACAGGTGATATTTATGTTACTTACGATGCAAGTAAGAACCAATATGTCATAACATTTGGGAATAGTAATATTCAGTCTTATCTTGATACAAAGAGCTTTCATGGTACTATGAAGGGTGTGAACAACGATGAATATATTGACTTTGACTTCAGTCGTTACACTTATGCAAAAGGTTATACACCAACATTCACTCGTGCGGCGATGACTCGTGCAATGGGAGTTGTAGTGGAAAATAAAATTGTTAAGGGTAGAAGATAAGCCCATATGAAAATAAAACAGGGATAAAGCTTTATGCCTTATCCCTGTTTTTTATATCTTGATGCATAGGATTGTTAAAATCCCCATGCAATTTTAACCTTGTCTACGCTTAAACCTTCTACTTGGTTTTCAACGTCATCAGGTAGATTACAGAAAAAGTCTATTCCTGTCTTTTGTTCCAAATCGTCAATATTTACAACGAAAGATGCAACACCCTTACTTCTTTGGTCTACATCAAGATGTTCAATCCAAAATCCCATAGCCTTATATCCCAAAGAATTTTTTGCTAATACAGCCATAAAGAAATAACGAGGAACAATAAAGCCACTCTTTGTTTGGTCAATAATCTTATCGTCACCATCAATTGTTCCACCTTTGCAAACGTATAAAGTATCAGCATTCGAAGCCCAGTCTCTTACTTTTGCCTCCATGTCACTCCATATCTTTTCATTCAGGTTTCCAACTTGTGGCTGCATGTTAGTCATGTAAAAAGTTTGCTCGTTAGCATCTTTTGAATATACTCTGTCTTCAGAAGCACAGATGTGTCCTCTTTCATAGAAACTACCAATTCCTTTATAATAGCTACCGCTAAATTCTCCTGTAACATTTGGCTGCTCTGATGAAGGGACTGATGGATCCTTTTGAAAAGGGTCTCCTCCCCATGAAGTCTGTTTCCAGCCACTACGGTTCCAGTTTTTTACATTATTGCTCTTATATATCTCAAAACAAGACCAGCGTTGTGATCTTAATGTGTGATCCCACTCTGATGCGTATGTCATTCCATAAGCAGATGTTGAGTGAATAATAACTTCGCTTGTTCCACCTTTAACCTTAGGAAATTCCAATCTAGCAATTTCTTTAGGTTGACTACTTGAAATTGTGTTCTTATTTACATTGGTAACGTCACTGGTACTTCCATTACCGTCGTCAGTAATACTCTCGTTACTACCACAAGAAACAAGGAACAGAGTTGTGGCAAACAAGCTGATAAAAAAATGAATTTTTCTCATACGTAATATTTTTAAGACAAAAATGCGTTCGAACGTATATGCAACTACGTTCGAACGCACTCTATAATATATACTTGTAAAAGGATATATTTACTTCTTCAACTTACCGTAACGGTTCATGAAGCGGTCAACACGACCTGCTGTATCAACAAGCTTGTTCTTACCTGTATAGAATGGGTGAGAAGTACTTGAGATTTCGACCTTTACAATTGGGTAAGTTTCGCCTTCAAATTCTACATTTTCGTTTGTCTTGCAAGTAGACTTTGTAAGGAACATATCGCCGTTGGACATATCCTTAAATACGACGGGACGATAGTTTTCTGGATGAATACCTTTTTTCATTTCGTTTAAATATTATTGTTTGTAATCTTGTTATCTACGTAACAGGTTGCAAAATTAATCAAAATTTTGCAGCCTGCCAAATATTTAGATAAGTTTTTCCTTTTTACTAAATTAAAAGAGGTCGGTATTTATTACCGACCTCTTTATAACTTTATTTTGATATGCTATTACTTTGCATATGTAATTGTTATCGTTTGTACTCTGAGCTGTACTCCACCACCAGTTGATCCAGTGAATACGTTTGTATATGTGGCATTATTTCCGCTAAACTTAACAGTAGCAGTAGTATTACCTACGTAATCTGTTCCGCTATATGAATCGCATGTAAATACTATTTTCGCTATAGCTTTTTTGCCATTTACCGTAATCGTATTATTTTTGTATACTCGTACACCCTTAGTTGAAACATTGAAAACTGGAGCATTTGTTTCACCATTCTTGTCAAATACAATAGTTGTGCCATCAGTCAAACTAACTGTACTAACAACAGCCTTGTCAGCATATCCCAATGTATTTAGGTCTACAGTTGCTGTTTCTGTGCTTTCAGTTGCTGCACTGTTAGCCATTGTAACTGTAGTATTATTTATAGAGACTGGTACTGCACTACCACCAGTCTCACCACCAGTAGATGTACCATCACCAGTTACAGAGATTAGAGTGCTACTCTTATCTATTTCTGGCTTGCCACTGTAATCTTTAATAACACCGTAAACTTCAACAGTCTGACCGAGTTTCAAGTCACTGGCAGAAGTAAATTTGGCACCACCGATACCAAGACCTGAATAAACCTGCATTTGGTTTGTTGTAGTACCATCATCAGAGATGTAGTATGTTAAGCTTCCGTATGATCCATTGAATGAAGGAGCAACAGAAATGATGCCCTTTACATATACAGGGGCTGTAGGTGCGCCTGCTGCAATAACTTGGATTGCTTTTGCTACGTTATATGGCTTATCTATAGCGTTGTCATCTGCAGTTGTTGGAGTATATGTCTTTCCATTAAGGGTATTGATATAGTTACCTTGCATGAACTCATAAGTACCTTTGAACGCACCAATCTTACCAACAAGAACAACATTGTCACCAACTTTGATTTCGTTAGCAGCTTTAAACTTTTGGTTTCCGAAAGCATAACCACGATAAACGATTAGTTGACCAGTAGACGTTCCGTCGTCAGAAATTTTGTAATAAGCATTACCATAATTTAGACTGACAGAGTCAACGGAAGAAATTTTACCCTTTACATAAACGATACTGTCTAAGTTTACGCCAGCTTTGATATAGTTGTTTGCGTCAGCCACTGTATAAGGATCATCAACAGTACCTTGACCGGTGTATGTTGTGGTTGTACCTCCACCGTTTGTTGGTTCACTGTAAGGCATTGGAACATCTTCACAACTAGTGAATGTCATGGCTGTAATAGCCAATGCTAATAATGAATAAATAAACTTTTTCATATATTTCTTTTTTTGTTTTTACTGTTTGATAGCAATTTAATTTGCGTTTTCTACATCGCTTGCTTTGCGGATGATAACTTGCCACTTATTATTATAGCGAGTGAAAATACCTGTTATGTTTACTTTACCAGTAGGAAGTGTCTCGGCAGCAAAGTCTGCATAAGTACTAGTTCTCACAACAAAGCTGTTTTTGTCCAATTCGTTTAGAACACGTTCGCAACAGTTGTTGTTTACTACATCTTCCTTATTGCTGTATACTTTCTGACCGCCGTCAGCAAATGTGACGCCCTTGATAGTCATCAGTTTTCCAGCATTGTCTGTCAAGTATTGAGCATTTTTCAAGCTAGCTTGGTTGAATTCTGTAGCTGATACAGATACAGTCTTTCCTGTATATTTGAATTGATGATCCCAGAGTAACTTGCTCATTCTTCCGACAGAAGTTTCACCTTTTGCGCTAAGATATTTATCTCCAATTTGAGGTTGCATACCATAGCATCCTATGTATAGTCCTTTAAGGTTTACGATAATTTCTGTACCTACAGGAAGATATCCATTGATACCACTTTCATTAATGCCAACAAGTATTGCACCTGTGCTGTCCTCAAGAGAAATTTGACTGAACAAATTGCCCTCAATATCGTTACCCGTAACATGAGCCTTTATCTGAATGTCGTCAGATACAGGAGCATAGCCGTATGTCTGAGATAAAGTAGACTGATATTTAGCTTTCACTTGGGCAATGGTCATGATATTGGTTTCCGGAACAGCAGTGTTTCCTCTTTGAAAACCTGTAGGCTCATCCCAATTGCCGTCCATACATCCTGTAAAGAGTGTGCAGACAAGAGCTAACATTATGTATTTAATATTCTTCATTTCTTCTGGGATTTAAATTAGAATCTATATGCTATTTGTAGCATTCCGTTAGTTCCGTAAATGTAATACTTCTTAGGGTTCATAGAGAATCTGTAGCAACGGTCGCTAGTACTACCATCATTCTTCAGTGAGTAATCGCTACGACTTTGTTCGTAACCACCTGTTACTATCTTCTGGTTGTTAAGAATATTAGTAACCATTAGGTTGATAGATAGACTACCTTTCTTGAGGCGGATGCTTTTACCAATTGTTCCGTCAAGCATAAATCCACCCTTTCCCTTATCCTGTGGAGAAACGATGTAGTTTCCTTCATTGTCAACACTCTTTTGATTTTTCAAAGGAGTTTGGTAACGATAGTAAGGAGAGTAGCTCAAGTAGATGCGGTCGTAATAGTTACCGTTAAGGTCAATATACCATCCACCCTGATGGAAACTCAAACCAAGGCTACCAGCTGTAAGTGGTGTTCCGCTTTCGCGCATGTTCTCAACAAGAGCGATGTCGTCTACGTATGTACCCTGTGTAGAGTTAAGGTAACGAACTTTTGCGTTGCTGATGTTCTTAGCTTCGCTGATAGTACCAAGAGCCTTAAAGTCTAGGAATGATGTGAGCTTGAATGTTAGTCCAAGTTCTGCACCGTAATATTCCTTGTTCAAACCTGTAAGTGAGTTGTAAGAGAATGAGTTGATATCATCAAAATAGAAACATGTCCATTCTGTTGCGTTATCAATACGGCTGTAATAACCGCTTAAATTGGCGTGAAGCCAAGAATTACTAAACTGATAAGCAAGTTCACTGCTGAATACGCGCTCATTCTTAAGATTTTGAACGAAGTCATTATTCATTTCTGGAGCCTGGAATGCAACATCGGCTGTTGGAGCTTTGTGCTCGTAACCAAGACCAAGAGATACTACGCTTCCGTGACCAAGATCCATAGAACCGCTGAATTTAGCACCACCTGAAAGGAAGTTTGCAGTCTTACTCTTGCCATAAGAATTATCAGCAAATAATCCGTTACGCATCTTGCCATCACGGTTCATTCCGTCGTAACCAATTTTTGCTGCAATGCTATAATGAAGAATTCCGAAAGTCTCAGTATAGTTACTCCAGATGTTGCCCTTCATTACGTTAAGGGTATAGTTGTAACCAAACTTGTCACCCTCTTGAACAAGTGCGTTAGGATGATTCAAATCATATTGAAGTTTATCCGAACCTATAGGATATGTTCCAATAGCATAAGTGTTTATGTTGTGGAATGAATTTGCACCGAGAAGGTCGTCCATTGTCTGATAATGAAAGCCTTTATTACCGATAGCTGCAAAACCTAGATTCCAAGTACTCTTGTCTGTTAAGTGCTTAGTAAGTGCAGAGGCAAGTGTCACATTTAGATTGTTGCTATGACGTTTCTGTACATAGTACATTGCGTCTACACCTTCCCCGTTTACAGTTTGATTGGCTGCATAAAGGCGATCCCAGTTAATCTGGCGGTTAGCTTTACTGTAATTCAACCAGTCGTAGGCACGTTGCCAATCAGCAAGAGCTTGTGGTGTCTGATATTGAGCATTGCTTCCCCATACATCATAGAAACTGCTAGGCAGACTCTTATAGTAATCAGGAGCAGGGTTATCAGAGTTGTTATAGTTCAACTTTGTACTTGAGTACATGCTGTACTTTCCAAGTATTGTTGTTGTGAGTTTTGTCTTGTTATTTATGTTCCAGTCCCAAGTGAAGAGAGCAGAAGGTGCAAAGTCATTAACTACACGAGAGTTACGCTTCTTGCCGTTCTGATAACCCCAATAAGGGTTATACTGATTATCATTTGCAAGCCAGTAGCTTTCGTCAGTAGCTGCACCTTGTGTTGCACGCTCTGTAGGATTGCCCCATGTGGCAAATGAGAAGCTATGTTTTCCAAGAAGTTTCTGTACGCCAAGGAAATAAGACAATGAATTATAGAATGTACCTTCTACATATCCACGATTTGCCCAACGATAAGTAAGACTTCCACTGAAAGCCCAGCCTTTAGCGTTGAATCCGCTACTGTATGAATACATACCGCGTAAAGTATAATTGCGGTTAGCTGCAGCTAAGCTGACACGGTGACCAGTAGCCATACTACCACTACGAAAATCATAGTTATTACTTCCTGCCATGTCTGTCATTCCGTAATTGTTGCTCTCAAAAGGAAGTGAGAAATCAACATTGCGTGTCATCTGGTTCAGACCACCAATTGATGAAAAACTGAATTGTCCACGCTCTACGTCGTTAACAGGCGCGCCGTTAATGTAAATATCGTTATACTTTTGGTCAAAAGCGCGATAACGAAAGCGGACCGGTGAAAAAAGATAACCAACCTCGCTGGCATACGCATTAGTGTTAGAGTTAAGGATGGTCACATTTTGACTCATGTTGTCATCCTCGCCCAACTGTGCTTCTGTAAAAGTGAACGCATTCTCGTCTAAAGCCTTTGCCTGTTGCTGAGAATTGTTGTTGTTCTGAGCGAGCGCAAGAGACGAATAGCAGAGCGCGAACAGTGCTAATTGGAGCTTCTTTTGCATAGTTTGATGTTTAATAAATATTAATAGTATGCTGCAAAGTAACAAAATAAAAATTAAATTAACGAGAATTTTAAGTTAATTTTTTTAGAATATACATATACATTAAATAAAAATGTGTATATTTGCAGCTTACGCGCCTTTGTTTATTGGCATTAGCTAAAGTTATTAAAATAATATTACATTTTTTATTATAGATGAAAAAACAGTTATTAATATTGGCAGTTCTGCTGATTAGCATTACAGCCACAGCGCAGAAGACGTTTTCTGTTTACGCAGTAGGTTTTTACAATCAAGAGAATTTGTTTGATACATGTCATGATGAAGGTAAGAATGATTACGAATTTCTCCCAAACGGTTCTTATCATTGGGATGGATTGAAGTATTCTCACAAGCTTCATAACATGGCGCAAGCACTTTCTGATATGGGAACAGACTTGCTACCTAATGTTGGATGTTCTGTTATCGGACTTAGTGAGATTGAAAATGCGAAAGTATTGACTGATCTTACAAGTCAGCCTGCACTAAAGGCACGCAATTACAAGTATTGTCATATTGAGGGACCTGATATGCGTGGTGTCGACTGTGCTTTGATTTATAATCCAAAAATGTTCAAGGTGGATAACATGAAACTTGTGCCTTATGTACAGAAAGAACTTAAAGACAGTAGTTTCAAAACTCGTGGTTTCTTAACCGTTAGTGGTAAGATGGCTGACGAACATGTTGTATTCATCGTATGTCATTTACCTAGTCGTTTCAATGGTTCTTCATATCGTGAGTGGGGCGCAACTCAGGTTAAGGCTGTAAAGGATTCCTTGATAAAGGAAGATCCTAATGTAAAGGTCTTTGTAATGGGTGATATGAACGATGACCCTACAGACAAGAGTATGCATGAGGCTCTTTCTGCAAAGGAAGAAATTAATATGGTTGGACCTGATGATATGTATAATCCTTGGTATAATGTCTTAAAGCAAGGTACCGGTACATTGATGTATCGTGGTGCATGGAATTTATTCGATCAGATTATCATGTCACCAAACCTACTTAATAAAGGTGATAATAAAGGATTTTCTACATTGAAATTCTGGAAGAATAAGATTCAGCGCATGCCTTATCTGTTCCAGACCGAAGGGCAGTATAAAGGTAGCCCAAAACGTACAAGCGCTGGCGGTGTTTGGCTTGATGGCTATTCAGACCACTTGCCTGTATGTGTATACCTTGTTAAAGAACAGGCAAATTGATAGAGACACATCCTTTTGAACCTTGGTTGCCGAGCAATGCGAAGTTGCTGATGCTCGGTACCTTTCCACCAGCAAGTAAGCGTTGGTGTTTTGAATGGTATTATCCAAACTTTCAAAATGATATGTGGCGCATATTCGGATATCTTTTCTTTGCCGATAAAATGCACTTTGTTGATACCGATAATAAAACTTTTCGTCTTGAGATGATAAAAACTTTTCTTGCCGAAAAGGGAATTGCAATATTTGATACAGCATTGCAAATACGTAGAACTAAGAATACGGCATCTGATAAAGATCTTGAGATTGTGCAGCCTAGTGATCTTGACGCTATGTTGAAAAGTTTGCCAGATTGCAAGGGTGTGCTTACTGCGGGACAATTAGCTACCGATATATTCATGCGCCATTACAGTATAAAAGAAATGCCGAAGATGGGACAGAGCGCAGAGTTCGTGTTCGATGGAAGGCCAATGAAATTATATAGAATGCCAAGCAGCAGTAGGGCTTATCCTATGCAGTTGGAAAAAAAGGCAGAGTTCTATCGTGTAATGTTTGATGAACTTATTTAGCTTCTGCCACAAAATTACAATAATAACATTATAATGGACGATAAAATTACTATCATCGGCATTGCTGGTGGGACAGGAAGTGGAAAAACCACTGTTGTAAGAAAGATTGTTGAGGCGTTGCCACCGCATTATGTGGCTGTTGTTCCACTTGACTCATATTACAATGACACTTCACACATGACTGAAGATGAACGTCACGCTATAAACTTTGATCACCCTGATGCATTTGACTGGAAGCTTTTGAATAAGCACATCAATGACTTGCGAAACGGAATGGCTATAGAACAGCCTACATATAGTTACTTGCTTTGTAACCGTTTGCCAGAAACAGTGCATGTAGAGCCAAAGCCTGTGATCATTATCGAGGGTATTATGACGTTGATAAACAAGAAGTTGCGTGATCTTATGGATCTCAGAATATTTGTGGACTGTGATCCCGACGAGCGACTTATAAGAAATATACAGCGGGATACTATTGATCGTGGACGTACGGTTTCAATGGTTGTTGAAAGATATCTGAAAGTATTGAAGCCTATGCATGAACAATTTATAGAGCCAACAAAACGTTATGCTGATCTTATCATTCCTCAAGGAGGAGAGAATATAAAAGGTATAGCAATATTATGCAAATATATAGAAGGACTTGTTCCTCAAGAATAATTTTTATAAAGCAGAAGACATTCATCAGTCCTCTGCTTTATTTTTTGTACGTATCGCATGGGGGTAATCTTATGTGTGCAAGCCTCAAGCGATTTCTAATCTTGGGGTAAAGTATTGATGTAATAGGTACTATTCTAAGTTTATCCTTACGAAGTAACCCTTCTCGTTGATTTCGTTTCAATTGGCATTATAAAACATGTACTTAAATACAGAATTCCCCTCTAAGGGTTTTTAAATAAATAGCTACGGAGCTACGTTTGTGCTTGAAAGTCCTTTGATTACTGGTATTGTTGAAAATAAAAACTAAAAAAATAGCTGCGGTAAGCTACGTACTAGCTACGTCATTATTAGTCGTTTTAACGATGAAACGAAAAATTGAGAATATTTCGAGGTGATTTTGTCTTGTCAAAAATGCAAGTCCGTTTTTTAAATAGAATGTTTTCCATATAGAAACGGAAACGTTTCATCGAAGGAATAAAAACTTTTTATCGTAGGATTGGAAACTTTATGTCGATATAATACAAACGTTTGATCGTAGAAATGGATTTTCAAGTTTTTGCGCGCACGATTTTTATTATAAAATGCTGCAGATAATATGCAGTTTACTGTAGCTGATTTTTCTAGAAAAAGCGGTGCATGTGTTATCCATCAATAGTTTAGAGTGAGTACATAGTTCATGCAACTCAATGTAAAAAATCACTTGAGCAAGCTTTGGTATTGTGTTTATTATTCAATCTAATAGTGATAAGGGCCATATCACTCCCTATTGCTTCGTAAACTGCAGAGTGATAAGGCCCATATCACTCTGCCTTATTTCGCGAATTAGAATTTTCGTGTATAGGTCCATCTAAATCATGAGAACACATAATCAGATTCATCGTCAATTTAGGGGAGTGATAAATCTATTCCGGCTAAAGACACGCTACCAGAAAAAGTTTTTTCAATGTCACTAATGTCACTTTGTCACAAACCCTTTGTTTATAAGGGATGAGTGTCTTATAGCAGAAAAGGTTTACACTAAAATGTAAACTATGGATAATATAATTAGAAAAAGGCGTCCTTATGAACGCTGTGAAGCAAGTGTTCGAGAAGCAATTCTGCATGAGATTTCGACAAGTAATTTGTCAATAAAAGCGATATCAGACAAGTACTTCATTAATCCGCGTAATGTGCGAACATGGCTTTATCGTATTCGCAAATCTCAAGAAAAGAGTGTATCTTTGTCTTCAGAAAGACATGAAATGGAAAATCAAGCCATTTCTGTTGTTGAATCAATGGCAAA
>NZ_KB890645.1 GCF_000373185.1 Segatella paludivivens DSM 17968 = JCM 13650
AAGGATGACGAATAATCACTCTAGCGGTAGCTTTGTCCTTTTTTTTTAAATAAAATGACACTTAAACAAGCAAAAGAGAAAAGACTAACNGAGCATTTTACTCTTTATGAAATGATGCGTTCTGAGACTGCTGAAAACCACAACATCGACAACACCCCCGACGCAACACAGATTAATAACTTAAAGAATCTGTGTGAAAAAATCCTAGAACCTTTACGCCGTAACTTTGGCGTAATCAAAATTAACAGCGGTTTCCGCTGCCCAGTACTTAACGAACGAGTTAATGGAGTTGGAAACTCTCAACACCTCTTTGGTGAAGCTGCTGACATACATTGCTATAACGCATATATAGCCAGAAAATATTTTGACTTTATTACGAATCACTGCCCGTATGACCAACTGCTTTTCGAATACCGAAAAGGCGGTTCTTTCTGGATTCACGTTTCACTTAAACGTAACGAAAAGAATCGTAAAATGAGAATAGAAAATTATCCAGCTAAACATTAACACTGAATTATGAAATACTATATGCTATCATCAAATTTCCTTAATAGTGAGGAAATGCAAAAATTAGACATTAATCACAGACTTGAAGGACGTGGAGCAATCATGTTTATCTTTGAGTACCTCATTGACCGCAGGAATGGATTGGGAAGTTATATCAGCATCCCAAGTCTTGCCAGGGCAATGGGTAAGAACAAGAAGTTTCTGCTTGACATTATCAACAACTACGGATTGTTTTGCAGTCCTAAAGATACTGATATTTTTTATAGTCCTTATCTGCGTACTACTCTTGGCTTGCCAGAACACCCTTCTGATGATGAGATTAAGGAGTGTGTTGGAGGGTGGAAAAGCACAAAGAAGGTCAAGGAAAGTTGCAAGAAAGTTCAAAAAAGTTCCAACAAAGTTGCAACATTTTCAAAAAAAGTTGCAAAAATAACGCCGCAACTCACTGATAATCAGCAACCCCACTATATAGAAGATAAAGATAGAGATAGAGATATAAAAAAAGATAAAAGAAATTCTTCGTCTACGACTACGAATTCCCAAAAAGACGACGTAATCGCAAACGTAAATTCTTCTTTTGATTCTATTAAAAAATCTTTTGCTGACGCCGATTGGGTGAAGTCCATTTCGGGTGTTACGGCTCTCGAACTGACCAACGAGACTGTTGCCGATGCCAGTATAGAGTGGTTCTGCATGCAGTGCAAGGCAAAGGGCAAGACCTTTGACACGGACGAAAATGCAAGGTGGTATTTCTGTAATCTGCTACAGCCCGGACGCAAGACAAGGGAGTCGTTTAATGAATACTACCAGCAATATAAATACGACGAAATGGTGAGGAAGACAGCCATGGAATGCTGCGAGGACGATTATTACGACTACAAGGAGAATGGTCGACGATATGATTCACACCACCAGATTATACCGCCTGATGCTCCACGGCAGATTGATCCAAACACGATATGGAGTTGGATAAAACTTGAATTTATTCCAGTTGGTGACTTCAAGATGGACCCTGAAATGGCTGCCCGCTCTGAATACTACGAAGAGTACAGAAGAATTCATAACATGAAATGACATGGCACAGACGTATGATGACGGCTACGGTCACAAGGTTGTGGCAAAAGAAGACTTACAGATATCAAGGGCTACGAGCGGAAAGACGGGCGGAAAGATAAGATGCAAATGCCCTGAATGCAGCATGCACGATGGCAACAACGCCAACTCTGACTGCGTGAGCATAGACCTTGACACTGGTTGGGGACACTGCTTCAGATGCGGAACGGTATTTCTGCTTGAAAGCCATTTCAAGACATGGAAGGAAGGGCAGGAAAAGCGATATGCCAAGAAGAAATACAATCTGCCCACTGCTGATTACTTCATGGCTAACTTCGGCACAAAGACGATGGAATATCTCAAATTCAGATGCATCAGCACGGAGACGGCGCATAAGCTGGGCATCAGAACGAGAGTTATTGAGCATGGAGCTGAGAAAGAGGAATATCTGGGATTCCCATTCATCGACGGTAGCAACACCATTGACGTGCAGTTTAAACTAGCTTCAAAGACTGAAAAGAAGTTTTTCTTTGAACAAGGTTGCGAAAAGATTCCCTATAATGTGAACAGTGCTATCGGTGCGTCGCAGATACTCATCACAGAGGGGATGATGGATGCAGCGGCATGCGTGGAGTGTGGCTACGATGCAGTGGTGAGTCTGCCCAACGGAGCACAGAGCGACCTACGATGTTTTGATAAATACAAGGACTACTTTGCCCATGCCACAATCATTTATGCAGGAGACACTGACGACCCCGGAATTGAGGCACGCAACAAGGTGGCAGCATATTTTGGTGAGGCACGCATGAAGTTTGTTGACTGGACATATAAATGGAAGGATGACGAGGGCGAGGACAATCTGCACTGTGCCAAGGATGCCAACCAACTGCTCATGGAGAAGGGCAGAGATGCCGTGGTATGGTGCATTGAGCACGCAAAGAAGATGAATGTAGCTGGACTTGTGGAACTGGACAGCGTGGAGTCGCAACTTGATGATTTGTATGAGAACGGACTGCCTAAGGCAAAGGACTTGCATGTGGCTAAGCTCAACAATGTTTTCAGAATCGAGGACGGACTTATCTATCTTGGTTTTGCTGCTCCGGGCAGTGGAAAGTCTACGATGATGAACTTCATCATGATGAGTATGGTGCATCTTTACAAAATGCACATCCTCGTTTACAGTCCTGAGAAATATCCAACGGCACGTCATTATTCAGAAATGATAAACGTGATGACGGGCAGAACTTTCAACAAGGGCAAACTGATAGAGCCTGCCTATAAGCGGGGAAAGGACATCTGTAGGGAATATATCCGAGAGATTGATGCAAACGTGACCAACGACATCGACGGCATACTGCACATCGCCCAGCAGGAATATTATCAGGGACTGTGTGACATGCTTGTGATAGATCCGTTCAACTGGATTCAGCTACCCGAACAGACTGGTATCACGGACACGATGAAGTACACGATGCTGCTGATGAAGATTGTTCAGTTCGCGCATCAGTATAAAGTTCCAATATTCATGATGCACCACCCCCGTAAATTTGATGATAAGACCAAACTCACCATCAACGACATCTTCGGTAGTAGTGACTTCGGAAACAAGAGTGATTACGTGTTCTGGCTTGACCGCAAGAAGGACGAGAACCCAGAGATGGAAGTAACGTACTGGAACTGCATCAAATGCCGTTGGAGTGAGATAGGAAAGACGGGTACGGTGGCGCTGAAGTATTCCACGGACACCATGCGGTATGCTGGCTGCAATCAGAACTTCGATAAGACGTATTGTGCTATCAGCGAGGATACAAGCGATTGGACGAAGCATGAAGCTACGTCGCAGGAAATAGACTTTGAGGAAAAGCCCCCAGAGGTATGCCCGTTCTAGTTAGCTGCTGTTTCGTGGAAAGATTGGGAACATGAGGTTTATGCTGTTTTGTGGTTATGTGGTTTGTCTGCGTAAATCTGCGAGATCAGCGGGAGATACTGGGGTTTCTTCTGTGTGGATTGATTGAGTACTCTTATGTGAATATTCTCCCGCAGATAACGCAGATAACGCAGAGGAATGCAGCAAGCTGCATCATTACGCAGAGAAAGACAGATTGGGGATGGTTGTTGCTGTTTTTGTTGTTTTTGTTGTTTTGGGTTTCGTCTGCGATCATCTGCGGGATCTGCGAGAGACACTGGGGTTTCTTCTTTGCGGATAGATTGAGTACTCTTGCGTGTTATTCTCCCGCAGATAGCGCAGATCACGCAGAGGAATGCAGCAGGCTGCATTATTACGCAGAGAAAGACAGTTTGGTTATTGTTGTTTTGGGTTTTGTCTGCGATAATCTGCGAGATCTGCGGGAGACATTGGGGTTTCTTTGTGCCGATAGATTGAGTACTCTTGCGTGTATTCTCCCGCAGATAACGCAGATCACGCAGAGGAATGCAGCAGGCTGCATCATTACGCAGAGAAAGACAGTTTTTGTGTGGTTAATGTGGTTTTGTTGTTTTGGGGTTTGTCTGCGATTATCTGCGTGATCTGCGAGAGATACTGGGTTTTCTTCTGTGCAAATTGATTGAGTACTCTTGCGTGAATATTCTCTCGCAGATAGCGCAGATTACGCAGAGGAATGCAGCAGGCTGCATCATTACGCAGAGAAAGACAGTTTGGTTATTGTTGTTTTGGGTTTTGTCTGCGATAATCTGCGAGATCTGCGGGAGACATTGGGGTTTCGTTTGTGCGGATAGATTGAGTCCTCTTATGTGAATATTCTCTCGCAGATAGCGCAGATGACGCAGAGGAATGCAGCAAGCTGCATTATTTCGCAGAGAAAGACAGGTTCGTGAGGCGGTGAGGTTAATGTGGTTTTGGGGTTTTGTTGTTTGTCTGCGTAAATCTGCGAGATCTGCGGGAGACACTGGGTTTTCTTCTGTGTGGTTTGATTGAGTACTCTTACGTGTATTCTCCCGCAGATTACGCAGATCCCGCAGAGGAATGCAGCAAGCTGCATTATTTCGCAGACAAACAGCAAACAACATGAACTGTATTGTTTCCACTATGTGGTAATTGTCTTTCTCAGCGTTATCTGCGGCATCTGCTTTAGTAGATACATTTGCGCTAACTGTCTTTTGTCTGCGTAATCTGCGAGATCTGCGGGAGAATCGGCCGTTAAACACATAAGGAACGAGCAAAGAAAGAACGAGGAATAAAACAGCAACGAAACAAAAATAAATAAAGAAAAAAATAAAGCAAGGAAATAAACAGTGAGCAATAACAATATAAGTATTAATAATTAAAACAAAACGATGATGTCAAATTTATCAATCGGGAGACACTCCCGCAAACAATCAAATGTCAGAAGTGCGGACGCGAATTGCCTAAGCAGAAATTAGAACGCATGCGCTCTGGCACGTACCGACAAGTGTGCAATCAATGCAAATACGAGTACTACATCAAACCTGCTAGGATAAGACGAATACTCAGGGAACTGGATGCACGGGGCATGCCCTAAGGGTTGCAAAAAGAATAGCTACGAAGCTACGGCGTGCCTTATGTTGCTAATAATCAACATTTTACAATGATGAAATTAAGAATTTAGCTACGATAAGCTACGTTTTAGCTACGTATTTTCTTGCGTTTTACGAAGCAATGCACTGCAAAGCATCGTATTTTCCACTGCAATATGATAGCAAACGCACTGCAATAAATCGTGAAACGCACCCAAATGCTTCGTAAAACGCAAAAGGGAATTGAATAATAATTTTTCTACAACTATGAACATCAAATATGTGTATAAATCAAGAGGTGAGACGAAACAAAAGCTCATCAGTCTTGATGAATTCTGCAATCAAGTGAAAAATTGCAAGTATCAGAAGCTCTGTGACAGTCTGAAATACAAACTTGGAGCCTCTATCAACCTAGAAAAGACTAAATTTGAGGAGACAGAACGGCTGCCACACGTGTTTTTCTCTGTCGGCAAGGACTATACTGGGCTTGTGATGCTCTCTTTCCGTGCTGAAGGTGGATGGGCAGACAACTACAAGTTTCTGGCTTCTGCACTTCCGCAGACGCTGCTGTGCTTTGTGGGTTCGTCTGACCGAACATTGAAGATTATTGTGCCATTTGCACTGCCCGACGGTAGTCTGCCGACTGATGAGAAGGATATTCAGCAGTTTCATCAGACGGCATACGTGATGGCTGCAAAGTTTTATGAGTCTGAACTGGGTACGCAGTGCGAGGCAGTATGTCCTGGAATAGAAAACGGATGTTGCATGTCGTGCGACGAAAGCATCTTTTACAACCCCAATGCGGTGAAAATGGTGGTGAGTGAACCATATAACAATGTGCAGAAACCAGACAAGTTGCGGCGCAGTATCATCAAACAGACCGTTATGGCACCTCATGACATGTTGCCCGACTTTGACTTGCATCAGATGTCGATGATTAAATATCTGATGTGTTATCGCAATGTGGTGGAGAACGGCGGATATGAGGACACAGACGAGTTGTTGACGATGCTTGCCAAGGAATGTCAGCACAACGGACTGGAAGAGGAGTTTGCCGTGAGCAGGACGTTGAGATATGCGTTTGCCAAGGATATTGAGATTATCGTGCGCAACTGCTTCCGCAATGTCTACGACGTCAGTATAGCTCCGTCAAGTTGTGCGGTTCCTAAACCAACAATTAATCAGGCACGGCTGCGCCAGTTTCTCTTTGTGCGCTATGCTTTTCGCCGAAACAGTATGACGGGCGACAGCGAATATCACACCAAAGACAGTTACATATTTTCGTGGCATCCGCTGACAAAGGAAGTTTACAACACGATGACAATCAACGCGAAGGCTGAAGGCATAGACGCATGGGACAAGGATATCAAGCGATTTGTGGAGTCGACGTTTGTAGAAAGTTTCGATCCTATCATGGAATATATCTCGGCATTGCCCGAATGGGACGGCGAAGAGCGCATAGAACGGTTTGCAATGCGTGTGCAGACCGATTTTAAAGGTTGGGCACAATACTTCCATCTGTGGTTTCGCGGCATGGTGAGCCAATGGATGGGGCGCAACGTGATGCACGGTAACTCAATGGTGCCCATGCTTGTAGGTGCTCAGGGAGACGGCAAATCCACGTTTTGCAGAATGATTCTGCCAGAGGAACTGCTGGTGTACTACACGGACAGGGTGGACTTTGCAAAGCGCAACGATGCCGTGAAGGCACTGACAAGGTTTCTGCTGGTAAATATTGACGAATATGACAGCATTTCAAAGCGTCAGACGGCATTTCTGAAATATATGCTGTCAACGGCTGACGTGAAATATCGCAACCTCTATGAGAGTATTGTGCAGCAGCATCAGCGATATGCGGCGTTTGTGGCGACAACGAATAATCCGCAACCACTAACAGACAGCACCGGTTCTCGAAGATACATGTGCGTGCAGGTGAACGAGCGCATAGACACGTCGTCAACGGTAGACTATGGGCAACTATATGCTCAGGCAGTGGCGGAGATTAGGGCAGGCATGAAGACGTATTTTGACAACGAGGACGAGCAGGCGATTCAGATCAGTAACGGTCTTTTTCAGCAATACGACTGCATAGACGAGATATTTTCGGATATGTTTCATCGTCCGCTCAAGACAGAGGTTGCAATACGTATGACGGTGACGGAGATCGTGGGGCGCATGAAGGAGAAATACAAGAACATAGAACTCAATAAGAGCAACATCATGCGTGTAGGTCACATCTTGCGCAACGGCAGATACAAGTTCATCCGCAACAAGCGCCTCGAATATTTCGTAGGTGAGAACGTAGCTAATACGTAGCTTGCCGTAGCTGAAAGGTGATGTTGCGAGGATGCAACAGGATGCGTATCAGTTGTTTGAAATGTCGCCGTAGCTTCGTAGCTGGAATATATGAAATTGCTAGGGGGGATTCATGAATTATTATCAATAATAAGTAGTTGCATTATAAGGTCATGTCAAGCCGAGAAACATTTAATAGAGTAAATTGGCCCAAACACTTTTAATGTTTGGGTCAAGATATAATAATCATTCTCTCAAGTTATATACATCTTGCATCTCTGTTACAGGCAAGGAAACTGGCACGCTGAATTTAATTCTATTTGTATTCATTGTGTTATCTGTATCTTTTATGTTTCCTCCCACACCAAATACAGATATACCTATTTTACCACCAGCTGAATTCTCTGAAGAGTTAGATATCGCAACTGAAACATCTATTTCAATAGGTGTTATCCTTCTACATATTCCGTGACGAGATGGATCTTCCGGTATGTATAACTCGTTATTTGATTGTTGGTAAATATTTGGATTTACAATAATATCTAAATCCTTGCATTTCTCCATTGACTCTTTAACTCCAGTTGCAATCTGATAGATTGTCTCGCTGATAAAATCTTTTAGTTCCATATTTTATTTACAATATCGTTTTATTTTTTTATTATCGAAATAATTTTTAAAATTGTCAATTATGCCTCGTGATGTTTTTAAATCGGCAGCATTGCCTGCAAAAACATTACTGTATTTGTTAAAGTTATAATGTTTTTCTATTACATAAGATAAATCTCTTGTATGAATTGCTATTTTAAATAATATAGATGCTGGTGATGGATTTAATTTTTTCATTTCATCCAATGTAGGTTGAATATATTCCGATTCCCAAATATCTAAATTAGAACAATTTGAAGATTTATCTATTGCATTTTTAAATAAACGGTAAAAATGTTCAGCTTCAGGATTATCTTTATAATTTATGTTTGAGTATACATTAAGTAAGTTCATACAACAGTTATTCCATTCGTTCATTATTTCTTCACTATGTTTGATATATTCATTATATCTGTCCATAATTAAAGATTGTATTTTCTCTAAATACTCAAGTTGATAGATGAAATTCATTAATTGTATACGTTTTTCTTTATAGTCTTTGTGCTTAATTCCAAATATATAAATATCAGCGTATCTTTCTAGTGGTATTTTATTTATTTGAGAAAAATGAATTATACTGCTTGTCCACTTTGGTATATTTAAGTCTTTATTATTTTTTATGTCATCCGAAAATTCCTGAAGTGAAGATATATATTCATCTAAGACTTGATAGCTTTCGGTTACCCATTCTTCTATAAATTGTTTATATTGTGTTAATTCTGTTGATTTGTTATACCTTCTGATTGCTTCTGATATTATAAATCCAAGCCCTAAAATAAAGAAAGATATACAACCAGAAATTATAACTGTTTGATAATTAACATCTAAACTTGACCACCAAGTAGATATATTTAAAATTAAAATTATGAATCCCATACTATAGTTCATTTGAGATGAGTTTGACGAATTAAAAGTACAAAGAATTGGTTGTCTATGAAAAGATCTGTATGTGTCTGGTTATTTATCATTGGTACTTACAAACAATTCTCGTAGTGATTACTGTGCCCAAAATTACGTAATTATTTTGTGTTACAGATAATTTCTACAAGTTTTTTTTCATGACGATGCTAAAATACAAACAGCAAAGTAAAATACTGGGCGTTTAAATTTTATAATTAATTCCCTCACATTATTCATTTACCCAAACTGTCTTTGTCTGCGATAATCAGCGTGATCTGCGAGATATATTTGGGGTTCGTTGTGCAGATTGATTGAGTACTCTTGCGTGTTATTCTCTCGCAGATAACGCAGATGACGCAGAGGAATGCAGCGAAGCTGCATTATTTCGCAGAGAAAGACAGTTAGGTGAGGTTAATGTTGTTTTGGGTTTTGTCTGCGATTATCAGCGTGATCTGCGAGAGACATTGGGGTTTCATCTGTGCGGATTGTTTGAGTACTCTTACGTGAATATTCTCCCGCAGATCCCGCAGATCCCGCAGAGAGGAATGCAGCAAGCTGCATTATCACGCAGAGAAAGACAGGTTGGGATGGATAATGTGGTTTTGGGTTTCGTCTGCGTAAATCTGCGAAATCAGCGGGAGACTACTGGGGTTTTCTTTGTGCAGATAGATTAAGTCCTCTTGCGTGTTATTCTCCCGCAGATTACGCAGATCACGCAGAGAGGAATGCAGCAGGCTGCATTATTTCGCAGAGAAAGACAGGTTGGGATGGATAATGTGGTTTTGGGTTTCGTCTGCGTAAATCTGCGAAATCAGCGGGAGACTACTGGGGTTTTGTTTGTGCAGATAACTAGAGTACTCTTGCGTGTTATTCTCCCGCAGATAGCGCAGATCACGCAGAGAGGAATGCAGCAGCAGTGGATATTAATCTATTTAATGGATAATATAACGTGAACTTTACCAATGATTATTCGCTGATTATCAATTGATAATTGCTAATAATATGTTTTATTATGTTAATTTTGGCTATAAATTCGGCGCTATTTTATTGCAAGCGTGAAAAAAACACGTGAATAATTCACGGAATACAAAAAATAATGTATCTTTGTATTCAAAAGATAGCTATTTTCAATTTATATAAGCTACCAAAAGATATATAACCTATTAAAATTACGTTGTTATGATACTCCGTGTAATCCTTAAGAATTTTCTTTCTTTTAACGAAGAGGCTCAGTTTGATATGTTTCCCAATAGGAAAAGGACTTCTTTGTCGAAGCATATTAACGTATTTGAAGATAAGGTGGCAGTTTTAAAAATGGCTGCTATCTACGGTTCTAATGGGGCAGGTAAATCGAATTTATTGAAGGGACTTAATTTCTTGAAGGAATTGGCAACCGATAAAACTTTTTTAGATAAAGAAAGTGTTGGCAAATATTTCTTTGGATTGAAGAAAGATGCAGGAATGCAACCTTTAGAGTTAACTGTTGAATTTATAACAAAAGCGGGCGTTCCATACGTCTATTCCGTAGAGATTACAAAAGGTGGTATCAAGTATGAAACTTTGCAAGTTTCTGGTTTAGGAAAAAGTGATAATATAAATGTATTCACTCGTGAAGGAAGAAAAGTGCAATATGCAATAACTCCATCTGAAGAAATTAGTAAAATGGTTACAGTATGGTTGGAGAAAAATCCGTTTGCAAGTTTGTTAACTATTAATAATGATGTGCCCATCCTAACAGATGAGAATATTAATAATGGGCAGAAATGGTTTGAAGATGAACTTGAAATCATTGGGCTTCATTCATTTACTCCAGCATTGATAGATATATTTAAAAACAAACAAAGAGTGAGAAAATTTGCTTCTCAACTTTTTAAAGCTATTGATCTTGGCATTGATGATGTAAAAGTGGAAACAGAGAATATTGAGGACTATATTAGTACTCATAATGCTAGCATGTTACCCATAGACAAGGTGAAAAAAATGCGTTCTGGGAGAATGTCTCAAATTGTTAATTTCAGAAATACTAGTATTATTAGTATTGAGAAAGGTGTGCAGAAGATAAGTCAGATGATGTTTGAGCAATTTGGAAAAGATGGATTTTCAAAAGAAATGGATATTCAAGCTCAATCTGATGGAACGGTTCGTTTATTGTCTCTTGTTCCAGCCTTTTATGATGCAATGAAAGTTGGTAAAACTGTGGTTATTGATGAATTGGATCACAGCATACATCCCCATTTGGTTCGCGAACTCGTGCGTTATTTCTCTTCACAAAAAACCAAAGGTCAGTTAATATTTACGACGCATCAAACATGTTTGCTGAATCAGAATTTTATCCGTACAGATGAAGTTTGGTTAGTTGAAAAGAAAGATGGATGCACCCACATGTATTCGCTTAATGATTTTAAAATCCATAATACGATTAGCTTAGAGAATGGTTATTTAGAGGGACGATATGGTGCAATCCCGTTTATTGGTGATTTAAATATGTAAATGAATTTCATAGATGGATTTGTCAAAACTAACATATAAGAAAAGCAATTCTACAATAGAGTTACCAAAGAATGTAGTCCAAACAACTTCTAAAGCGAAACGAGAAAGGCAGAAGACAATTAATATTCCTCATGTAGACTTGGCATATGAGAAACAGGAAGGAATTTTGTCTTCCAATTTGTTTTTTGTACTCTCTGGAGGAGAAAAAAAAGAGAAAGACTTTTTAAAAGAACTCATCAAAAAACCTAATTTGCATTCACTTAAAGTTCTCTTTATGTCTAAAAAAGGGCAGGGCTTGTTTCCATATCAGATGCAAAAGAAATGGCTAGAAATACAAAAAGAGCATGAATTTGTAATAGAAGATCAGATATACCATCTTGATACTATGGATAAAATTTTTCTTTTATCTGATGTGGATGAGTTTTATGAACAGTTGTTAGAAATTAGTAAAGATACTGTAGCTGGGGATCAAGGTCAGTGGATTATAAGCAATCCTTGTTTTGAAATTTGGTTATACTATTGTTATTTGAATAATCCAGAAATAGACTTGGCAGCTTTAAAATCTCTTACTGTTGCAAAAAGAAGCCTGAAACTTAAATCTTTATGCCAAACTGTTGTTGATGGAGGTTTGAATCCTTGTCTTGCTTTTGAGAAAATCAATACGGGTATTAAGAATAGTAAGCCTCATTATGACATTGATGCAAATGGAATCCCTGTTTTGTTTGCAACCCAAATGTATCAAATGGCTCAATACCTTATTGATTCAATGAATTCTAATAATAACGAATACATTAATTATATAAGGCAGAAACAAAAATGGAGAGCGGATATGAAAAATAAAAACAAAAATAAATAGTATATCTGCTTGCAGAATTAAATTAATATATTTAATTCCGCTAACAAGTTAAGAGTATATTTTATAAGGGTAAATTTTTGTATGTGTGAAAGTTTTAGTTAGTTCCCGACAATACAATCTAACATCATATTCGGTTATTTAACCGCACACACATTGAATGCTTTTTTTAGGATATGTAATTGTAGCATTATGATACTTTTTCAATAGAGAGTCATGTTTGGTAATCTGCCTTAGTACTTCTTTTATTTAACTTTTCTTTGTCTGCGTAAATCAGCGAGATCAGCGGGAGAATAAATCTGCTTTAGCAGATTGTACGGGATGTATACAGAAAGAGCAAAATACTTTTTGATGATGATAGAATTGACTTATAACGGCACGTAAATTAAGTTTTTTGCATAAAGAGAGTAGAATATATCATAAAAATAACTATATTTGTAACTTGATAAATATGCCATAATATCCATGAGGTGTAAAATGAACTATGCTAACATTGAATGTTGATGCAATACGTTAGATATCATATATGATATCCTCATCGTAAGAGAATTAATCGTAATGTGCTTCTTGGATGTTTTGAATATCCAGGAACGCCAACCACAATATGAATATCATCTGCATGCAAGACATTGAACAAGATGATGACAGAAAAATATAATAATTGTAGAACGTAATATGATACAGCAAATTAATATTGAAAATTACAAATCAATCCGTGATGCAAAGATTCCTTTGAAGAATCTTAATGTCTTGATTGGCTCTAATGGAGTTGGAAAAAGTAATTTCATTTCATTTTTTGATCTACTTAAAAATATGCTGGATCGGAACTTGGGTAATTTCATCTTGAGTCAAGGGGGGATAGAAAGATTCTTGTATTGCGGTTCTAAAAGTTCGAAATATATCAAAGGAACGATTGATTTTAATAATATAAATGCTTTTTTCTTTACGTTAAATCCAACAACAGATAATAAGGCTTTTATTGAAGAATCTGGAGACTACTATAATGGATTCAACGGTGATATAAAGGATTATTTAAAATGGGATAGGCATCTTTATGATACAGCTGTAGAAGAATCTAGTATTATGAAGACTGATAACAGTAGAGTAAAATATTTGAAATCATATATTAAGAACTTAATTGTTTATCATTTCCATGATTCTAGTAAAAACTCTCCGATGAGACTTGACTGTCCTGTTGATGATAATGAGAGATTGAAACATGATGGATCAAACTTGGCTGCTTTTCTGTACAGACTTCAACAAACTGAGCCACAATCGCTAAAATTAATTGAAGGTGTTATCAGGTCTATTGCTCCATACTTTAAAGGTTTCAAACTTCAGCCTAGTCGCATAACTCCAGACCGCATAAAACTAGAGTGGGAGCAATTTAATTCAGACATGTATTTGGATGCACAAAGTTTTTCTGATGGTACAATTCGTTTTATTGCATTGGCAACAGTTTTGTTGCAACCAAACTTACCGGATACGATTATTATCGATGAACCAGAGTTAGGTCTTCATCCTTCTGCTATTAATAAATTGTCAGCTTTAATGAAAAGAGCTTCAAAGAAGACACAATTAATTGTGGCTACACAGTCTGTCAATCTTGTAGATTGTTTTGATGCAGAAGATATTGTTGTTGTTGACAGAAAAGATAATCAGACAGAGTTCAAAAGATTGTCATCAGATGATCTGTCAGCATGGATAGATGATTATAGCATGGGAGAGATGTGGGAGAAAAATGTGATAGGAGGTCAACCATGAAAAGACTTTATATCATTGTAGAGGGGCAAAGTGAACAAGAATTTGTCAACACACTCATCGCTCCTTATTTATCTGGATTAGGGATATATACTGTTACCCCTATTCTCATTCGCACGAGTAAAAAAGCACGAGGTGGCTTTGTTAATTATGAGCATTTAAAAAATGATGCATTGAAATTATTATCATCTCAAAAAGATGATTTTATCGTTTCAATGTTTGTCGACTTCTTTAGATGTCCTGAGTTACCACAAAAAGAACGCTATGAAGAAATCATAGATCATAAAGAGAAAGTGGATGAAATGGAAAAATGTATTGGCGATGATATAAAAGATAATCGCTTTATTCCCTATATTCAGCTTCACGAATTTGAGTCTCTGCTTTATTCTTCCAACGTAGGATTTGAAGTATTCTTCTCAGACAAACAACAGCAGCAAACAAAAAATATAATCGAAGAGTTTTCAAATCCAGAAGATATAAATTCCTGTCCAGAAAAGGCTCCTTCTAAGCGCTTGTTGGCGATAAAAGAAGACTATGATAAGGTGATAGAAGGTAACATGATTGCTTTGGAAGTTGGACTTGAGCAGATAATGAATAAATGTCCAAGATTCAAAGCTTGGATAGAAAAATTAATCTCTGCTTGTAAAGACGATTGAATTACAACCTAGAGTAAATTTTCATAAGTAAACGTATGTATAATCAGTGTTATCTGCCTGAGACACATTTGGTGTCCTCGCAGATAGATTGGGCAGGCTTACGTGTTTATTCTCTCGCAGATGGCGCAGAGGACGCAGATGAATGCAGCAAACTGCATTATATCGCAGAGAAAGACAGTTACGGTAATCTTCAGAAAATATGGCTCGTCCAAGATGTACTTTTGCTTGCGGCATGTGGTTAAAATAAAAGAATGTAGATTTAGTAACTTACATAATATGTGTAAATTAGGTACTAGTCTTGATTGTTTTAAGCTAGCTTAAGTTAATTTATAAAAAACTCAATTTGTATATATATATATAATGTATACCTTTGTATGGAATTAGAAGAACTATATATGAAATTAAAAATATTAGTTGTTTGTTCTGTTATTTTGGGAATGGTTTCTTGTGCAGATAAAGAAGACTTGTCCAATCTTACTGATGCTTCTGACACAAATCAATCCTTACAAAACAATGTTGGTAAAAATAGCAATATCGAATATGAAATGCAATTTGCTAAATGTCTTTCACGAGCGGTATATGAGCGCCAAGATGTTCGCCAGTTTATGAAAGATGAAGCCCTTAAAAAAATAGATAATGCTTATGATGTTTTCTTTCCTATTGCAAAAGATAAATATATAGGAAATAAAACTTTTGAAGATGTACTTTGCCAGTATGTATCACATGATGTTTTGGTGGATTCTATTGAAAAGCATGTACCAATGTTGAATATCCATTTACCTGAGTTAGGAAGTGCTAAAGTAAGTGATTTGAATACTTCAGAAGCAGAATTACCTGTTCTTTGTGAGCAAAAAATATTCATTAATGGAGAAGTGGTTGATTCTCTTTCTGATGATGAAATACCGGATTTTAACGTGTTAGTTATTTCAGAAAATAACACGATACAAAAAAAGACTTCATCAACACGCAGCTTTGATCGTGATGATAATGCTATGTTAGGAAATAATTATGAATATGTTTCCCCTGTGTTCAATCCTAGTTACAATAAGTACAACTCTATTTCAAGTACAAGGAGCGGAGGGCAAATGGCACCATCTGATAAATATACAGATGGAAGAATACCAAGCTCTGATTTAGATCCAAAACTTATCTATGCATATAAAATATCTAAATCATCCAAACGAGGGACACGATTTGCGATGTATTATGGTTTGAATAATTTAAACGATACAACGCTGACTTTGAAATCTGATGTTAAGGATTGCATTTATAGAATGAAATTTTCAGTTAGTGCTGATTTTAAAGATATGGCAATAAATAAAGGGGCTTATAACTTTTTTAATAAGGATGTAATAGTTAAGAAGAATCCTATAACTAGAGAAAATGCTATTAGTAGACTAATAAATGGGCGCGTATATTGCTTTCTATTTACTTTTATTTCAGGAAACGAGGCTCAGGATAATGTGGCAACTCAGAGTGTAAGAATTTATGCACGACCTGATCAACTTTTTAATTTGGATGTAACTCAAAGTAAGAGACACCATACAGCATTTAGACATTCACGATATACTTATAGTATCAATCTAAAAAATATAGATTCAAAATGGTTTTATCCTTTGGAAAATAACCAATTACCTATTTTAGACAGATGGAATATTTTAAAAGGACCAATAACTAAGTATGTTGTGGTATATTTAATAAATCCAGATGAAAAATCGACAACCACTACTTCTGAATCTTATACTATGAAGTATTCTTCTGATGTAAATTTAGGATTAGACGCAAAAGCAAAATTATTTAAGATATTGGATTTGGGTATTAATGGAAAATTTGACTCTAGTAATTCGTTTGAGAAAACGGTTACGAAAACATTTTCAATAGCGGCTCATAATTTAAGAATAGGTGATTTTAAAATGGATTATTTTGAGGATTACCCAATATCAACAATATACTCAGATGGGAGTGTTGTTCCAATGATTTTGGGAACAGGTCCACTAACAATGAGTATATTACCACTTTCAATAGATTACTTAACTCAAAAAAGATACAATAAGCAATGAAAACAACGAAGAAGTGTGTTTTTACGATAAGTCTTATACTGTTATTGTTGAATACCTTTACGGCATGCAGTAAGGACGATGACAGCCTAGATAAGGAATTTGCAAACACAGTATGGATTCATCGCTTTACTCCTGCAGATCATATGGAGAATGGCGTGTGTGCAGAAGTTTATGTATTTTTGAGTGACGGCACTATAAAAGATTGCGCTTTGGATAGCAATAATAAATACTTGATGGATTTGGGAACTTATCATTTTTATCGAATAGATAAAAATCATATTGCGTTTTCTAAAGGTGATTCCAATGGTATGCTTATAGATGGTAATCATTTCAACAGGTTTTATGATTTCTACAAAAGTGCTTATCGTCCAGAAGACTTGGCTTAGTTGTTAAGTGAAGAGCAATCGTAAAACATTAAATGGGGTGTCTTACGATTGCTCTTTTCAATATGATTGAAACAATTAATCCTTGTTGTCTCTTGACCTAACAAGCTCTATCGCTTCCTTACTTGTAATATGATCTATTTCCATTCTCATGACGGCAACATGCGACCATCCTTTTTCTATTTCCTTACGAAGATTTTCGTCATCTCCTGGATTATAATGGTTTCCTAGAATTTGTAAAGCTCTCATTCTGGTAGCGTCATCATGTATTATATGTATGCGTCCAAATGCAATTACACTGCGAAAATAAGTAGTAAATTCACTAGGTATGACATTGTCTTGCTCTATGACGCAGAATGAACACTTTTCATTTGATGCGATTGCATCAATTTTATGCCCGGATGTTGCGGAATGAAAATATATATCCCCATCATTATAAACATAACTAATTGGCAATGCATATGGATATTCTTGATCTCCCAAGAGTGCTAGTACTCCAGATGTGCATCTATTAAGAATGTTGATAGTCTCATCATCGCTCAGTTGTTGGCGCTTGCGACGCATTTGTCTAAAAGTTTCGTTCATAAGCATTTAAGTCCAATAATAGAAATTATAAGTGTTGAAATAAAAAACAGTCTTTTAAAAGTAAATGGTTCCTCAAAAAATAAAATACCAATTATAACCGTTCCTACGGCTCCTATTCCCGTCCATATAGGATAAACTGTTCCTATTGGCAACGTTTGAGTTACTTTTGCTAATAGTGACATACTAATGATGGTAAAAATAATAAAGCCTAGCATCCAAGCCATCCATGCTGTGCCTGTTAATAATTTTGCACGACCAAGACAGTAGGAAAAGCCTACTTCACACAGCCCTGCAATAATCAAGATAATCCAATTCATGATTTTTATCTTAAAATGATTATTTCGAGGGCTGCAGAGCTATCCGGCGTCTCCTTCTGGTTGCAAAGTTAATATATTTAGTGATTATAATAAAATTTATCGGTGGAATATTACATGTAAATTTATATAATTCAGTTGTAAATACAATGTTGTCCATATAAGTAGATTATTCATTTATCTACTTTTGTCGCCGTGAAACATGTGGCAACGTAACTTTGGCTAACATGCCAAACATGATTTCATTGCATGCCTTAAAAACTTGCAGTATCTTTGCCGTGTCATTTGAAAATCAGGTGACTGGGCTTAATGAAAGGAGGAACATTATAGGTGCACATATATGATGCTTTCAGCAAGTCTCAAACAGTAAAAAAACAATTTAAAAAAGAAAGAAACATGCTGAATTACAAAATTTACAAGAACAACAACAAAAAGAATCTGAAAACCTATAACAAGTTTTACGCTCGTGCCGTCTATCTCGGAATAGCTCAACTTGATGACATGGCAGAAAAGATTCAGGCAAACTGCTCAGTCAAAAAGAGTGATGTACTAGCAGTACTCACAGAACTTGCAGAGGTGATGACTGTCGAACTTCAGGAGTCAAAGGTCGTAAAGATCGCAGGACTAGGTTCATTCAAACTAACACTAAAGTGTGTTGGCGCAGATAGCGTTAAGGAGTTCTCACCAGCCAAGAACATCAAGAAAGTTAACATCCGCTTCAGTCCGGAAGCACATGTAGACATGGGTTCAAAGACACGAACAAAGGCACTTGTAACCGGTACGCAGGTAAAGGAGTACGCAGAGTACAACAAAATCAAAACTGCACCAGCTGCAGGTGATCCAAACGGCGGAGTAGTAAAGCCTTAAACATCGTTCCCGCTCTGATGCGCAGCAGAGGGGGATTTGTTTTTTAAGAACACACACACAACGATTAATTAAAAGAAAACTAAATGAACAAGAACAACGTAAACATTTCATGGATCATTAAGATAGTAATCGCTATCGCTTCCAGTCTTCTAGGGTTGCTTGGGACGCAACAAGATGAAACACAGAATTAGCTATATGAGCTATCACGATTTCAACGACTTAATTAAAATCATAACCAGTCTAGTCTGGTTAATTGCAGCGCTCACAGCGCTACTTAGCTGCACGGTATGGATTGCAGGATAACAAGAGAGGGATGTGCTAAAGCGCATCCCTCTTAATCGTTTATGGGGTCTCGTAGATAATGTGTTGTTTGTTGTCTCTCTGATAGATGGAGTACACTTGTGTGTTTATTCTCTCGCTGATAACGCAGATAGCGCAGACGAATGCAGCTGAGCTGCATTTGTCCCGCAGATGATTGTTGTTGATGTTATTGTGTTTTAGTCTGCGTGAATCAGCGAGATCTGCGAGAGAACATGTAGCAGATATGAAGGAATTATAGTCTTATTTCCTACTTTCGTTGAAAGGAGATGATTAAATAGATTCACTATTTTTCATCTATTTTTTGTCCATGTCATCCATGTTGAGACTATATAGGTTAGAATTGGGAAATAAGTATTATCTTTGCAACAGTAATATGATGAAATAAGTTATATGATAGATATAAATTTGTATTTAATCATTTATAATGTCTTATTGTGGCAGACCACAGCGTCGCCTAGTGGAGTGATATTGAATAAACGGCATTAACACTAAAAAAGTATGAATGAAAAGTTCTGTGCTCGTAATATCAAGTTTTATATATTCGAATAAATCTTGTTACAGTAGACTTTTACATTATCGTTTAGAAGGGGACCATTTGAACTTAATGGTGAAATTATATTGTGTATCAAAGAATAGAATGGCAAACAACACTGCAATATTAGCATTGATTAGCCACTTTATATACTCAGATAACAAAATTAAGGACAAGTTATATTTTGCTTTATCCACTTGTTTGCATAAGATATTGGACTCCGTGAGGAGTTCTGTTTGTTAATTCTAGTATTGTATAAAAATACAATAACAATGTCTAGAACGCCTGAGCAGTGATGCTGTGGCGTTCTTTTTTTTAAAAGATTTTGTAATTATAACGATGTTACGTCTATATTCTTAATTTACACATTACTATTGTAGATGTGAAATTTTCATATCAATAAAGTGAGCATTTTCCAGTAAAACATTTAAGTCATTTCTGAAAGTATTTTAATTTGTATTTAATGGCTTGGTTTTATCTGACTTTTCATTACCATATAGTTATTTGTATATGATATGGCTCCATCACTACGCTTGGCGTAGCATGTAACTAAACACGGACGATTGATTTTAATAGGACTGGTATAACGCTGCTTAAAACGTTCGGGACGCTGCCAATCACCATTTATCGTATAATAGAAAGCAACAGGAGAATTAATTTCTTTTTTATCTTTAGAGATATACAGCATTCCATTTCTATATGTCATGACCGGTAACTTAATACGCGTTGTATATGATTTCCATAAAGGGTTGCTTACACCTGCGTATGTATACCAAATTTTATAGTTCCAACGAGTTTTCAGTTTATAATATCCAGTTTCTTTCGTATCAAAATTGCGTATACATTCTAAAGGTTTTTCGTTGCTTGAATAATAACAAAAAGATTTCTTTAAATCTATAATCTCGTCGGTCTCCACATCAAATAATGTGTAATCTCTAAAACAAAAGACGTTAGCGACATCTGGTGCTCCGGAAAATCTTTTGAAGTTTTTCGTGTGGATATGTAACGCCTTGCCATAAATATATTTTAGTTTTTTTGTTACAGCAAATGCTTTCACATAATAATCAGTATTTCCCATAAGAAGCATCAGTGGCATAGTGAACTGTTCTTTGTCGAGATAATAAAAATCAAACTTTTTGAAATTACGAATATTCGTTTCGCCATAAATCGTTCCAGAACTACCATACACAGTTTGTTTGTTACTTGTTGTGTCTGTATCATAAAGATCATCAGGATTGGTTGCAATAAGCAGCCCCTTATTTATGATTTTCTTTTCATCATAATTCTCAATAAATCCACCAACCAATGGAGGTTGAGAAGTTGAATCTAATATGATAGTCTTGACTTTAATATTACTAGTAGAATCTATTGGATATAATCTCGTGCTATATTTTGTTGCTATTCTTCTATTGCTATATGCATGTAAGCCACATAACAAGATTACAAGTAACAATAGGGATAATAAAATTAAAATGAGAGAACGCTTTCTTGTAGAAACTGCTCTTTTCAATTCAGATACAGACTGAAAACGCTTAGTAGGGTCTTGCTGTAAGCAACGTGAAAGAACTTTCTTGTTTACTAGGCTGTATTTCTTAAATATATTTCCAATCGCATATATATCGCTATAAGTTCCGACAGCATATTTGTCGGTAAATTGTTCTGGAGCTGAGTAGCCTTCTGTTCCTCCTGGAGTATAAATATAACTATCCTGATAGGCAAAACCACAGTCAATCAGTTTCACGTGATGTCCGATACGGGTTATGATGATGTTGTCTGGTTTCAGATCAAGATGGAGCATCTGGTGTTGGTGCATACAGCCCACAGCTGATAGAAACTCGTCAACAAACTGTTTGCGGGCTGATTTTGAGTTGAAGTAATCAGGATTTAAGGTTATAAATTCGGAAAGATTGTAACCATCTACAAATTCTGTGAGCAGATAAGGACCTTTTTCATCCTCACCCATACCCTTATAACGCACAATAAAGTCATTATTCAATGACGCACCAAGTTCAAATTCTTTTTTAAGTGAGTCACGATATAAAGGATTATCCTTGTATTCAGCTTTAAGTTGTTTTTTTGAATACCATTTACCATCAATTTTGACCTTATAGTTAATAGCAGTTCCACCTTCGGCAATCACCGTCTCATCTGAGTCTGCTGATAATTCGTCATTAAAGAAAAAGCGAGATTCTGTATCCATATAGGTAGTTACATTATTTTAATTGATTTCACGCCACCCTCAATGCCACCGATATATTGTCCTAATTTATGTCCTTCATGTTCGACCTCACTCACAAAGAACGAATGACCTACAGCAATTTCGGAAATAGTTAATATATCCCCTTTATTCAGTTTTCCACCGTTTGCAGATTGTACCATACAATGATAGGCATCAGTCACCTTTAATAGCAGTTTTCTTGCTGGTTCATAGCAAACTTCAATATTTGCTTCTTTGTTCATGTCTTTTATAAACAAAACATTTTCGAGGATGCTAATACACGAGTTTCCATTCTCTGAAACATCATTCAGTTGTTCCCAATTCTTGAATCCCAAGTATTCCGCAATAATATTTAATGTAGTGTTTGAAGTCTTTACGCATGGTTGCATTCCGAAAAGACGTTTCAGAGTATTTATACTTAGGGTTTCACCTGTAACTTCAAAGATGTCTTTTGATAATATATCAAACTGACTTGATAAAGTAAGGTGGTTTCCAACCTTATCACGAATTAAATTTTGAATATATGAACTTAAAATCATAACAATATTAAAATAGTTGTCATCTCTATGATACTAAAATAAAAGGTCGTTATAGAAAACGAGATAGGGCTGTCCACGACTTACATGCACAGCCCTACTTAATATTCATTATAGAAATAAGCAATTATGCTTCTTCTGGTGTTGTTTCTTCTTCTGCCTTCTTCGTAGTCTTACGAATTGTGCGTTTAGCGCGCTTTGGCTTCTCTTCTGAAGCAGGCTTTTCTGGCTTAATACCAGCAAGTTCTGGATCAATCATGATTCTACCGCAATACTCACAAACGATAATCTTCTTGTGAATCTTGATGTCTAGTTGGCGCTGAGGTGGAATCTTGTTGAAACAACCACCACAAGCATCACGCTGAACGTAAACGATACCCAAACCGTTACGGGCATTCTTGCGAATACGCTTGAAGCTTGTAAGCAAACGAGGCTCAATCTTTGTTTCTAATTCCTTAGCCTTTTCCTTCAGCTTTTCCTCTTCTTCACGAGTTTCCTGCATAATCTCGTCAAGTTCGTTTTTCTTTTCATCATGATCAGCCTGACGGTCAGCCATTGTTTCCTGAGCCTTTGCTAAATCTTGATTGCATTCTTCAATCTTAATCGCAGCTTCTTTGATCTTCTTTGTACAAAGTTCGATTTCCAAAGTCTGGAACTCAATTTCCTTTGTAAGAGTATCATATTCGCGATTATTCTTAACATCCTCAAGCTGAGTTTTGTAACGATCAACACTAACCTGCGCATCAGTAATATCGTGCTTCTTCTGAGTTACTGCATTTTGGAACTCTGCAATCTCGTTCTGAATTTTCTCAATACGGATATTCAGACCTTCGATTTCATCCTCCAAGTCTTGAACCTCAAGTGGAAGTTCACCGCGAAGAGCCTTTTTGTCATCAATGCTACTCAATGTAGTTTGCAGTTGATAAAGAGTTTTCAACTTCTCTTCAACTGACAAGTCTGTAGGATCTTTCTTTGCCATAATTTTTATAGATAAATTATTGGATTCGTGTTTATCTTCGTGAGTTTGCACTCTACACCAGGACACTTATCCTCTATTATTGATTTGAAAATTTCGTTTGTATATTGTTCACTCTGATAATGTCCAATCACTGCAATCTGTATCTGCTGATCTCTGCCGAAATACTCATGATAGTGCATTTCTCCAGTGATAAAGGCGTCAGCACCAGCATTTATAGCATCTTCGAGCATAAACGAGCCAGCACCGCCACATACAGCTATCTTTGAAATAGGACGTCTCAACAATTCGTTTGCCATGACACATTCCACGTCAAAGTTTCGTTTCAACATTATTATCAGGTCGTCGGCAGCAATTGGTTCATTCAGTTCACCGATAACTCCGTCACCGCCCTGAACACCGTCAACAGTATTCTGCTTACCAAAGAAACACAAATCATGCAATCCAAGTTTCTCGGCAATCTTATGATTCACACCTCCTTGTGCACTGTCCATGTTTGTATGCATAGACACTACAGTGATATGATTCTCTATAGCCTTGCGTATAGTTATCTGAACTTCATCTTCATCAGTGATATGAGCCAACTTGTGGAATATCAGCGGATGATGTGAAACAATCAGATTGCAGCCACAAGCAACAGCTTCGTCGACGATTTTAGGGGTCACGTCAAGACACAATAAAGCCCCTGAGACTTCCACTTCTGTTAATCCAACCTGTAAGCCTGCATTATCAAAATCAGCTTGCAGAGGCAGAGGCGCGAACTGTTCAAGGGCACCAATTACTTCCTTTATTTTCATGCGTTGCATAAAATTAGATTGCAAAGGTAGTTAAATTTCTATATTATAATGGTGTAGGTGTTGTTTGTTTAACATCTTTTACATTATATATATTCTCATTCTGTGGATAACAAACAGTAAACGGGACACATTCCATGAAGAAATATATCCCGTTTGCTATGAAACCTAAATATTATCTAAGATAAGTTCACTCTTCCGTAGTTGTATGTGTTAAGTACATTAACCATATAATGAACTACCTTTTCTTTGTTTACGGTACTCTTTATTAATACCACTACCTTTGTCATCTTTTTCATAATTGTTATCCTTTCAATCTTTCTACCTTAAATAAGCTAATATCTTTATATTTTTATTACTCTATACTTTTATCCTTTTTACAAGTGCAAAGTTAACGCCCTTATCATTAGTAAACAATGATAAGGGCGCAAATTAGTTTCAAAAAGCGTTATTTTTGACTTGAATCAATCAACTTGACACATATCAATACCGTGTTTTGATATGCATCAAGCAGTTTTATCCATATTCTTCAGTTGACCATAAGCATCAAAAGAATAAACACGAGCCACAGCCAATGTTATCAACAATGATACTGGTGCTGCTGCAAGCATTGCTGAGAGCATGAGTATCTGCATGAATACGGCATCAATAACACCCATTCCTGCCAATATCATGCTCCACAAGATCATTGGGGTAACACCTAATAATATATAAGCCATCTTACCCAACATCGGAATCATATTCTTTTCTAAAGCACGCTTCACGAAATAGTTTACAGCCTGACCATGTGTAGCTCCATTGCCTAAAAGATAATAATATATTGCATTATGATTCTTTAATCCAACGTAGTAAGTTTCAAGTGACTTGGAATTACACTCTATCATTGAACCTGCTAAAAAGCCAGCGATAGGAATCATATATCGGGCATCGAACATATTCTTAAATGAGAAAACAGCGAATAAGATGGCTAGTCCCATAATGATAACCACAGACAAAGCTCCTACGAAAGAAGGGAAAAACAATTTGTTCATGCTTAGTCGCGCTTTGCTGACGGAAATGATGGCAGCAATAACAGCCATAAATATCATCCAGAGGATGTTGATGAGGACGCTATTCCACAAGGATATGTAATATAGAAACACACCGGTTAACACCATATATGCAAACATCTTCACTACTGACATAGCAAACTTGTTGAGCAGGTTTAACTTGTATGTAAATATAATATAAGCCGGAATGCAAAGTAATAATATCACAATACATATTCCAAGGAAAGATATGTTCATAACTTTTATTTTTTTATACGTTTATATCTAATATCAGCGATTTGTCACACATTCTCTTTACGTCTTCATCATCACTTACGATAACTACAGAATGCTTTTCAGCGGCATAGTCCCTTAAATAAGGCACCAAGAGATTTGCAGGAATCTCGCTATATAGTTTGTCAATTATCAGATAAGGTCTATCACTCAATACTGCCACAATAATGAGAATTAGCTGTGCAATATGCTTCTGAAGCTTACTGTATTCTGCGTCGAGCAAGGTAGCATCAATGCCAAAACTATCTAATTCAGTTTTCAGCATCTTCTTAGTGATCTTATTCTTTTTCTCGAATGGAGATGAAAGCACATCTGTGATCTTATCCCAAGGCATATCCAAATCATGCGGAACATAAGAAAACATGTTGCGGAAGTAGGCAGCTGAAGAGGTATCGACAACATCACCGTCGACAGTGATAAAGCCTGATTTCAATGGCTGCAATCCTAGCATGGAGCGAATGAGAGCCGTGATATAATCATCTTGCGTTCCATAGATGCAAAATAGCTCACCTTCATCAACCGAAAAATTGATATCAGCCAATGTAGCAGGGTATTCCACGCCGTTTAATATTCCATTTTTTATTTCAAGCATTACCAGTCAGTTACGTTGTTTATACATTTAAAATAATGCAGATGAGTGCAGATTTATCAAGCTTGTCAGAATGTTCTTCATTATGCAGCTTATCTTATGCAAAGATAATTATTTTTATTCTAATCTGTAAACAATTAGAAATAAAATAGCTATATTTGCACAATTAATCAAGGTAAAAACAAAGCTAACCATCATATATGGCAAACAATAAAAATTGCATTAACAATTTAAGACTTCCTGCAGAATGGGAACCACAATGCGGTATACAGCTTACATGGCCTCATGCCAATACAGACTGGAAACCATATCTTGAAGATATTACAAAAGTATTCGTAAATATGGCGAAGGTCATTACTAATGAAGAATTGCTTGCTGTGGTAACTCCGGAGACTGAAACTGTGAGAAAGCAACTTTCGCAAGAACTTACAACAGCACAACTGGACAACGTAATATTTTATGATATAGACACCAATGATACATGGGCACGTGATCACGCTCCGCTAACAGTGGTTGCAGATGATAAAGAAACATGTATCCTTGACTTTAAATTCAATGGTTGGGGAGATAAATTTGAATGGACTAAAGATAATAACATCACAAGTAAACTAAACAATAAAGGTGCCTTCAAGGCATGTTATGAATGTGATACAGATTTCGTGCTTGAAGGTGGAAGTATTGAAAGTGACGGCAAAGGCAGCATATTTACAACGACATTCTGTTTGATGGCTGAACACCGTAACCAACCTCTTACACGTGAAGAAATAGAAGAAAGATTACTGAAAAGTCTGCACGCAAAAAGAATCGTTTGGCTTGATTACGGACAGTTGATAGGTGATGATACTGATGGACATATAGACACTATCGTGCGTCTGGCACCAAACGATACCATCGTTTATAATGGATGTGACGATGAGCGTGATGAACAATATAATGATTTCAACTCACTTGAAGAACAACTGCGCCAGTTAAAGACATTAGACGGACAAGCATACAACTTGTTACGCCTGCCAATGCCAGACGCAATATATGACGACGGCGAACGATTGCCGGCTACTTATGCCAATTTCGTGATTACCAACAAGAGCGTAATATGCCCCACATATTCGCAACCGATAAAAGACAATATCGCTATGGAAGTATTGCAACGCGCATTTCCTAATCACAATATCGTAGGGATAGATGCTTCGGTCGTGATTAGACAGCATGGATCGCTACATTGTCTTACAATGCAATATCCAGAAGGAACATTGAAAACAAAGAGTTTATAATATACAGAATATGAGAGAACTTAAAATAGGCATTATACAACAGCACAATATAGCTGACACAAATGATAACATGCGCAGACTTTCTGAAAATATAGAGAGTCTTGCTCATGAAGGAGCACAACTAATCGTGCTTCAGGAACTTCATAATTCACTATATTTCTGTCAAGTTGAGGATGTGAAGAACTTTGATTTAGCAGAACCTATACCTGGACCATCAACAGATTTCTATGGTAAAATGGCAAAAGATAACAATGTTGTCATAGTAACCTCTCTTTTTGAGAAACGTGCTCCTGGATTGTATCACAATACAGCCGTGGTAATAGAGAAAGACGGAACGATAGCAGGTAAATACCGAAAGATGCATATTCCTGATGATCCTGCTTATTACGAAAAGTTTTATTTCACTCCAGGTGATCTAGGCTTTAAACCAATAGAAACAAGCGTTGGAAAATTGGGCGTATTGGTTTGTTGGGATCAATGGTATCCAGAAGCTGCACGACTGATGGCACTTAGCGGAGCCGAAATACTGATATATCCAACAGCGATAGGATATGAAAGCAGCGACACCAAAGAAGAGCAGGAACGACAGCGAGAAGCATGGACAACGGTTATGCGTGGACATGCTGTAGCAAATGGACTGCCTGTAGTTGCTGTAAACCGTGTGGGATATGAGCCTGATCCAAGCAAACAGACAAACGGTATCGAATTCTGGGGAAGCAGTTTTGTAGCAGGTCCACAGGGTGAGATGTTATACCGTGCAAGCAATAACGAAGAAGGCACCAAACTTCTTTCCATAGATATGGAACATAGTGAGCAGGTGCGCCGTTGGTGGCCATTCTTGCGTGATAGGAGAATTGATAAGTATAATGAAATAACAAAGAGGTTTATTGATTAATAAACCTCTTTGTTATATATGTAAGTATAGAAAGATAGATATTCTATTCTTCTCTACGTCCAAATTCAGGATCAACCTTTAGGAATGATGCCACGACGAATGGCAACAAGCAGCACAACATCACGATAACAAAGAACATTCTGTAGCCAACAAACTGTGCTAACGCTCCAGCAAAAAGTCCAGGAATCAACATAGAAAGAGCCATGAATCCTGTACAAAGTGCATAATGAGATGTCTTATGCTCTCCCTGACTGAAATATATCATAAACAACATATAAGCGCTGAATCCGAATCCATAACCAAAGTTCTCAAAGAATACACATGTATTTATTGCTATCAAACTGTCGGGCATCACATAAGCAAGATATACATAAGCTACATTAGGAATAGTGATAGCAAATGTCATCGGCCATAACCATTTCTTAAGTCCGTCTTTGCTAACAAGCATCCCACCAATGATGCCACCAGCAAGAAGTCCTATCACTCCTACAGTTCCATTAACCAAACCAAATTCTTGTGGTGATAACCCTAGACCACCCTTGCTAGACTGTGCCTGCAAGAACAACTGCGAAATAGGGGTGAGAAGAGCCTCGGGAAGACGGAAAAGTAACATGAATGCGATAGCGGTAAGTATCTGTTTCTTTTTGAAGAAAGTAGCGAATGTCATAAGGAATTCATGAAAAACAACTTTGGCATCCTGCTTTTCTTCATGGTCTATATCTTCCTTTGGATGTGGCAATATAAAGTTATGATATAGATAGAAAGCAATGAACAAGCCTGTGAGTCCATAGAATATCAGACTCCAAGAAAACTTAATCTGATAGCGGAACATCACCTGTAATACTCCTGCCAACATGATAAGTACGCCCTTACCAACTATCATGGATAATCGATAGAATGTGCTTCGTATGCCTACAAAGAATGCCTGTTCGTGCTGGTCAAGCCCCATCATATAGAAACCGTCTGCAGCAACATCATGCGTAGCGCTTGAAAATGCTAACATCCAGAAGAAGCAGATACTGCCCTGCAACCACCAGTCTGCCTGAATAGTAAATGCCACACCAGCAAAGGCTGCTCCTAGAAACAACTGCATTGTAGTTATCCACCAACGTTTAGTCTTGCATAAATCAAGGAATGGACTCCAGAATGGTTTTATAACCCATGGTAGGTAAAGCCACGACGTATAGAATGTAATCTCTGCGTCGCTAAGTCCAAGTTGCATATATATCTCGATTGCCAATACCGTTACAGCGATATATGGCAAGCCTTCAGCAAAATAAAGTGTCGGCACCCAAGCCCAAGGATTTCTTTCTTTCATTTTCTATTTATATAGTTTTTCAATCTCTGCACCTTTATAATAATGCAACAGAATGTCATTATAATCATAACCTTTTTCGCCCATTACAGCTGCACCAATCTGACATAAGCCTACACCATGTCCCCAGCCAGCACCAATAAGTTCTATGCGCTGTGGAACTCCGTTTTTGTCAGTGTCATATTTATCTACAACAAAAGCAGAACTGTATAAATGACTTTCGCTTAATGTACGACGTATCTCAAGTTCCTTTCCTATAGTGAAAGTTCTGTTTTCACCAACAATTTTCAACTTAGATATACGTCCGCTCTTGCCACGTTCCATAGGAATGAGATCAAGGATCTTGCCTAATCCTAGTTTCATCTTGTCCTCGATAAGTGCAGATATTTCTTGCTGCGTGAAGCTAACCTTCCAACGATAGAAGTCTGCCGTCTCCAAATCATAGTCTTGAAGCACCTGTGACAATATTTCTTTGTCGGTAGTGTTGCAGAAACTTTCAGGATTAGAACGTATCCATTTCACAGCATTTGCCTCTACGGTCAAATCATCAGGAGAAGTTTCAGAACTATCGTCTCTAACGGCTAACAGATAAGGTTTCTTTATATTTTCCCAGCAATACTGGAACTCTTCAGTTTCTCCACCACAGCATTTAGAAAAGCGGGCATCGCAAATCTCTCCATCGCTGGCAAGAATCTGTCCCTTAGTCTGGCGTATCGCCTCGGCAACGTGCTTACTCGTTTCCTTCGTTATACCTTGATAACGCTGGCAATGGTCATCAGCACATACATCGAATATAGTATGGTCTTCACGGTCATACCAACGGATAAGTTCATCATCTTTCTTAATGAAAGAGAAGAAGTTGTTTCCGCCTTCGTTAAGTTCCGTACGCTTTCTCATCTGTGCCAATAGCCAACTACGAGAAATAACAGCATGAGCCTTTAGTAATTCAAGACTTGAAGTAGCACTCATCTCACTTGAAATAACGCTCTCCAAATATCGTTCTACAGGCAATTCATTGATAGCGCATATCTTATCAGCCTCTACAACGAGTTTCAGCGAACCTAGGAATGTCTGCGTTTCCTTACGCTCCCAATGGAAGTTTACACCTATCGTGACATCAAAAAGTGAGAAAGACGCTTCCTGACTTTGTGGACTGAAAACCAGTTGACTGTATTGATTGCCATTCCATAGGATTCCCCCTTCAGAGAATTCCACTTCCTGATCGCCCTCTACAGCTTCACCCTTAGCCAGATAAGGTTTGTTAAGTTTGAACTTTATTTTTTCTCCGCTAACTATTCCTACTGTAACGTCAGGTTGTTTTGGATAATAATCAACATGCTTGCTTTCTGTTATCCTAACGTTGAGATTATCTTTGATAACCTTCATAGTCTGTTCGCTTGCTCCGCATTCCTTCAATATATCAGAAGCCTTTTGAGCATCAATCTTAACAAAATCTTCTTCTCGTGGAGTAATGAGTAAGCCAGCCATATCAAGAGCACCCGGACTGACTAGCATTTGTCCATAGCCTTCAATAGAATAGCATTCAGGACGATGTTTCTCTCTTGGTATAACTACGGTTATATGATCGTCGCCACTTATCCAACTGACGATATTCATCATCGGTTCCGTGTCTCCGTCATGCAATGGCATTGCATTATAGACACGTCTGAACAAATTGCTGTCATTTTCACAGTTGCGGCTCTTGATAACAATTGCCGGTACAACAAAATCTGTCAGAACATATATGCCTTCATCATCATTGAGTGGAACTACTTGTTCCATATTTCGGCTCAATCTCTGCCATTCAGTCTGCAACGGTATGATGCCGCTTGTTCCTGCCTGAAAATGCAGATGGTCAGGTGCACTTGCACCACATTTAGGACCATTGTAGAACACAATGATGTCATCAAATCTAGATAATATCTTATAAATTTCACTATAGTTCTTCTTGATGCTCTGCAGTTGATGTCTCTTTGCAGGTATAGTGAAATGAGTAGGCAAAATAGGGAATGGATTTACTAGCAATGCAAACTTATCGTCAATGCTCTTAGCCATCTGCTCTTTAGGGCGGTTGGAATCACAAAGAAAACATGGTCGCTTTTCCAAGGTCTTTGAATCAATCTTAGCTCCAGTACTTACAATTCTTCCAGGATTGAACTGAACCTTCATATCACCAATCTGCTTGAGCTGTACATTATGCAGATCGCGATAACGAGTACTTACTTCATTCCATACTTCCAACTGACGACTGAAGAAACGCTGCAAACTGCTGTCGACAATGATATCCGTCTTTCCTGCTAGCATTTGCTGGCGCGCCTTGATTTCCATCGTGCGCAAACGGTCTTTATACAAATTGTTTGCATTAATCTTTTCAATACTCAGTGCTGCATCACTGTTTCCTCCCCACCGGCGACATAGATATAGCTCATCATATATTCTTCCTATACGATATCTACGACTGAAAGCTAAGCCCAGTGCATAGTCCTCACCATAACTGGTGTTAGGGAACTGAATCTGTCTTACTAAAGGAGTGAAAAATGCTCTAGGCGCACCTAGTCCGTTTATTCTCAATGCATTGTTGCATCCGTTATCTTCTGTCCACTCACGGTGGTCAATCATTCCAGGAGGAAGTGTATTCAAATCAAAGTCACACATGCGGTAAGCACCAATAATCATGGCAGCTTTCTGCTTATGGAACGCTTCAATAATCAACTGCAATGTGCGAGTAGAAGAATATAAATCGTCGCTATCCAACTGCACAGCAAACTTTCCGCATCTGTCATCATTAATAGCCATGTTCCAACAACCACCAATACCTAAGTCATTTCTTTCAGGTTCGATGACAATAAGTTTGTCATTTTTCAACCTGTCAAGAATCTCTCCAGTACGGTCAGTGCTATGGTTGTTTACAACAATTACGTTATACTTGAAACTTGTTTTCTGTTCTAAAGCGCTATTTACAGCATCAGCAATAGTTTTTTCGCGGTTGAATACAGGAATAACAACAGAAGCCTCGTATTCAAAATCCTGTTCCTTGAAATCTGGTTTTCTGTAATAATTAGTATCAATCAATGAGCCTATTGCCGTAAGATGTGCTGTTATAGCCTTTTCCATTTCAATCTGTACTTCACGATTGCGTGGATTGACGTAATCAAATTGTTTCTCTCCACTTTTTCGGGTATCAAGTTCCAATTCTGTATATAGAAATTCATTGATATGGAACAGTTCTCCTTTACGACTCAGAAATAGTCTGAAATCATAAAGTCCGGCATACTTGTAGTAAGCCTTCTCATTTCCAGAAATACTGTTTGCGTATTCATGTAATAAGTCTGCTTTGACGAGTAGTATAGAACCGAAATCAAAATCATCTCTCACGCTACCAATCTGATAATCAATAACAGGATGTTTCTCGGTCTTACCATCAACAACCGAATAATAATCGCTATAAACCATAGCTGCATCTGTATCAGCTGCTACATGCAACATTCGGTCTAATGCAAACGGTCCGAAAGATACAGGAGTGGTTTTTAGATATAGCATAACATAATCAGTATCCGTATTCTCCTCAATATCCAAAATAGTCTTTGTTGAAACTATATTGTCGATTGCGATAAGAGCGCAATCTTCTGGAGTATTGTTTAATCTGAAACTACTGTCAACCAATAAGTTAATATGTTGTACGGTCTTGCTTTGCCTAAGCATAGATAGCGTTTTATCTATGTTTTTTATGTCTTCACAAGGCAGGAAGCAATCTATTTTTCCTCTCATAAATGATATTAATTTTGACTACAAAGATAACAATTATATTACATTTATGGTCTGTTTCAATAAGTTTTTTTTAAAAAACGTCTATCTTTGGATAGATAGGTCGCCATCTGAATAATAAATAAAAAACTTTGTTTTATTTTGCTTTTCCACTCGTTTACACTATCTTTGCACTATGAATTCTTTAAAGAGATCACTTCTTGGCTTGACCTTAACAGAACTTAAGGCTGTCGCGAAAGAAATAGGCATGCCTGCTTTTACGGGTGGACAAATGGCCAAATGGATATATGAGCATCATGTAAAGTCTATTGACGAGATGACGAATATATCTAAGGGTAACCGTATTAAACTCGAAGAAAAATATACTATTGGATGTGCTGAACCTACTGATGCACAGCACTCTAAAGACGGAACTATAAAATATCTTTTTCCTACAGATAACGGAAAATTTGTTGAGTCAGTGTACATTCCTGATCATGACAGAGCTACACTATGCGTTTCGTCACAGGTAGGCTGCAAAATGAACTGTATGTTCTGTCAAACAGGTAAGCAGGGATTTGAAGGCAATCTTGACGCAAAAGATATACTTAATCAGATTTATTCACTGCCAGAGTCTGACAAACTCACGAATATTGTATTCATGGGACAAGGAGAGCCTATGGATAATCTTGACAACGTGCTGCGTGCTACCGAAATACTTACTGCTGATTATGGTTGGGGTTGGAGCCCAAAGAGAATAACAGTTAGCAGTGTTGGTGTGAAAAACAAGTTGCAGCGATTTATTGAGGAAAGTGAATGTCATTTGGCTATAAGTCTGCATACAGCTATTCCAGAACAGCGTGCTGAGTTGATGCCTGCACAAAAGGGTATGGGTATTGAGGAAATAGTAGAACTTTTGAAGAACTACGATTTCAGCCATCAGCGTCGTTTATCTTTTGAGTATATCGTTTTTGGAGGCGTTAACGATTCAACAACTCACGCACGTGAAATTGTTAAGTTGCTGAAAGGACTTGACTGCCGTATAAACTTGATAAGATTCCATAAGATCCCAAACATTTCGTTGCATAGCGCAGAAGAGAAGAAAATGGAAGAATTCCGTGATTATCTTACTAACCATGGATTGTTTACAACAATACGTGCCAGTCGTGGTCAGGATATATTTGCGGCTTGTGGTCTGTTGTCTACATCGAAAAAGAACGGAAATACAAAAGATGAATTATAGAAATATCTATGCGAATATTCCTTATTGGGTCCTTAAATCAAAGACAAGACAAATCTACTCAATCAGTCTAAGGCTGTAATTGGGTTCTTTAAATATAAAAACAATGGAAAATAAAAAAAATCGTGTGGCTATTACACATGGAGATACCAACGGTATCGGATATGAACTTATTTTTAAAACCTTTGCTGAACCGGAAATATTGGAACTATGCACTCCTATTATATACGGTTCTCCAAAAATAGCAGCTTATCATAGAAAAGCACTTGATATTCAAGCTAATTTCAGTATCATTAATGATGCCAGTGAAGCTGTGGACGGACGAGTAAACTTGTTGACATGTTATGATGATGATATCAAGGTTGAACTCGGTACTCCAACAGAAGAAAGTGGCTATGCTGCTATTAAAGCTCTAGACCGTGCTATGACTGATTTCCGTGATGGCGCATACGATGTTTTAGTAAACTGTCCTGTAGACAACACTAATATTAATGTTGAGGGCTATAAATTCCATGGTATAAGCAAATATATTGAGACATGCTTAGGAGATGGCGAAAAGTCAATGTCTGTATATCTCAATGACACAATGCGAATGGTTGTAGCCACAGAAGGTGTCTCTATCAAGGACGTGCCTGAATCTATAAGCAAGGATTCTATTAAGGAGAAAGCTACAAAGCTCTTCAATTCAATATGCAGAGACTTCAGTGTGTCTTCTCCTCGTGTAGCAATATTATCTCTTAATCCAGGACAACTAAGCAACGAGGAAAATGAAATTTTAATTCCAGCTATTGATGAACTTGCTGAAGCTGGTATACAGACTTTCGGTCCTTATTCTTCAGAGACATTCTTCGGGAATGGATATTATGGAGATTTCGATGGCGTTATAGCCATGTATTATGATCAGGGTATTCCTGCTTTTAAGGCAATATCAACAGACAGTATCGTGAAATTCGATGCAGGACTAAAGATCGTTTCAGTAACTCCAGACTGCGGAACAGAATTTGACATTGCGGGAAAAGGTGTAGCTGATGAGGCTGCTTTCCGTAATTCAATATATACTGCTATAGACATATTCCGCAATCGTGCGAATTATGATGATCCTATGCACAATCCGCTTCAGAAACTTTATCATGAGAAGCATGATGATGGAGATAAAATAAGATTTTCAATTCCAAAGAAAAGAGAAAATAGATGAAAAAGAAGTATCAAAACATATTTTTTATATTCGGTTTTATTGTTCTCTTGATAATGGTTACGCAGCTTAATTTCCAACAAGTTTGGAGTGGACTGCGTCATGCTGGATATTGGTTTATCGCTGTTCTTGCTCTGTGGCTCGTCCTTTATTTTATTAATACCTCATCATGGTATTTAATCATAAAATCCCAGGAAGCAAAACCCGAGCACAAACGCGTCAGCTTTGGTTGGTTGTATAAGATAACTATTTCAGGATTTGCGTTGAACTATGCAACTCCTGGTGGACTTATGGGTGGAGTGCCATACAGAATAATGTCTCTTGTGCCAAAGATAGGTACAGAAAGAGCCTCTTCGTCTGTCATATTGTTTTCTATGACACATGTATTCTGTCACTTCTTGTTCTGGTTCCTTTCTATATTTCTTTTTATCTTCACACAGAAAGTAACAATATTAATGGCTATACTTCTCACAGTGATAGGAGCTTTCTGTCTATTGGGAATATGGTTCTTTTTGTCTGGTTACCGCAAGGGACTTGCAAACCGTGTGATGAATTTCATAAAACATCTCCCATTAATAAAGAAATGGGCACAGAAATTTGTAGAAAATCACAAGGAACAACTTGACACTATAGACCAACAGATAGCAGCATTGCACGCACAGAATCCAAAGACATTCTTCTCGGCTGTATTATTAGAACTTTCCTCTAGGATAACTTCTGCATTGGAGGTATTCTTTATTCTTTTGGTGATAATGCCAGATGTAAGTTTCTTGCAATGTGTAATGATAATGGCTTTCACTAGTTTGTTTGCTAATCTTCTGTTTTTCATTCCTCTTCAATTGGGGGGACGCGAGGGTGGATTCCTTATGGCAACAGCTGGACTTGGTATATCAGCCAGTGCTGGTATATTCGTAGCACTGCTAGTACGTATGCGTGAGCTTGTCTGGACTAGTATCGGACTCCTGTTGATAAAATTGGATAATACAAAGTCTAAAGACTCATAAAAATCTGCCAAAATTGCAGTATTTAAGAATAAATTGTGTAATTTTGTCACCCTATGAACACATCAGAACTGCAAAAAATAAAACAGCGCTATAACATCGTAGGTAACTGTGATGCACTTAACAGAGCTTTAGATGTCGCCCTTCAGGTGTCACCTACAGACCTTTCTGTGCTTATAGTCGGAGAAAGTGGTGTCGGAAAGGAAATCATTCCACGAGTCATCCACGACAATTCTCCACGCCGAAGAGAAAAGTATTTCGCTATCAACTGTGGTTCTATACCTGAAGGTACTATTGATAGCGAACTGTTCGGACACGAGAAAGGATCTTTTACTGGTGCAATAGGTGAAAGTGACGGTTATTTCGGTACCGCCAATAAGGGTACTATATTTCTTGATGAAGTAGGAGAGCTGCCACTTGCAACGCAGGCACGCTTGTTGCGTGTGCTCGAAACAGGTGAATATATTCGTGTAGGTGGACAAAAAATTCTACAGACTGATGTGCGCATAGTTGCTGCTACTAATGTCAATATGCAGAAAGCGATCAGCGAAGGTCGCTTTCGTGAAGACTTATACTATCGTCTGAACACGATTCCAATACAGGTTCCGCCATTGCGTGATCGTGGTAACGATATCATACTACTTTTCCGCCTCTTCGCTATGCAGATGGCTGACAAATATCATTTGCCTAAGATCGTGCTTGATGAAGACGCCAAAGAGATATTGCTTAAATATAAGTGGCCGGGAAACGTACGCCAACTGAAGAATATCACCGAGCAGATGTCTGTATTGAGTGAACAGCGTGATATAAGTGCGCAGCAGCTTTTACAGTTCATTCCGCAGGATGCAGAAAGCACACAGCTTGCAACTATAAATAAACCTGGTGAGCATTCTTACGAGACAGAACGTGAGATTCTATATAAAATACTATATGAACTACGTGGAAACGTAAGTGACCTGAGACGTGATATGAACAGTCTGCGCAAGCAGTTGGATGAAGAGCGCGCTTTATCGGGTGCTGCTCAAAGCTTCCAAGGAAGGCAATTCCCTGTAGCTGCAGAACGACAGCCAATAGTGACACCAGATGATGCGCAGCAATACTCTATATTGAATCCTAATTCGGAAAGTGCTTCTGCTGCCTATGATGCCATTGCTGAAGAAATTAATGATACAGCAAGCCTTAATCTAAATGATCTTGGGCGACAAATGGTAGAAAAAGCTTTGGAACGTAACGGTGGCAACAGAAAGAAAGCTGCTCAGGAATTAGGTATTTCTGATCGCACACTTTATAGAAGAATAAAACAATACGGACTTGAGAAGGAATAGTTTCCCGAACTTGTAAACCTCATTAGGAACAGTGAATTCGCTGAAAGAAATGAAAATAAATATTATATATAGTAAATTGAAGAACATGGTATCTGCAAGATGGCACATGACCATGATGCTTTCTTTCTGCATTGTTACAATGCTGTTGTCGTCATGCAGTATCAGCTACAAGTTTAACGGTGCAAGTATAGACTACACAAAGACTAAGACAATACAGATTACTGATTTTCCTATACGCTCAAGTTATGTATGGGGACCAATGGCACCATTGTTCAACAATACTCTAAAAGACGAATTTGCCAACCATACTCATCTTTCTCAGGTAAAGCGTAACGGTGATATGAAGATAGAAGGTGAGATAACACAATACGCCCAAAGAAACAAATCCGTATCTAGTCAAGGTTATTCTGCACAGACTGAATTATCTATGACTGTAAACGTGAGATTCACTAATAATGCAAATCATAGCAATGATTTTGAAAAGCAGTTTACTGCTACATCAACATACGAGACAACAAAGAATCTTAACTCTGTTCAGGAAGAACTTGTAACTCAAATGGTGAAAGACCTTTCTGATCAGATATTTAATGCAACAGTAGCCAATTGGTAATCTATGGACCTAAAACGCCTTATACAACATCCGGAATATATGGACAAGGAGACCCTTTACGATCTCCGAAGTCTTATCGCGCTCCATCCATACTATCAAACAGCACGCATCCTTTTATTGCAGAATCTTTATATACTGCATGATCCGTCTTTCGACGAAGAGTTGAGACGCACAGCAATATGTATTAGTGATCGTCGTGTTATTTTCAATATGATTGAGGCTGCACATTATAAATATAGGAATGAGCAAAGGTTGGAGGCTAAAGCAAAAGAAGACGAGCAAGATAATGGTGATCGTACAACTACCCTCATAGATAGCTTCTTGGGCTCTATACCAAAAGATTCGAATTCGGAAACTCCAAAGGAAAAGAGAAAACCTACGCTCGCAGATGCTGCCATTGACTATGTTTCATATCTTCTTGAGATAGAAGATGAGGATAAAAAGGAGAAAACAGCTGTTGGAAATGACGGTAAGACTATTACTTCAGACTGTTCAAATGGTGACAGAACAACCGACCTTATCAATAGTTTCATGGAAGACGGAGGTTTTAATTTGAAGGAAGAGACAAACTTATCCGAAGGCTATCAGGCATATGATTTGCAAACTTCAGATAATACAACTCAGAAAGAAGCCGAAAAAAATGATGAGGAAAGGGAAGGCGATGAATGTTTTTTCACGGAAACATTAGCCAGAATTTATATAAAACAAGGTCGTTACGAGAAGGCTTTGGAAATAATTAAGCGTTTAAATTTGAATATTCCAAAAAAAAATGCTTACTTTGCAGACCAAATACGTTTCTTAGAGAAATTGATAATAAATAATAAAAATAAAAAATAAGGAAATGATTTACACATTATTCGTAAGTTTGATAGTACTTGCAGCTATATTTATGGTGCTTGTAGTACTAATCCAAGAATCAAAAGGTGGCGGTTTGGCATCAAACTTCTCATCTTCTAATGCCATTATGGGTGTCCGCAAAACTACAGATGTTGTAGAAAAGGCAACATGGGCTTTGGCCATTGCAATGGTTGTACTTAGCGTAGCATGCGCTTATGTAGCACCACAAGCAACAACAGACCAAAGTGTTATGGAAAACAGCGCAACTAAAAATCAGACAACAAATCCAACAAATACACAAGGCTTTGGTGCAAGTCAACAGACTGCACCTGCTGGTGCACAGAAAGCTGCTCCTGTAGCTCCTCAAGCACCTGCTGGACCTGCTAAATAAATTTTATCAAAAAAGTGAGGGAAAAATTTGGCAGTAACATTTTTTTCCCTTACCTTTGCACCCGCTAAACAACAATAGCGAAGTACTTTAAAATGGTGGACGTAGTTCAGTTGGTTAGAGCGTCAGATTGTGGTTCTGAATGTCGTGGGTTCGAACCCCACCGCCCACCCAGAAAGCTAAGTAGTAAAACTACTTAGCTTTTTTTGTTTTTATATGGTATAAACAATCATGTCTGTCCAGAATAAGTTCATTAATTTCCGAATCTATTTATTATATAGATAAAGTACTTGAGCTAAATTGCACGTCAGAGGTCAGTTAATAATCTTGGAGATTTCACAATTCTGATGAATAAAGTTTAGCAACCTCAACGAGGATAATTCATAGGGCATCGAAATTATATCTATTAACGATGGTTTGCTAGGCTTTAACTACGAAATGATAAAATAATAATCACGCCAAACTTATATATCTTCTGTATATCACTCATTATCAATTATATAAGCTAAATGTGTATAAAATGTAAATGTTAAAACTAATATTATTCAAATTATTTATCTGTATTATTTGTACATTTGCAGTAAGAAATAATACCATAAGTATATATGAAAAGAGTCTAAGCTTTCTTTTTTTTTCATTTGTGTTGTTACGATATTCTTTGTTGTAAATAATGAAATGGAGATGACTGTAATAAAATAGCGCAGTTTGTTAATAGAGACTAGAATCAAATCATTTATGAGTATGCATGAAATGCTGACTATTGCAAATATTGAAGGACATACATTATTATCTAATAATAGTCTTTTACTATGAACTGGTCGTAAAATGGAAAGACGATAATGGACATGTTGTGTAATATGACTAGATACCATATTATATCGTTGATGATGTAATCCACAAAGAAACAAAAATTTTATAGAGTATAATGGAAAAAAGAAGAACATTACTTATTGTACTAATACTACTAGCAGCAATGCCAATGCTGTCAAATAACAGAACAATACTACTTTGGGGACATGTAAAAGATGCATTCACCAATGGTGGAATTAAGAATGTGAAAATCACCCTTCTTGACGAAAACAAGGTGCCTATTGATAGCCAGACAGTTCAATACTTTGATGAAGGTAAAAGCAACATGGACTCTTATTATAAGTTTAGCATACCAGCTGAACCTAAAAAATATATTATCAAGGCAGAACATCCCGATTATGAAACATGTTATATTAAGTATGACGTAAAATATGTGGGACGAAATGAATATTTTGATGCACCTTTTCATTACATGAAGCGTAAGATCAAGACTTTGCAAGGCAAGGACTTGAAAGATGTTGTGGTGAAAGCTACAAGGGTTAAGATTGTATTCAAGAATGATACTGTTGTGTATAATGCAGATGCATTCAATCTTCCAAATGGTTCAATGCTTGACGAACTCATTCGGCAACTGCCAGGAGTTAAACTGACTGATAGCGGAGAGATTTTTCTTAATGGAAAGAAGGTGGACAATCTGTTGTTGCAGGGTGAAAAGTTTTTCAATAAAGACAGACAATTGGCTTTAAAGAATTTTCCTGCATACACTATTAAGAATGTGAGTTTTTATGATAAGACGACTGATCGCAGTAAATATCTGGGATATAATAATGAGCGTAAAGAGTTTGTGATGGATGTCAAACTTAAAAAGGAATATTCTAAGGGCTACATTGCTAATGCTGAGGGAGGACGTGGAACACATGACAGATATGCTGGTAGATTGTTTGGGCTGAGATACACGCCACATTCACGCATTTCTTTATTTGGTAATTTTAATAACCTAAATCAAGATTTGTCACCCGGATCTGATGGCGAATGGAATCCCGGTTCTTTTGGCCAAGGTGTGTCTTCTCTAAAGATTGTTGGAATGGACATCTTTTCTGCAAATAAAGAGGAAACAGTTAAGAATGATTTGACAGCAAGAGTAAAATGGGATAATTCTTATTATAATGCAAAAACTGTAGCCTCTACATTTCTGCCAACGAAGGAAAACTATGTGGCTTCATCTTTTAACCAGAACGCTCATCAAATATTTTCTTACGTTGACAATGAACTTACTATATCGAAACCTTTTTATATATCTTCAAGTACAGGATGGCAGTATGATAATGGTCGTTCATGGTCTACACAACGTTCGGTTACTTTTAATAAGAGTCCGTTTCATGACAATGAAGGCGCTGAGAGTTTGATAGACAGAATATTTAAAGCGGAGTTGCAACCCATTGATACCACAATGGTAAATAGTATGCTAAAAGATAAGCATGGACATGGATATTATTCCTCACTATGGGAAGTACTCGGTACGTCCAAAAAACTACCTTGGGGAGACAGTTTTGATGTGAACATGGATGCCACATATACTAAAGAGAAAAGTACCGGTTTCAATGACTATCAGATTAGATATATGGACCAAAACCATGATGATCTGCAGAATCAGTATAGTAAGGAACCTACAACTCATTTTAGATACAAAGCATGGGGTAGTTACAATATTCATCTACTAAATAAATGGAACTTTGCTATGGGATATGAGTATGAGCAGCGGTACAGGCATGAGATACATGATAAATATAGACTCGACTGGTTGGATGGCTGGTCAAAGAGTCACCATATAGGTAATCTTCCTTCGACAAGAGATTCGCTTTTGGCAGCTCTAGACTATGGTAATAGTAACTACACATGGTATCATTCACGTGAACATTCAGGTCTCTTTCATGTATTCTATGACAAGGATGACAAGGAAAGTAAGATGAGGTTTGACTTAAATGTTAACATCATTAATAAGTATGAAAAGCTGCACTACCAGAAAGCCAGTCTAGACACAATGGCGTTTAATCGCAATTGGCTGTTTACTCCGTCGGTATCATTCAACTATTCTACACCTAAGGGAATGGGACTTGATATGAGTTATGGTACAGAAATAAATACACCAGAATTGATAAAGAAAATAAATGTTACCGATACAACCGATCCACTCGCAAGGTATCGCGGAAACAATGACTTGAAAAATTCATTAAGTCATGTATTCCATTTGGGATTCCGCAACAGAATTGCAAGTATTCAGGCTCAATATAATGTAGCAGCTGATTTTAGGATTGACAGAAATCTTATTGGAAATGCCGTCACATACAATCAGTCAAATGGTGTATATACTTATCAGCCACGTAATATAAATGGCAACTGGACCGGTTCTGTAAGTAATGGATTCTCAATGGCACTTGATAAGGATAGACTATGGAACTTGGAGAATAATGCCAGTTTCAACTTCAATCGCAATGTAGACTTTGTAACGCTTGCAGGAAGTGCTGATTACCAGATTAGCAAGGTGAACAATATCTATGTTACAGATGGACTGAAGCTTACGATGCAGAAGAATAAGTTTCGTGCTGCGTTGCTTGGCAATATGGAATGGCAC
>NZ_KB890646.1 GCF_000373185.1 Segatella paludivivens DSM 17968 = JCM 13650
TCAGTTAAACTGTGAGTAAGTTTCCATGTCATTGCATCTCGCTTGGCATCCTCTCGGAACTTAAGGTGTACACCATGAATGTTAGAATGTTTGAAGTCGGCAGGATTTACCACAGAGTCACTTGTAACTCCTACATGGAAACTGCCGAGGCCATCAATCGTGACCTCCTCACCATTAAGAAGGTGGTCACGAATTACATCCATCAACTCAGTAAGGACCAAAGTAACATCGCCACACGTGGCTGAACAGTTCCTTTGTATCTCTTTAGCGATTTCATTCATGCCGATTTTTCCAGTCTTTCTTGTTCTTGCGAAGTATTTTTCTTCTGTTCTGGATTTCTCCAATGTGCATTGTATTGCCATAATAATATTTTTTTATTTTGTTTTTTAATGTCGTTTCCTACATGTTTTTACGAAACGCATTGTTATACAACACGTTAGCTAGTGTATATGAATCCGTTGTTATACACTAAACAGAGTGATTAGGGCTTAATCACTCGATTGTTCTACATGCTTTTCAGAGTGATTAGGGTCTAATCACTCAAAGGCGCAACGAAAAAGGTGATTTTATTCTCGCTGCGCTTCGTGATTATGCAGTGACTATAACCTTGTATTTCATGCCTACAGCTAGTCTTTTTGATTCAAATCCACGGTTAGTCAACAATCGTCCAAGACTTATTAGTGCCTGGCGGTCGTAGGTTATCAACTTATAATACTTCCTAATGATATCAACCATCTCTGGCAATGTCAATTCTTGCGGTGTTTCGTAAGGCTTTGGTACACGGAACAGGCTGTCGATTATTGGTTCAATATCTGAAATTTCGATAAACTGTTTGTTGTCCAGCATGATCTTCATGGTTTCCTCGTCGTTGAAAAAATATCTTTCACCAGCAGCTATCTCAGCAACAAGTTGAGCATAAAGCTGTTCATATTCTACCTCACTTGTGAAATCTATGTTACCATCTATCTCAATACACAGATAACGACGGCTACCAGTTAGGTCCTTTAGCGGTTTCACAGTATTTGTCGTTGCCACAAAACTAGCATAGCGTCGACGATTGGAGAAACTAGCCTGATACGGCATTCTCATTCTTACCGTAGGAGTAGAAATAAGGTACTTCAACAGTGGTTGTTTACCCAAACTGACAGAATCAAATTCGTCAATGTTGATCAATGCAGTATTGGTCAATCCCATAAACATTGACGTATCGTTTTTAAAGCTGATACGGTCGTTGTAGAATTCCTGAAGTTCGGGAGGCAGGATGATAGCACAAAATGAACTTTTTCCACAACCCTGCTTACCAATGAATAGCGGAACGATTGCATTAGCCTGTTTCTGCGTACGTCCCATCCAATGCGCTACCATTGAGAGCATCCATACATGGAAGTTGTGAACAAAGTCGGCATTGCCTGTCGGCACTCTTCTAGCAAACTCACTCACACGGTCTTTGCCATCCCATTTCGGCAAGTTATCAAGATAGTCGTTTATCGGATCATAAGTAGGGATAAGCGTTGAATCAAGATAACGATCCAAGTCTTTGTCCCATGATTCAAGTCCCATTTTCAATGCTTTCAGTGTCATGGTGTAACGATCCTCTTTTTCCATTGGTCGGAAAGAATAGTCATAACCGTTTTTATATCTGAATTCGTTTTTCCCAGAAATAACATTCTTGCGGAATTCATAGAATGTATTCATAAACGCTTCCTGCTTGAAAGCCATGAGCTGTACTTTGGAAAGATGTTTTTCTGGGTAAAACTTTTCCATTTCCTTATGGTAAACTTCCATGAAAATGTTTTCTACAAGTAGTTCATCGCTACCAAATTCAGAGTTATATTTTATGAGTTTGATGCACATTCCCATCGGCAGCCCTGATTCGTGACAGTATTGGGCAAGAGTATTCAGAAAATCATGAACCTTATATTCATCTTCATCAAGACGTGTATTGTTAAGCGCATCCATAAAACAGTAATGAAATAGCATCTGATTGGTCTGCGACTTTGTTCTTCCCATAAAGATAGGCAGTTCGTCAGCCTTTTGGGGCATTACAAGCGGTTTGAGACTAGGTGTGTGTTCGTTATCCTTTATAGATAGAGGTATTGCGTCTTCGTGAATAATCGCATCAAAGTCAACAGACACACAGCAAGATGTTTCCAACGTTGGCGGAATGTTGTCAATCGACATCTGAAGTTGGGTGCTGTAGATATAATGCAGTTTACGATAAGCTTCATTAATGAAAGTCTGTCTGTTTTCATCAGGCAGTTTTCCGTCGGGAAGCGTTGCCCGGCATACTATTTTCACGGAGCATCCTGTTATTCCGATGAACGTCATTAGCGTGTAAGGGATCAGTGCAGCTTGGTCACGGATTTTCTTAGCTTGATCATCGTTTTCAAGGCGGTTAATTTCAAGAAGAATAAGTCCGTTGAAATTATTGATGACAGTTCTTCCTTCAGTCTTTTTCCATTCGGCAGCAAAACAGACGCGTCTTGCTTTTTTCACAGAATCAAGTTCGTTGAATTTCGGTCCATTGTGAAGGAGTGTTAGAGGAAAATCTTCTCTTACTTTGTTTACTTCTTCGGCATATTTGCCAGAGATAATGTTTTCGTAGATGGTTGTAAGTTCTATTCTTGTAAAGAATATTTCGTCCTTTTCTTTTCGGGCAATTGATGTTTTCATTTCGCTAATTAATTATTTTTTTATTTTATCATAGAAATCGGTTAAGGATCATGTAGGATCAATGTATAAAACATGTAGGAAAAGCACTTCTTATACATTAGCAAACGTGTTGATTAGTAGCGATTTAGACCTCAAATGTAGGTAATGTAGGTATTTCCTAAACATTTTTAGAATTTTCGTTTCCCATGACCGGTTAGTTCATGCAAAGGTAATAAAAAATACATAATTTTGCAAATGTTTGAACAAGAAATACGGAATAGGATGTAACACAAATAAAACAGACGGATATCATTTCTTTTATAGAAGTTTTGCTTCATCAAATTGCCTTGATCTTTACTTGTTGGCTTTTTTTCATAGCATGGTTTATGCCCTCACAGAAAGCAATTGCGTGATAAATAAAGAAAATAATAACAACCGTTGAAAAAGCAATCACAAGTAACGTGTTTTCAAAAGAGGATATTCCTTATTTTAAAGAGTTTTTGAAATTTTATTTTTATAGTATATTGTCATTGCAAATGAGAATAAGATTTTCATAATGATCCAATCCATTGTTATATAAAGATCTCTGAACTGATTTATTGTTGCTCGCCAACTTGGGACTAAATCATACAGCAATACGTCTATAAGTCGCTATCATGGGTTTTCAACATAATTTGTAGAGTATTTATAAGTTAGTGACTTATACACAAAAAATGCTCCTAACAGAACTAGTGGTATTGACAGCCACTGTCCCATATCTAAAGCCATGGAATACTCAAAGTCAACTTGTACCTCTTTCACAAATTCTATAAAGAAACGGAAAGTAAAGATCGTTACTATGCAATAGCCAAAAAAGAAACCATGTCCAAGACTTTTGCCCAATCTTGTTTGACGATATAAAATCACGCCTATAACAAACACAATTAAATAAAACAAGGCTTCATATAATTGTGCAGGATGCCTAGGCACAGAGTCAACCCTGTCAAAAATAAAAGCCCAAGGTACATTTGTTGGGCGTCCGATTATCTCGGAATTCATCAAATTACCCAATCTTATCATCATCGCTGTAAAAGGCGCAGCAATTGCTATACAATCTAACACATAAAGTGTTTTTACTTTATTGTGTTTGCAATAATACCATAAAGCTATGATTAAGCCGATAACGCCTCCATGTGATGCTAATCCGGCATACCCTGTGTATATCCAATCACCATTTACAAGAAATCGAATGGGAATGAATATCTCTATAATATGCTTAGGACTGCTAAAGAAATATTCATAATCATAAAAAAGGCAATGACCGAGTCGTGCTCCTGAGAATATTCCTATAATTGAATACAGAAATAGTTGGTCTACTTTTACATTTTCATTTTTGTTTGTTTTACATAGGTATTTAACAATATTATATGCTCCTATTAATCCTATAGCCCATAATAGTCCGTACCAACGTATTGGATAACCAAAGAAAGAAAACAACTCTATTTGTGGATTCCAGTGAATATAGTCCATGGCAAAATCGATTAAAATTTATGACGTAAATTTACTAATTCTAATCAACAAAACAAAGTTTCTATTTTGGCATTAACTATAATAAACATAATTCTCAAAACATTTGCACTATACACTTGATATACTCACTAAATACCAAACACGAGAAGATTATTACTGCACAAGCTATCCATTTACAATCAGTGTTAAATCATGAGCAACTATAAGTTGCTCATGTACTGATGAAAAATCTAAGCGGTGAGTGATGTTTAAAACTTCACACCAAAGAACCACCCAAACCACATTGCTTTATTGTTGTTCTGAAAAGCTTGCGAGATCATACTGCTGCTGTTTCCTGTGAATGATATTTTACCCGCAGAACCACTTTTTTCATTTTCTTTGTCGGGATCATAATAATTAAATGACAAACCACCGACCAATGTCAAATGTTTCTCTAGACGATAATTGAGACCCAATCGAACATTCACCATACTTCCCTGATATGTATCGGAAGAATTTGTAGCAAGCAACGAACTATAAATGGCATCAATGTTTACAGATAATCTTTTATAAATTGGTTGGATAAATCCAACACCGTATCCAACACCTACTTTGTCTTTGCCTATTCCTGCGTCAAGAATAGAATAGAGCTTTTTGCCACCTGTTTTATACATAAAATTGCAGTAGTAGGTTTCATCCTTTGTGAATTCCAAAGCTCGATATCCATTCTTGACAAAGTTGAACAAGCCGACTTGGACTCCGCTTTCAATCGTATCTGCAATATTAACAAGTCCAAACTGTAAACCATTCAACTTTCTTGCCCTGTTTAAAATCGAACTAACTTGCACACCAGAAACATCATGAGTTGTGTGGCTCATGATTCCAGAGAGTTGTACACCATTGACGTCAGAAGCGAGTCCGTAAATTCCTGAAATCTGACAGCCTGTTATTTGGTTAACTTGAATATTAGCAATACCTGCTAATTGCAAACCTGTTATTTTACTCAAATTCGTATTCAAGACACCACCGAGCTGCACACCGTCAATAGTCCCTTTGTTATTATTGAAAATACCAGCAAGCTGTAATCCTTCTACATCATGATTGCTAATATTTCCAATTCCTGAAATTTGTGCACCAGTGATTTTACTGAAGGTATAATTGAAAATACCAGCAAGTTGCAAACCATTAATCTGTCCATTAACGACATTGACTAAGCCTGCTACTTGCCCACCCTTGACATTACTCTCGGTAATGTTGGCAAGACCTCCGATTTCAAAGCCTGATAATCCTTTTGAGTAACCTGCTAAAATATTTAAAGAGAAATGATTGACGTTTAAGCCCTTGGTTAATTGCTGCGAACCCATACCAGGCAAAAAGGATACCTGAACAGGAATAGAGCGAATCGTATTTACTAGCCTATTAAGATATAATGCCGATTGCGGAACTAAATTCCGAACTAATGATAATTTTTCAAACTGCTTTTGAGAGGATGACACCTTTAATTCCTTAATTTCAGAAGGTGAAAGGGTTGTGCTAGGAACTTTTCGATTAAGATTAATTATTTTCTCCGTATTTAATGTTTCTGCAACCAAAAGGGTATCTATATAATCGGGGCAGCTTATATGGATGTATTGTGTTGGTTCTTTCAGTCTAAGATGAAATGCTCCATCATTATTTGTGATGGCAGCTTTGTTTTCTTTAACCGCATATACAACGGCTGAATCCAAAGGAAGCCCATCTGAGTTTCTCACAACTCCTAGAATAATAAAATCTTCTGATTCTGTGTTTATTCCTTTCAAACGTAAAATAACATGGTTCCCGATGGTCGTGTAAGCAAAACGGTTGGACAAGATTCTATCCAAAGCCTTTTTGAGAGCTATGTTTCTTTCGTTCATCGTAACTCTGTCATACGCAGGAATTTGTCTTGGATTATATGCAAAGAAGAAATCATAACCTTGCTCTATAACATGCAAAGTCTGCGGGACAAACAAGTTTTGCACGTTGATAGATATTTTGCGGTGCAAATCAACTTGTGAAGATGAGTTTTGTGCTACAAGAGCCAACATTAATATCAGCAGGAAGTATCTTATTTTATTCGTCATCATTTCCATTGGTTATATAATACACATTTCCTTTTTTGGTGTAATCAAGATTCAAAGTTTGCGTGATAACAGTCAAGATTTCATTCAAAGAATTGTCCTTGAATGAAGAAGAAAAACATAGCTTCTTATCCACCGCATCATCTATTTTTATTTTTGCAGAATAACTTCTTTCCAACTTAGCCATGATCGTTGGCAGATCTCGATTTTTAAAAGTAATAATCTTGTGGACCTTGAATATCTTATTCGTGACATGAGAAACCAAAACATTTTTTGTTAGCTTCATAATTGTATCGCTGCTAGCCTTGATCACAGCTTTTTCGCCATTGGTAATGATTAACGACAAAGTATCTTTGTGAGCACGCGCAAGAAAAACTTTAACTTTTCCAGACAAGACATAGACCATCACGTCGTTATTTTTCTTCTCGTTTACAGAGAATTTTGTACCTAACACTTCCACTCCACCACGATTAGCTTCAACTATAAAGCGATGTTTTATATCTCGCTTTACATTGAAGAAAGCTTTTCCAGAAAGTTTTGTTAAGCGAATTTGTTTTTGAGTATCAAAGGTATATTCAATCTTTGAATGCTTTGAAAGCAATGCTGAAGAACCATCTGGCAATGTAGACATTAATGCACTGTTGGCACTTGCTACAGCAAATTCTGGTGAAGAAGTAGCTGTATGCTTATTGAAAAATGGGATTGAAACAACAATAAATACAACTATAGCAGCGGCAGCAGCAGTAAGATAATATAGATTGAAACGACGTTTCTTCTGCGAAATGCGACGACTGACTTTTGACCACGCTTTTTGAACGTTAAAAGGTTTATGAACAGATGACTCAAACCACAGTTTCTCATATCGGATAAATTCCTCCAAATTTTCATCAGAAGATTCCATCCAATCAATCAGTTCTTTTATTTCTGTCGCATTGGCTTCACCCGAAAGGTATTTCGCGATAGAAATCTCGTCAATATGTGGATATTGGTCTTTCATTTTTAATTGTTATCTATTCAAAAATTCTATTTTATCAGTTATGTTACATTTAAAATATCACATTATTGTTTCTAAGCTTTTCATTTTATGCTTTTATCTTTATTTTATTCCTATACAAATTGCAATGATTATCGCAGGCAAATACTCTGACAATTCCGTTCGGAGTGTAGACAGAGCCTTTCCCATCTGATTTTCAACCGTCTTAACAGATATATTTAATTCTGCAGCAATTTCTTTATATTTCATGCCATCTTCACGACTCATCAAAAAGATTTTTTTACGCTCTGTTGGCAATTCATTTACTGCTTGTAAAATCATCTCTTGCAATTCACTTGTCTCTGCGGGATTGGCAGCACACTGTTCGGCATCAGATATGCTTGCCTTATTAAAGATATTAAATTCTTTTTTAATATCGAAATGCTTTAAATGATTCAGCGCCATATTCCGTGCCGCACGATACATATAAGCTTTTATCGAGAGATCATCGGGAAGTTCATTTCGCTTTTCCCAAAATTTGACGAAAAGTTCTTGGATAACATCTTCACTTGCGTCGTAATCCTTGAGTATGCCGAACACAAAGTTGCAAAGGGGTTCGTAATGCTGCATAAACAGTATCTCGAATCCCTCCTTCGTATGCCAAGTATTTGGAAATGTCACGATTAAGTCTTTATTATATTTTCAACAAAGATATATACTTTTTTTTATACTAACTTGCTTTTTAAAGAGAAAATACGATTCCTGCATTAAAACCAATCCAGCCTGCAACTTTATATTTACTTCCACTATGTTCAAAGAGTGTATGCGGCATTTTGATTACGCTGGCAAATTCTCCATTTTCTTTTTGATTAGTGACAAATGTCTTGAAACTTGGTCCCACCTTTATTCCGAGATGCTTTGTTACTTGATATTGATAGTTCAAATTGAATTGGTTTAATAAATTCATTTTGTTGTCACCCCATTTCCAATTGTAATGAAGAGCATCGCAAATCAGTTCCATATTTAATTTATGATTGTCCTTTATAGGAATTATTGAACCAAAGCCCAATCCTGTACTAAACACCGACTTATCATTGTGTTCGCCAATGCCTGCTCTGAATATCGTATGAAACTTTTCTTTGCCCATCTTATAGGATAAGCTTGTAATAAAGAGTTCATTAGTAGAAACTTCGAAAGCATAATATCCATTTTTAACTACATTGAAGAGACCTATCGGGAGAACATCATCATCGGCACCACAAACATTTACAACGCCAATTTGGATTCCTTTTCCTTTTTTAGCATAATTCACTACGCCTATTTGACTTCCATATAAATTGTTTTTAACAAAATTGATTGTAGACAACTGAAATCCGTTATGTGAATCAGAGACATTTGCAACACCGGAAATTGCTACGCCTATCGATTGTCCCTTAGTCAAGTTTGCGACTCCAGACAGAAGAAGTCCTTTACTATCTCCCGACGCTATATTGCAAACTCCCGAAACAATTCCTCCCCTATTATTACCTGATGTGACATTGCAAACTCCAGATATTTGACATCCGTTCACGTCTCCTTGATTAATATTTGCCACAGATCCAAATTCGAATCCGTTTACGCCACCATTTAATCCACCGATAATGTTGAACGAAAAGTTATTCTTATAATCTACAGAATTAGTTCCAGCTGTCCCAACCGGATAGATAAATGACACTTGCACTGTCTTCTTTTCTTGCGCATTTGTATTCAAACTGGCTAATACAGCCAAAAATAAAATGCTTAATCCTTTTATTGTCTTCATTGTTTATTATAAAAATTGTTTTGTTATACTTATAGAACATCTATCATAGATGTTACCCCTATTCCACTCTTAAAAAAACATCGAATTATCTCATATTGCTTAAAACGACACATCTTACTTATTAAGAATCGCATAGTTACAAGTTTAGTTTTCTCACATTTATATGATATAGTCGTAAGTATATATCGTACAAATAAGAAACAGCCATTCTTTGGAGAAATATCTAGCAAGTGAGAGCAGATCCGAGTCCACTTATGAAGGATTGCACCCTCTAAATTGACGAAGAACCATCTTAAATTTGAAAAAACATCTGTTTATGTTTAAAATCAGTGCAATACAGTGACGGAGAAAAATAGTATTTTACACTACTACTATTGTTTATCTATAGCTTCAACGATTAGTTGAGGACTTTGAGTAGTTTTAGCCCTTTTCATTTTTTAATGACTGACAATCTACATAAAGTTATAAATGATTCATAACTATACCATAATTTATTATTTATATTTATAAAGTTTGTCTTGGCTTTGCATAAAATTCAGCAATGATGGACAGAACTTTCAGATATATACAATGATCTTATTCTCGTTTAGAGAATCTTTATATCAACAAAATCAAATAATTGGATAAAATGGCTAGAAAGACTTTACATACTCAAATATATGATTTTGGCAAGTTTTATAAATATTTTAATTAAGCAAAAGAAAACAAACAAGAAAACAAACCATTTACCTGATATTATAGAGAATATACAGGAACTAACAAGATACTATGGAGACAAGTATAAAATTAAGAAAACAAAGATAGAAAATATTCTACTAGAAATCAACAAACACGTTTTTATAAAAATAAACAAGGGAATATATTGTGATATATTTAAAAAATAACAAGCCATCTGAAAGAAAAAAAATAAAGATAAGATAAAAAACATCAAAAAATATTTGGAAGGTATCAAAAAAAACTATATATTTGCAAATAAAAAAAAGATGAAATTCAAAATTCTAAGTTCAAAAGAGTACAATATCAAACTAAAAGCTACAATACACAGTAGCGGAAAGTTAGGATTTACAGCGGACACTGCGGATAAACTAAAGTTAAGCCCAAAGTCTGCCATAAAATTTGCACAGGACGAAGACGATGAGAGCATATTATACCTCATAAATGCCTCAGAACCAGATTCCGATTCTTTTCCTGTGAATAAAGCTGGTAATTACTATTACGTAAACGCAAAAGGTCTTTTTGACCATTTAGGCTTCGATTATATAAATAACAGCATCATGTTTGACATGGCTGATGTTAGCGAGAATGACATTGAAATTTACAAATTAACTAAAAGAGAAAAGCGGAGAATAAAAGGGGAATAATAAAAAAGATGCAAACGTGAATTCGCATCTTTCTTAAGAAAATAAAATATTACTTTACCAGGGTCATATTTTTCCGAGGCTACTCACCTCTATATTCTCTTAAGCAAAGATAAGAATTTTCGAAAAGAAATCGAAAAAATTCATGTTAAATTACGCATCTGCTTTATAGCTTACCCAATAATTATTATTAAAAATGCTGAATATTCTTTATTTTGGCATGTCAAGATTGCAAATTTAACTATTTGCAGATCTTTAATCGAGTGTTCCATTTATTTTTTTATCAACATGATAGAAAATAATATGAGATGGATTATATCCATGTCTAATAGAATGAATCGCATTCGATACTTTTTCAAGTAACATAGGTTAGTCGGAAGAAAAATCACATTGTTTACAAACATAATTCGATTTCTTGTACGACTCTCCTACATTTATTTAATAAAAATATATAAGATATATGTATAATACAAATATACTCTTAGATAAAAAAAATAAAAAAAATATGTTTAAAATAATAATAGATAATAAAGTATATGATGTTGCAGCACCTTTGATTACAGGCCAAGGGATATTGGAAATAGCATATAGCTCATTCAAAGGTTATGAACTATGTATGAAAACATCAGGCAATACAATGAGAAAAATTGCGCATGATGAAATAATAGACTTAAGTTTGCCCGGGTTGGAACATTTCGTTACAATTGCAAAAGCTCATGATAATGAGCTTGATTCCAAAAAGCCACATTCTAAAAAATACAAAGTCAAAATTGATAAGAATGAGTATGAAGTCGATCATCCTTTAATAACTGGTAGAGAATTGCTTGAATTGGCGAAAAAGATTCCTTATACAAAGTATGGTATAAGTAAACGTATAAAAGGAAATAAATATATACCAATTGAGTATGACGAAAACGTCGATTTATCTGAACCCGGAATTGAGAAGTTTGTAACCCTTCCTTACGAACATACAGATGGAGAAGAGCCCGAAAGGGCCTTCTCTTTTAATGAAGAAGACACTTTTTTTTTAGATTCTTTAAATCTCCCCTATGAGGCTGTATCAGATGGTAACACTCATTGGTTATTGATACACAATTTTAATATACCAGAAGGATACAACACAGATAGTGCAACAGCAGCTATTATCATCCCAAGTGGCTATCCTGATACGTCATTGGATATGGTTTATTTTAATCCAAGTTTGTCGTTAAATAATGGACAACAGATACCTGCTACACAGTGTCAAGTTCTGATACGCGGACTTTCTTTTCAGAGATGGTCTCGACATTTTACTGCGCAAAATCCATGGAGACCTGGTATAGACAATCTCAATACGTTCTATCTCTATATTCAAAATTGGCTTAAAAGAGAACTGAAAAAATGAAATACAAGTTACGTTTAATTAAAGATGATTACAATTTATTGCAATCTCATCTTTTAGGTAATTCTGGCAAAGAAGCCGCTGCTATTGGTCTATGTGGAAGATGCGAGTATGGAGACGAAAAAGTTATGACCTTACAAAAGGTTGTTCTGATACCTTACAATGAGTGTTATTGTTCCGAAGATAATGTAAGTTGGTCAACTAATCAATTGATTCCACTGTTAAAGGAAGCTGCAGATCATAATTATGCCATTTTAAAGATACATTCTCATCCTAAAGGTGGAAGATTCTTTTCCAAACAAGACAATCATTCTGACGATGATTTGTTTAGTTCTATCATAGGCGGTTGGTGCGAGTCAGATCAACCTCATATTTCTGCAATTATGTTGCCAGACGGAGAAATCTATGGAAGAGCCGCTTTACCTAATAATCAATATGCAGATATATACAGTGTTATGGTTGTAGGTGAAGAAATAGACTTCTTCTATCATAAATATCAGCATTTTTCGGATAGCTATTCTTTACGAACAATACAAACATTCGGAGAGGGTACCTATTCAAAATTAAAGCAGTTGAAAATCGGAGTTGTTGGCTGTTCAGGAACAGGCAGTATTACAATTGAACAGTTAATGAGATACTGTGTAGGTGATTTTGTACTGGTGGACCCTGATATTATTGAGAGTAAAAATCTGAATAGATTAGTAGGAAGTAAGCAAACCGAAGATTGCATTGGCATGGCTAAGGTTGATTTCTATAAAAATCAGATTATAGCAGCAAATTTAGGTAGTAAAGTAAATACTTTTAAATCAAATATTTGTAATTCTAAAGAAACACTTCAATGCCTATCAACTTGCGATATTATTTTTGGTTGTATGGATTCTGCATCGGGAAGAAATATTCTAAATCGCTTATGTACTTTTTGTTTAATTCCTTATTTCGACATGGGGGTATACATATCAGCGGATGGTCATGGCGGAATTGATAAAATTTCAACTGCAGTTCATTATCTACAACCAGCAAAATCAACTTTATATACGAGGAAAGCATACGACATGAATCAGGTGAATGCAGAACTGATGGAGTTAACAGAACCTGAACGGTATAAAACTGAAAGTAAAGAAGGGTATGTAAAAAATGCAAATGTAGAAAGTCCAGCTGTCATTAGCATTAATTGTTGTGTAAGTTCAATAGCCGTTATCGAGATGCTTAATAGAATTAGCAAATTCAAAAATGAACCAGCAGAACATTTTTCAAAGATTGTTTATGATATTTCGGAAGGTGCTATTATTCCCTATTCTGAGGATCAATTTGAAGTAGACGATAGATTGACCAAATTTAAAGGAAAAGGATGGTGTAAACCATACTTGGATATACCAACTTTAAGCTGATATTATAATGAAATCATTAATTTATATTACATGGTTCCACTAGCAATAACAAATATTTTATGTAAAATTATAAGAAAGCAACAAAAGTATGCACTTGTGCGGTATATTGCCATAAAATAGCACGTTATATGAACAGTGCTTAATATGTTCCCCGAAAGTTAACCAAACTTTCGGGGTTTATTATGAAAAATATAAGAAAAAAGTTGATATTAAGTAGTATAAGTTCGGCACAATACCTGCCGATTATAATAAAGGTATAAATTATTAATAATATTTTCAAATGCTTAACTTCATGAGAGCTCTTCAATTTTGATTATTTATAGTTTATTTTCTCCTATTTAAGAATATTAATCTAGGAATTTGATTACTTTATGAATTTTAAATGAGAATCATTTTCAAATATTGTTAATACAGATTTAGCAGATTAGCAAGCTACAAAAAATTGAATTTTACTTTAGAACATCTAACATATTAAACACCTAACATTTCTGGAAGCAGCATATAAAGCATCTCTCTATTTTAGTGGACTTATTTCTTCATTATAAATGTAGCCCATGGTGGCTATAATATATACTTTCTTCTAAATATGCATCTTTTATAATTATTCAAACGTCTCTTGAACATGGTTCAAGTTAAATATTTATAGATAAAAATTATATCGAATAAAGCATGTTGATTAAACAATAAATAATAAAAGCACTTAAAAGCAAATATTAGGGATAAAATATATATTTATTTCCTTTTATGAATAAAATGATATATATTTGCATTGTTAAATATAAAACTTTGATGCATGAAAAAATTATTATCTTTATTTGCTATACTACTATTAGCTGCAACTTCTTACGCACAAAACAAGATCGATGGAGTTTGGACTGGTAAACTAAATGCCGGTGCACAAACTCTGACAATCGTTATCCACGTAAACCATGATACAAATGGAAATGCAACATCATCACTTGATAGTCCTGATCAAGGAGCAAAGGATATTCCAGCAAAAGTAGACTACAGTTCTTCTGATTCTATTGCAATAAGTATTGTTAAGTTGGGAGCTTCTTTTAAAGGTCACTTAAGCGGAGATGAAATCAATGGTGAATTCTCGCAAATGGGATATAATTTTCCACTTAATCTTAAGCGAGGTGAGGAAAAACTTAACCGTCCACAAAATCCAACAAAGCCATACCCTTACAAAACAGAAGAGGTGACTTTCACGAATGCCACGGACAAGGCTATGCTTGCGGGAACAATCTGCTATCCTGTGAACTACCAAAAAGGTAAGACTCCCGTTGTACTAATGGTAACAGGAAGCGGTCTTGAAAACAGAGACGAAGAGGTGTTTGATCATAAGCCATTCTTGGTAATTGCGGATTATCTTGCTCGCAACGGTGTCGCAACACTGCGATATGACGACCGCACTTATTGTGAGTCTAAAGGTGGTGACGTAAAAAATGCAACGACGAAAGATTTTGCACGTGATGCAGAAGCTGGTATAGCATATCTGAAATCAACGAAGAAATTCGGTAAGGTTGGCGTGCTCGGTCATAGCGAAGGCGGTTCGATCGCATTTATGCTTGGAGCAAAGAACAAGGTTGACTTCATCATCAGCATGGCTGGTATTGGGGTCAAAGGCGACACAGCTCTTACGGCACAAACCAACAAGGCTATGGAACTAGCAGGACAGACTAACAGACTTACCACTCTGCAATTCAGAATAAGCACTTCGTTTAAGAAATCACCTTGGCTAAACTATTTCATTGATTATGATCCTGCTGCCGACATCGCTGCAACGAAATGTCCTGTCATGGCTATCGACGGCGACAAGGACTTCCAGGTGATTTCATCGCTAAACTTAGCTGGAATAAAAAAGAATCTTCATGAAAGTCAATACAATTTTATTCGTGAATATCCATCATTAAACCATCTTTTTCAGCATTGCACTACAGGTGCCTTAGATGAATATCGGTCAATAGAGGAAACGGTGTCACCAGAAGTGCTTAGCGATATGGCAAAATGGATTCATTCTCTGAAATAATACAGATATATTTGAAAACAACAACTACACGATTAAAGACTAATACTAAAGTATGAAAAAAGAGATTTTGGCTATTATGATTTGCTTGCCATCGATGATGATGGCACAATACAAATCACAAGTATGGAGTCCCGACAACGGAGATGGCACTTACACAAATCCTGTAATTAACGCAGATTACAGTGATCCAGATGTTATGGCTGTGGAGAATGATTATTATCTCACAGCAAGTTCGTTCAACTGTATTCCAGGACTACCAGTATTGCATTCACGCGATCTGGTGAACTGGGAAATCATTGGGCATGCTGTTGACAATCTAGAACCAGACTCTATATTCAGTAAACCAGCACACGGCATGGGCGTGTGGGCACCAAGCATAAGATACCATAACGGCGAATATTATATATATTGGGGAGACCCTGATTACGGTGTATTCATGGTTAAGACAAAAGATCCTTCAGGAAAATGGGACGAACCAATATGCGTGATAAAGGGTAAGGGAATTATTGATACTACCCCATTATGGGATGATGACGGGCGTTGCTATCTCGTAAACGGATGGGCTAACAGCCGTAATAACTTCGCATCAATTTTGACTGTAAGAGAGCTTTCGGCTGATGGAACACATGCAATAGGGAAACCCGTGATCGTGTTTGATGGCAACGGAAACGAAAACCGCACTTGCGAAGGACCGAAGTTTTACAAGCGCAACGGATGGTATTGGATTATGTGTCCAGCAGGTGGTGTGCCAACAGGTTTCCAACTTGCTATGCGTTCTAAATCTCCATACGGTCCTTATGAAAGTAAGGTTGTGATGAGACAAGGCAAAAGCAATATCAACGGGCCTCATCAAGGCGGTTGGGTTCATACTGCACAAGGCGAAGACTGGTTTGTGCACTTCCAAGACAAAGGAGCTTACGGCAGAGTTGTACATCTCCAACCGATAGATTGGTCGACAGGTTGGCCTATCATGGGAAATAATGGTACTCCATACGAGAAATTCCGCAAGCCGAAATCAGATAGCAAGACTATCGTAAACCCACAGGAAAGTGACGAATTCAACTCTCCCACCTTGGGACAACAATGGCAATGGCATGCGAACTACAAAGATGTATACGGAATGCCAACAAGCTTGGGAGTATTCAGAATATACAATAACAAGAGTAACCAAACTATATGGCATACCCCCAATCTGCTATTACAAAAAACTCCTGCCGACAACTTCACCGCCACGGCAAAGCTACGATTAACGGCAAAGAACGAAAACCAAATGGGAGGAATAATCATGATGGGACTTGACTATTCAGCACTTGTGGTAAAACGCGTAGACGACAAATTCCAACTTCAACAGATAACATGCAAGAATGCCGACAAAGAAACAGCCGAAGACTGTAAGATTATTGCAACTCTTGACGCAACAGCAAAGGACAAGATTGACTATCAGCCAGCAATACACGAAGACATATACATGAGAATGAGCGTGAACGCAGGAAAATGTCAATTTGCATGGAGTGCAGACGGAAAGACATTCCATGATGTTGGTAATATATTCACCATGAAAGAAGGCAAATGGATTGGTGCAAAAATAGGATTCGTGAGTAAGGAACCTGAAGGAAAGAACAACCGCGGATGGATAGACGTGGATTGGTTCAGAGTTACAAAATAGAGAATTTAGAAATAAAAAATGAATATATTTTTTGTATTTCTGCCGATTTACAGTACTTTTGCAAAGCATAACATGAAAAAGCTACAGAAATGAAGATATCGAAGATCTTTTCAATTGCCGCAATAGCTCTTGCCGCAATGAGTATGGTTTCTTGTAACAACAAGAAATTCCATGTAACAGGTGAGATTTCCAATGCAAAGGATTCCACTCTGTATTTTGAGAACATGAGTTTGAACGGTCCTGTTGTACTTGACTCTGTAAAACTGGATAAAGACGGTAATTTCTCTTTTGATGGGAAAGCTCCGAAAGCTCCAGAATTCTATCGTCTGCGTATCGCCGGTCAGATTATCAACGTGAGCATAGACTCTACAGAGACTGTGAGCATCAATGGCGCATATCCTACTATGGCTTCAAAATATGAAGTAAAAGGCAGCGAAAACTGTTCTAAGATAAAGGAATTGGCTATACTACAGCTAAAGCTGCAAGCCAATGTAAACTCTATCATAAACAATCCTAATCTTGGCACTGATGCTGTTGAAGCAAACGTCAGCCAACTGCTTGAAGCATATAAGAACAACATCAAGCGTAACTACATCTTTAAGGAACCAATGAAAGCAAGTTCTTACTTCGCACTGTTCCAGACTGTAGTACTTGGAAACACTCAAAGTCTGATTTTCAATCCACGCAACAACAAGGAAGATATAAAGGTTTATGCTGCCGTAGCCACAAGCTGGGATACATATTATCCAAAAGCTGAAAGAGGACTCAACCTACACAATATTGCATTGCAGGGAATGAAAGACGTAAGAATCATTCAGGCAGAGCAACAGCAGAAGCAACAGATTGACGCAAGCAAGGTGAGTGTGACAGGAATTATTGATATAGCACTTAACGACAACAAAGGACACGTGCGCAAACTATCAGACCTAAAGGGCAAGGTAGTACTGCTAGACTTCCACATGTTTGCCGGAGAAGGTAGTCTGAAGCGCATCATGATGCTTCGTGAACTATACAACAAATATCACGCACAAGGCTTTGAAATCTATCAGGTATCTGTAGACCCAGACGAGCACTTCTGGAAAACACAGACATCTGCTATTCCTTGGATAAGCGTACGCGATGAGGACGGAACAAACTCACAGGTTCTTGCTCAATACAATGTACAGAACATTCCAACATTCTTCATTATCGGAAAAGACAACGTATTGAAGAAGCGTGACGCACAGATTAAAGATCTAGATGCAGAAATAAAGAGTCTGCTATAAAAGACAAATAACAATATAAAAAACAGGAGTAGCATCAATTAGAAGCTACTCCTGTTTTTTTTGTTGGGTTAAAATAGTTCATCATTAAAGATATCCAATATTCCGTTATAATAACGTCTTGTATTGTTTTCATATTCCATTTTAGCCTCATCCGGACAACCTAGATGTCACTTGGCTACGACATCTCAAAAATCAGTATATGCATATTTTAAATGCTTCAAAGCCATTAATGGTATCTTTCAACACACACCATGCTCTCAATTCCTTATAATTCAAATCCACAAGAGAATGGTCATCATTTTCAATTTTGATAAGACTGCACAATATTACATCATTCTGATTGCACAAACCCTGCCATAGCTATTAAACGGATTATATTATAATAACCATATGGCATATTTGCCAAACATAGCAGCAATAATGAATTGTATGTACTTCATAAGTATCAGTCTTGATGTGGAATATTAGTTAACAGGCAACTATTAATTATAGATAATAAATATTGTCTACTTATTTTTCTTTTATAGCTATTGTTATTTTGGACATTACATATAATTCTACCTTTTATATTATACCAACCTCAAATAGATTTGGTGAACAAATCAGATTCGTGACCAATTTGGTACACTTACGATACAGCCGCAGTAATTTATTTTTTCATTTTCCTTTTTAATGCAAACAATGCATCGCTTGCAGGCATATATTTTTTCTTTTTTGCTAGTTTGAACATTTTTTTAGCATCCCCAAACATACCACAATATTCATAGTAAACTCCACTATAATAATAAGATTCACCATTCTCCCATTTTGTACTTAAAGCAATCATTATATCATTATGCATCTCTGTATAATTTAATGATTTAAAATGCTCTCTTGCATCTCTGACTTTTATATCAAAAACTTGGAATAATTTTTGTTCAGCGCATTCTTCTCCAGCTTCTTTAGCTGTATTGTAATATGAAACAGCGAGTTCGTATGCGTGTATTTTGACAGCACAATCACCAGCTAGAATTTCCATATCACGAATTGCTCTATTATCAAAAACATAATACACATATTTAGACTGCACATTATTACACAATTGAATTGCTTCTTTAAAATCTCCTTTTTGGAAAAGTCGATACATTTCCTCTCTATAAGGTTGAACCGTATGAGATATCTGTATCGCTCTTTGCGTCATTTCACCATATGCTTGAAGATACGTTTCCCTTAAACTTGTATCATAGATTTGCGCGTTAAGATTTAAACTAAATGCTAATCCTAAAAATATTATTATTTTTTTTATCATCTTTTATATTATTGAGTTAAACGTTTAGATGTTATTTTTTTAATCATTTGATATCCTTCTTGTGGAGATTGATCATCTTTGTATTGTATCATTTGGCATCTACCTCCTCCAATAGTTCTTTTTAGGAAAAATGACAATTTTTTAAATTTATCAATATGATAACACGTATATTGCACTATATTTCCATCACCATATTCAGACTTAGTTTCAAATCGAGTATTTCTAACTATTATCATTTTAAATAAGTCCTTACGATACTCATATACTTCGATATCTTTACAGCTGAAAAATTTTATAATTCGCCAATTGAAAGCTTTAAATATTGGATTAAAAAAATTATCCATATCTGTAACATTACAATAAAACTGCCCATCAGTTGCGACAGCTCCAATAAGTTGATTCGATACTGTAATTATTTTCCTTGTATTATTTATATATGGGATATCAGATTTGTTATTATCATAGGCTAAGTTAAAAAGTTCATCACACGTTTTTAGATCACTATTAAGTAAATCATGAACTTTAACGGTATTAGAATGATGGTTTGGATTATCAAAAAAAGAACCTACAGTTTCTTCCACTAAATCACAAAAAGCACCAATATTTTCGGACTGTGCGTAAATGTAGGTATCACCTAACAGAATAAAAACAAATAAAATAAATATTTTTTTCATATTTGATTATTTTTGATACGTTTTTAATAAAGGCTCAGGGTTACTTAATATAACGTGAGTTCAATAATGCGGAAGATGGTGTCTAACAAAGGTTTAATTGCTTTCACTGTAAAATACTGGTTTGCTAGCTTTTTACAGTGAAAGGGAAGAAATACTTAATTATATCTTTTCTATGACTCTATGTAGAATCAAATTCAGTTTAAAAACTTCTTAACCAACTTTCAAGATCAAGTAACATCTGAGTATGATACTTGAAGCTTGTATGTATTCCCCATCCATGTCCGCCAGAAGGATAAACATGAAGAGATCCAGGAACATCATGACGATAGAGTTCTGAATAATAGTTCACACCATTAGAAGGAAATACGACACGGTCGTCATCACTTAATGCTATCCATGCACGCGGTGTAACTCTCGTAACCTGCAAATCATTGCTATACAGTTTTTCATCTTTCTTACGTGCATCTTTTCCCAATAGATTGTCGTGACTGCCCTGATGAGTATATCCCGGAGCCATCGTTATAACAGGATAGAAAAGAATCTGAAAATCTGGCTTCGCATCACCGCTGCTATGAGTAGCAATTGTAGAGGCAAGATGTCCTCCAGCAGAAGAACCCATTATACCGATATCATCGCTTTTAATATTCCAACTAGAGGCATTAGCTCTTACCAATTTCATGGCAGTTTCAGCATCACTTATAGGAACATCGACATTACCCTTTGGCATACGGTATTTAAGAACGATAGCCGCAATACCCATGTTATTGAAAAATGGAGCCCATTCCTTACCTTCATGATCCATAGCCAGACCAGCATAGCCACCACCAGGACATATCACGACCGCTCTTCCGGTAGCAGCCTTATCACTAGGAAGATAAACATACACCTTTGCGGTATCGGTGCTGTCACCATTACTGTTTGGGGCACCACTTTGCCACAGATTCATTTCCAATTGTTTCTGGGCAGAAGCAGAAAAAGCTACGAGCAGCATGCCCAAGGATAACATTAAATGTTTTGATTTCATATACTTTTTGTTGTCGTTTTATCTTATTTTACTACTATCACTTGCAAAGATAGCGAAAAAATCGTAATATTGCAGCGAGATTAAATTTATTAAACACACCATGTTAAGACGTATATTATTTTTTGCCGCACTTTCTACAATGACATTTGGAGTGCAGGCCAAAGTGAAGCTGCCGCATATTATTGGCGACAACATGATTTTACAACAAGATTCCGAAGCTAGACTTTGGGGTTGGGACACTCCAGGAAAGACCGTCAAGGTGAACGTTTCGTGGAGCAAGGAATCTTATTCTGCAAAAACAGACAGCAAAGGGAAATGGATTGTTGGGGTGAAAACTCCAAAAGCAAGTTATACACCTCTGTCGATAACATTCAACGACGGTGACAACAAGACAACAATAAACGACGTCCTTTCAGGCGAGGTCTGGGTATGCGCTGGACAAAGCAACATGGAAATGCCAGTAAAGGGATTTGGCAACTGTCCCGTTGAAGGATATAACAAAGCGGTGATGAATGCCAATGAATACAAAGGCATACATTATGTGAAAATACCTAGCGTGATGAGTACCAAACCTCTTGATGACGCACAATGCGATTGGAAGGTTATAGGTCCTCAGACTGTCGGCGATGCTTCGGCTACCGGATATTTCTTTGCCCAAGCAATAAACAAGACTCTTGACATACCTGTCGGTTTGGTTATGGCAAACAAAGGCGGCACCAGAGTAGAAAGTTGGCTTGACCGTGATTATCTTGAAAAGAATACCACAGAGCCACTTGACTCAATGGAGATGGTGAAGAAATTTCCATGGGACTATCATCGTCCAATGTTATGGGGTAACGGCACTTTCTCACCAATACTCAACTATACCGTAAAAGGAATCTTGTTTTATCAGGGATGCTCTAACGTAGGCGATCCTGCAGGGCAATACACAAAGCGACTCAACGACTTAGTTTCTCAATGGAGACGTGACTTTAAATTGGGCGATATTCCTTTCTACTTTGTACAGATTGCACCATACTACAATTCTGACGTGAACGGTGATTGGGGTCCAAGACTTCGTGAACAGCAGTTTAATGCCTCAAAGATAATTCCAAACAGTGGGATTGTATGCATAGACGACCTTGTATATCCATACGAGAGTCAACAGGTTCATCCTTCACAGAAGCAGCAAGTTGGAGAACGACTTGCACTGCAAGCACTGAACAAGACTTACGGCATGAAGGATATATGGTGTGATAGTCCTGAATACAAAGATATGAAGATAAGCAATGATACATGCTACGTGAATCTAAGAAACGACTATGGCGGAATAAATCGTTATGAAGATATTCAGGGATTTGAAGTGGCTGGAGCCGACAAAGTATTCCATAAGGCAAACGCTTCTTATTACTGGACTAAAGGAATTATCATCACAAGTCAAGAAGTAAAGAAACCTGTAGCTGTGAGATATGGCTTTAGAAACTGGGGATATGACAATGTTAAAAATGCAGCACTACTGCCACTATTCCCATTCAGAACTGATAACTGGTAAACAATGAACATGTTGAATAAATTCAAATATTGTCCTATTTGCGGTTCTTCTCTCTTTAACATTAGTAGTGAGAAGAGCCGCAAATGCGGGAAATGCGGCTTTGAGTATTTCGTAAATCCAAGCAGTGCAAACGTGGCTTTTATACTGAATAAAGACGGAGATTTACTTGTAGAGCGCAGAAAGAATGAACCGGCAAAGGGAACTCTTGACCTTCCGGGTGGATTCGCCGATATGAACGAAACTGTAGAACAAGGACTCGTGCGTGAAGTAATGGAGGAAACAGGGTTAGAAGTTACAGAAGTAAGATATATGTTCAGCAAACCAAATACATATCATTACAGTGGAGTTGACATCCCTACTCTAGATATGTTTTTTAGTTGCAAGGTTAAAGACGACAGTAAAGTGAAAGCAAACGACGACGCTGCCGAATGTATCTGGATACCTTTAAAAGAAATCAAAACAGAACTATTCGGACTTAATTCAGTAAGACACGGACTCATTGATTTTATAAAGAAGCCCAATGGCACATTGTAATAACATTTCGCAATTATTTTATATCAGCTTAACTTCAAACTAAAACTAAAATACTTAAAAAACCGAAAAAAAATGCCATATAATAATGTATACGTAAAAGTTTTAGTTACTTTTGCGCCCTAACAACGTACAATTCGCAATTATGCAAGAAAATTTAGTTATCGTAGAGAGCCCCGCAAAGGCTAAGACTATTGAGAAATTTTTAGGAAACGATTTCAAGGTAATGTCTTCTTATGGTCACATTCGCGACCTCAAGAAGAAGGAATTAAGTATAGATGCAGAAACACTGGAACCAGATTACGAAATTCCTGACGAGAAAAAGAAACTTGTTTCCGAGTTGAAGTCAAACGCCAAGAAAGCCAAAAAGATTTGGTTAGCATCCGATGAGGACCGCGAGGGAGAAGCTATTTCATGGCACCTTTGCGAAGTACTTGGACTTGACGAAAAAAACACAAGCCGTATCGTGTTTCACGAAATCACGAAATCAGCTATCCTTGACGCTATAAAGACTCCACGTCATCTTGACATGAATCTTGTAAACGCACAACAGGCACGCCGCGTGCTTGACCGCCTTGTGGGATTTAAACTATCACCTGTATTATGGAGAAAAGTTAAACCAGCTCTAAGCGCAGGACGAGTACAGAGCGTTGCTGTGAGACTTATTGTTGAGCGAGAGCGCGAGATACAGGCTTTTAAGAGCGAACCATACTATCGCATAAATGCAATTCTCACTATCACGAATCCTAACGGAAACATCAGTGAAGTGAAAACAGAATTGGACACACGATTCAACACACACGAAGAAGCTGTTGCTTTCCTTGAGAAATGCAAGGATGCAAAATTCACAGTGTCATCTATAGCTAAGAAACCTTTACACCGCACCCCAGCGCCTCCTTTCACTACATCAACATTGCAGCAGGAAGCAGCAAGAAAACTGGGATTCACCGTAAGTCAGACGATGATGGTGGCACAGCACTTATATGAGAACGGACGCATCACATACATGCGTACCGATTCTGTTAACCTCTCATCACTTGCGATAAATACCAGTAAAGACGAGATTATCAAACTGTGGGGCAAGGAATACAGTAAGACTCGCAAATATCAGACTCATTCTAAGGGAGCACAAGAAGCACATGAGGCTATACGTCCTACTGAAATGAATAATACCGAGATTGAAGGTACATTGCAGGAAAAGAGACTGTACGAACTTATCTGGAAGCGCACAGTTGCATCACAAATGGCTGACGCCGAAATAGACAAGACTACAGTAACAATAGACGTAGCCGGAGTAAAAGAGAAATTTGTTGCAAACGGCGAGGTAGTTACTTTTGACGGTTTCCTGAAAGTTTACCGTGAGTCTACAGATGATGACGACAACAATCAGGACGAGTCAACTCATAATCTACCAGCAATGAAAGAGGGTGACGAACTGCAAAGACGTGAGATAACATCAACAGAGCGTTACAGCATGGGTCCAAACAGATACACTGAAGCCAGTCTGGTACACAAACTAGAGGAACTTGGTATCGGACGTCCTTCTACTTACGCGCCTACAATATCTACTATACAACAACGTGAATACGTTCAGAAAGGTGATAAGAGCGGCAAGGAAAGAGAATACGTTATCGACACTCTGAAAGGCATAAAAGTTACAAGCAAGCAGAAAAAGGAAATGGCTGGCAACGAGAAGGGAAAGCTTCTGCCTACAGATATCGGAATCGTTGTTAACGACTTTCTAATGGAAAACTTCCCTGACATTATGGACTATAACTTCACTGCAAAAGTTGAGCAGCAGTTTGACCAAATAGCTGAAGGTAAGGAAGAATGGAACATCATGATGAAAGACTTCGACAAGGAGTTTGAGCCAACTGTTGAGAAGGTTAGAAATGCACGTTCAGAGCATAAAGCAGGAGAACGCGAACTTGGAACTGATCCAAAGAGCGGTAAACCAGTATTTGTTAAGATTGGTCGTTTCGGTCCTTTAGTTCAGATTGGTTCTGCCGATGATGAAGAGAAGCCAAGATTCTCACAGTTACCATCCGACAAGAGTATGGAGACTATTACCCTTGACGAAGCTTTGGAACTGTTTAAATTGCCACGCACAGTAGGTCAGTTTGAAGATACAGACGTTGTTATCGGTGCTGGTCGTTTCGGACCATACATAATGCACAACAAGAAATACGTTTCTCTGCCAAAAACAGAGAATCCAATGACAACAACATTAGAAACAGCTGTAAAGCTGATAATGGAAAAGCGTGAGCAAGAAAAGCAACGCCACATCAAGTCATTCGAGCAAGACGCAGCGATGGAAGTGCTTAACGGCAGATACGGTCCATATATCGCTTACGACGGAAAGAACTATCGCATGCCAAAGACTCTGCACGACAAGGCCGCAGAACTTACTTTTGAGCAGTGTATGGATATTGTGAAGAATGCCCCTGAGCCAAAGGCTAGAAGAAAGAAATGAGAAGAATCATTATAATTGGATATATGGGTGCCGGCAAGACAACTGTCGGCAAGACTTTAGCACAAGAACTCAATCTGCCCTTCTATGACCTAGACTGGTACATAGAGAGCAGAATGAGAAAAACGGTAAAGGAAATCTTTGACGAACGAGGAGAAGAAGGGTTCAGACTTATTGAGCACAACCTTCTTCATGAGGTAGCTGAATTTGAGGATGTGATAATCAGTTGCGGCGGTGGAGCACCATGTTTCTATGACAACATCGACTACATGAACCAACAGGGAGACACGGTCTATCTAAAAGCCACTCCCGAAGTATTGTATGGTCATTTGAAAATGGGAAAGAGCGTGAGACCATTACTGCAAAACAAGACCTCTGAAGAGGTGAAAGAATTCATAAACGACCAGTTAGTGGTACGCGAGCCATACTATAGTAAGGCTAAGTATACCCTTGACGTAAACCTCATGGATAATTACGAGAAAATTAAAATATTTGTTACTAAATTAAGAGAATTGCTCGGTTTATAAGCAATCATATTATTTACATTTATGTTTTTAACTTCAGAATGAAAAAATGGACTATTGAGGATTCGAAGGAACTCTATAACATCAACGGATGGGGTACCTCATATTTCGGTATAAACGAAACAGGCGACGTTTATGTCACACCGTGTAAAGACAACACGGAAATAGACTTGCGTGACATAATGGATGAACTGGCATTGAGAGATGTAACAGCACCGGTTCTGCTGCGCTTTCCCGATATCCTCGACAATCGTATTGAAAAAACTTCAAGCTGTTTTCAGCAGGCTAAGGAAGAATATGACTTTAAAGCCGAGAACTTCATCATCTATCCTATCAAGGTAAACCAGATGCAACCTGTTGTTGAGGAGATTATCTCTCACGGCAGAAAATTCAATCTGGGACTTGAAGCTGGTTCTAAACCAGAACTTCATGCGGTGATTGCGGTTCAATGTCAAAGCGATTCGCTTATCATCTGCAACGGATACAAAGACGAAAGCTATATTGAACTGGCATTGCTTGCCCAAAAGATGGGAAAGCGCATCTTTATCGTAGTTGAAAAGCTGAATGAGCTTGACTTAATAGCAAAAGCAGCGAGAAAACTGAATGTAAAACCAAATCTTGGAATAAGAATTAAACTTGCATCTTCAGGTTCTGGTAAATGGGCTGAGAGCGGAGGCGACGCTTCTAAATTCGGACTTACAAGTTCGGAACTTCTGCAAGCTCTTCAGAAACTTGATGACAACGGGCTACATGACTGTCTTAAGTTGATTCATTTCCATATAGGAAGTCAGATAACAAAGATTAGACGTATACAGACTGCATTGCGCGAAGCTGCACAATTCTACGTAAACCTTCATAAAATGGGTTACAATGTAGAATTTGTAGATTGCGGTGGCGGACTTGGAGTTGACTATGATGGAACCAGATCATCAAGTAGCGAGAGTTCTGTTAACTATTCTATTCAGGAATATGTAAACGACTGCGTTTATACGTTTGTTGACGCATCGGATAAGAACAACATACATCATCCAAACATTATTACAGAAAGTGGTCGGTCACTTGCAGCGCATCACTCCGTTTTAGTCATCGACGTACTTGAGACAGCAAGTCTTCCAGAAATGAAAGAGGAGTTTGAGCCAGGAGACAGCGATCACCAACTTGTAAAAGACCTGTATGATATATGGGATAATCTGGATTCACGCTCAATGCTTGAAGACTGGCACGATGCAGAACAGATTCGCGAAGAAGCTCTTGAACTATTCTCTCATGGAATAGTTGACCTAAAGACACGCGCTGAAATCGAAGCAATGTACTGGAGTGTTTGTCACGAGATAAATAATCTGGCAAAGAATATGAAGCATGTGCCAGACGAATTGCGCAATCTTGACAAGCTGCTCGCAGATAAATACTTCTGCAACTTCTCTCTATTCCAGAGTCTTCCTGACAGTTGGGCAATAGACCAGTTGTTCCCAATAATGCCAATACAGAGACTTACAGAACGTCCTACACGTAATGCCACACTACAAGACATTACATGCGATAGTGACGGAAAGATAACCAACTTCGTAACAAACGGTCATGTGGGACACGTGCTACCACTACATCCATTAAACAAAGAAGAGCCTTACTATCTAGGCGTATTCCTCGTTGGAGCATATCAAGAGATATTAGGAGATATGCATAACTTGTTTGGTGACACGAATGCAGCTCACATCTCTGTTAAGGACGGAAAATACAGCATAGACCAGATCTTTGACGGAGAAACCGTTGAAGAAGTTCTTGACTATGTACAATACAACCCAAAGAAACTCGTAAGACAACTCGAACAATGGGTTACAAAGAGTATTAAAAACGGAAAGATTTCTCTTGAAGAAGGAAAAGAATTCCTAAGCAACTATCGTTCTGGACTATACGGATATACATACTTGGAATAAGAGATGAAAGAAAAAATCACTGTCGTAAAAGTCGGAGGAGCAATCGTGGAAGACAAAGAAAGGCTGTCACAACTCCTTAAAGACTTCACTGCCATTGAAGGTAAAAAAATTCTTGTACATGGCGGTGGACGCAGAGCCACTAAGGTTGCAGAAGCACTTGGCATTGAAAGTAAGATGTTGAACGGAAGACGTATTACCGACGCAGACATGCTGGAAGTTGTAACTATGGTATATGGCGGACTTGTAAACAAGAATGTTGTTGCAATGTTACAGTCAAACGGCATAAATGCACTTGGACTAACAGGTGCAGACATGGACGTGATAAGAAGCCATAAACGCCCCGTTAGAAACGGACTGGATTTCGGATATGCAGGTGATGTTGATCATGTAAACGGATTCGAACTAAGAAATATTATCGAACAAGGTATTACACCAGTAATGGCTCCGCTAACACACGATGGATGCGGAAACATCCTCAATACCAACGCTGACACCATTGCTGCCGAAACAGCCAAAGCGCTTGCACGTTTTTATGAAGTGACACTGATATACAGTTTTGAGAAGAAAGGCGTATTGAGTAATCCGGATGATGACAATAGCGTGATTCCGGTTATCACTCGCAATGACTTTAATAAATATGTAGCCGACGGAACGATAGCAGGAGGCATGTTGCCAAAATTGGAAAATGCACTTGCTGCCGTAGACAAAGGTGTGAAACAAGTTATAATAACGTTGTCTAACGCCATAGACGGTAAGCACGGAACAATAATAAAACAATGTTAAATTTGAGATAATTTCGAGTTCTCTTGTAACTTTCGAATAATCCAATCGTCATTTAAACAGAGCGCAGATGAAAAAAATCAGTTTTCGAAATGATGTACTGCCGCTGAAGAATCAGCTATACAGGCTTGCTCTACGCATAACACTTAACAGTGCAGAGGCGGAAGACATCGTGCAGGAGACAATGATTAAGGTCTGGAACAACAGAGAAACCTGGGAAGAAATTGAATCTATTGAAGCTTTCTGTTACACAATTTGTCGAAACTTGTCTCTTGACAGTTTAAAGAAACACGACAATCAAAACAGCCAGCTTGATAGTACCGGGGGAGATGCTCCTGACAGCGCTTACAACCCTTACGAGGACATAATCCACAAAGACAGAATGAGTGTGGTGAAGAAAATCGTAGACGAACTTCCAGAGAAACAACGATTCTGCATGCAGCTTCGAGATTTTGAAGGAAAAGCTTATAAGGATATTGCCAATGTGCTTGAAATAACAGAAGAACAGGTTAAAATAAATATCTACAGAGCACGTCAGGCTGTAAAACAAAAATTTCAAGAAATAGACAATTATGGATTATAAATATATCACACAGTTACTTGAGCGCTATTGGAAGTGCGAGACGACTCTAGAAGAAGAGGAAATCCTGAAGGCTTTCTTCTGTCAGAAAGACGTACCTGCCGACCTTTGCAAATACAAGGATTTGTTTGCCTACCAGCAGGTAGAGCATAAGTCTGACGTATTGGGTGATGACTTCGACGAGAAGATTATGTCTATAATTCAAGGACCTGCACCTGTAAAGGCACGCGTGATAACCATGCAACAGAAACTTAAACCTCTGTTCAAGGCTGCCGCAGTTGTTGCCATCATGCTCACACTGGGCAATGCCGCACAGGTTCCTTTTAATGATGATGCCAGTCCTGTTGTGAACACAGCAGGAGCAACACACAAGGGTGTTTCAGTCGCATTAAGCGATTCTGCAGTCATTGACACGATGCAACAAAGCAGCATGAACGCTGTGGAGACACCGGCAGCATCAATTTTGAAGTAGATATATTTCTAAGCTTTCTCTATAAAATCATGTTTAATAAAACAATTATGAAACTGTGAAGTTTCAATTCTCTCAAATTTTTCATAACATACTAACGTAGAAAAGGCCTGCAAATCATTATATGATTTGCAGGCCTAATCATTTTTTACATACCCTAGCTATTGAAATTATAAAATATAACGCAGATATATAATTTCGATCTGCGTATATATCTTATTTAGCGAATTACTTTTTTAGTCGTATATTCAACTGGTAAAGTGCAGGTAAGAAGATGCACAACGAGAATACTAGATACAATACAATTCTCATTGTCTGTCCGCCAGCAAGTTGGCTCAATGTAGCATCTTGTGTTCCTGGCATTAAATTAGCAGCAATATAAGCAACAGTATTGTTCACCCAATGAAGTACAACTCCAGGAACAATGCTGTCTGTGCGATAATACATCCAACCAAGCAACAGGCCAAGCAATGCGGCATGAACAAATTGAGCTAAATTTGCGTGTACAGCACCAAATAGCAACGCTGATATAAGAATGGCAACCCAATGCTTTTTATCGCCTAATACAGAAAGTAAACGACGTAATATAGCTCCACGGAACACGATCTCCTCAGCCAAAGGTGCCAATATTCCTATTGCAACATATCCCAAAGGCTGTTTCATTATTCCAGAGAACAAATCTCCGAGCTGCTTAGGCAACTCTAACTTCATCAGTTCCTCTAATCCCGCAGCAGGAAGTATCAGTCCAAGTGTTGCTATTGCAACCCATACAAGAGTTGTCCACGGACGAGACTGAATATACTTGCGTGACTTAGAAACCCAACCACGCCATACAAACAGAGCTATTGTTATCAGACTACTCAATATCGTTGTTACAACGATGAGTATTACATTACTTGTCAAAAGATGATTAAATGACGAAATAGGTAGTCCCTTAATTCCGATCATCACCATTCCCCCTGCAAGAGTCACAACAAACTGTACTAAGATAAATACCACCAGATACCATAGGGCATCAAGAACAACATTCAAGATTTTCTTCATATTATTAATCTTCTTTTAAAAACTGCTCTTCAACAAGTCTGCGATCGTCTTTAAGCTGACCTGCCAATTCAATAGCATTGTTAAACTTACGTTCTTCTCTTATGCGATGAATAAACGATACACTCATAATTTTGTCGTAAATATCAGCAGCAAAATCAAATATATTCGTTTCTAAAGTAATATTATCACCACCAAATGTCGGACGTTTGCCGATATTCATCATTCCGTTTCTACATTCATCTTCTCCATCAATATGTACCTTTACAGCATACACACCAGGTGAAGGAACAAGCTGATGAGAATCTGTCATATCAAGATTGGCTGTAGGGAATCCCATTTTACGTCCCTGCTTATAACCATGAACAACCTTACCAACTATTGTGTAATAATATCCAAGACACATTTCTGCCATTTCAACTTCACCATCTTTAAGTAGTGAACGTATAACCGACGAACTGACATTCACGCCGTTTAACACGAAAGCCTGATTATGAATAACTTCAATGCCAAGTTCTTTGCCGTATCTTACATAATCATCAAATCCTTCATCACAGTTATGTCCGAAACGGTTATCATATCCGATTACCAATTTCTTCACATTCAATTTGTCGCGCAACACATCTCTCATAAATTCATAAGAAGAAAGTGAAGCCATTTCCTTATCAAAATGCACTACAACTCCGTTATCAACACCTGTATCTGCCAGCAGAGACATCTTTCTATCAAACCCACTTAGTATCTGCGGTATATAATCACTCTGCAGTACCTCACGTGGATGTCGGTCAAAAGTAATCACATCAGACTGCAATTCTGAATCCGCAGCCTCCTGAATAACATGATTTATAAGGAAACGATGTCCTTTGTGCACACCGTCAAAGAAACCTATTGTTGCAACACATGGTGCAAGATTTGCAGTTTCCCTGTTTAATTTTATTATCTTCATATTCTCTTTATCAATCTTATCCCCTCACCGATAAACAATACTGGTGAAGTTACAGCCACAATCGTAGCCCATTCAGTAAATGACAACGGAACTGTGCGGAACATTTTTCCACCAAAAGTTACAATCATCCATTGTCCTACAAATATCAACAGCAAAACTAATGCCATTCCTTTCTCGGCACCAATATGGCTGAGCGCAGACTTATTGCCTCCAAGTGCCTTTGCATTGAAGAGGTTCCAAAATTGCAACATGACAAATATAGTAAAAAATATCGTGAGTTCATGAGCATCTACGATATTTCCATCTTGTTCAAAATATACAAGCAGCCCGAGCAATGCTGCAAAGAACGCAAAACCCCATGCAAATATACTGCCACCTATCTTGCGTGATATGATAAACTCGGTCTGCTTTCTCGGCTTATCCTTCATCACTTCTCGTGAAGGTGAAAGCGAAGCAAGAGCCATTGCGGCAAAAGTATCCATGATAAGATTCACCCACAGAATCTGGGTCACAGTGAGTGGCATAGCAGTTCCCACGAATGAACCACCAAGAACAAGAAGCAAAGCGGTAACATTTACAGTAAGCTGGAAAAATAGGAAACGCTGTATATTCTTATACAACGATCGTCCCCACATCACTGCATTCACAATAGATCCGAAGGAATCGTCAAGCAAAGTCATGTCGCTGGCATCCTTTGCTACATTTGTTCCTGAGCCCAATGATAATCCAACATGCGCATAATGTAATGCTGGAGCATCGTTTGTTCCATCACCTGTAACAGCAACAACTTCTCCTCTTTTCTGCAACATCTTAACAAGACGCAACTTATCTGCAGGACGGGCACGACTCATAACCATTATCTTTTCAGCACGATCAAGAGCCTCATCATCACTCAACGCAGCCCATTCAACTCCCGTTATTACGGCTGAAGCAGGAATATCATGAGACATATCCTCACCAAAAACACCTATCTGACGAGAAACCTCTATAGCAGTAGCTGCAGTATCACCGGTAATGACCTTGACATCTATACTAGCTTCATGGCACTGTCTCACAGCATCAGGAACATCCTTGCGTATCGGATCGCTAATACCAACTATGGCCTGCAACTTATTATCTGTTGCGAGTGCCAATGTACGCATTGCTTTTTGCTGATAAGAAAGCAGTTGATCATTTGCTTTTTTACGTTCCTCGTCTGTTATGTCACACATTGCAATGACTATCTCAGGTGCACCTTTAAGGAATACATGTTTCGTACCATCAACGACAGCCGTCGTCTGCATATATTTTTTTTCAGTGGAAAAAGGCACAGAAGATTCGATCGTGCTTTTGTGACGATACTGCAAATAATCAACACCCTTTTCCTTCATCCATATAAGCAATGCCCCTTCTGTTGGATTACCTATCACGTTGTCGCCATCAAGTTCGGCAGTTGAGTTCAATGCTATTGCGGCATAATATAAATCTATGTCAAAATCATTCTTTCCTTCTGACGGATCAGGAGAAACTACACTCATGCGATTCTGCGTCAACGTACCTGTTTTATCTGTACATATCACCGTTACAGCTCCCATTGTCTCGCATGCATGAAGTCGTCTTACAAGATTATTCGATTTCAACATACGGCGCATATTCAAAGCTAGAGAAAGAGTTACAGCCATTGGAAGTCCTTCAGGAACAGCCATTACGATAAGAGTAATAGCCATCATAAAATACTTCAAAACGACTTCTGTCATCTTAAAATAATCAGAACTATGCCAAACTGGTTGGGTGAGAATATCATGTGTCAGGAATATAGCAAAAGTCAGAACTGAAACTATAGTTCCAACTTTAGATATCAATGCTGCAAGTTTATTAAGTTGCTTATTGAGCGGGGTCACTACGTCTGTTTCCTCTGTGCTTTTCTTTGCCACACTGCCAATTTCGGTATCATCCCCCACAGCAGTAACAACAGCTTCACCATGGCCATTCATAACCATAGTGGAACGCAGAATCATATCAGCGGGATAAGCTGCATTTAAATCATCTTGCGGATTAGCATTCTTGTCAGAGAGTAGCTCTCCTGTAAGACTTGACTCGTTGATTTGCAAATTAACTGAAGATATTAATCTGGCATCAGCAGGAACTTCATCACCTACCTCCACAATAATAAGGTCGCCTTTCACAACATCTTTACGAGGAATTTCTATCACATGTCCCTCACGTCTTACTTTGACGAGCTGCACGTCATCCATCTTAGTAAGCAGATTAAACCTCTTTGCAGCATCACGTTCAAAATAAAATCCTACGGTAGTAGCGAAGAATATTGCCAGAATTATCCCAACAGTTTCCACATAATCATTCTCCACCCATGCCATAGCCAAAGATATAGCAGCGGCAACCAACAGAATTTGTATTATAGGATCTTTATATTTTTCAAGATAAAGTTTCCACATAGATGTCTTATGTGGAGGCGTAAGTATGTTCATGCCATGGGAATTACGGCTTTTTTCTACTTGTGAAGCCGTAAGTCCTTGGAATCTATTTTTTATATCGTTATCATCTATTATCATAAATCCTATTTTATGCAAAGATAGTGCAAATGAGAGCAGAATCATCAAGCTTGCTTGAATATTATGCCAAGTGCAGCCTTATCTTATTCAAAGATACCGCAAATGAGAGCAGAATCATTAAGCTTGCTTAAATATTATGCCGAGTGCAGCTTTATCTTATTTAAAGATAGTGCAAATGAGAGCAGAATCATCAAGTTTGCTTGAATGTTATGCCGAGTGCAGCCTTATCTTATTTAAAGATACCGCAAATGAGAGCAGAATCATCAAGCTTACTTGAATATTATGCCAAGTGCAGCCTTATCTTATTTAAAGATACCGCAAACGAGAGCAGATCTACCAAACTCTGCAAAGGTACACCAAGCGAGCGGAAAAGCAAAATAAAAAAATACTTTTTATACTTATTGTTCAAGACGTTACTTCATTTTATTGCATGATATAAGTACGGCAGAACAGAAGAATACATTGCATGATTACGTAAATTTTTCAAAAAACATTTGGTAATTTGCACAAAAGGCGCTATCTTTGCATCCGAATTCAAAATTCAGGACTTGTAGCTCAGTTGGTTAGAGCAACAGACTCATAATCTGGAGGTCCCTGGTTCAAGCCCAGGCTGGTCCACAATAATAAAAAGGAGTTACATTTCTGTAACTCCTTTTTATTTTGCCCATTATTCATTTCGCTTGATTCTTTTAAGTAGATTATTCAGCTTTTGTGTCTTGATGACATGAAAAATAAAGCAGACGGCGATTCTTTCTCAATTAATTGTAAGAGAATATCTATTCACGACATCACTTCCCCCACACTTTTTCAAATACTAATCAGATAAATTATGCTTTCTTATAATTATCTGATTCTCTGTAAATTTTGCAAGTCAATTCATTGCTATTATTGTAAAAAATGATTATCTTTGCACTATCACTAAACCATGAAACGAATGAAAATAAAGACTATTACCACGTATGACATCTATTATCATGATTCCCCTTAATCACCATAGATATTTTACAGAAATGAGTTAAGTAAATTATGTATTCATAAACACTGAAAAAAAATTTAGTTCTGTATATAAGGAATAAAGATGGACAAAGTCTTTAATCTTGTTTTAATTTACTTTATCCATTATTCTCAATGATTAATTTCACCTTCGTATAAAAAACAATTAACCAAATAAAAAATATGATTACCTTAAATGTTTGCAAAAAGATTAGCCAAAAGAAAATTCTTATAGCTTGCATAATATCTTTTTTTATGCTTTTAATTCCAACAACTATTATCGCTCAAGATGACATGAAAAGTTTAGACAGTCTTGCAGAAATAGCAATAAGCAACGGAAATTTTGCCGGAGGCTATCTGCTAAGGACCAAGCAGATAGACACACTTTCTAAGCAAGTGAACAAGGGCGATTCAAATCTCATCCGGCTCATTGCCAATCGCGGAATGTGTCTGGAACGAATAAAGAAATTTGATGAAGCTTTGATAGAAGAGAAAAAGGCAGTTGAGCTTTGGACTAAATTCCAAGACACCACAAGTTATACCTATGCATCTCTTCTGAGCAATCTAAGCATTTGTCAGATAGATGTCAATCAGCTTGATGCTGCAATAGAAAATTCACAGAAATCGATTAGTATCCTTGAGACGTTGCCAAAGACAACTATGACACAGTGGATGTATCAGGCAAAGACATACATCAACAAAGCAGAGGTGTTGGCCAAAGCAAAACGATTCAAGGAAGCTATTACGGAAGAATGGAAAGGACTAGAAATTTTCAGGAGATATTATGGAAATGATACTAGTCCATATTTGAAAGAGCTGACTTATCTTCAGAAATACCTTAAAGAGTCTGGCAATGAAGAGGAAGCGGATAAAATTGCTATAAAACTAGAGGAAGGAGCTGCCGACTTACGGTTACCAAAAGTAAAGGAGTTTGCTTCTGCCGAGGAAGCTTCAAAGTATAATAAAGAAGCGATATACTGCTGTAATTATTACCTCGACCATCCTATAACAGCTCCAAAGATGATAGAGGCTGGACAGTTCTTTGAAAACTGGAATAATTTATCAAAGGACGTGAGGATAAATATGGGAAAATTTGAACATGATCTACTCCAAAGTCAGGGTGGAAGCCTCTGTTACCTTGCCTATGAAGCTAGTATGATAACCAATGAACTCCGCAACAATGTAAAATTCGATAAGGTTATTTACTTGGCAGCCATAGTTGAGGTTACGGGATTTTACGTTGACAACAAGCAGAGTATCGGTCTTGTAGCTACACTTGAGCCATTTGCGAAGGTTTATTCTATAGATAATCCAAAACCAGTCTTAAAACTGGCTGAAGAACAATATGATGCTCTTATGAAACTCATGAAGGAGAATCGCAATACAAAGTTACAATGATTACAAATTTATAAAACTTGGAACATCCAATATCATTAATATTGGATGTTTTACTTTTGAATACAAAATAAATAAAAAATAGAATCACGTTAATTATGTTTCTAATGATAATGTATGGAAGTATTCTAACCTTTGGAAAGAATTTGCAAACTAAATTGACATTGCCACAACATGTAAGTAATCTATAATCGATGAGAATCATAAACCATATTTAAACATTATAATTCCCACAAAATGTTAACTATAACAAAATTAGTTAAAGATACGTTATATCTGTACCGTTTTCACTTTACCTTTTCAAATCCATACGCTTAGTATGTTATAATGAAACACCAAGAATTTGCAAACATAGCTATAGAGCTTAGAGACGTGATGCTCTCCATAGGCCGAGAATTCTTTGGCAACGAAGAAGATGCCAAGGATGTCGCGCAAGAGGGATTGCTGACACTCTGCAAATATATGGAGCAGTTGGATGTCGACAAGAATCATCGCCCATTAGCTATCAGGGTAGCAAAACACTGCTGCATCGATATGGTGAGAAAGCGAAAGAAGCAAATTCCTATGGTAAGAAACTATATAGGCGATTATGCTCCGCCGAACCTAAGAATGGGGACTTCTCCACAAGAGGAGTTGGAAAATAAGGAATGGAGACTGGCCATGTATGAAGCAGTAAGGCACTTGAACGAAACTGAACGAAAAGTCTTTGAAATGCGACAACTCCAGGGAATATCTCTCGACGAAATTTCATCATCTGTTCACATCGCCAAATCATCAGCCAAAAGCATGATATCGGCGGCACGAAAGAAAATATTCGAAGAACTCAAACAAAAAATGAAATCATGACACAGAAAGATACAGAACAACTCATCAAGAAGTACCTCAACGGTGAAACATCACTTGAGGAGGAAAAGCTTCTTGCAAGGGAAGTATCGCGCGATAATGCTCCACAGGAGTGGAAAATTATTACCGAAATGATAGGTGACTTAGCAGTAGACGAAACTGTGTATGACGAGATGGTAACCAAGCGAAAGACATCTCGTACCTTTAAGATATGGCCATGGCTAGGGGCCGCCTGTGTCGCAGCGCTGATGGTGGTTGTGTTTACTCCTCCAAGAAATGAAAACACGCTGGCAAAGAACGGCAATAAGAATTCTAACGTTACTATAAAGAATATTGTAGAGGAAGCCCCAATCACTCCCAGTGAAAAATCAAAACTAGTTGAGACAAAGACGGAAAAACAAGTGCGTACTCGAATGGTCGCTGCAAAAGTCCAGAAACGTACGACAAAAAAGCAGATAATAAAGACAACTGCAGACTCTCCAGCTGAACCCCAAGTGGAATCAGCAAGCGTCGAGATAGTGAAAACAGTCGATCCAGTAGAACTTTATAAAAAAGAATTTCTTGCCCATACAAATGCTATCAAAGAACGTGGCAAGCGCGTCACAAAAGATGTGGCTAACGCCAACAATGAAATGAACGCATTGCAAAACAAATTATTTAATTAAATATATTATCAATTAATAAACTGAAATATGAAACGATTTATCACAATAATATTATCGGCTATAATAGCCATAAATACTTCAGCGCAGAACACTCCTCTGGACAATGTTTTCAAGCAGATAAAACAAATTAATGATTGGTATACACCAAAAAGATCAATCGGCAATTTTGGCAATGGAGATTTAATGATTAGCAATACACTCAATTTACATTTTATGCAGGTTTGTGCTAAGAGCATTTGCGGTGTAACCCCCGTTAATGGATTTGAATCAGATAGTATAGCGGCTGAGTTTGATAGCAAGAATAAAAAAGATAGCGAAAAGATACTATCACTTATCCGCCACAATATCGATTCACTTTCAACTATATCAGAATCGAGTTATCGCACTGATCTGCATACCAAAGAAACCGACAGCATTAGTTATTCACTCTGTTTCAATTGCAATGGATATTCTGCCGAAAAAGCTATGGAAACTGTATCCTTTCATTACGAAACTAAACAAAACCTAGGATGCAAGATACACAAGGAAGGTTTTGGCGAGCTAAAATATGGAAAGATTGAACCGGTAGGCGAATCAAAGCCTTTCAACTTAGTAGACTATATGAAAACCATTATGCCAGAGCTGGAGAAGAAAGGCGTAAAGATGCGTCAATTTAAGTGGGTATATGACGATCCAACAGCTATTAAATCTGAGGATTACATGTATACAGAGACGTTATATATGGAAGATGGAGAACATACTACAGGTATCACATATGGCACAATGTACTATCTTCCTCGATCAAAGAAAGCTGCAGATTGGTTGCTAGCAATCGACAGCCTTACCTATAATTTTGTTGATGCCCGCCATGATCAGATATTCACATATTATTTTGATATTCCTCTGGAAGTATTGAGACCAGGATGTCTTGGCAGAATCAATAGCATGCTCAACTTAAATGATACCAACATCTTAGTGGCTTGTGACGAAGATAATTATTACATTTTAGTGACCCACACGAAAGGTGTGCTATGCGTGCCAACAAAATGGTCGAAACTGAAAAGCTTTGTGAATGGCAAAAAAGAGTATCTAAAATAATCGAGCTATAATTATCGGGGCTGGTTGATCTCATCCCCGATATTATTTTATAGCCTTACGGGGGGATGGATTTTGGAAACCAAAGTCTTATGTAGTTCTTTATCAAGCAACCAATAACATAATATCTTTTTTATTTTGCTTGACTGCAAATTAAGGTTCCATCGCTAAGAAGCAAGGTTTCGTCTTTCATATTTATTGCAACATCCATTTCCATACTGGCATGATATCAATTATTCCATGCACATTTTCAAATGAACATTTTGAACTTTCGTCATAAAGTTATAAATGCCATTTTGAAGATTTACTATTCCTCAAAGGAAAATTAAGTTTCCGCTTCAAATTGTTATTTTCCACATCCTTTTCTTTATTTTCCGAATTAGTGCCACACTGTTGTACCTTTTGGTTGAAAGGATTGAATCAACAGGGCACTACAATTATCATGGTAACCCACTCACAACATGATGCCAGCTATGCCAATCGTATAATCAATCTGTATGATGGTCAGGTTATAGATCAGGTGGAATTATAACTTGATGACAAGGGCTACTAACTGAAAAGAGTCGCTAGAAGCATTAAAAGAAGAGATTACACGAATCAAGTAATCCTCCATATATCAATAATAAAGGAGTATACACACAAGTATACTCTTTTATTTTATCATTTGTGAAACTAGTTTGTCCAAGTTTGATAACTTTCATATAATCAACTATCCTAATTACATAGTTTTTAGTAACTTTGTACTCAATTGAAAAGCTAAAATTCATATTTTTAATAAAAATACCACTTTTTTTACTTGACGATTTAACTTCCATGCGTATTCCTATTGTATGACAACAGAAAATTTCGAAAATCTAATCCATGAGCTTAGGCCTATCTTGTACAAAGTAGCCTTCAACTTTTTCCATGACAAGGATGAAGCAGAAGACACCATACAAGAAGTTCTTATGAAGCTATGGATGAAACGAAATGACCTAAATGAGCAAGTAAGAAGTCTCGCTATAATCGCTACAAAGAATCTTTGTGTGAGCAAATGGCGAAAACAAAAGCTTCGGGCTTCGGCATCTCTTAATAAGAATACAGATGAGTTGCAAAGCGGAGAGTCAACAAACGCCCACTTAATGGCTGAGGAGCAAAGGAAAATGATTGAACTAGCTATCAGTCATCTACCGCGATCAGAACAACGACTCATGCAAATGCGACAGCAAGGAATGGAAAATGAAGAGATTGTTGCCATAACAGGTATTCCGATAAGATCCATCAGAACAATGCTTTCATCGGCAAGAAAAAAAATGATTAAACAATTAAAAATATGAAGCAAGCACTTATAAATAAATATATCAAGGGACTTTCAACCCATAAAGAAGAGATGCTACTGAAATCATTACTTCAGCAAATTCCTTTTGAAAAGCTTTCTTCTATGGAGAAAGATGTACTCGCTATGCTTTGCTTTGACTTTTCTTATGATGATGACGAAGATATCTTCAGCGAGGATTACTCGGCCGAATACAATCGCATCATCCAGAAGCGAAACAATATTCATACCATCATCGAGGAACTTCCTCAAACGACAAATGAAACGAAAGAAAAACCAAAGATCATTTCTTTGGTGTGGAAGATTTCGGCTGTAGCAGCCGTTGTTGCTTTACTCTTCACTTTAGCTCTACCCTTGATGAAACAAGGAGACAAGACTGTTGCTGAAACAAAGCCTAAAATGGAAAATAAAGTGACTAGAGAAAAAGCTACAGATGAAGACACAAAGAATATGAGCAAGGACTCTGTTGACAATAAAGTTCAATCGACAAAAAAGTTTGTTCGACAACCTATCTGTCGTCCTTTGATGGCGAAAATAGAAGTTCCAAAGGTTGAAGAGAAAGATTCCACACCTGTAAATGTGAGCAACACCCCTACTGTTAATAACCAAGTAGCTGCGGATAAACTGGATGATACCAGCAAACAACGCCGCAAACGTGTTGACGATATTGTCAATCATTACATGGCTTCAGTAGATTACAACGATCCATTTTAAAATAGAATACATCTATGAAAAAAATAATATTTATCATTATAGCCATTCTTGCACCAGCTATTGGTTGGTCACAGAATCCTATATTAGACCATATAAATGAACTCAACAAATTGGGGGATGGTGTGATGCATTATAGCATCAATTATTTTGGCATTCAACAAAATTTATCATATAATTATAAGAATCTGAGCAAAGAAGACATCAATATTATTCGACACCTGATGTTTGAAGTTGAGGGCAAGACCAAACTAAGCAATCATTACGAATGCCACGAGGCTAATATTGACACTATTGCTTATCGCATGTTAGTCCAAATAGACTCCGTGAATCGTTATGCTGTAAGCAGTGAAATAGTTAATCATGGTGCAAAAGGTTTTATCAATGTCAATCAGACTAGTACAGTAAATCCCCAAACAGACATTTCAAAAGAAGAGACTATCAAGAAGCTTTTTGAGGAAACAATTCATAAAGCAAATATTACCGGTGAAAATGTTTTTTTCGATGAGAGCAAGGACTTTTCTAAATTTAAACCTGAAATTGGCGATGAAATCAGTTCTACTAATCGTACAGCAAAGGCGAAACTTTATATTTTCCCAAACGAAGGCAATGGCTTTTGTGAAAAATTCGAGAAGTATTTGCTTGATAATCTCAAAAGCATCAACCATCCTCGCATAATAAATATAAGAAAAGGCATTGGAAAATCTATTAATAAAAACTATAAGATTGTCTTTATTGGTTCATTTAGAGGCGATCAAGAAACGCCATTCTATCTTTCTATTATATATAATGGGAAATTGAGATTGCTTGTAGGCAAAGGTCAAGACATCTATATTCCAGCGTATTGGTTCATGACCAAGCAGGAAAAAACAGCAAATAATATTGAATAACAAATTAACAAAGAAAATCATGAAAATAAAAATATATTTACTTGCTGTATTTTGCATGGCTGCGATCTATGCAAAAGCAGAAAAGACTATTGCTTTTAATCATCCTGTAGCTGTTTATACAGCTCCAGTCAACCTCTTTCAGAAGAATACGACATTGGAGTTTGTTAAAGTTGAATTCACAGATTCTGCGACTGTTGTGACTGTAAAGACTGACAATTCAGAGAAATTAATTTTTAGCAATCGTATAGCTTTAGTATCTGAAAGCAAACAGTATTATAATATTCATGGATTC
>NZ_KB890647.1 GCF_000373185.1 Segatella paludivivens DSM 17968 = JCM 13650
GATTACAAAGACCAAAGGTGTGTTTCCTAGTGATGCAGCATTGGAGAAATTAGTGTATCTGGCATACCGAAATATAAAGAAGAAATGGATAAGACCATTGGTAAATTGGGGACAGAGTGCGCAACAACTAGCTATAAAATTTGGTGATAGGTTTCAGATTATGTAACTTTGCTGCCGTGATTTTCTCCTCATCTGTGAAATGCGATTAAAAATCGCATCCCCCATCTGAGGTTAAGGACTAAAGAAATCAGATACTATGACACAGTTCAGTTGACGTACCCAAACAAGATGGAAACATTATGTAAAATAAGAGAAATAAATAGAGCCGTAGCAGCATTTGAAGCTGAGATGGAAAAAACATATAACTTATGTCTCAATGAAGGCATGTTATTATGTTGTCTATCAAAAACCTCGAAACTTTCATCTGGTGAAATCGCCGACTCTCTTGGATTGACAACATCTAACACATCCAAAGTTATTAAGTCTGTAGAAAATAAAGGCATGATCAAACGTGTTATTGGAAATACAGACAAGCGACAAATGTATTTTTCATTGACACCTAAGGGCAAAAAGGCTCTATCAGTAATTAATTGTGAGAACATTAAGTTACCTGATTTACTCAAAGATATTTTAAATAAAGAATAGAAGATAAATCATACAAATAATGAAAGTCAGACAGAGTTATTATATCTGTCTGACTTTTTTTTGTTGTTAACAGATCTAAGGCATAGGCTATCAAATAAAAGTCTATGTATCCATTTAGTGATATGGCCCTTATCACTCGCTATTGCTTCGTAAACTGCAGAGTGATAAGGCCCTTATTACTATCTTGTATTTCGAAAATAAAAATACAGAGTTCGTTATGTTTATGTGCTTTATTACTTTTTTATAAAGCTTCATATACAATACCATTCTACTATTGTACTTACTCTTATTTCTGTTTCTATTATCAAACGTATCTATTCCTACGACATAAAGTTTCCATCGTATCGATCAAACGTTTTTAATTTATTGGAGAAATGTTTTAGAAATACTTATAAGCATATAATTTTTACTTTATTATATTTTAGGCCATTTGCATTATATGATATGGCTCTTATGAAATAATAGATTTTTTGGTCAAAAAAGGTGGATGACAGTGGAGGTACACCTCCACGGGTTAACAAACTATTATATAATAATTTACATATAAAGTGGAGTTTTTTTGTTGTTATAAACATTTTAGTATTTTTATTTTTTTGAGTTTCAATTACTAGTGGGAACGTAATAAAAAATCATAACAACAAAATTTCAAAATTCTAATGTGCTGTGAACTTTAATATATATTGCTTTTTCTTTTAGCTGATAATAAGGGAATCATGACTGACACAAGATATATAAATAGGTGGCGGTGATACAACCCTTACTAAACTATAAATAAAAAAGGGAAGTCAGTTTTTACTGACTTCCCATCTCAAAATAATTATCACTATAAAATAATAAGCTCATATTGGGAATAAGCCCAACTGAGCTACGACGAAATCATCACATCAGAGTAATTATATATATTACTCTTTAGAAGAATTCGTAACAGGCTCCTTCCCGACTTTCTTCGTTGCAGATTTCTTTGCCGCAGACTTCTTGGTAGTATCTTTCTTTGGAGTACCTTTTTTTGTAGTACACTTCCCTTCTACCTGTTCACGGAACTTATCGCCTTCAGTCTCAATCTTTTCAATCTTAGCCTGAAGACGAGAAATCTCCTTATCCTTCATCTCAATTTCATCACCTTGATTCTTGATCGTTGTGAGCAAGCCTTCAAGTTCGTCATTATCAATGTCGGTAGAATAGAGATTGTTGACACGATTGATGAAATCACCAAGGATATTCATATAGTTTGTGAAGGCATCAAAAGGACTGCTATAGATGCCACGATCAACACCAACAACAGCAGGCTTCGTCGTCATAAAGCGGAAGTTGTTGCTAGCCTGCAAATAATCCCAATCCTGATTTATACGAGGATCGTTAGCTATACGTACACGATCGGCAACACTATACAACTTATTGAAAGCCTCACGCTGCATAGGATTACCTAGCCATGAACTAACATCACGCTCTTCATCAGTCCAACTAAGCGTGTCTGGTACATTAAGCGAATCGACAGCCTTTACATTTTCACAAATCTCTGTCGGCGTAGAGAATGTTATATTTTTAGCTTTAGCACAAGCAGGCAAAGCCTTAAAGAATTCAAGGATATTGCTAGACAAAGGCTGAGCTATACCAAGAGCAGAAAGTTCCATAAATATGTTTACTACCTGTTCCTCTTGAGGTAACCCTGCAATACGATTGATATAAGTATCAGCAAACAATGGATAGCCACTCCAGTCCTTATTGCTGAAACGAAGTGAAATGTCATCGCTGAAATTTATATCACGCAACAGAAGTTTCAAGTTTGGAGCCAACTCACTAGTATATAAATAATGTGGAGACTTCCAACCTAATACATGCTTTGCGCCCTCAGTGAGCATACCTTTGAATCCCATCTGAGAAACCTTCAGTCCGATATCATCACTATAAATAAGCGACGAGTTACGCAGCACCTTTGGATACTGTCCAAAATACTCATTCATCTTTGCGCACTGTCGCTTCACCTCCTCGGCAAATCCATCCTCGTTTACAAGTGAAGACAGACCATGTGAATAAGGTTCGGCAATAAATTCAACGCAGCCAGTATTATTGAGTTCCTGTAACTTTTCCAAGACTTGTGGAGCATGCATCTCTAACTGTTCTACGCCTACACCACTAAGAGAGAAAGCTACCTTGAAATAATCGCCATTAGCCTTGATCATATCAAGCAACGCATTGAGCGCAGGCATATATGAACGCTCTGTAATCTCTGTAATGGTTCTTTCATTCTCGTAATCATCATAATAATAATGATCAGTACCGATATCAAAGAAACGATATCTTTTCAGATGTAGAATCTGATGTATTTCGAAATATAAACAAATTGTCTTCATGCTATATATACTTTTACTGTTTAACTTTATTTTGTTTATCTAGCGCCACCCCAAAGTGCGTTCATAGAGTTCACGTATCCATAAGCCTACCTTTTCCCAAGTAATCTGATCAACTTCATTCTTTCCTTGGACAGAAAGATAATCAAATAGACTCTCGTTGTGGCAGATGCTATAAATGGCATCAGCAAGCGAATTGATGTCCCAGTAGTCTACCTTTATACAGTTGGTAAGAATTTCGGCACATCCACTCTGTTTTGATATGATGGTAGGTGTTCCGCATTGCATAGCTTCAAGCGGAGATATACCAAAAGGCTCACTCACAGAAGGCATTACATAAACATCAGAATCCTTAAGACATTCATATACCTGTTTTCCACGCATAAAGCCAGGGAAGTGGAAACGATCTGCAATTCCTCTTTCTGCTGCAAGATAAATCATCTGATCCATCATGTCACCCGAACCAGCCATACAGAAACGTACATTGCGAGTGCGATGAAGAACCATATTTGCAGCCTCAACAAAATACTCTGGTCCTTTCTGCATTGTAAGTCGTCCCAGGAAAGTTACAACTTTCTCCTTACCCTTATGATCTGGGCGTGGAATATCCTGCAATTCTTTCTCTAACGGATACACCGCATTATGAACCGTGAACACTTTACGTGGGTCCTGATGATATTGATTTATAACTGTCTGGCGTGTGAGTTCGCTCACACACATGATGCAATCGGCATTATCCATACCGTTTTTTTCTATCCCATACACTGTAGGATTAACGTGTCCACGGCTACGATCAAAGTCTGTTGCGTGAACATGTATGCACAATGGTTTGCCACTAGCATATTTAGCATGTATACCAGCAGGATAAGTAAGCCAATCGTGAGCGTGAATGATATCAAAATCCATTGTCCTAGCCACGACTCCGGCAATTACAGAATAATTGTTTATCTCGTCATGAAGGTTAGCAGGATATCCACCAGCGAAATCCATAGCACCCAAATTATTGACACCCATATAATTGAAGTCGCCATAGATATGATCACGAAGTTTATAATAAAGCTCCGGTGACATTATGTTACCGATTTTATTCTTTACGTAGTCATAATCAACATCACGCCAAGCAATCGGCACGCAGTTCATTGCCACAATCTTTGCTGGCGTCTTATCCTCGTCTCCCCAAGGTTTAGGAAGGCATAAAGTTATATCAACATCACCTTGGGCATGTAGTCCCTCGGTAATTCCATAATTAGCTGTTGCCAGTCCACCATATACGTGAGGAGGATATTCCCATCCGAACATTAATACTTTCATATTGTATCTCCTCCTATTTATTTAAAGTTATACTTTTCAAGAAGCTCGAGAGTACGAAGTATCTCTGCCACATTCATTGCGAATGATATAGCCCCTCGACCATTGAAAGGTGGATTGCCATCAAAGAGTTCAGGAATAGTACCTATACAGTGATTAAGCATTTCATCTTCATATCCTACCATCTGTCGCTCAATGAAGCTCAGTCTAGTACGTTTATAGAGTTTAAGGCAGGCTTCCATATAGAAACCTCCAAGCCAAGGCCACGCTGTGCCTTGATGATAAGCATAATCGCGTTGTGGCTGCGGACCTACATACATAGGATTATATCCTCCACTCTTTGGAGACAGCGAACGCAATCCCTTAGGAGTAAGAAGTTCACGTGTACAGACATCCAACACGCTCTTTTTCTGGTCCTGCTCTAAAGGAGAATAATCCAAGGCAACAGCGAAAATCATATTTGGTCTTACACTCCAGTCCTTGTCATTTCCACCTACATAATCAAACAGATAACCATATTCATTCATGAACATATCAAGGAAAGACTTGCGGCATTTTTCAGCCATTTTTTCCAAGTGTTCGGCTTCCTTATTCTTTTTAGCAAGAATGGCTATTGATGCGCAAAACTTTAGTGCATTATACCATAAAGCATTAAACTCAACAATATATCCAGTACGAGGCACAACAGGTTTGCCATTCACAGTAGAGTTCATCCAAGTTACGGCCTTATCAGTACCATTGGTATAGACAAGAGCATTATCCATAATCTTAAGATTAGGATGATTACCTTTTTCTATAAACGTCATTATACGCTTCATGAAAGGTCCGTACATCTCTAAGCATTTCTGCATACCGGCTTCCTTTGCATACTGTTGCAGACACCATATAGCCCACAACGGTACATCAGGCTGTTCCATTTCATAAATCTTTACCGAAAGCGGTTTACCTTCCATAAACTCATCAAGTCCTTTTTGGGCGGTCTTCATCACAAGTTCATAATAATACTGCTCTTCAATAGAAAGAGTGAGTCCCGGTAAAGAGATAAACATGTCACGAGCACGGCATTTGAACCATGGATAACCTGCAAGAATATACCTGTCATCGTTTTTCTCATGAATATGGAATTGATGAGCGGCATTGACTAAACAATGAAAGAAGTTATCTCTTGGCGTACGTTTATCTACCTCGGTATCAAACAGTTCATTCAAAGTGTCTGTAGAACTTTCAGAAATAGAAGCAGCAAAGACAATGCTTTCGCCTTTCTTTATGTCTAACTCGAAATATCCTGGAACATAAAGATCCTCATCAGAGGCATATCCACGTTCCTGCTCCTTTGGATATTCCACACCACGATACCAATCAGGCTTAAACATGAACTCGTTTTCCTTACTGAACTGCATAAACAATTCCGGATAACCGGGATACATACAAGTCTTTATTCCATTGTCGACAGACTGATAATCTCTGCTAGCAACGGAATTCTCGTGAGTAAACTGTCTTACACTGCGAAAAGCAAGGAACGGACGTATTCTTAATATTGTAGAAGAATGGGCATCAACAAGCGTATAGCGAATCAAAATTCTGTCCTCATAATGCTGAAACACGACTTCCTTTTTCAAGATTACTCCACCTACACGATAAATAGTAGTAGGAACCTTATTGCAATCAAACTCTTTGATATACTTATGTCCCTTTGGACTGTAGTTATTACCTTGATACTTATGAAGTCCCATATTAAATTCAGCGCCATGCTGAACCACCGTAACATCCAGTGATGAAAGCAATACATGATTGTCATCATCCAGTTCAGGAACCGGAACGACAAGCAGACCATGATACTTCCTGGTATTACAGTCGACAATAGTGGAACAAGAGTAAGCTCCAGAGCGGTTGGTGCGAAGCAACTCTCTAGGTAATGACTCTTGGAGATTCGTCATCAGAGCTTTTTCAAATTTTAAATAACTCATAGTTCTCTATTAAGGTTTAAAATATTTTATATTGTGTTTTGCGAGTATTTACCTTTACATTAGATAAACTCTACATGAGTTCAAAGTTAACAAAAAATGTTCAGTCTACAAATTTAGTGTCAAACTTTTTTTGTAAAAACGCTTATTTTTATGTTATACAATATATTTTTAGTCAAAATAAATACTCATTTCTAAGTTTTTTTATTAATTTTGCCAAGGTAATATTTATATTACATCTCTCTAGATATATATGGCTTTTAAAAAGGACAACAACAATTCGGCTATAGTTCGAGCCATTTCCGAGCTATGGCAACCGCTTACAGACGAAGAGATAAATATTCTCTCCGATGATATCTGTGTCCAAAAATTCAAGAGAAACCAACTAATTTACAAAGACTTTGACGGTCCTACAAGAATGATGTGTCTTGTGCAGGGCAAGGTAAAGATATTCAAGGTTGGCATAGGTGGACGCAATCAGATTTTAAGAATCATAAAACCAATAGAGTTTTTTGGATTCAGAGCCTATTTTGCAGATGAAGACTACAAAACTGCTGCTATGGCATTTGAGCCTTCTGTTGTTGCATTCTTTTCAATGCCTGTAATAATGAAACTAATGAAGAGCAACTTTAACATTAGTCTGTTCTTCATTAAATACTTATCAAAGCAACTAGGATATAGCGACGATCGTACAGTCAATCTAACCCAAAAACATATACGCGGGCGTCTTGCAGAATCACTTATCTTCCTCAAAGAAAGTTATGGTATTGAGGAAGACGGATATACATTAAGCATATACTTAAGTCGTGAAGATTTGGCAAATCTGTCAAACATGACTACAAGCAACGCTATCCGCACACTTTCGGCTTTCGCCAACGAAAAACTTATCGCTATTGATGGTAGAAAAATCAAACTCATTAACAGCGACGAGATATTAAGAATAAGCCAAATGGGATAATCTATACGATTATTCCGGAATAAGAAAGTTTATCACTTCCTGCTCTACATTAATTTTGAATGGACCAACAGGTGTATTCATCAATCGTCCGTCAACACCCACCATAGCTCTTTGAACGTCAAAGACTTCAATCTCTCGTGTTCGATATGGATGCACGCTCTTGTGATTAAGGAACTTACCACGCAAGAATAAATATAATCCTTCCAATATCTGGGTCAACTCTGAATGATAGACTACTGATACATCAAGCATACCGTTATAAGGAACTGCATTAGGAGTCTGACCATAACCTGTAGAATTACCCACACAGACTGTCATCATCTTACGTTGCAATTCATCAGTGTTTATCTTCATGTGCATTTTGTATTCCAAACGCTGGAATATCATCATGGCAAAAGAAAACATGAAAGACACAGTACGTGATCCAAAGAAATGACGAGTCTTACGACGCAAGTTCATAATGGCAGCAATAAGTCCTATGTTAATACAATTCAGAAAATAGCGATGACATGCTTCACCACTTTTATTATAATATCGAATGCACCCAAGATCAATCTTGCGCACACGATGTTGCTTAATCCATTTTATTGACTGATCATACTCACTTTCAGAGAATCCCCAGAAATGAGCAAAGTCATTCATCAAACCATTTGGGATAACGCCCAGTGAAATCTGATCGCGCACATCTTTCTCTACATCCATCAAACAATTCACGGAATCATTCAGAGCAGAGTCACCACCAACAATAACGATAGTTTTATAACCATTATTGATCATCATCTTCACAAGACGCTCGACACTCTTTGAGTTCTCACTCTGCACGAAATCATAATCAACATTATTGTCGTGCAATGCCTTCTCTATCTTTTCCCATCGCTTAGATGGATTTGAAAGCCCTTCATGCTTTGGGCAATAAAGCACTCCCCAACGGTTTTCTGTCATCATAAATTCATTATTTTCTTTATCTTATTAATTTTCTCGTCCATAGGCAAAAGGGCATCAATCCAATTAATGCCAAATCCCCTTCGCTCCATACCGCGAAACCATGTCATCTGTCGTTTAGCAAACTGATGAATTGCGATTTCCAAGCCATGCAACATTTCGTCATAACTAGTCTTACCTATTACATATTCTGTGATATACTTATATTCCAAACCATAATAAATAAGGTTTTCAGCAGGGACTCCACTTGCAAGAATACTTTTTATTTCATCAACCATACCTTCATCCAGACGCTTTACAAGTCTGTCTGATATTTTGGCACGACGCACTTCACGGTCTATATTAACACCTATAATCACAGAATCTATAGGCGGACAAGCTCTTTTAGGCATCGGGTTATCAAGATTATAAGTCTCTATCTCTATTGCCCTTATAGCCCTTTGACAAGAATCTACATCCGTCTTATTATGCATTACGCTATGATTTTGATTCTTCAAGTCACTCAACATCAAGGTAAGTTCATCAAGAGACTTACCCGAAAGACTTTTACGTAATTCCTCATTCTGTGGAACAGGTGACAAGCTGTATCCCTTTAATACCGATTCTATATAAAGTCCTGTGCCACCACATAAAATAGGTGTCACTCCCCTACCAGTTATGTCATTATAGGCACACATAAAATCTTCCTGATATCTGAATAAATTATATTTGCTACCAGGTTCACATATATCTATAAGATGGTAAGGAATGTGGCGACCATTCACAACATAGTCATCCAAATCCTTTCCTGTGCCTATATCCATACCTTTATATACCTGTCTGCTATCAGCACTTATAATTTCGGCATCAAGGTCAAAAGCAAGAGCTGCGGCAAGACTTGTCTTTCCACTTGCAGTAGGTCCTAGAATGGTAATCATTTTGTTCATGGTACAAAATTATAAAAAAAAAGCCGTTCAGCAATGCTGAACGGCAGTAATTTTATTTTTGGATAGGATTAACCGAGAATTAACCGTTAACCTTAGCCATGTGCTTGATAAGCTCAACAACCTTGTGGCTATAACCAATCTCGTTGTCATACCAAGATACAACCTTTACGAATGTATCAGTAAGAGCGATACCAGCCTTAGCGTCGAAGATAGATGTCAATGGGCAACCAAGGAAATCAGAAGAAACTACAGCCTCTTCAGTATAACCAAGAACGCCAGCAAGCTCTTTCTCAGAAGCAGCCTTCATTGCAGCACAAATCTCTGCGTATGTAGCAGGCTTAACCAAGTTAACTGTAAGGTCAACAACAGATACATCAAGAGTAGGAACACGCATAGACATACCAGTCAACTTACCGTTAAGCTCAGGGATAACCTTGCCTACAGCCTTAGCAGCACCAGTAGAAGAAGGGATAATGTTGCCAGAAGCAGCACGACCACCACGCCAATCCTTTACAGAAGGACCGTCAACAGTCTTCTGTGTAGCTGTTGTAGAGTGTACAGTTGTCATCAAACCATCAGCGATACCGAACTTATCGTTAAGAACCTTAGCGATAGGAGCAAGACAGTTAGTAGTACAAGAAGCGTTAGAAACGAACTTAGCACCCTTAACATATTTGTCGAAGTTTACACCACAAACAAACATTGGGGTATCATCCTTAGAAGGAGCTGACATAACTACATACTTAGCACCTGCGTCGATGTGACCCTGGCTCTTCTCCTTTGTAAGGAAAAGACCTGTAGACTCAACAACGTATTCAGCACCAACAGCGTCCCACTTCAAGTCAGCTGGGTTGCGCTCTGCAGTTACACGGATAACGTTACCGTTAACGATTAGCTGAGACTTCTCAACATTAGCCTCGATAGTTCCCTGGAACTGACCGTGCATTGTATCGTACTTAAGCATGTAAGCCAAGTAATCAACAGGACAAAGGTCGTTGATACCTACTACTACTACATCTTTTGCGTTTGCCTCTTCAAGAGTTGCACGGAAAACGAAACGGCCAATACGACCGAAACCGTTAATACCAATTTTAATCATTTTACTTTTATATTTTAAAGGGTTAAAAATATATATCCTTAAACTTAATACCTATTTAAGCAAATAGCAGCGAAACTTGTTATTGTCGAAACATCAAAAATATAACACCGCATTGCTTTTTTTCGTATTTCCGAGCGCAAAGATACAAAATTATTTCTATATTTGCACTTCAAAGCTATATTAATTTATATAAAAAAGGCGAGTTCATTAAACCTTATAACAAACTTTGGTTTTGTTGTATCCAAAAGTGACAACTCTATATTACAAAAAAACATTTAGTAATTAATTTAAAAAGTATATTTATGGGTAAATTCATCAGTGAATTTAAAGTGTTTGCCGTAAAAGGCAATGCTGTAGACATGGCTATCGGTATCATCATCGGCGCCGCTTTCGGCAAAATAGTAAGTAGTATTGTAGATGACATCATAATGCCTCCTATTGGTTGGCTAATCAAAGGAGTAAACTTCTCTGACTTAAAATTCAAATTGCCTTCTGTATACATTCCTGGAATGGAAAAGATTCCTTCTGTAACAATAAACTATGGGCATTTTCTACAAGCTCTGCTTAACTTCATCATTGTCGCATTCTGCGTATTTTTGATCGTAAAGACCATAAACAGGATCACTAATAACAATAAAGACAAGAAGCCAGCAGCTCCTTCAAAAGAAGAACAATTGCTATCAGAAATACGTGATCTATTGAAAGAAAAGCAGAATACTGACAAAAATAATTGAAAACTATGACTAACGTTATGAGACTATAACAAACAACCGAATGAAAAAAGTAATTATTGCATTATTGATGATAATGGCAACATCAGACATGAACTCACAGACCAAATTCAGTGTTGAAGCAGGACCACAGTATTCTCCAAATTTTTCATGGCGTATAGGTGGTAATGCGGACATTCCTATATCAAGCAGACTATCTGTTGTGCCAGGATTATATTTATCAAACAGGCATAGAGTGACAAAAGAAAATTACAGTTATGAAGAGGATGGAACACAATATACAAATTCCAAGGAGTCTTTTTTTCATGCAAATTACATCACTTTACCATTACGACTAGGCATAAGGATTGGCAGACTAAATGTTATTAATAGCAAATGGCAAATTCTTGTAGGCCCTTATATCGCTTACGGAACTAACGGAAATGGAACTATGACAGAAATAGAGAATGGCATTAGGCGTCAGACAAAGTATAGTCCGTTTGAAAATAACGGTATGTCTACAAGCCGTTGGGATTACGGATTTGATTCAGAATTACAATACACTTACAAAAACAAGATCAAACTTGGAGCTTTTGTGGAAAGCGGTTTCAAGAAATTGTATCAGTCTGACAACGATTTTGGAAAGGTCCTTGATGAACTTTTTAAAATAAATACGGTTAATATCTCTGCCGGAATTATTGTAGGATATCAATTCTAATAAAACATATAAATAAACAAAATGACCTCAACCAAAGAATTGAGGTCATTTTTATTTATAACGGAATTTTATTCCCATTCTATTGTAGATGGTGGTTTTGAAGAGATGTCATAGCATACTCTGTTCACACCCTTGACTTTATTAATTATCTCATTTGACACTTTAGCCATGAAATCATAAGGAAGGTGAGCCCAATCTGCTGTCATTGCATCCATACTAGTAACTGCACGCAATGCTACAGGATGCTCGTATGTTCGCTCATCACCCATAACTCCTACGCTACGGATAGTAGAGAGAAGAACTGTTCCTGCCTGCCAAACTTTATTATATAAAGAGTCTCCGTCTTCACATACATAGTTGTGCATTTCCTCAATATATATATCATCAGCATCCTGAAGAATACGCACTTTCTCACGCGTAATATCACCGAGGATACGAACTGCAAGTCCAGGTCCAGGGAAAGGATGACGATTGATTAAGCGCTCTGGCATCTGCAACTGGCGACCAACTCTACGAACTTCATCCTTAAACAACCATTGCAATGGCTCACAAAGTTGAAGTTTCATTTCTTTAGGAAGTCCGCCTACATTATGATGACTCTTGATAACCATACCAGTAATGCTTAGACTCTCTATACGGTCTGGGTATATTGTACCCTGTGCCAACCATTTAGCGTCAACAATTTTTTTAGCTTCAGCATTAAATACCTCAACGAAGTCACGTCCTATAATCTTGCGCTTTGTTTCTGGATCAGAAACGCCTTCAAGATCTTTAAAGAACTTCTCGCTCGCATCAACACCAATTACATTCAAACCAAGTCCACTATATGCTTCCATAACCTTAGCAAACTCGTTCTTACGAAGCATACCATGATCAACGAATATACAAGTAAGGTTTTTGCCTATAGCCTTATTGAGCAATGTAGCGCAAACAGAAGAGTCTACACCGCCTGAAAGACCAAGAATAACACGATCATTGCCTAATTGTGCTTTCAGTTCCTCAACAGTACTTTCAACAAATGAAGCTGGACTCCATTCCTGCTTACTCTTACAAATATCAACAACGAAATTTTTCAGCAACTGTGTGCCCTGAGTAGAATGGAATACTTCCGGATGAAACTGTACACACCATACACGTTTCTCCTCATTAGCAAAAGCTGCATATTTCACGTCGGCTGTAGAACCTGTGATATGAAAGCCTTCAGGAATAGCGGTGATCGTATCACCATGGCTCATCCAAACCTGTGAACCTTTCTTGAAATCCTTGAAAATAGGAGTTTCCAAGTCTATTGTCTCAAGATTTGCACGACCGTACTCACGGGTACCGGTCTGCTCAACCTTTCCACCATTGGCAAATGAGATGAACTGAGCACCATAGCATATACCCAAAACAGGATACTTGCCTATAAATTGGCTCAAATCAGCCGTAAACGCCTCCTTATCATGAACAGAATAAGGACTTCCACTAAGAATTACACCAATGATGTTTGGATCATTCTTTGGGAATTTGTTGTAAGGTAAGATTTCGCAGAAGGTGTCCAATTCACGTACACGACGACCAATAAGTTGTGTTGTCTGTGAACCGAAGTCAAGAATAATAATCTTCTGTTGCATATTAATTGTTTGATTAAATATATAGTTTCTTTATTGATTCAATTCCTCAAGAAAAGTTTCCGCATTATCAATCGTATCGAGTTTTCCGACATCCATCAGTTTCAGGTCATCTTTCACGTATCCCTTAATAGCTATCTTATCGCAGTTTTGCAGATAAAAATCCATGATAGGGAACTTTTCTGGATAATCAGACATGAATGGGAACAGTTGAGGAGAGAAAGAATGTATACCCGAAAAAGCATACATATTATAATTTTCACGAAGCTTATCTACCGTAGAAGATATAACTTCTGCATAAGGACTCTTAATCTCACCGGTTTCGATATTAACCCAACCGACAAGAAGCATGTCATCATTAAACATCAGATACCTCTTTGTCTTTCGCCAGCTAACAAGCAATACTGCCCCAGCCTGACGATGCGGAACTCCACAAGACTTACACATGACACGACGATCTACACTATAAAATTTCTTTAAATCTACATTACTCAAGATGTCTACATTGTGTATGAGTATCTGATCATTTGGATTAAATAAAGGTATGGCTTTCTTTATACCACCACCGGTTTCAAGCAATCCTGAAGTTTCATCACTGATTTTTATATCAAGTCCGAAATTATCATTCTCCTTTAAATAATCTATTATCTGACTTGCAAAATGATGTACATTAATTATTATTGAATTGAATCCGGCATCTTTCAATCGAAAGATTACGCGTTTGAGCAGCGGCTCTCCTCCAACTCTTACCAACGCCTTTGGCATACTATCGGTAAGAGGTTTTAGGCGAGTACCCAATCCTGCTGCGAAAATCATTGCTTGCATCATTTTCTTTTTTAATGCGTGCAAATATAACCATTTTTCACGAGATGACAAAATTTATTGTAGAGTAATTGATTTTATCCCTACCACTACATCATTCGGCAATATGCGTAAGAACTCTATTCTTTTATAAACAGCGTTATGTCTATATACGATAATCAGTATATCCGCCATATTATGTAAGGATATACTGATTATTATCATTTACGCATACAAGAGTTTTTCCTTTTGGAAAATAATTCTGTATACATTGTTTTAAATATGAAAATGTTGAATCAAGAATAATAAATATAGTGAGCAGACTTCTCTTTACTTTTTCTGTAATATCTGCTGTATATTCTGTTCACGATGATTCACATGTACTTCTATTCCAAATTTCTCATGAATATGCTCTGCTAGATGCTGTGCACTATATACAGATCTATGCTGACCACCTGTACAACCAAAAGAAAACATCAAGTTAGTGAATCCACGCTGAATATATCTCATGACATGATGATCAGCGAGTTTATACACTTCATCAAGGAACGTCAATATCTCACCATCATCTTCAAGGAATCGAATAACGGGTTCATCAAGTCCGGTAAGTTTCTTATATGGTTCGTAACGACCTGGATTATGAGTACTACGGCAATCAAACACGTAACCTCCACCGTTTCCAGAAGGATCATCAGGGATTCCCTTTCTAAATGAGAAGCTATTCACATTTACAACCAAAGGTCCTTTATCGTCATAACTTGAGAATGTTGCAGGACCGTCTTGCGAATGTGCCACATAAACGTTACTGTCTGTTATCTTATATCCATCAGCTCTGTTGTGTGCAGGCTCTTCAATATGTGAGAACTGTGGCATTTCAGTAAGTTTCTTCAACATATCCATCATATATGGATAAGGGAATATATTGGGATTAAGCTTTAGAAGTTCACGCAGATTATCCATTGCTGGAGGTATTGAATCCAGAAAATGCTTTTTACGTTCAAAATATCCTCTGAAACCATACGCTCCTAAAACCTGAAGAGTACGAAACAAAACAAACAAGCTCAATCTATCAACGAAATGACGTTCAGAAGGAACCTCTGTGTAATTTTTCAACGAATCATAATATTCATAGACAAGTTTACGACGAAGTTTGAACGAATACTTTGCTGAAGCCTGCCATAAGAAAGAAGCGACATCGTAATAATAAGGCCCCTTTCGTCCTCCTTGAAAGTCAATAAAGTATGGATTATCATTTTCATCTAGCATTATATTGCGCGCCTGAAAATCACGATAAAGAAAACTGTCACAATCTTCAGAAGTCAAATCTTTGGCAAACATTCTAAAATTAGCTTCAAGTTTAAGCTCATGAAAGTCTAGTCCTGTAGCTTTAAGAAAACAATACTTGAAATAGTTTAAATCAAAGAGTACGCCTTCTTTGTCAAATTCAGGTTGTGGATAGCAATTAGCCCAATCCAGTTCGCGTGCGCCTTCAATCTGAATCTTAGGCAATTCCCTAATAGTCTTTACCAACAGTTGCTGTTCTTTCTGATTATATCTTCCGTCAGCTTCTCTTCCGCCATTTATTGCATCAAATAAAGATGAATTTCCCAGATCGGTCTGTAAATAGCGCAACTCATCATTGCTAACAGCCAAAACTTTTGGTACAGGAAGTTTTCTCATTGAGAAATGATTATCCAAATATATAAAAGCATGGTTCTCATCTCTACTCGTACCAACAACGCCGATAATAGTTCCCCCATCCTTATCCACAAAACGATAATACTGTCTGTTGCTTCCAGCTCCAGGAAGCTTTTCTATATTTACAGGTTCTTCTCCTTTATAATCAACATATAATTTCGTTAACTTTTGCATAAGTGATATTTTGTTTATTCATCTACATGTACAAGAACATCAGTCTTTATCTTTGTTCTTGCGTTTTTCCTCCCACTGTCCTAACAAATTGTCTATTAGCAACAATATCATAAATATACCTAAGGACATAAAGAATGACCTTGTTAATATTATAAGCAGAAAGGCAACAAGTGCCATAACAGCCCATCGCTTCCAATTGATATTCATTTTCATTCTGCAAAGATACAAAAAAAAATCGGATGTCATCACGACAACCGATTTTCAAAAACAAACTACTTAAAAACTAATCTACTAAAACAAATCAAAAAAATATCTTTTTCGGATTTAATCCGATACTTTTTTATCTTAACTATTGCAAAGATATAGTTTTTTCCAATACATTCAAAAGGTTTGTGGCTTTTTTTTATAATTATTAGCAAATAAATAAAAAAAAGGAGCGTAATCTTATGATTAGCCCCTTTTTATGTTATATTCAGTTTACAAATTTCATTACATCATTCCACCCATTCCTGACTGTGCTACAGGAGCAGCAGACTTAGGTTCTGGTTTATCTGTAATCAAGCATTCTGTTGTAAGGAATAATCCAGCTATTGAAGCTGCATTTTCAAGTGCAACACGAGCAACCTTAGCAGGATCAATAATACCAGCCTTACGCATATCCTCATACTTATCAGTACGTGCGTTATAACCGAAATCACCCTTGCCTTCAGCTACTTTGTTAACAACAACTGAACCTTCTCCACCTGCATTTGCAACAATCTGACGAAGAGGAGATGTGATAGCACGTTCAACAATGTTAATACCTGTCTGCTCATCAGCGCTGTCACCTTTAAGGTCTTTCAACGCAGTAAGAGCACGGATATATGTTGTACCACCACCGGCAACAACACCTTCCTCCATTGCAGCACGTGTTGCACAAAGAGCATCGTCTACACGATCCTTCTTTTCCTTCATCTCAACCTCAGAGTTAGCACCTACATAGAGTACAGCTACACCACCTGAAAGTTTAGCAAGACGCTCTTGAAGTTTCTCCTTATCATAAGAACTTGTTGTGTTAGCAATTTCATTTTTAATCTGAGCTACACGCTCCTGTATATTTTCTTTTACACCATGACCACTTACGATAGTTGTGTTATCCTTTGTGACGGTAACTTTCTCTGCGCTTCCAAGCATTTCAAGAGTAGCCTGCTCAAGTTTCAAGCCCTTATCCTCACTGATAACTACACCACCTGTAAGAACTGCGATGTCCTCAAGCATTGCTTTGCGACGATCACCAAATCCAGGAGCCTTAACAGCACAAATCTTCAAACCACCACGAAGACGGTTTACAACCAATGTTGTAAGAGCCTCAGAATCTACGTCTTCAGCAATAACCATCAATGGACGTCCACTTTCTGCAGCTGGCTGTAGAATTGGCAAGAAGTCTTTAAGGTTACTGATCTTCTTATCATAAATAAGGATATATGGGTTTTCCATAACACACTCCATCTTGTCTGCGTCTGTTACGAAATATCCAGAAAGATAACCACGATCAAACTGCATACCCTCAACAACGTCGATATGAGTATCACGGCTCTTGCTTTCCTCAATAGTGATAACACCATCTTTAGAAACTTTGCGCATTGCATCAGCAAGAAGCTTACCTATTTCAGGGTCATTGTTTGCTGAAACTGTTGCTACCTGCTCAATCTTATCATAGTTGTCACCTACAAGTTCTGCATTATTCTTAATGAAATCAACAACAGCCTTAACAGCCTTATCGATACCACGCTTCAAATCCATTGGATTAGCGCCTGCAGTTACATTTTTCAAGCCTTCTGCTACAATAGCCTGAGTAAGTATTGTTGCAGTTGTTGTTCCGTCACCTGCATCATCACCAGTCTTGCTGGCTACGCTCTTTACAAGCTGTGCACCAGTATTCTCGAAATGATTTTCAAGTTCAATTTCCTTTGCTACGGTAACACCATCCTTTGTAATCTGAGGAGCACCAAACTTCTTTTCGATTACTACGTTGCGTCCTTTAGGACCTAATGTTACTTTTACGGCATCAGCCAATTGATCTACACCCTGCTTCAAGAGGTCACGTGCCTCTACATCAAACTTAATATCTTTTGCCATGATTATTATAAATTAAAATTACACATTAAATTATTCTGCAAGAACTGCAAGTATATCACTCTGACGCATCATAAGATACTTTTCACCCTGATATTCCAATTCTGTTCCAGCATACTTTCCATAAAGCACGACATCATTCTCTTTTAGAATCATAGGTTCGTCCTTTGTACCATGACCGGCAGCTACGACTTTACCACGTTGTGGCTTTTCTTTAGCTGTATCAGGAATGATGATTCCACCTACTTTTTCTTCAGCTGGTTCAGGAAGTACCAGCACTCTGTCTGATAATGGTTTAATGTTCATAATTCTTATGTTTTTAAATTTTAAACTAATATTTATATGCCAAACTATATGCTAAAAATGTGCCAATTAACATATCTGACAAAATTGGCAGTAAATTATATGTCATATTTGGCAGATTTTTACTAATTTTGCAGCAAATTATAAAATATAACATAGGTATTAAACTTTCATGAGCAATTTTTCACAATCAAGCGAGCCTACTGAAATCAGTAATGAAGCTCACAAATCTCTAAAAGAAACAACGATATTTCTTGCAGAATACGCATCCACTCTGGAAGCCGTAGGAGTTCAGACATCACGTATCCAAGCTAACACGATACGTATCGCTAAGTCTTTTGGATATTGGTGTAACATAATGATGTTCCCTAAAACCATCAGCATTACGTTGCATGACGAAGGGCGAGAGCATTCATACACTTATGTGAAGAAGACTCCGTCTATGGGACTGAACTTCAAAATCAACATGAAGCTATCACATTTATCATGGGAAGCTGTTGATAAAAAACTATCACTTTCTGAATTATGGAAAAAGTTCAATAATGTAATTAGCGAACCACGTGAAAGTCCATGGACAGTATTAATACTTGTTTCATTTGCTAACGCATGTTTCTGTAGACTTTTCGACGGTAATTTTACTTCTATGGCTATCGTCTGGATTGCTACATTTATAGGATTCTTCGTCAGACAACAACTCACTAAACGAAAATGGAATGTTCTCGCAATATTCACCATTTGTTCATTCATCAGTACTTTGATTGGAGCAACAGATATTTTGTTTATTCATGGAGGCACAGAAGACATATCATTAGGTACGTCTATGCTCTACCTTGTTCCGGGAGTTCCCCTTATCAATGGAGTCATGGACATCATTGATCACAATGCACTTAACGGAATAGCGAGAATTACCAATGCCTCACTTCTTATTATATGTATTGCATTGGGACTTTCAATAACGGTAATGGTTTTGGGTATTGATATAACTATAGTTACGAAGGTAGTTCGTCCAAACATACTTTTAGCATCTGTTGCCGACGGTTTGTATGCAGCCATTGCAGGTTTAGGATTTGCAGTAATATCAAATCCACCGCGCAAAGCCCTTGCCTATTCAGCATTCTTAGCATGTGTAGGTCATGGTATAAGATACTTCCTCATGCACTATCCTTCATTGATGCTTGACCAAGTTTCAGCCTCTACAATAGCTGGATTTACAATCGGACTGTTAGCAATTCCTTTCGCTATGCATCTCCACTACCCTGCTGAAGGTTTTGCCTTCCCTGCACTTCTTCCAATGGTTCCTGGTATGTTTGCATATAAATCAATCATAAACACTATCAATATAGTAAGACAATCTACAGAATTCACAATCAAAAATGTTGGTGATTTCTTCCATAACTCTACGCTCACTATATTGGTAATGTTCGGAATGGTTGCAGGATGCGTTATTCCTATTTTTATTTTCCGCAGACAGTCTTTCTCTGTGACTCGCAAGAGAGGGAATTAAATATTATGTCAGCCATTTTGGCTGCACCTTTGGCATTCGGATGTATTCCGTCTGCCTGAACCAGACCTCCATATTGAGAATATTCAGTGTGGAGGTCTATTATTTTACATCTTTTTTTCTTTGCGACCTTCTTTATAATAGGAATAATTCCATTCACAATAACAGAATCATTGATATTCCATGTTCCTTTAAAAGCAGGTATTGGAGTTGCCAAATACACCTGAGGCTTTGCAGGAAGTGATTTCAATGTATCTACCATAGCTTCCAAATCCTTTTGGTAAGTAGAATTAAACTGCCAGTTTTCTGGTTTACTGTCATTTGTACCCAGTTTAACAATCACAATATTTGGATTGAAAGCCTTAGCATCACGCCAAGCAAGTTCTTTAACATAAGGCAAATTACCCTTCTTCATCAGCGTGCGTGCACTTACTCCATAGTTCTTCACATCATACTTATCACCAAGTTGATCCTGAAGCATAGCAGGGTATCCCTTTTCATCTGCCATGTCTATTCCATAACCATCAGTTATACTGTTTCCGATACATGCCACTCTTATGGCATCCTTTGACGGAGATTTATGATTATCCAACCATGTAGAAAGATCATTTAGCAATTGTTCATGATATGCAAATTCTTTTTTGAATCCGAATCCATGTCCACCTGTAGGGTATATATGCAGCGAACATTTATTACCGTTTCTTCGCATAGCAGCATAATAAGCAAGTCCATTTGTCAATGGTGGAACTCCGCCATCATCATTAGCCAAGAATATCACAGCCTCTGGAGTAAGATGAGTACGTACCTGCATATCAGTTGAGAACTCATTTACAAGTTCTTTATTATTCACACCACTACCCAAGAAATTATCACATGAGCCTACGTGTGATTTACTCTTATCCATCGAGATGACAGGATAGAATAAAATACTGAAATTTGGACGTGCATAGAAATCAGCTTTTGTTGAAATAACTGATGCTAAATGACCACCTGCTGAAGAACCCATAATACCTACATCATAAGGATTTATATTCCAACACGCAGCACTGTCTCTTACAGTTTCCATTGATTTCATTGCATCTGATATCGGGATGTTTCTATCACCCTTTGGCATTCTATATTTCAACACAAAAAAAGCGATTCCTTTGCGATTAAAGAAATCAGCCCAGTTATTTCCCTCGTTATCTATTGCAAGATGAGTGTACCCACCACCAGGCAAACAAACGACCGCCCTACCAGATGGTTTAGTCGGAAGATAAGCGGCAAGTGTAGACTCGCCATCTTCAGATATTTTCAACACAAAATTACGAGTCGTGTTTTGAGCATTACAACACACAAAATACAACAATAATGACAATGTAAATAGTATTTTTTTGTTTGTTTCCATAGCGCAAAGATAATGATTTTTATTAAAATAAACACAACTAATCGTAATTTATAAATTAATTTATTTATCTTTGCACATAGTATATATAATAACTAATTTAAACTGGAAAATAAAACATATGAAAGATTTCTTTAAAAACGTCTTTGCCACTATGCTAGGCATATTTCTCTTTGGAGTTGTAATGTCTTTCTTTGGGATATTATGTATTATTGGTATCGGCGTTGCTTCTACTGCCACGAATGACATTAAAGACAAATCAGTATTGGTAATAAAACTTGACGGTCAGATGACAGAACAGTCTGAAGACAAGATAATGAACAATATCAACGGTATATCAGGACTGAGTTTTGAAAACACAGTGAAAGCTATACGTAAGGCTAAAGACGATAAAAATATCAAAGGTATATATATCGAGGCTGGCCAACTAGGTGCTGATTTGGCACAGGCGGAAGAAATACAAAACACGCTACTTGATTTCAAGAAATCTGGAAAATGGATTGTTGCCTACGGAGAGCAATTCAGCACATTGAGTTATTATATATCTTCTGCTGCTGATAAAGTTTATATGAACAAAGAGGGCATGGTAAACTGGATTGGTATCGGTGGCGAAAAAGTTTACTACAAGAATCTTTTGGCTAAATTCGGAATTAAATTTGTCACTACTAAAGTTGGTAAATATAAGAGTGCTGTCGAAACTCTCACCGCTGATAACATGAGCGCTGCTGACCGCGAACAGACAGAAAGATATATCAATGGATGGTGGAGTACTATTCTAAATACAGTTTCAAAAAACAGAAACATAAACAAAGACTCCCTTAATGCTTATGCCGACAGAGCTATTATGCTTGAAGACGCAGAAAACATTGTAAAATACAAGATGGTTGATGGCCTGATGTATAACGATGAGGTGAAATCAAAAATCAAGAAGATGCTGGCTATTGACCAAGACGAGACTGTCAATCAGGTTAGTGTAGATGATATGGCTGGAAGCGATGATATTGCAACAGGCAAACATATTGCGGTATATTATGCTTATGGTGACATCGTTGACGAGGCTTCTCCTCAAAGCGTTTTCAGTAACGGACATCAGATTGTAGGAAAAGATATGTGCAAGGATCTGGAAGACCTTGCAAACGATAATAATGTAGAGGCTGTTGTAATACGTGTCAATTCAGGTGGAGGCTCTGCTTACGCTTCTGAACAGATATGGCATCAGATTGCTGAACTTAAGAAAGTTAAGCCTGTAGTAGTTTCCATGAGTGGTGCTGCTGCATCTGGAGGATATTATATCAGCAGCATTGCAAACTGGATTGTTGCCGACCCTTCAACGATTACTGGTAGCATTGGTATCTTCGGTTTGTTTGGAGATATGAGCGAATTATATACAAAGAAGCTCGGAATAAACTATGCTGAAGTAAAGACCAATCGCAATTCTGTGTTTGGAGCAAATGGTCATCCATTCACATCTGAACAGGTGGGACTATTGCAGAATAATGTAAATCATGGATACATGATCTTTAAGAAAAGAGTTGCTGAAGGAAGACACATGACTTTAGATCAAGTTGAGAATATTGCACAAGGTAGAGTTTGGCTTGGCGAAGATGCTGTAAAGATTAAACTTGTCGACGAGTTGGGCGGACTTGACAAAGCTATCGCGAAAGCTGCCAAACTAGCAAAGGATAATGATTATAAGACATGTTCTTATCCTGCACCAAAAAGTATTTTTGAGCAAATATTAAATACAGAACAAAACGATTATAATAATCTGGACGAACATTTACAGATGTTGCTTGGCGAATATTATGAGCCATTTAAAATCGTTAGTGATTTTGAACACATGGACAAAGTTCAGGCACGCCTGCCATATATCATCAAGATTAAATAATTATTATGAGAACTGAAGGAGATTTTATTCACATATACGATTGGTTATTGCCACTTAGTTGGCTCTATGGAATAGGAGTCGGCTTTCGCAATAAACTATTTGAAATAGGAGTGCTTAAACAACACTCCTATGATATACCGGTTATATCAGTTGGCAACATCACTGTTGGAGGATCTGGTAAGACTCCTCATGTGGAATATTTGATAAGGCTTCTTCAAGATGAAGCTAAAATTGCCGTACTTTCACGAGGCTACAAAAGAAAGACACATGGATATATCTTGGCTGACAAAAACAGTACGATGAGAGATATTGGCGATGAACCTTTTCAGATGAAGAAGAAATTTTCTGGCATAAATGTTGCAGTTGACCATAAAAGAACAAGAGGTATAGAGAATATCATCAATGATCGTAAGGATACTGATGTGATATTGCTTGATGATGCTTTTCAGCACAGATATGTAAAACCTGGTATAAACATTCTTTTAGTAGACTATCATCGACTCATCATCTATGACAAGTTGTTGCCTGCTGGAAGACTGCGTGAACCATTATCAGGAAAGAACCGTGCAGACATCGTTATCATCACGAAGTGCCCAAAAGACTTGAAGCCTATGGAATTCAGAGTCCTGACAAAGTCAATGGACCTTTATCCATATCAAAGTCTGTTCTTCTCTACGATTGACTATGATACGCCGTATCCATTATTCAATAAGGAAGAAAATAAAATCACGAAGCAGCAGTTGAAAGGTAAAAACGTACTGCTTGTTTCAGGAATAGCTTCACCAAAGCAGATAATCATCGACATTCAAAAATATGTCACAAGCATAACTCCTTTGTCTTTTGCCGATCACCATCAGTTTACGTCAAAAGATGCAGAAAGAATAAATCAAGCTTTCGCAAACATCAAGGGAAACAAGATTATTATAACAACGGAAAAAGACGCAACCCGACTTGAAGATATCGAAGGAATTGATGATGAAGTGAAAAGTCATATTTATGTTCTACCTATCAAAGTAAGGTTCATGCTCAACCAAGAAAGTGTTTTTAATGATAAAATCATAGACTATGTACGAAAAAATTCAAGAAACAGCATCCTGGCTAAAGGAAAGGATGACAACAAGTCCAAAGACAGCGATAATTCTGGGAACGGGTCTGGGACAATTAGCTTCAGAAATAACCGATAGTTACGAATTCCCATATAGTGAAATTCCTAATTTCCCTGTTTCTACAGTCGAGGGCCATGCAGGCAAACTGATATTCGGTAAACTTGGTGGCAAAGACATCATGGCTATGGAGGGACGTTTCCATTTCTATGAGGGCTACAACATGAAAGAAGTAACCTTCCCTGAGCGTGTAATGTATGAATTGGGTATCGACACCCTCTTCGTCAGCAACGCATCTGGAGGTATGAATCCTGATTTCAAGATTGGTGACCTCATGGTTATCAACGACCATATCAATTTCTTCCCAGAGCATCCACTTCACGGAAAGAACTTCCCTACTGGTCCACGCTTCCCTGATATGCACGAGGCTTACGACCACACTCTTATTGAACTGGCTAACGAAATTGCAAAGGAGAAAGGTATTCGCCTTATGCATGGCATTTACATGGGAGTTCAGGGACCTACTTTCGAGACTCCTGCTGAATACAGAATGTACCACTTGCTTGGTGCCGATGCAGTAGGTATGAGTACAGTTCCTGAGGTTATCGTTGCACATCACTGTGGCATAAAGGTATTTGGTATCAGTATCATCACAGACCTTGGAGGCTTCGACGTTCCTGTTGAAGTTAGTCATGAGGATGTCCAGAAAGCAGCAAATGCTGCACAGCCAAAGATGACAGAAATCATGCGTGAAATGATTCGTCGCTCATAACACTACTATTATTATATTATTGAATAGGAATATTAAATGACTGAGATTTCTAAACTTGGAGAGTTCGGACTTATTCACCGACTCACAAAAGATATAGAACCAAAGAATACAAGTACTAAGTATGGCGTAGGTGATGACTGCGCCGTACTTCATTATCCCAATAAGAAAGTTCTTGTCACTAGTGACATGTTAATGGAGGGCATACATTTCGATCTAACTTATATCGACATGCACACTCTTGGCTATAAGTCTGCAATGGTAAACATTAGCGACATATTTGCCATGAATGGCACACCGAATCAAATTGTGGTGAGCATTGCTCTTGGAAAAAGATTCACTGTAGAAGACTTGGACGAATTCTATGCAGGACTGCATGAAGCATGTGCCAAATGGAATATAGATGTTGTCGGTGGTGACACCACTTCATCAAAGACTGGTCTTGCCATTAGTATCACTTGTCTTGGTGAAGCTGCTGATGAGGATATCGTATACAGAAACGGAGCCAACGAAACCGATCTCATATGTGTTTCTGGTGATCTCGGTGCATCATACATGGGTCTGCAAATTCTTGAAAGAGAAAAAGCAGTATATTATTCGCAAATTGAAGAATATAATAAAAAGGTACGCGAAGCTCAAGCTGCAAAAGATGAGGCTAAGCTTGCTGCTCTAAGAGCACAGAGAAAAGAAGTGGAAGACTTCCAACCTGATTTTGCAGGAAAGGAATATCTTCTTGACAGACAACTGAAACCTGAAGCACGCGGCGATATTATTGATGAATTGCGCAAAGCTAATATAAAGCCAACTGCAATGATTGATATCTCTGACGGACTTAGCAGTGAACTTCTGCATATCTGCAATCAAAGTCATTGCGGTTGCCGTGTATATGAAAAAGAAATACCTATTGACTATCAAACTGCGGTTGCTGCCGAACAGTTCAACATGAACCTCACTACCTGTGCATTAAATGGTGGTGAAGATTACGAGCTACTATTCACAGTTCCTATTGGAGATCACGAGAAGATTAAGAATATAAAAGGCATACGCCAAATAGGTTACATCACAAAAGAAAGTCTAGGATGCATTCTATCTACTCGCGACAACAATGAATTTCAGCTAGAGGCACAAGGATGGAATCCTATTCGTGACAAGAAATAGTGTTATATGGTTAAATTGAGAACTTGATTTAACGACATATACTTAGTAACGTTATTACGTAAACATATTATATAAATAAGTCTACGTTTTAACGTTATTATGTTTCCTAACATTACTTGTAATCCATTAAAAATATTGATTAAGCCCCATAGATGTTAATAAATACTAATCACAGGAATATTTTTATTTCTTGATTCTTTAATTTACAATTTAATTCATACCTTTGCACCCGCAATTAAGCAACAAGGTGCCATAGCTCAGTTGGTAGAGCAAAGGACTGAAAATCCTTGTGTCCCCGGTTCGATTCCTGGTGGTACCACAAAAAGCTCGATACATTTTTTGTATCGAGCTTTTTTGTTGTCTGTTTGTTATTATCTCTTAAAAGATAATATCCTACCGCATAATAACATTTGTTTTATACTATATTTGCAATATCATTTTTACAATAAACAAACTTAATAATAAAACAAATGAAAAAATACATCTTATTCTGTCTTTCTCTAATCATCAGTATGGCTGCATTTGGCGGAAACAATTATGCAAAATACTATCAAGGATTACCAAAGCCTATGCAAACAGTTGTCGCGCCTACAATTCCTGACAATAATGTTTCAATTACAGAATGTGGAGGTATTGGTGACGGAATAACGATGAATACCCTTGCATTCCAAAAAGCAATAAGTAAGTTAAGCAAACTTGGAGGAGGACATCTTAATGTTCCTGCGGGAATATATCTCACTGGTTTGATTTCACTCAAAGATAATATCGATCTTCACATAGAGCGCAATGCCATGATTCTGCTTTCTCCTGACAAGAAAGATCATTTCAAGACTGAAGACGGAGCGACTGACAACAAACCTACTCCTGGTATCAACGCAAGCAATCGCAAGAACATATCAATAACTGGTGAAGGCACTATTGACGGTAATGGTAAATGGTGGAGAGTTGTGAAACATTCAAAGGTTAGCGATGCTGAATGGAACCAATTTAAGCTACTAGGTGGAACTGTTTCTGCAAACGGAGAACTATGGTATCCATACAACTTAAAAAACTTCGATAATATTGCAAACTCTGCTGAAGCACAAGAGAACATGCGCACTCACCTTATAAGACTTACAGCATGTGAGAATGTACTCATTCAGGGCGTAACGATACAGAACTCACCTAAGTTCCATATTGTTCCTCAAAGATGCAATAACGTGATTATAGACGGAGTAACAGTACGCTGTCCCTGGAATGCACAGAATGGGGATGGAATAGACGTTGGCAACTGCAGCAACGTTCTTATCATAAACAATACTATTGATGCTGGCGATGACGGTATATGCATGAAAGGTGGTGCTGGAAAGTCTGGACTTGAAAACGGTCCATGCGAAAACATCAATATACAGGATAACAAGGTGTATCATGCACATGGAGGATTTGTAATAGGTAGTGAATTTTCTGGTGGAATGAAGAATATCTTTGTGAACAACAATACTTTCAGCGGAACTGATACAGGGCTTCGCTTCAAGAGTGCCATAGGACGTGGAGGAACCACCGAAAACATTTATATCAGCAACATCTATATGAGCGATATAAAAGACGACGCAATAGTTTTTGAAACCACCTATTTTGATAATCACGTAGGAAGCAAAAAGCCAGGCATGGCAGTTGCTATGGATTTTGTGCCTAACTTTGAAGACATTCACATATCAAATGTTATATGCCGTGACGCAAGAAATGGAATAACAGCTCATGGTGAGAAGGGAATGATTCACGACATCACAATCAGCAATTCTACAATTTTCTACACCAACAAGGCAAAAGATATTGACACCGATTGTGACATCAAGTTAGACAATGTTAAACTTGTCACATATCCCGCACGTTAATCTTTATTCTTATTCACGAGTGCTTCGCAAAGACGTTTTTGCAGCACTCGTGCATCAAGCACTGACATTTCGCTGTCTACAATAGAGAATGCCAACAAATGTCCATTTCCACCCGTGCAATATCCTGCAAGTGAACTGATACCATAAGGGTGTGAAAGTGTTCCCGTTTTGCCATGTACTAATCCTTTCAATTTAGGACTATTCATCTCACTGCGCAAAGTGCCGTCGACTCCTGATATAGAAAGTTCACGCATCAACACTTTATGAATAGGTTTGTGGATATATCCATAGCGCAATACAGCAACAAGTACAGCCGGAGAAAGATGATTATGAATACACAATCCGCATCCGTCGTGAACAACAATCGCTTTATTGGTCTGTTTAAGTTCTTGTTTGAGGAACTTTTTAAGATATTCAACACCTACAACAGTAGGAACTCCCTTTGGATTGATGTGGTGACCGATAGTATATAATAATGATGTAGCCTGAGTGTTTGAACTGTTCTTCCACATACGTCTGATTACTGGTTCAACAGGACGACGGAAACGGAAAAGACACTTTGAGCCTTTCGGAACTCTAGCAAGCACAACCTGACTATCTGCCAAATGAATGCCTTGCTTCAGCAATGCTGCCTTCAATGCCTTCATCACCTTTGGAGAACCTTTATAGAACAAGCCATATTTAGAGAACGACAAATCCCAGGGATACCAATGCTGTTCGCTCTTTACAGGATCTTTTAAGACAAGGTCGACAACAAGTTTACCGTCAACTTTCTGAATACCCTTCTTTGCCAACTGCTTTGTAAACATCGCCAAATCAGGTTCATTAAGTTGTGGATCCAGTCCACACTTAAAAGCAATATCGCCATGAAGAGTGCCATTATCTATTTTTCCTCTGGTATAAAGAGACGTGGCATACATATAATGAGTACCCAACAAATGAAGTCCAGCCACACCACTAAGCAATTTAAGGCATGACGCAACAGGTAATGTCTTGTTTTCATCATATCCGTAAACAGGTTTATCTGCTGTAAGGTCATAAACAGAGAAAGCAAAATTACCCTTTGTTCTTGGTTTTGTAGCAAACTCATTCAATTTACTACGCAAATCCTTGTCTACAGGTATATCTTTTCTCTGAACAGTATTTTCCTTTGCCTTTTTATTATCACCACCCTTACATCCTACGAAAAGAGCCACAGCAAAAGCCAAAACTATATACTTATTGAACTTATTTATCGGTTTCATTTTCCTTTTCTTTTATGACATGCAAAGTTAAACAAATCTTTTCAAACGGGCATTTACAACGCATGTAAAAATAGGACAAAATTGCAAAAAAATAGTTACCAGATAAGTGCAGCCTTACCAGAACTCACTACAAAGTGAACATCAAGTCCGGCAAAACTCATACCGTAAACCTTATCTTTATCATCCTGATATTGTGGACGAGGATCTTCACTTATCACCTCTGTAAGTTCGGCAATCAACTCTTCATTCATTCCTGCTTGGATAAGCTTTACCCTATCGTCATCAGTGATGGCAACATCCAGTTTTGTCCATTTGTTTCTATCAACAAAACCGCATCTTGCGTTATCATGCGAATCCGCATAAGTAACATAAGGTTTAATATCATAAATAGGAGTTCCGTCCATAATGTCTGCTCCGAGAACATGTATTATCGGTCCGTCTTTGTCATCATAATCTATAAAGTCTATCTTTACAGAAGACAGTCCCAATTTGTTTGGTCTGAAAGGACTACGACTTGCAAACACGCCAACCTTTTCATTACCCCCCAATCTTGGAGGCCTTACCATAAGACTTGACGAATAATCTTTATTTGCCGAAAACTCCCATATAAGCCAAATATAGTCAAAGCCTTCCATCCCCCTTAAAGCATCAGCGTTTCTAAATTTTGGCTCAAAAACGATGTATCCTTTGAGGCTTTCAATAATACCGCTTTGTTTGGGAATACCAAATTTAGAATTAAACGGAGAGTGAAAATATGCTATTGGCTCTATTGTCATACTCTATAGAAAATAGATGTTATGATTATTATCACAAAAGTTGAAAGTCCAACACATATTGGCACATAAATCTGTTTAAGGTCTTGTGCATATTTCTTTCCGCTCAGTCGCTGAAATACATAATATACAATAGAAGAGCCAACCAATCCGAACAAAGTACCAATTACGAGATCACCGAAATAATGTACACCAAGATACATTCTGCTATAACAGACTATCACAGCCCATACCGCAAGAAAACCAGTCAGCCAATGACGCCGTAGAAGATAAGCCATGAAGAACACAAGTCCCCACGTGTTACTTGCGTGTGATGATGGCAAACCGTATCTTCCACCACGATGTCCGTCCACAATGTGCACCATACTACTAATTGGATTTTGCAAGTTACTTGGTCGTAGACGTGCTGCCCAGGGACGAATGATATGTGAGCTAAAACTATCAGTAAACAGGATTATCACTCCCACAGTAAGCAATATACCAAAAACCACTTTTGGCGAGTAGTTGCGCAACATCACGTATAGCAATGATAAATAAAGTGGTACCCAAATCAATCTGCCGCTGACCAACCACATGAACGTGTCCCAATACGAATTGTGGCAACCGTTTACGGCAAGGAATATTGAAGTATCAACAGACTTCAGTTCCTGCATAATATCTAGTAATTCAACTATCATCTTTTAGAAATATCGTCATATAGTTTTTGAAGATATGCTTTTCCACTGTTTAGCAGAAGGCTTTTTCGCTTGCCTTCATTAAGCATTATCTTGTTTGATGTGTTATCATATATAATATGATTGTCGGCTGTCGCCATTCCCCATGCATCTGGAACTGTGAAGAATGCGAAGTGTGGAGCTTTTGCGTCAAGCATATCCTTACTGAACTTTATGTCAGAATGGTTCAGTTTCAACTGTCCTAGCAAAGTAGCTGCTATATCTTGCTGCGAACCATATACATTTATCTTTTGTGGTGAGTCTATCGCTCCACCAAGCCAAATCATAGGAATCTGGTATCGTTTAATCTCAAAATTACTAATACCCTCAGGATAACATCCCAAATGATCAGGAACAAGGATAACTAATGACTTCTTCCAGCGTCCGCTTTTCTTCAGGAATGAAATAAAGTTTCCAACACTGTTGTCTGCATAAGCAAAAGCATTGAGCACCTTGTTACCCAACTTATGATATGGCACGTCAAAAGGCTCGTGCGAACTACTTGTCTGCAACACTCTCATCATTGGCTGCTTAGTCTGCTTCTCTGTCTTTAAGTCTTTTTCCAATCTATTAAATACAAGATGATCTGGCACACCCCATTTGCCTAGTCTTTCATTAATAGGGAAATCAACGTCAGCAACGATATCGGCAAAACCCATACTAGTAAGGTACGAGCGCATATTTGTAAAGTCGGCATCACCCCCATAGTAATATTTGAGACCATATCCAACCTTACCCAACTTTTTTGATATAGAAGGTAGATCGTTTGTCTTCTTTGGATATTTCATCAAACTCATTGTTGGCTGTGCAGGATATCCGCTTAATATAGCCAACGTGCCACGATCAGTTCTAAAACTGTTGGCATAGAAGTTGGTGAAATATATACCTTCGTTCTTTAGTTTGTTTATATTCGGCAGTGCATTGGTTTTCATCACGGCTTCAGAGAAGCTCTCCATGATTACGATATACACATCTGGTCGGTCATTATTAATCACCTCTTTTGTGGAATCGCTCTTTGTATAAATCATTTTGGCAAAGAGCTTATCAGCCTTCTTACCGCCCATAAATCTATATTGTTCAGCGAAATCTTCCTGATGACTCAAACTCTCCATGATACTGAAAAAAGGATTTACCGCTGCATGATTCAGTTTCATATCAGTGCTGAAATATACTTCTCCGGTATTCATAGCCGAAACCGTGATACCACCACGAATAGGCAAAAACAAAAGTCCTACCAATACAGTCATCAACACGGTACTCTTCACCCTATATGCTCCACTTCCGAGTGGTTTTTTATCCCTTTCAAGGAAAGTCCAGCGCAAGGCATAGAATATGCCAACGGCTATTGCCAATGCCAATAATACACCAAAGATAACAGTAACCACACTCACACTTGCAACGGCGTCAGAAGGTGACGAGAAGAAATAAAACAGCGGTGTTGAATCCAATGGAAATCCCCAGTATTCATACAACGCTATATTCAGGCAAAACGTAAGAGAAATAAACAGTGCCACTATTCCCATATATACGTGTCCTATCCATTTCAGTACATTACTCCTTGTCCATATAGCTGCTATAAGCAGCAATCCAGGTAATACGCAAAGATAGCCCGACATGGATAAATCAAGTGGTAACCCATGAAGCATTACTCTAAACCATTCTATAACGCCAACGTCAGAGAAACGCTTATAATAAGCCAACATAAAAAGTGGTTTCTGGATAAGGAACAATCCCACCAGAACCATATATAACTTGATAAATTTCAGTATTCTAATTTTCATTTATGCGTTCAAAATGCCGTATTATATGTCTATCCTGCATTTAGTGGCAAAGGTACATAAATATAACTTCCAAATACTTAAACAGCACTGTGCTTTTGCACAGATTAACATTTGTAAGAAACTATAAACAAGTATGTCGTTTTTTATAACATTCAGGTGACAAACTGAGTTAAAATTCATCATTAGAATCTAACTAAGCCGGCACATCCTGCCCCATTGCCATCATAATATGGCATAGCAACAAATTGCATACTACGTTTCTTTTTCATGCAATCTGCATTCTTGAATATTTTAGGATAAAGCCAATACGAGAATTTAGTACTCAATATACCAATACCTGCACCAGCCAAGATATCATTCAACCAATGTCTATTGTTATACATTCTAAAGAATCCAGTTCCTGCTGCCACTGCATATCCAGCTACGCCAATCCATGGTGACACATTCTTATATTCCTGATATAAAAATTCTGCGCCCATAAAAGCCATAGCCGTATGACCTGAAGGAAAAGAATTATTTGTTGTTCCATCAGGACGCATCTCTTTGATTGTATGTTTCATTGTATTTGATACGATGCCCATCATAATAGCTGACATAGCTAATATCATTGTTCTATCTTTAAAGTCATGAACACCTTTTATTCCACAAAGGTTCAGTCCGTAGACAGACAATGCCGGCACATATTGTGAATAGTCATCAATACTAAATTTAGAATCAATGCCCTCTCGAAGTTCTTCGTTTATTTCATGGTTTTGATGATTCAACCAATCACTTCCAATGCTCAATATTCCTACACCTAGACAAACAGTAGGAACTATAAAATGCTTTAGTTTTAAATCATGTGTGTTATCAACATATACAGTTTTTGCGCTGCTGTATTCCAGACTGTCATTCTGTGCTATAGCCTTGCATGTTGTCACACAGCTAATCAACAACATTAATAATATCTTCATACCTAAATAATTAATTCGGTTACAAAAGTAATATTAAATTTTTAAAAAACATGCAATAGTATATAATTTAGCACTACCTTTGCATCAAATTATCTTTAAAACAGATAATTTCCTAACTAATAAGAAGGGAACAAGATATAAAAATATGTGGAAATATTATGCTTTATTGTCAGCATGCTTTGCTGCACTGACTGCAATTTTTGCTAAAGTCGGAGTCAAGGATATTAATTCTGATTTAGCTACCGCCATCCGAACCACGATAATATTGTTTATTACCTGGGGAATAGTTGTTATCGGCAATCATTTTGGAGAGATGAAACAGATTACAAGCCATACTTGGATCTTTCTTATTCTGTCTGGTGCTGCAACAGGACTCTCATGGCTTTTCTACTTCAAGGCACTACAAAACGGAAATGTGTCACAAGTAGCCCCTATTGATAAACTCAGTGTCGTAATAACAATAATACTCTCTTTTATTATATTGAAAGAACCTGTAACATTGAAAGTCATTCTAGGTGCATTGTTTATCTCCGCCGGCAGCTTAATCATGTTATTATAATTCTTATCGCTGAAGCCGAACATCAGCCAAGCAATAGCATATAAACTTATTACTTCCATTGCTCTGTGCCATAATCAAAATATGGCACAAAACAATGAAGACATCAATTCACTTACTTCATTCAATGGTACCTGTCACAAACATATCCGGTAACAACTTTGATTCTGGTTGCTTGATAATCTTTGCATGAACAGTGATTGATTTAGAACCATCGTCAAATGTAGAATTAATATCGTAGATACGTGCACGAAACTTAACCATTGGACTATTTGTCAGCGATACATTCACTATCTGTCCTATACGCACTTTTGGCAAGTCTTTCTCAAAAGCCTTCATGTCGCAATGCAGATTTACATTGTTAACAACGGTCATCAACGATGTTGTCATATCTACATAACTACCCATACTGATATTGATTTTACCCACAATTCCGCTGATTGGCGAACTCACTGGTATCAGTGTTGTGATACGCCCCAACGATACCGACGATGGATTCACGCCCAACTGTCTCAGTTGTCTGCCAATACCTAGCACACTTGCGTTTGCCATAGCATAAGCAGCCTCTGCCTGCTGAAGAGTTTTCTGAACACCTGCCCCCTGACTTGTAAGAGTTATCTGGCGATTTAGTTCCAGTCGTGCAGCTGAGCGTTCACTCACTGCGGCTATATATTGACGTTGCAGAGCCACAACCTCTGTGTTTTCTATATAAGCAACAATCTGCCCACGCCCTACTCGATATCCTTCTCGTGTAAGTATTCTTCGCACCACTCCACCTGCTATTGGTGAGATATCAGCACGATTCTGCGGATCCAATGCCAGTTTACCCGTCATCCTCACGCTATTGCTTGTCTTATTTATATCCGGAGCCTGATCTGCATCTGCCGATTCTTTCTCTTCCGTAGCCTCGTCATCAGCTTTTTCTGTCTTAGCCTTTTCGCTAACACCTTCCTTCTTACCATTTCCACATGATGCCAACACTGCTATTGCAAAAAGCATCACTATATATCTACTCATTTTTTTCATTTATTGTCTCCTTTCAGATAATTTAATTCCACAATTGTTTTATTATATCTGCGCTCTGCGTCAGCATATTCTTTCCACACGTCAACAGCGCTCTGCATATTCTGCATCAGTTCCACGTAACCTATCGAACCGTTTTCGTAACTTATCTTTGAAATACGTTCCATCTCACGAGCCTGAGGCACACCTTGAGTTTGATAATACTCCAGAGAGTTTTGCGCACTGATGTAGTCATTATATGCCGCCTCATAAGCCTTTCTCAGCATGTACTCCTGATTCTTTGCATTCAGCGAAGCCATGTCTACAGTTTTGCGTGCTGCATTCATTCTGGCCTTCTGTGCTCCAAATGCCAACGGAATGTTCACTCCGACAGAAAATCCCATAAAGTCACCTTTTGAATAGGCTCGTCTGTCTATATTATAAGGATTAAATCCTTTGATAACAGCCTGAACACTTGCACCAATTGAAAACGTTGGCAGATATCCTTTCTTTTCAAGTTTCAACTGTCGATTAGCCACGTCTACATCTGCCTTTGCAAGCATCAGAAGCGGCGACTCGATATACGGATTACTCGGAAACACAGATTTGTCATCAATAGAATCTATCGGTATAATCAGCGTATCGGTATTCAACCATTTCATCAAATTGAGTTGTGCTGTGCGAAAGTCTCTCTCTGCATTCTTACTTTTTATTTCGTTTTCACGTTTCAGTCGCTCTGCGTTCATCCGCTCCAATCGTCCTGTTTCGCCTGCGCTGAACTTAGCCACTGCCACACGATTGAAGTCATTGTAAATACTGCTCTGTCGTGAATAGATATTCAGCACGTCGTGGGCATACAGCAAATCATAAAAAGCACTGCTCACCTCGCGTCTCAGTTCATTCTCGTCAACAGCCAATCGGCTTCTTTCCACGTTTGTCTGTGCTTTGAGTAATGACTTGTGGGCAGAGTAAACACTGGGAAGTGCAATATTCTGACTCACTGTGATTGCATTATCAGGACTTCCTCCACTCGTGGGGTCCTGTGAAAGACTTATTGATGTTGGGTCTGGACTAAATGCCGTTCCTTGCAATGCACTAGCTCTCTCTACTGCCATGCGCGAACTTTGCAATCCTAGATTGTTTTCCATCGCCAGTTTCAGTATTTCGTTCAGAGTCATTCGGCGTTCCTGAGCCATCATGCTTTGCGAAATCCCGATAATGGCGAGCGCGATAATTATTATTCTTTTCATAGTTGTTTGTTCTTCTTTGAATACAGTTTATATATTGCCGGCAAAACGACGAGGGTAAGTATTGTGGATATCAACAATCCACCAATCACTACTGTTGCCAAAGGCCGCTGCACCTCTGCCCCATCACCGGTAGATATTGCCATAGGCAGAAATCCTAGCGATGCCACTAGTGCCGTCATCAACACGGGGCGAAGCCTAAGCATACATCCATTGAGTATTCTTCTGTTGATATCTGATATTCCATGACGTTCAAACTCGTCAAACTGATTTATCAATACGATACCATTCAGCACCACTACGCCGAACAGCGCTATAAACCCTACACCTGCCGAAATACTGAATGGCATTCCTCGCAACCATAGAGCCATAATTCCTCCAATTGCAGCAAGTGGAATCTCAGTGAATACGATGAATACTTCGCGCAAACTCCTAAGGGTGAAGAATAACAGAAACAGTATAATCACAAGTGCTATCGGAACTGCCACAGACAATTTTGACTTTGCTTCCTTCAGATTTTCAAACTGACCGCCGTATGTATAGTGATACCCCACCGGCAACTTCAGTTCTGCATCCAGTTTATGTTCAATATCACTGATTGTACTTTCTACATCTCGCCCACGCACATTAAACCCTACATAAATTCGTCGTTGACCTTCATCATGGGTAATCTGCGACGGAGCACTCACATATTTTATTTCTGCGACCTGCGACAGCGGAACCGTACTTCCATCGGGCACAGTGAGCAACAGATTCTGTAAGGTCTCTACATTGTCACGTATTTCTTTATTCAGTCTCAACACGATGTCAAATCGCTTATCTTCTTCAAATATCGATCCCGCCGTTGCACCTGCAAAAGCCGATTGCAATGTATTGTTGGCTTCCTCTATTGATATGCCATAAGCTGAAAGACGTGCACGATCATAAATCACTTGTAATTGTGGTAATCCTGAAACTCTTTCTACTACCGGTGTTCCCACCCCATCAACATCATTGATGATCTTTGCCACGTGTTTTGATATGCTCGCCAGAGAATCAATGCTATTACCATATATGTTTATCGCCACATCTTGTTTCACGCCTGTCACCAATTCGTTGGTGCGCATTTGTATCGGTTGCGACATTTCTATGTTTAACCCATCAACCTTGCTCATGGCTTCTTCCATCCTGTCAGACAACTCTGCCTGTGTCTTCGCGCTAGTCCATTCGTCTTTTGGCTTCAGCGAAATCATCATGTCTGCTCGTTCCATTGGCATTGGGTCTGTGGGTATTTCCGAACTACCTATACGTGTCACCACCTGATTGATTTCAGGAAACTGCTTCTTCAGAATCTTTTCTGCTGCAGTAGTCGACTCTATCATTTTAGTTAATGATGTACCTTGTTTCATACTCAGTTCGGCACACAGGTCACCTTCTTCAAGATTAGGAATAAATTCACCGCCCATCCTACTGAATATCAGTAAAGACAACGCCAGCAATGCCACACCAGAAACAATGATCGTCTTGCAATGTTTAAGACTCATTCTAACGATCGGATAATAGAATCGTTGTATAGCCTGTATCATACGGTCAGAGAAATTCTCCTTTTGCTTCACGTTCTTTGAGAGAAATAGCGAACTGGCTACTGGAACATAGGTAAGCGACAAGATAAATGCACCAAGCACTGCGAAGAATACCGTCATTGCCATTGGTCTGAACATCTTACCTTCGATGCCAACCAATGTGAAGAGCGGAACATAAACCGTCATGATGATGATTTCACCAAAAGCAGCACTACTCATCATCTTTCCTGCGCTATGTGTCACAACCTTGTCCATGTCGGCTTGCGAGAGTCGCTTTCTCCCGAACTTCACCCCATGTGTGGCTACATAATTACTCACGCATTCCACAATGATAACTGCTCCGTCTACAATAATACCAAAATCCAGAGCACCCAGACTCATGAGGTTTCCACCAACGCCAAACACCTTCATCATTCCAAAGGCGAATAGCATTGACAGTGGAATCACTGATGCTACAACCAGTCCTGCACGAGCATTACCAAGAAATAGCACAAGAATGAACATCACGATCAATAATCCCTCTACAAGATTGCGTGATATCGTCGCCGTTACTCTATCCACTAATTGCGTTCTATCTATAAATGGTTCTATCACCAATCCCTTTGGCAGAGTTTTCTGAATCTGAGCCACACGAGCTTTCACGTTTTTCATCACCTGCTGAAAGTTCTCTCCTTTCAACATCAGTGTGATACCGCTTACAACTTCCCCTTCGCCGTTTCTCGTCACAGCTCCATACCTCATGGCAGTACCGAAACGCACATCCGCTACATCTTCCACATGAACAGGTATACTGTTAACCGTCTTCACTGGTATCTGTCGAATGTCTTCAAGCGTGTGTGCCAATCCTATTCCTCGTATGAAATATTGGTTGTTACCTTGTTCTATATAGCTTCCACCAGTATTCTTGTTGTTCTTTTCTATCGCATTATAAAGGTCGCTCACAGTAAGGCCAAACGAAGCCAGCCTATCACTGTTTATTGCCACCTCATATTGCTTCACATATCCACCCCATCCATTTACTTCTGCCACTCCTTCTGTACCGGCAAACTGCTTGCGCACAATCCAGTCTTGCACTGTTCGTATATCAGTCAGCGTAAACTTCTTTTCGTATCCTTTCTTTGGATGAATTGTGTATTGGTAGATCTCTCCAAGTCCAGTACTGATTGGTGCAAGACTCACTTTACCTGCACCTGAAGGAATCTGTTCCTCAGCCTCTTTCATCTGTTGACTTACCTGCTGACGTGCCCAGTATATGTCTACATTGTCACAAAACACCAATGTCACTACGCTCAGTCCACTTCTGCTGATACTTCTACGTTCTATAATATCAGGAATATTGGCAAACGACATTTCAAGCGGTGTTGTCACATATTGTTCTACTTCCTGCGCCCCAAGTGTTGGAGCTTGTGTAATTACCTGCACCTGATTATTTGTAATATCCGGTGTAGAGTCAAACGGCAATTGGCTCAAAGACACGACTCCCCATACAATGAGAGCTAACGTCATGATGCCAACAACCAATTTATTCTTTATTGAATAATCGATTATTTTCTGAAACATTTCATAAGATTTTTATGTATAACGACACAATTATCAACGCATCTATAATCATATAAATGCGGATGTTCATAACAATAAAGTATCTGTTATTACATTACTGGCGGATGCCAAAAAGTGCCATGATATCCAACAGGCGTTTCATCTTGATAAACAAACATTTTATCAATCACTACTGCTGTCTTATTAAATACAACATGGCTAGATGGCAAGAAGAATATAGGAGCATGTACACATCCAGACGAAATACAAAATGGCGTACACAAATCCACATATTTATAGGTTGTATGATTGTCAACAGTAATCTCTGATACCAATTTGGTTTCCGAGCAATCTCCATTTGCAGTATCACAATGGCAAGGAACTATTGCCAGCAGCATAATGTAGACGGTGAATATGACTGTTAAAAATCTCATTATTTATACAAACTATTTTTGTTATGTTGTGCAAATATACAAACTCTTTCTTGCAACTAGGTTGCAAAAGCATAATGAAGTTCGTTTTTTTTGTTTCATTAGGTCGTTATCCTATGACATTATCCTTGAAACAATAAATTAGAATTTAGTTTGCATTGATTGGACTCTTTTTTGTCTCGTTAGGAAAATACCACGTATTGAAATATGCAATATCAGGAATAAAATCAATTAATTCGCATGGCTGATACTGCTTGTTTATCTCCTTAATTAAATAGCAATGACCATTTTTTTCTATCAGTATCAAATAGCTTCGGCCGAAAAGTTTATACACACGATCAGGCTTAATGCTATCCAAATAATCAAATATTCTACTATTCGCACTTTTGGAATGGTAAAAAGAATTATAACTATCACATATGCTTGCAAAATCCCATATACCTTCAGGAGTCTTCGCCAAAATATGATCAAGTTTTATATGGTCAAAATCCAAGTATTTCTCAAACTGACTATAAGTAGGAATCTGAGAGAAAGTCATCTTATGACACTCTTTTTTGATAAATACGTTATATATAGGATATAATACCGTGACAGATTTACGATGAAAATCTGGTATATTGCTTTCAGCTTGCTTCATCATTTTTTTCACGCTTTTGTCTAATCCGCTAACATGTTGCGTAAAAGCAGACAGGCTTACAATTGACAACAAGACTAAAAAATAAATTCGTTTCATATTTCAATGCATTTAATAACGTTAGAACCAGATATATTTCTTTTTCCAACATCATGAATTAACTTAATTAGGTTGTATCATAACATAATTGATAAATAAAATAGCATATATATAACAAAATGTTATTTTTTATCTTCAATTAATGTTCTGGTTGCAAATATAGTCATAAAAAAGGGAAATACAAGCTTTTTGAAAAGATTATATTCATTATAAGAGCAATTTGATATAATCACCCCCTAAAATTCCCTACCCTCATTATATGTCAGAAGTTCATGCAAATTAATTGAGTAAGCCTAAGTGAATATTATGGCGCAGATAATCGCTGACGAAACAATAATAATAACATTAATCACACCAAACTGTCTTTCTCTGCGAAATAATGCAGCCCTGCTGCATTCCTCTGCGTGATCTGCGAGAGAATAACACGCAAGCGTACTCAATCAATCCTCAAAGAATAAACTTCAAAGTCTCCCGCAGATAGCAATATACATAACTATAAAATAAATTTGCTTTCCCCGGCTTTGTCTATTATTTTGAATAGACCTAATATAATCTGTACTTAAATACCAAAGATTCGTCTGTTATTTAATTGTAAATGGGTTTGTACTTTCTTTTTATTGGTTTTTGATTTGTATTTTTGTAATTCACTTTTTAAATTATTATTATTATGAAAGTAACATTCTCTTGTTTTACACAGACATGTATCAACAAACTAAGAAGTTGCGGTAGCTTTTCTACTGCCCATCTTTATGGTTGTGCCGCTCACTCTTTCAGTGAGTTTCTTGGACG
>NZ_KB890648.1 GCF_000373185.1 Segatella paludivivens DSM 17968 = JCM 13650
TACTTACAAAGTAATGGCTATTTTTTTGACCTATCCGATGATACTCTCAGCAGTTTGTTCTATCTTGTAACCTATTGAATGCAAGAGGATTACAGGCTGCTTTGGAATACGGGTAGCTTACCTGCCGTCCATGTAACGTAGTATCTTTCTGTTCGCCTTTTCTATCTCCCCNACGTTGAAACCCTTCAGGTATATCTGGGTGGTTCTGATATCGCTGTGGCCAAGAGCCGAACTGATCAGTTCTACAGGCACATGGCTGTGAAGGGCTGTCGTGGCCCATGAATGGCGAAGCGTNTAGGAAGAGACGTGCCCCTTTATGCCGAGCTTTTTTGCCAGACGNGAAAGACCTGCATTGAACTTCCTAAGAGAAGACTGATAANNGCGGTAACCCGACTCGGTGTTCATGTCTGAATTGCCAAGATCAAGGCTGCAAAGAGTCCTCAGGGTNTCTCTCTTCACNGGAACACTCACGCACGTGCCCGTCTTGCGGCGGCAGTAGCTCAGCGCGCCGTCAGTAATGGAATCCATGCTGATCTGCTGAAGGTCCACGTAAGGAATGCCGCACAGNTGGTACATCACGCATGCCGTCTGCTGGATTCTGCGGAGCACACGGCTTCTGANGCCACCACTTAGCAGGACTCTGAGCTGTGGCAGATCAAGTGCCTTCTTGTGGCTTNTGTCTATACCCGTATAGACCTTATGGAACAGATGGTGGATGTATTTCGTATGTCCTGCATCCACCGCCTTGTTGTAGATGGCACGGAGCATACGCATGTAGGTGGAAATCGTGTTGAGCTTATGCCTGCNNCGAAACAGGTACTGCTCATAGCTTTTAAGNAGGCNGGGATTGATCTCGCTGAATCCGATACTGTCCCGTCCCAGATACTCACACAGGGAACGGATTGAGTTACTGTACAGGTTGGCCGTGGAAAAACGCCCGTCTCGTTTAAGGTCATACACGCAGTTCAATGCGAATGATGAAAATGATAATTGCATCTAAAAATAAGTTTAAAAATTCAGACACAAAGTTACAACACCAAAGACGATTCACAAAGGCGATGGCATTAAAAAACATGAATGATATATTGATAGGAAACTGGTATCAATCTGTCTGAAACTCTCACCTGTCAATAGCTAATGGATGACGGTAGACAAAATAAAGGATAAAGAAAGAAATAATACAAGTAAGATATATGTTTTTCATACTAGTAAGATGCAGGTATTTGCGAAACAAAAATAAAAAAGTGGTAACAAATTTATAGTTACCACTCTTTTTAAAAGTTAAAAAATCAATTTTACTATTCTGTTCAAACATCAAACATTTATTTCAAAGTTAATTAGAAATCTATTTAATCATATTAACAGACAAGGATTTAATCACTAAACTTAAAATTAGGTCTTCCGAAAACGCCTTTATTTCCGAATCCACTTTGACGTTTAATCATTTCTATCTTCATCTTTCCGGCATCATTCTTCTCAACCTGATAAATTTTCATTATCTGTTTCGGTGTCAAGAATTTGTGGAACTTTGCATAATACTTCTCACGAATATCCAATATTTTATGGCTTTGTGCAAAGTTATCCTGAATCATCTGATCTATCTCGGCATCAGTTTTTGCATTGATATCCATCCCCATGTGCTTAGGTTTCATAACTCGACAGTCCATTTTTTCTTTCAGATATTGAGAATATACAGGAATAAACTTTGCAGAAGTTGCATCATCAAGCATTAAAGTCTGCACCATTTTTTCAGTACGTTTCTGTATAATCTGCTCCTCTGTAAGATGTGTTCTTTCTTTACCATTCTGCGCTACCTGAGCGTTAACTGTTATACTACCGCTTAACATCATAACGGCAATCATAACCATAAATAAATACTTTTTCATTGTCTTTGTATTTTAATTGTTAAACACTAATTTAAGAATTCATCATTGTCGGCCATTGAAGTTAGTGATTTTAAATCTTCATCCGATAGTTGTTCTATCCACTCTTCGTTTGGAGTATTTCTATCTGATTGAATTACAGAAGTTGTATATGTCCGTTTTCTATCACTAATTTGCAACTCACCATTCGCCCCTACTCTATCTTTATTTTCCTTTGTTGACGAATATGTGGGAATATCCGTAGAATGAACTGTTGAAGTTTTGCCTTTTGCAGTATCAGTCTTTGCAAGTTTTTGCTGTTGAGGCTGTGCAATGTCATTGCCAATCGGAAAGAAAACGAATCCACTAAATACAGCTGCTGCAGCAAGTAAGGTGATAACGGCTATCTTCATTCTCCTATGCTTACGAATATCCCTTTCAGCAGTAAGAAGAATTTTTTTCTGCATTTCATCAAAGAAACCTTCAGGTGTAAAATACGGAGTATTCTTACCTATTTTATCAAAGTCAAAGTTTTTTTCCATATTATTCCTCCACCATATATTTTTTTATCTTCTCCTTTATATAATGATAAGTCACTTTTAAAGTAGCAACTTTTGTATCCGTGACTTTACTTATTTGCTGATAATCCATTTCATCATAATAACGCAAATTAAAAATCACACGCTGTTTATCAGAAAGGCGCAATATGACCTCTTGAAATTTCACAGTCATCTTATCATCATAATCTATATAATCAGACGCTTTCAAACTGTCTATCAATTCATCATGTACATTATCAGCCGACACTATTTTTATTTCCTTTTTATTCAAGAATCTTAAACTTTCATTCATTGCTATACGATAAATCCATGTACTTAGAGCACTATCACCACGAAAGCCATTCAATCCAAGGAATATTTTCACAAAGGTTTCTTGCATCACGTCTTCTGCATCTTCATGCACAACAACCATTCTACGTATGAAGTAGTAAACTGGTTTTTGATATGCATCCAGCAAAATCCGGAACCCTCCTTCCTTGTCTGATTTGATCATACGATATATCGTTTCGTCTTTTGTCATATACATTTGATGTTATCTTCTGACTATTTGAACCAGAAAAGGTCCAAAGGTTAATTTGAGACATAAAGCATTTATAAAATGTTAACTATCTATTGCATTATAGTCATAGCATTAAGGTACTCAAGCGCATAAGCACTACATACTTTTCAAAATAGAAATATTGCAAAGTCGATTAACTGATAAACCGAGGGTTTAAAGTCTTTTTGAATGAATCTGAAGTTTCTGTAAATTTTTGAACAAGAAAAATCAGCTAACTTTTCATGACCATCGTATTTCTATATAGAAACATTTTCAATTTGTCTTTGATAAAGCTATTATTATATTTAATACAGATTTCCATTTCATCATAATAACACAATATTTAAAAGTCGCTTGTCGCTGTTTAATTTAAAGATTAAACTGAGTATACCATTGATATTCTGCAAAATTATTCAGCTAACTTAACTGCATACCTAAATAAAAATAAAATCACAGAGGACGTCATTACGCAAAAAAATCAAGAATGAATGCAATTTTTCAAATCATAATGCGTCTAAGGTATAGATTTTATTAAGAAACAGATGAATACGCTACAAACAGAATTTGCGCAAATTGTCAAAGAGAACAAAAGCACAATATATACCGTATGCTATATGTTCTCAAAAGACACAGCTGAAGTGAATGACCTTTTCCAAGAAGTGCTTGTAAACTTATGGAAAGGAATGAGCTCCTTTAAAGGACAAAGTGATATACGTACATGGATATATCGCATAGCCCTAAACACTTGTATTTCAATGGACCGAAAGAAAAAGATAACAACCATACCTCTAAGTATGGATGCTAATCTATTCCAAGATCAGGACGAAGACACCAAACAGGTGAAACTACTCCACAACAGAATCAACAAGTTGCAGCCTTTCGACAAAGCGATAGTGTTGCTATGGCTTGAGAATATAAGTTACGACGAAATTGGTGAAATCGTGGGAATATCAACCAAGAACGTAGCGTCACGTCTTTTCAGAATAAAGGAAAAATTAAGAAGTATGTCTAACGATTAAACAGAATTCAAAATGGATAAAGATAATAATATAGAAGAACTTGAAATGATGAAAAAACAACTTGAAGTATTAAAAGACAAGTTGGATAAAGAAACTATCATCAATGAACAGCTAATGCGCAAGGCTATGAAAGACAAGGTTTCGAAGTTGCATAAAGAAGCTATTGTCATTGCTTGCGTGGCTCTTTTTGGAATACCATACTGTACATGGGTATTTTCATTTATGCACATGTCTGAGCTGTTTATTATTGTAACTGATATTTTCTTCGCTATCGCTATTGTATATACATACATCACACATAAAGGTCTAAAGGCCAATGATTTACTTAACGGCAACCTGATAGAAGTAAGCTATAAAATCACAAGAATGAGACATCTAGAATCAGCATGGCTTAGATTCAGCATACCGTTTATAATCTGTTGGTTTGCATGGTTCATATTTGAGCTAATGAAACAAAATGGAGATGAAGCAAAAGGCATGGCTATTGGAGGAGTTGTTGGAGGCGTTATTGGTGGAATCATAGGTATTATGAAATATCGCAAGAGTAGAAAAAAGAGTCAAGAAATATTGCTTCAGATAAAAGAACTTACAAGTAAATAATAGATCATCTAATGAATTTTACATCAGATTGATTTGAAATATCCGAGTTATACTATAGCTCGGATGTTTTTTTTACTATACAAACTATATTTTTAAGCAACTGTACATTAAAATTAGTGATTTTTTGTTAACTTTGTGCCTTAAAAAATAAACACGTATTTAGATGAAAAAGGCAATTCTAACATTAGGCATACTACTGCTATCATATAGTAGTACTTTTGCACAAGAAAACAAAGTATTTAATCACATTGGTTTAGGTCTGGGAGTAGGAACAACTGGAATAACTATAGATATTGCCGCACCGGTTACAAAATATCTTGACGTACGTGCAGGAATGGACATAATGCCAAGTTTTAAATACGGAACTTCATTAGATTTAAAAATAAGTGACACAGAACGTGAACAAGCTAAACTAGGAGGACATACAATACCAAACAGTGTTGACGTGGAGGGCAAGAACACTTCTGGAAGTTTTCATTTTATGCTTGACCTTTTTCCATTCAAAAGTTCAAGTTTTCATATTACCGCAGGAGCTTATATTGGCAATGATAAAATCATAAACGTATATAACAAATATGATAAGGACTTAGCTGAAGTTGTTGCATACAATAACACTGTCGCATCCACCCCGCTTGCAAAGACACTTGGATTTAAACAAGTAGGTGTTCAACTTGGTGACTACCTGCTAGCTCCCTACCAGACATCTGAAGGTGGACATGTTGAAGCTAATATTAAGGTGACAAAATTTCGCCCTTATCTTGGAATCGGTTTTGGAAGAGCTGTTCCGCAAAAGCACAGACTTGCACTACAGTTTGACCTAGGTGCACAGCTATGGGGTACTCCAAAAGTTTACATGATGGGCTTGAACGGAGAAAAAGAATTAACTGAAAAAGACGCAGATGGCAACGATGGCGGAGTAATCAAGACATTAAGTAAGATTACAGTTTATCCATGTATGACCCTACGCCTAAACGGAAGAATATTTTAATATAAAATTCTCCACGACAACAATTTAGTGTCGTGGAGAATATCGCTTCTTATTTAATTTCTAGCCTTAACCAACAGGTTATCAGTATCAATATCGCCAGTACCATGTTCGCTCTTTTCAAGAACAGAGACATCGCCCTTGATAGTGATATCACCAGTACCCTGAAGATTAGCATTCACTTTACCACATTTATCCATATTGACGTCAATATCTCCTGTACCCTGTAAAGAAAGAACAGTATCCTTTACTTTATGGCAAGACGCTTTTACGTCACCTGTGCCTTGCAAGAAGATCTTTGCAGTGATAGCCTCTAAGCTCTTTACTTCGACATCTCCAGTACCTTTTACTCTTGTATCGAAATTATCACAGACAAGATTATCAATATAAGCTCCACCAACGCCTGATAAATCAATTAACATATTATCTGTGTCAACTTTATTCGCATGGAAATCTGTTACACCCTTTACGCTGACAGCTACTAGATTAGGAGAACTTATATACACTTTCACTCCATCATTCTTACCTATGCCATTTAAGAACGAGCAGAGTTTAGTTTCAGTAGAAAAAACTAAAGCATTACCTTTAAATTCCACTTTGATACCTTCTACTTGTTCCTTTGGTCCCTCTATGCGGACACTCAAAGTATCAGACTGCTTGAAATATATGTCACCGACAATATCAGCCGAAACAGAATCAAAACTATGAGCCTTTACGACACGAGTTGTCTGCGGTCCTTCATTCCGTCTGCCTAAACTACAACTAGCGCTGCATGATGTTAATACCAACATAATGACAGCTGTAAATAACAATGATATAACTTTCTTCATAACAAAACATTTTAATGATTTCTGAGTATAAGACGTAATATATGATAAAAATGTTGCAGAGATATCTGAAAATAAATAGATTTATTTTGCACAATGCAAGTTTTAGTGTATCTTTGCACAAACAATATATATTGACACAAAAAGATGAGTAAATGCAATCGGACTCATGTTCTGACACAGACCGTAAACGAGTTGTCGGAAACAGAGTCGCTAAAAGGTCTATTTCATCAGCATCGCGACGGTGATCCGTTACCTTCGGGCAAGGCGCTCGAGGAGATAATAGATTTATCACGAGCAATAATATTTCCTGGTTACTACGGGAAATCATCAGTAAATTCGAAAACTATTAAATATCACATTGGTGTCAATGTGGAAAGGCTTCAGAAACTGCTTACCGAGCAGATTCTTGCAGGTTTGTGCTTTGCAGATTGCGTAGAGGAAGAAGATGACTACGATACACATTGCGAAAAGCGCAAAAAGGCAGAAGATTTGTCTGCAAAACTTATTTGCAAACTTCCAGAAATAAGAAAAACTTTAGCGACTGATGTCGTTGCAGCATACAATGGAGATCCAGCAGCGGAAAGCTTTGCAGAGATTATTGCTTGTTATCCTGTAATAAAAACTCTGACTAATTACCGAATTGCTCATGAACTATATGTAATGGAAGTGCCTCTTATTCCACGAATGATGACAGAAATGGCTCATTCAGAAACAGGAGTTGATATCCATCCGGGAGCACAAATAGGCAAATACTTCACAATAGACCATGGCACTGGTGTGGTTATTGGAGCAACATGTATTATCGGTGACAACGTGAAACTTTATCAAGGAGTTACACTTGGTGCGAAGAGTTTTCCTATGGATGAAAGCGGAAATCCGATAAAGGGAGTTCCACGTCACCCGATTCTTGAAGACAACGTGATCGTTTATGCCAACGCTACTGTTCTTGGTAGAATTACAATTGGCAAGAGTTGCGTTATCGGTGCCAACACATGGGTTATGGAAGACATGAAACCCAAGACAAGAAAATACAAGAAGATTAAACAAGATTTATTAGATATACAATATAACAATGGAACAGGAATTTGAACTCATAGCCAAGACTTTTATGGGACTAGAGCCCGTTTTGGCTCAGGAGCTCACCCAGCTGGGTGCTAACAAAGTACACATCGGACGAAGAATGGTTTCGTTCACAGGCGACAAGGAAATGATGTATCGTGCAAACTTTCAACTACACACCGCAATCAGAATACTTAAGCCAATAGCACATTTCAAGGCTAGCTCAGCTGAAGACATGTATGAAGAAGTCAAGAAGATTGACTGGAGCAAATATATAGAAAAAGGAAAGACTTTTTCTGTTGACTCAGTTGTTTATTCTGAGGAATTCAGAAACTCAAGATTCGTTACTTATAAGGTGAAGGACGCTATAGTTGACCAATTTAGAGAGAATACAGGTACACGTCCTAACATTAGCGTTAGCAACCCTGATATCCGCCTGAACATTCACGTTGCTGAAGACGCTGCCACATTGAGCCTTGACTCAAGTGGTGAAAGTTTGCACCGTCGCGGATACCGTCAAGAAAGTGTTGAAGCACCGCTTAATGAGGTTCTTGCAGCTGGAATGATTTTAATGACCGGTTGGAAAGGTGAGACCGACTTCATTGATCCGATGTGCGGTTCAGGTACAATACTTATTGAGGCTGCGCTTATTGCACGCAACATAAGTCCTGGAGTGTTCAGAAAGGAATTTGCTTTCGAAAAATGGCCTGATTACGATCAAGAACTTTTCGACAAGATATACAACGACGATTCACAGGAAAGACTATTCGAGCACCATATCTATGGATATGATATCGATATGAAAGCTGTTAATACAGCACGCCTTAACGTAAAAGCTGCTGGTTTAACTAATGAGATCAGTGTTGATCATCAGGACTTCAAAAATTTCAAGAAGCCTGCTGAGCAAAGCATTATCATTATGAATCCACCTTACGGAGAACGTATTTCTACACCTAACCTTCTTGGTTCTTACAAGATGATTGGTGAAAGACTGAAACATGAATTCGGCGGAAACGAGGCATGGATACTAAGCTATCGTGAAGAGTGCTTCGACCAGATTGGTTTGAAACCAAGCATAAAGTTCCCTGTATACAACGGAAGTCTGGAATGTGAGTTCAGAAAATATTCTCTTTTCGACGGCAGAATGAAGGAATTCAGAGCCGAAGGCGGTATCGTTAAGACTGATAGAGAGAAACAAGAAATGGCTCAGAAACACAGATTCAGAGCTGTCCGTGAATTCAAGACCAGACTTGACGAAGAAAGTAATAACGAAGAGGGCGACATACGCTCGTTTACTTTCCACAAACATGAAATTGGTGATTTCGCAGGTGGAAGAAAACGCATTGACCATGACGACAGACGCGGAGGATTCGGCGGAAAGCGTGATGACAAGCGTGGAAGCTATGGTGACAGACACGATGATAAACGCGGAGGATTCGGCGGAAGAAGTGACGACAGACGTGGAAGCTATGGCGACAGACACGATGATAAACGTGGAGGATTCGGCGGAAGACGTGATGACCAACGTGGAAGTTATGGTGGTGCAAAGAAGTTTGGAGACAAAAAGTTTGGTGATAAAGCCAAACGTGGAGGATTCGAAAAAACAACAACTCACGTTGACAGTGAAGATTAAATAATTATGAAAAAGATATTTGTTTTTATCTTAGCGATGATTGCGACTACTACGTATGCCCAAGGATTGAAGACGCTAACGCTTGAAGATCTGAATTTTGGTGGCAACAACTACCACAACATGGTTCCCAAACACCGATATACAACTTGGTGGGGCAACGAACTTGTCAGAACTGATGTTGAGGAATGCTATATTGTTGACAAAAATACAGGCACAGAAACAGAGCTTTTCTCATTGGAAAACATTAACAAATGGAGCGGAATGAACCTGCATCATTTGTACAACATTACGTTTCCTGTTGCAGGCAAGACACAAGTTTTGCTTAACGACGGTAAGAAACAAATGCTTTTTGATTGGAAAGCTAAAAAGGAGATCTGGCACACTGACAATAATTTCAACGGAAGCACACAGGCTAGTAACTTTGATTACACGTCGAGAGCAACCGCTTACGTTAAGGATTGTCAGTTACACGTAATAAGCGCAAAAGGTAAAGACAAACAACTTACTACTGACGGAAGTCGCAACATTGTATATGGTCAAAGCGTTCATCGCGACGAATTTGGCATAAATGGAGGTTTATACTGGAGTAATGACGGCAAAAAGTTGGCATTCTACAGAATGGACCAAAGTATGGTTACAGACTTTCCGTTGGTAAACATTCCAGAATTAGACTGGAAACCCTCTGAAGGCGAAAGCAGAATAGCTACACCTGCACCTGAAAAATATCCTATGGCTGGAGAAAAAAGCCACAAGGTGACTGTTGGAGTTTACGATATGAATACGGGGAAAATCATTTATCTTGATGCAGGAGACCCTACAGATAGATATTTCACAAATATTGCATGGAGTCCTGACAATAAGACTATATACATGTTTGAGTTGAACCGTGATCAAAACGATTGCAGACTAGTTAGCTATAACGCAGAGAACGGCAAGAAAATTGCCGAACTTTACAGAGAGACAGATAAGAAATATGTAGAACCGCTCCACCCTATTACTTTCCTTCCTTGGGACAGTAGTAAATTCATAATGTGGAGCCAGAAAGATGGATATACTCATTTATACCTATTTAATAATAAAGGTGAACAACTGAAACAGATAACCAAAGGTAGATGGGTAGTATTAAACTTTCTTGGTTTTGACGAAAAGCACAAGAGTATTACGATTGAGTCAAATGAATTAAGTCCTATACAAAAGAACATATTCGTTGTAAGTTTGGAAACAGGCAAGCGTGCGCTTATGGATGACAACGGAAAAGGTTGGCATACTGGCAGTGTAAGTCCTAACGGACAATATATAGTAGATAGTTACCAAACTCCAACTATACCAAACAATATCGCAATTGTAAATACAGCGAACGGTAAAAGAACAAATTATTACAAAGCAGAGGATCCTTGGAAGGGATATACTGTTCCTACTTACGATTGCGGAACTATAAAAGCTGCAGACGGAGTTACAGACTTATATTATAGAATGGTTAAACCTTTGAATTTCGATCCAAATAAGAAATATCCAACTATAGTATATGTATATGGAGGACCTCATGCACACAATATTGATGCGCGTTGGCACTATTGCAGCCGTGGCTGGGAAACATACATGGCTGAAAAAGGCTACTTGCTATTTATCCTTGACAATCGTGGAAGCGAGAACAGAGGAAAAGACTTTGAACAAGTAACATTCAGACATCTTGGAGAAGAAGAAATGAAAGACCAGATGAAGGGTGTTGATTTTTTGAAATCCTTACCTTATGTGGATGCAGACCGCATGGGAATACATGGTTGGAGTTTCGGTGGCTTCATGACAACAAACCTGATGACAACATATCCTGATGTATTCAAAGTAGGTGTTGCTGGAGGACCAGTGATTGATTGGAAATGGTATGAGGTTATGTATGGTGAACGCTATATGGATACCCCACAGACAAATCCAGAAGGATATGCTAATTGTAGCCTGCTACCAAAAGCTAAGAATCTTAAAGGAAAGTTGCAGATCATCATTGGATTAAACGATCCTGTTGTTGTACCTCAGCATGCTTTCTCATTCCTTAAGGCTTGTATTGCAGCCGGAACACAACCCGACTTCTTTGTATATCCTGGAGAACCACACAATATGAGAGGTCATCAGAGCACTCACCTTCACGAAAGGATATCTCAATACTTCTTTGATTACTTAAAATGAAACTAATAAATGTCCCATCATAAGGACGAAAAAGAGACTTATGAAAATATTATTACTCGGAGGAGGCGGCCGTGAACACGCCTTGGCTTGGAAGATTGCTCAAAGCAACAAATGTAGTAAACTGTTTATTGCACCAGGAAATGCAGGAACAGCTAACTGCGGAGAAAACATTGACATAAAAGCTGATGACTTTGAGAGTCTGAAGAAGTTCTGTGTCGACAATAATATCGACATAGTTGTAGTAGGCCCTGAAGATCCTTTGGTAAAGGGAATTTATGATGATTTCAAAAATGACGAGCGAACAAAAGACATTCCTGTTATTGGTCCTTCAAAGGCAGGTGCTGTTCTTGAAGGTAGCAAGGATTTCGCAAAAGGATTCATGGAGCGTCATAATATTCCTACAGCAAAATATAAAACTTTTGATGGAACGAACATTGAGGAAGGTCTAAAGTTTCTTGAAACACTAAAAGCACCTTATGTATTAAAGGCTGACGGTCTTTGTGCTGGAAAGGGCGTTTTGATACTTCCAACTCTTGAGGAAGCTAAAAAGGAATTTAAAGAAATGCTCGGCGGTATGTTTGGTAACGCCAGTGCACAAGTTGTGATTGAAGAGTTCCTTAGTGGAATAGAATGTTCTGTTTTCGTTCTCAGCGACGGAAAGAATTATAAAATTCTTCCAGAAGCAAAAGACTATAAGAGAATAGGTGAACATGATACAGGTTTAAATACTGGTGGTATGGGTAGTGTAACACCTGTTCCATTCGCAACGAAAGAATGGATGGCAAAAGTAGATACACGTATCATAAAACCAACTGTAGAAGGACTTGCTGAAGAAGGAATTGAATATAAGGGATTCATTTTCTTTGGATTGATAAACGTAGAAGGTGAACCAATGGTAATTGAATACAACTGCCGAATGGGTGATCCAGAGACAGAGAGTGTGATGCTAAGATTGAAGAGCGACATTGTTGATCTATTTGATGGTGTAGCAAAGGGTGACTTAGACAAGCGCAAAATAGAATTTGACGAGAGAGCTGCTGTCTGTGTAATGCTTGTAAGCGGTGGCTATCCAGAAAAATATATAAAGGGATATCCTATCAACGGAATCAATGATGTTGATGGAAGTATTGTATTCCATAGCGGAACAGCACTTAAAGACGGACAAATTGTCACCAATGGTGGTCGTGTTATTGCTGTCTCATCTTATGGAAAAGACAAGGAAGAAGCTCTGCAAAAGAGTTTCAAGGAAGCTCAGAAAATCGAATTTAAAGATAAATACTTTAGAAGAGATATAGGTAAAGACCTATAAATAAAATAAGGGTAATAGAAATTGAGAAATAAAAGAAGACAGGAAAGATTTGCCTTAAGCCGTTTCGCGCTACCTGTTACAGCAATATACGGAGCACTGGCAACATTAGCTGCCGGTGTAATAGAACAAGAGCTGTGGTTACAGACCACAGCTTTGTTTGCTGCAACCATAATGATGGTATTCATGAACAATCGCTACTCATTGATACGTGTATATAGCAGAATGGTATCTTGCTCATATCTTGTATTGATGACTATGGCAACATTCTTATTTCCATCAATACATGGTGCTATTATTGAAGTGGCATTCATTGCGGCATGCATGTTTCTTTTTAATGCCTATCAAAACCCACATGGAGCAGGTGCAGTATTCTATGCTTTTGCAATGATAGGGATATCAAGCATTTTCTTCGTTCAGATATTGTATTATGTACCTATATTATGGTTTATCCTAGCAACCAACATCTTGGCACTAAGCACAAGAACAATTGCTGCATCAATAATAGGACTGATTATACCATATTGGTTTGTGGCTGGCTATTATGCATCAACTGGCAATATGCAACCATTCATTGACCATTTCTGTGACCTTGCGAAATTCGGAAAGTTATTTGATTACAGTATGATAAACAATCATCAGGCTGTAACGTTCATATTCATTGCCATACTAGGAATAACTGGCACAATACACTTTCTGCGTAATAGTTACAACGATAAAATAAAAACAAGAATGCTATATGAAAGTTTTATAGCTTTAGAAATAGCAACAATAGTATTCACGATACTTCAGCCTCAGCATTTTGATTTTCTGTTAAGGATACTTATTATAAGTACAGCAGCACTGATAGGTCACTTCATTACGCTGACACATACGTGGATAACCAATATAGCGTTTCATTTAATAATAGTAATAACACTACTCATAACAGCTTATAACTTATGGATGCCATCATTGACTTTCTAATTAACTGGGGATATTGGGGCATTCTTATTGCCGCATTCTTAGCGGGTAGTATTCTTCCTTTCAGCAGTGAGGCTGTGATGTTGGGACTATTAGCAGCAGGGCTGAAGCCTTGGCCATTAATAATATATGGAACTATTGGAAACGTACTTGGTTCAATGTTCAATTATGCCATCGGTCATCTAGGGCGTATGGATTGGATAGAAAAATATTTGCACATTAAACCAAAGAGCCTTGAGAAAGCGCAACGGTTTATGGAAGGACGAGGTGCGTGGATGGGATTTTTTTCTTTCATCCCTGTAGTTGGAGACGCAATACCTATCGTTTTGGGACTAATGAGATCAAATTTAACTATATCTATAATAAGTATAACATTGGGCAAAGCTCTAAGATATATTATATTGGTATTCTCGGTAATATCACTGACATCATGCGTTGGTCCATCAAAGACCAACAAGAGAATGATTACTGTTACCATCGAACCATTAAGATATTTTACCGAGCAAATAGCTGGAAATAAGTTTGATGTAGTTACAATGGTCCCAAACGGGAGCAGCCCTGAAACCTACGAGCCAACAGCTAGGCAGATGGTCAAGCTTTCAGGAAGTGATCTTTACATAAAAGTTGGTAACATAGGGTTTGAGCGTACATGGATGAAAAAGCTTGAAAGCAATGCGCCACACACTATTATCATAAATTCATCTGAAGGAATAACCTTACAAAAGAACGGAAACGGAGTTGCAGATCCACATGTATGGATGAGTGCATCAAACGCAAAGGTAATAGTAAGAAACATTTATAAGGCACTTGCTGAGATAGACTCAAAAGACAGTATATATTTCAAAAGCAACCTAACAAAATTGCTGGAAAAAATTGAGATTACTGATATCAATGTAAGAGAATCTATTTCAAAAAACAAAACTCTAACATTCCTTATATACCATCCTGCATTGACATATTTTGCAAGAGATTATGGACTAAAACAGATTCCAATTGAGGAGGAAGGTAGAGAGCCTAGTGCAGCGCAACTTCAACAAACGATTTCTACAGCAAAGCAGAAAAGAGTTAAGGTTCTTTTTGTGCAGAAAGAATTCACAAACCGCAATACCGAAATTGTGGAAGAAGGCACCAATGCAAAAAAGGTAGAGATAAATCCACTTTCGTATAACTGGAACAAAGAAATGGAAGACATTGCAAAGAAACTGAAATGAGCAATACAATAATTGACATAAAAAACATAACGGCAAAATATTTTCAGAAGATCGCACTTGAAAGCGTTTCACTGAAAGTTCTTGATGATGATTATCTTGGCATCATAGGACCTAACGGTGGCGGCAAGACAACGCTAATGAAAATCATTCTGGGAATGATGAAACCTGACTCTGGAAGCGTTACATTCTATCGAAACGGTGAGAAAACTGATAATATCAATATCGGCTACTTACCACAATATACAGACATAGATAGAAAGTTTCCAATATCAGTGTATGATGTAATACTGTCAGGATTAAAGAAGAAGCTTTTCAAAAAATACACTAAAGAACAGTTAAATCAAGTTCATCAAACTATTATTGATATGGAACTTGATGAACTACAACATAATCATATTGGAGCACTAAGTGGCGGTCAACTACAAAGAGTGCTATTGGCTAGAGCTATAGTTTCTAACCCTGAAGTGCTAATTCTTGATGAACCAAACACATATATTGACAAACGATTTCAAGAGCAAATGTACGAAATGCTTAATGAGATAAACAAGTACTGCGCTATAATAATCGTAAGCCACGACATAGCAGAGATAATGAATAACGTGAAGCATATCGCATGCGTAAATAAAAGTTTGCATTACCATGCAAACAAGGATATGCCAATGCAAAAATTGGAAGAACATTTCCTGAGAATTTAAAAAAAATCAAATATTAGAACATTCTCACATACGCGTATATACTTTTCCAATTTAAAATACTATCTTTGCAAAATACTATAATATTGAAATTCAAACTTATTGATATTTAATAAATGAAACAGTACAGATTAGTAGACAATGCACTTGGATGGCTTGCATTCCTTATTGCAGCATTCGTTTATTGTTCTACAATTGAGCCGACAGCCAGTTTCTGGGACTGCCCTGAGTTTATCACTACGGGTTATAAACTTGAAATCGGTCACCCACCAGGCGCACCATTCTTTATGCTTACAGCAAACTTGTTCTCACAGTTTGTAAGCAATCCTTCACAAGTAGCTCGCATGGTAAACACCATGAGCGCATTGCTTAGCGCAACAACGATAATGTTCCTTTTTTGGTCCATTACCCATTTGACGCGTAAGTTGATCATGAAGGATTGGAATGAACTTACAACAGCCAAGACTATAATAATAGAAGGCTCAGGACTTGTAGGCGCATTGATTTACACATTCAGTGATACATTCTGGTTCTCAGCCGTCGAAGGTGAAGTTTATGCTTACTCTTCGGCGTTCACAGCTATCGTATTCTGGTTGATATTAAAATGGGAAGACCATGCCGACGAGCCTCACAGTGATCGTTGGTTAATATTGATTACCTATATGACAGGTCTGAGTATTGGAGTTCACTTGCTAAATTTGCTTTGTATTCCAGCCATTGTGCTAGTTTACTGCTACCGCAAATTCCCAAAGATGGAACTCAAAGGCTCACTTATAGCCCTAGTTATATCATTTGTAATCGTAGCTGCTGTATTGTACGGAATTGTTCCAGGAATTATAACAGTAGGTGGATGGTTTGAACTATTTTTCGTAAATGTATTGGGATGTCCTTTCAATACAGGTGAGATAGTATATATAATACTGCTTGTTGCAACTGTTGTTTGGGCAATATACGAAAGCTATTCTGAGGCAAACGAAAAACGTAGCAACATATCATTCGTGGCTTCATTTGCCATGCTTGGTATTCCTTTCTATGGATACGGATGGACTGCTGTTGCAATAGGCGCGGTAGTACTAATCGCATTATGGTTTGGCTTGAACTACAAGCATACAGTTGATAAGAAACGAGTAAGCTATGTAACTTCACGAACGAAGAACACTGCATTGCTATGCATGCTTATGCTCATGATAGGTTATTCTAGCTATGCACTGATCGTGATTCGTTCTGCTGCTAACCCTCCTATGGATCAGAACTCTCCTGAAGATATATTCACACTCGGAAATTATCTTAGCCGCGACCAATATGGTGACCGTCCTCTGCTATACGGACAAGCATATACTTCACAAGTATCGCTGAAAGTTGACGGAAGTGTGTGCAAGCCAGAAATGACTCAAGGTGCACCTATCTATAGTCGCAAGGAGAAAGCTAACGCTAATGAGAAAGACTCTTACTTCATAGTAAGCCATAAAAACAAATACCAATATGCCCAAAACATGTTGTTCCCACGTATGTATGACCAAGCTCATGCACAAGCATACGAAGACTGGATGGGTGGTGTAGACGGTACTAACGTGGCTTATGACCGTTGCGGAGAAAATGTAAATGTGAAGGTTCCTAGCCAATTGGAGAATTTAAGATTCTTCCTTTCATATCAATGTAACTTCATGTATTGGCGTTACTTTATGTGGAACTTTGCTGGACGTCAGAATGATATCCAAGGCAACGGTGAATTGGAACATGGAAACTGGATTACAGGTATTTCATTCCTTGACAAAGCACGTCTCGGAGATCAAAGCAAACTACCAGACGACTTAAAGAGTAATAAGGGGCACAATGTATTCTATTGCCTTCCATTGTTACTTGGTGTAATCGGTTTATTCTGGCAGGCATGGAGAGGACAACGTGGAATTCGTCAATTCTGGGTAGTATTCTTCCTGTTCTTCATGACAGGTCTTGCAATCGTTATATACCTTAACCAGACGCCAATGCAACCGCGAGAACGAGACTACGCTTATGCGGGCTCATTCTATGCATTCGCAATATGGTGCGGTATTGGTGTTGCGGCAATTTACGACTTACTAAAGAAGTATCTTCATGTAAGCGAACCGGTTCTTGCGGCAATAGTTTCATTACTAGCTCTACTCGTTCCTATACAGATGGCAAGCCAGACATGGGATGACCACGATAGAAGTGGAAGATATACATGTCGCGACTTTGGTCAAAACTACCTAATGACACTACAGGACAAGGGAAATCCTATCATATTCACTAATGGTGATAACGATACATTCCCATTGTGGTATAATCAGGAAGTTGAAGGAGTTAGAACAGATGCACGTGTTTGTAACTTAAGTTACCTACAGACAGACTGGTATATTGACCAGATGAAACGTCCAGCATACAAATCAACTGCCGTTCCTATCAGTTGGCCAAGAATCGACTTCTGCTCTGGAACAAATGAATATGTACCTATTCAGGCTGATGCTAAGAAACAGATACTAGAATTCTATAAACAGAATCCTGTTCAGGCAAAGAAGCAGTTTGGTGACAAACCATTTGAACTGAAGAACATAATGAAGTATTGGGTACGTTCAAAGAATCCTGATATGCATTTCATCCCTACAGATACGGTCTATGTAACAATAGACAAGGAAGCTGTAAAGAAGAGTGGAATGATGATGGCTTCTGATACTATACCTGACAAGATGGTTATCTCTCTAGCGAAGAAAGATGCTCTTTATAAGGGTGACCTAATGATGCTTGAGATGATTTCACAATGCGATTGGACACGTCCTATATACGTAGCCTTAACCGTTGGCGAAGATAACTATATGAATCTTGGCAATAACTTTGTACAGGAAGGTCTTGCAAACCGTATCACTCCGTTTACAACAACCATTGACGGTAAACCGGCACCTGGTGCAAAGAACTTTGATACAGAGAAGACATACAACAACCTGATGCATCGATATAAGTTTGGCGGTCTTGAGACAAGAGGACTTTACATTGACGAGACTGTTATGAGAATGTGCTACACTCATCGTAGACTATTCGCACAGCTCGCTAAGCAGTTGATCATTGAGAAGAAGAATGCTAAGGCTCTTAAAGTTCTAGAGAAATGTGAAAAGGTTCTTCCTTCATACAACATTCCAAACGACTATATGAGCGGAAGTCTTGACTTAGCTGAATGCTATGCAATGCTTGGCAAGAAAGAAAATGCCAGAAGGTTATTTAATGACGTATGGAAAAATGCCACACAATACATGAACTGGTATCTGTCATTGAGTAGCGATCACTTCTCTCAGTCAATGAACGATTGTATACGCGAATTGACGATCATGCAACAGGCTAATGAAGTTGCTAACATGATTGATCCAAAACTCGCCAAGACTACAGGTAAACAATTCCAATATATGTTTAATATGTATCGCGGCAAAGGCGGTGTGCTACCACAACAATAAAGAAAAGATATGTTTATAGAGCAACCAGCAAAATGGTTGCGCTGGATGTATCCCAGTGCGACTTGGAGAATGGACAAGAAAGAACATTCGGTTTATCTGACGTTTGATGACGGTCCTATCCCCGAGTCCACACCTTTCATTTTAAATACTCTTAGAAAGTTTGATGTAAAGGCAACATTCTTTATGGTGGGTGAAAATGTATTGAGACACCATGACCTATACAACAAAATCATTGAAGAGGGACATCAAGTGGGTAACCATACATTCAATCATCTCGGTTCATTCAAGCATTGGACAATAACCTATGCAGAAAATACCGATCAAGCAAATGATTTAATTCACTCACACTTGTTTAGACCACCACATGGATGGATGAGACACTCTGTATATTGGTGGCTAAAAAAGAAATACAAAGTAGTAATGTGGGACTTGGTAACAAGAGACTATTCAAAATGGCTTGAAGCCGATGATGTTGTAAACAATGTCAAGCGGTTTGCCAGAAATGGTTCTATAATAACTTTCCACGATTCACTAAAGAGTATTGACAAGTTAAAGACAGCACTTCCAGAATCAATAAAATGGTTAAAGGAACAAGGTTATGAATTCAAAACCTTTGAATAGTGTCTCACTTACAGAGGCAATAAAAGCCGAGGCACAAAACCTCGGCTTTTTTGCATGTGGCATTGCCAAAGCAGAAGCCGTAGATGATGAGACCGCTAAGCATATAAAAAACTGGATCCAAAAAGGCAACTATGCCAATATGGATTACATGTATAATTACACTGACAAACGACTTGATCCCAGATTGTTAATGAATGGGGTAAAGAGTATTGTTTGTGTAGCTCTTAACTATGCACCTAAAAAGACCATAAAAAAAGGAGAATATCAACTTGCAGCCTACGCACTTGGCAAAGATTATCACGACATTATAAAAAACAAATTAAGACAACTTGCCCAAAAAATTGGATTTGAAGATGAATTGTATTCCAAAGATCCACAAGCCAATAAATGCAGAATTTTCGTTGACTCTGGACCTGTACTAGAAAGATATTGGGCAGAAAGAGCTGGTTTAGGATGGACCGGAAAGAATCATCAACTAATAATACCACATGCCGGGAGTATGTTCTTTCTTGGTGAATTATTTCTTGATGTCGAACTTAAATATGATACGCCCATTAAAAGTAAATGTGGGAAATGCCATAAATGTATTGACTCATGCCCAACTAATGCTATAAGTGAATGTAATGAAATTGATTCCGAACGATGCTTGTCGTACCAAACAATAGAAAATAGTAGTAAAATAAGCTATCTTTTAGCAAAGGAGATGGGAGAGACAATATATGGATGCGACAAATGTCTCAATGCATGTCCATGGAATAGATTCGCTCAACCAAACGACACACCAGAACTTCAACCAAAGGAAGAGCTTTTAAATATGACCAAGGAAAAATGGCAGAACCTAACAGAAGAAGAATACAGAGAATTATTTAAAGGCAGTGCCGTAAAAAGAGCAAAATACAAAGGACTGAAAAGAAATATTGATGCCGTGGCTTGCATCAATAAAGAAAAAAAGCTAACTTTATACCCAAAACAACAAAACTATGACAAAAAGAGTGAATAGTTACCAAGCAACAGCCGCACTAACAAGAGCTTTTTTCGAAGCTTTCAGTACTGCAATCGTAGACAGCACATACCCTGGTGACGATTTTAACGAGAAGAATAATCCTAGCAATATCAAACAAGCTATGCTCGAGCATTATGAAGAAATAGGAAACCATTTCATGGATATAATGTTGCCAACTCTTATAAGACTTAACTACTCTGATGAAGAAAAAGTTGAGAGTGACATACAGAAACTTTCCAAAGAAAAGAAACTCACAGTTCATGATTATTTGAAATATGCTTGTAAGACAACCAAACTTTATGAAGCAACAGTTGACGAGTACAGGAGAAATATGGAATTGCTTCTTGGTGGTATGTTCTCAACTATACCAGAGCATTTACAACAATACATAAAAGGCATACAGTTGGCTGCAATTGACGAAACAAAAGCCATCCAACTTATGGTGAGAACAATCATGAAAGCGTATGCAGCTGGAATAAGAACTGCAAAATCAGGTAAGAAAAGCCTAAACCAAATAACAATACTTAGATTGTTGCTTATAAATACAAATATACTAATCAACAACAGTGTATTGAAAAAAGAAAGTGACGATTTAGTAGAACTCTTTGAGGAAGCATGTGGAAATGAGGCTAATATCAATGTACTCTTCAATACTCTCGATGATATGTACAAAGAATTAGCTGAAATCGATGGTATTTCAAATAAAGAAAAAGCAAATTAAAAATGAAACAAATAAAGATATTAATCATAATATCCATTGCCACATTAATGACAACTTCGTGTACGAAGAAAATACACATCAATGAAGTAAGTTTTGAAAAAGATTCAGTGTATTACAATAATAAACCATTTACTGGGGAAATACGGACTGAAGATGACAAAACAGGTATTTTTAACACCGATAAAGGTGTTTTGAAATCATTGAAATTCTATCATGACAATGGAAAAGAAGCAATTTCAATGAAAATAAAAGATAATGGTAAACCAGAGACACACATATATGATGACAAGGGTAATCCAACAGACCTTGTTTCTTTCCAGCAAAAGTATATGGATTTATGGATAAAGATTGCTTTGGTTCAAGGCGAATTCATGAGCAAATAAATTAAGAAAAAAGGTGCAATTCAAAAATAGAATTGCACCTTTTTTATATATTATAATATAACTTATTGCATATCATAAACTACCTGCATGAGTTTCTTGCCCAATGCATCAGCCTCATCCATCGTTGCAGCCTCACTGTATACACGGATAATTGGCTCCGTATTACTCTTACGAAGATGTACCCATTTGTTTGGAAAGTCAAGTTTGACTCCATCAATGTCAGTAACAGTAACATCTTTTTCCTTACCATACATCTCCTTAACCTTAACAAGGATTGCATCTACATCAGTAGAAGGAGTAAGATCTATTCTATTCTTAGCAATACAATATTCTGGGTATGTAGCACGAAGTTCGCTAATACTGCATCCCTTATGAGCTAGATTAGACAAGAACAAAGCTATACCAACAAGAGCATCACGACCATAATGACTCTCAGGATATATTACTCCACCATTGCCTTCACCACCGATAACAGCATGAACATCCTTCATCTTTGTGGTTACATTAACCTCTCCAACTGCTGCAGGAGTGTAAACACCACCATGCTTAACAGTTACGTCACGAAGTGCACGAGTTGAGCTCAAGTTTGAAACTGTATTACCTGGTGTGTTGCTCAAAACATAATCAGCAACAGAAACCAAAGTATATTCTTCACCAAACATTTTGCCATCCTCACATATAAATGCAAGACGGTCTACATCTGGATCTACTACTATACCTAGATCATAACCACCCTTAGCTAGTTCACCCATAATACCACCAAGGTTTTTCTCTATTGGTTCTGGATTATGAGCAAAGTCACCATTAGCTTCTCCATTAAGGAATTTATAATCTACTCCAAGAGCCTTTAATAGATCAGGAAGAATTACACCACCAACGGAATTTATTGAATCAACTACGACCTTAAAACCAGCCTTTTTGATAGCATCAACATCAACAAGTTTCAAATTCAACACACTATCAATGTGTCGTTTATCAAAAGTATCATCTTCATTGTATTTGCCTAGATTATCTACATCAGCAAAATCAAAATCTTCACGTTCTGCAATATCGAGCACCTCATTACCATCATCTTTTGTCAGGAACTCACCTTCATTATTAAGTAATTTAAGAGCGTTCCAATGACGTGGGTTATGACTTGCAGTGATGATAATACCACCATCAGCTCCACTCATACGCACAGCAATTTCTGTTGTCGGTGTTGTAGCAAGACCAATGTTGATAACATCATATCCCATACCCATAAGAGTACCACACACAACATTCTTAACCATGTCTCCAGAGATACGAGCATCACGACCAACAACAATTTTGTTGCTGTCTGATTTCTTACTGCGACGAATAAATGTAGCATAAGCCGAAGTAAACTTAACGATGTCAAGAGGATTAAGAGTGTCACCAGCATGCCCGCCTATAGTACCGCGGATGCCAGAAATAGATTTAATTAGTGTCATATATTTATATGTTATCTACCTTTTTGCAATGTAATTTCATACAGACAAGGATATACATCGCTTGATGCAATTGTTGTACCCTTAGCCGACGGAACGATTAATTTTACCTTGGCGATATCACTCTCAGCAGACTCATAACGTGCGAGATTGATATAAGCGAAAGGAACCAACAGTCCTTCTGGAACTGATGTTGTACTATAAAAACTAGCAAACAAACTTTCACCAGATACAAATTGTCCATAGAAAGAACCTGAAATATTCCTTACATTCAAATGGTCTACAATAGCAGAATATTTAAGCACATCATTTGACAACAGAACAGAATCTGTCATAAGGTTAACCTCAGTAAATCTCATAAGAACAGGAGAAGTATCACCACTCTTCAATCTAGAGCCAGTACCCTTCCTTACAATCTGCATATATACTCCTGAACTATTAAATAGCACATATTCGTTTTTACTAACATTTGTAGTGGAATCTTGTGCAAAAAAAGTTGCTTCAGAAATTACATTAACGGCAGAATCAGCGATAAACTGGTTGATTGCCGAGCGTTCCTTTTTCTTCTTATCAGCATAAGTTTCCGTATTGCTACATGAACCGAAAATCATTATACCAACCAAAGCGAGAAGTGCAAATAGAGTTTTCTTCATCGTTAAATTTATAAATTACAATGACAAAGATAATGCAAATGTGCGAATTATCCTATCATTTTGATGCAAAGATACTAAAAAGCTAACATATAGAAAGGTTATAATGAGAGTTTTTATTTATATTTCCCAATTTTTAAGCTTTCAACATATCACCGAATTTGATTATAGCATTGCGAGCTATTGTTTCAGCCTCTGCAAGACTACAATGCAGTTTACCACCACTAGCATTAAGATGCCCTCCCCCATTGAAAAATTCTTCAGAGACCATATTACAAGGAAAATCATCAACAGAACGTAAACTCACAAGAACCGTATTATCGTGACGATCATCCTCACGAAGTGATATTGAAAACTTATGTCCCTTTATACGCAGCGGTTCATTGACAAGTCCTTCTAAATCTCCTTTTATAAAGTGATATTTTTTCATATCATCCCTACTAACGGTGAAATAAGAGGCATGATATTCCTCAAAGATATTCAACTTCTGACTCATTAAATAACCACGGAACTTAATTGCCCATGGGCTATAGTTGTTGAATACATTGCGGTATATTTTATCCTTATCTATTCCAACTGTGAGAAGAAGTCCTATAATTGAATATATTTCTGGACGTGCTGAATTATAAGTAAAGCCACCTGTATCAGTCATCATTCCACAATATAATGGAACAGCTATCTTACGCGTCATATTTTCAATTCCAGAGAGTTGATAGATTAGGCGAAATACCAATTCACATGTACTGCATGCTTCTGAATGTGAAATAGTTATAACAGAATCAATGACTGGATTAAGATGATGGTCTACAACCACTTTTTTTGCAGAAGACGCATCTATACTTTCTTGCATATCTTCAAGTCGTGCAGCATCGTTAAAGTCTAGAAAAAATATCAAGTCTGCATTCTTAAAAGCAGCATCTATTTCAACTTTGTGCTTATCATATCTTACTATCTTCTCAGTACCAGGCAACCATTTTAAAAAATCAGGATATGCATCAGGAACAAAGACAGATGGACTTTTGCCCTGCTGACGCAAATATTCCGCCAAACCAAGACAAGCACCTATTGCATCACCGTCAGGACTTTTGTGCCCCACAAGTATTATTTTATTTGCATCGCTAATAAGAGTTCTTAACTCAGCGATTTCTTTCTCTGTTATAATATCTATCTGCATAATGATTGCAAAGGTAATAAAATTAGGTGAAACCCAATATAATGAAAACAAAAATTGGTCAGAATTGATGTAATAAATCTATTACCATCATTTCTGACCAAGACTATATTTTATAAAGAATAGTTTGAATATTCTATTATATCACAAATCTAGAAGATCTTATTTGGATATACACCATCGTTTACAAGAGTTTGAATCTTGTCTACTACGCTCTGACGATCTGCAGAATAAGTAACACCAAACCATTTACTTGTTGTATCAAGAACCTTTACTGTAGCAGTATTTTCGTTGATAAGTTTGTTTACCATCAATGGAATGAAGAACTCTGCCTTAAGATTTTCCATATTCTTAGGATCAGAAAGGAACTCCTTGAAATAAGCCTCGCTATGTTCAAAATAGTCTGGAGTGAAACCCCATACATTCATTGATACAGGAGTGTTATCCTCTACTGCAACCCATTTTGCTTCTTCATCTTTGTAAGAAACCTTACCGTCTACACGCATGATTTCTGTGCGCTCAACAACAGTTGTAAGATTTTCGTTAGCATCTTTTGAGCAAATTCCACGAGCTACTGTGCCGTTATCTGAAAGAGTATTACCTATTCTGAAGCCAACCATAGCATATGTATTTTTGCTTCCTTCTGGAAGATCAGCCAAGAACTTGCCAATTACCTTGAAACAGTCACGGTTATAGAAATCATCACAGTTGATAACACAGAATGGTTCCTTGATAACATCTTTTGCCATAAGTACAGCATGATTGGTTCCCCATGGTTTCTCACGACCTTCTGGTACAGAGAATCCTTCAGGAAGACTGTCAATACCCTGGAATACCAATTTTACAGGTACATGACCTTCGTACTTAGAAAGTATCTTTGTGCGGAATTCATTTTCGAAATCTTTACGGATAACAAATACGATCTTACCGAATCCTGACTGAATAGCATCATAAATAGAATAATCCATAATGGTTTCTCCGTTTGGACCCAGACCATCTAATTGCTTAAGACCACCATAACGACTGCCCATGCCGGCAGCTAAAAGTAACAATGTAGGTTTCATAAATAATATTTTTATTGTGCTTTAATTTGAATCGTACTTTAATTTGAATTGCAAATTTAACAAATAATACTGAGAATGAATAAGTATCGCCACACTTTTTAATCAACATAACATTTTTTTTTATGCTGTAACTGATTATTTTGGGTTCTTAGTCAATTTAGGATAATATCATTCATAAAAGGGCTTAACTCTATCGGAAAAAGTTTTTTTTAATGTCACTAATGTCAGATAAATAAAGGGTTTGTGACATTATGCCATTAGTGGCATTAAAAAAACTTTTTTTGGTAGACATACTAGCCCATTTATGGAGGATTTCCCCATAAATTAACGAAGAACCTTATTTTTTACATAACTAGAAAGGCATTCCGATTGCCAAATGCAGACTTTGGCTGTCCTTGAAATTAGGTAGATTATAAAAACCACTCTTATATGGAAGGTGAAGACCTACTCCCCAGTCTACTCTAATCACAAAAAAATCTAGGTCATATCTTAATCCAATACCTGTACCAAGAGCCATTTCCTTAACAGCATTATTTAATTGAAACTTTCCCCCAGGACGATCGCTACTATCGTGCATTGTCCACACGTTTCCTGCATCCAAGAACACGGCACCATAGAGATTACCTAAAAGATGTGGACGATATTCCAAATTAGCAAGAAACTTAATGTCTCCAGTCTGGTCTAGATAAGAGTAAGTGTTTGCTGTAGGATAATAAGATCCTGGTCCCACACTTCTTACAGTAAATGCACGCACACTATTTGCACCACCAACGTAGAATTGTTCACTCCAAGGTGCCATATCAGAGTTACCATAAGCCCATATTGCACCTAGGTCAAAATGAGCTACAAGGTTTGAATGCTCTGCCAATCGCCACGTCTTTCTGAATTCTGTTTCTATTTTCACATATTGTGCATAAGAATTCTTAAACAGTTTTTTATCTTTCTCACTCCATGACTTTCCTGCAATTGCATAGCCCAATGAAAGTATATTAGCAGCCTCACTGATTGTTGTCTGCCACCATATTGGATTTCTGTATGTTTTGTCACTAGTGTATATATAACTGTATCTCATTTTAGGAATAAACTGATTCTTCATTGACACTTGAAGATAAGGACTAGCCTTCATTACAGAGTCAAATTTAGCAGTATGTGAAGTCATATACTCATACTCAAGTATAATAGGACTGAACTGATGCATAGAGTTCTTGCTTGTCTGGAAAGTATATGTTAACTCTCCTGATGCTATATGACGCTTGAAATATCCTGCCCGATTGATGATATCAGTAGAAGCCTTTAATAATGTAGACGGAGTCACAAAGAATCTACGATGCTGCATAAAAGGCATTATAAGTCTTGGAAACTCCAGAGATGCATCACCACCATATTCATACGAATTCATTTTATCACTAGTGCCACTAGCTGTATGTCCTGACTGCCATTCATAAGATCCTTTTACATTTATATCAAGCTTTTCTCCTCCGCGGAAAGCATTTCGCTTTGTAAAACCGACAATCATTCCAGGTCCCATTCTTCCACTTGTCCTGCCTGTGTAATTTGTCTCAACATAGAAATCATAAGGTTTATCAAATACACAATTCAAAGCCAAGTCTAACGTATCGCATGTGGCAGATGTGTCACGCGGAGCAAATTGAAAATCAACTATGCTAAACAGTCCATTACCAGAAATTCTATTTGAAGATTCCAAATAGTTATCGTAACTATATATATTTCCTGGTCTTAGTTTTAAATCGCGCATTATAACTCTTGGACGTATCGGAGAATGACGTCCATTGAAATGAACTGTAAAATTACGATGCACCAATGAGTCACTGAGTTGTTCCATCATCTGCTTACGCAATTGCAAGTCTACCTTTCCAATATACCATTTGCGCATTGCTCTTTCTGGAATTTGTTCTGCAAGTTGAAATTTCATCTGAACTTTACCAGGAACCGAAAGAGTATCTGCAAGATAAGAAGCATAACTTGGTTGATAATAATAATATCCATTATTACGAAACAAAGCACTCACTCGTGTTCTTTCTGCATCCAATGTAGACACATCAAAAGCATCTCCCTTATGTATAACAGCATTGGTTAATGTTTTTTTCAACAAACTGTCAGCACCTTCTGGAAACTTTTCATAAACCACGCTATCAATCGTGTATAGATGTCCCAAGTCAATATCGTAACCAATCTTTGCTTTCTTTGGATTTCTCATCGTTATTGTATTGTAATTCACGCTTCCATTAAAATATCCATGTGATTTAAGTACAGATTGAGCAACAGATGCACGCAAAGCCGGATTTACCCAACTCATCAAAACAGGAGCCTTACCAAATGATTTTGCAATCCATTTACCAATAGGTCCTTCTGATTTAGAAAAAGCATTCCAAACCCACAGACCATAAGGAAACGGAGTGCGATAATATGAACTACCAAACAATGCACCATTTGGAGCACATGCCAAAGCAGCATCAAGTTCATCACGGGTGAATTTGAAATGAGAATTACTCTCATAATTAGTATATTTTATCTTTGTCAGTCCTACATACAGTTGGTCACCTTCTGGTACTTTGTCCGTAGTGGAACAAGCTGAAAGCAGAGCTAAAACGCCAATAAACAATATGTAATTATATTTTTTCGAGATCATATTTATTTTTGCTTTACTGCATTATTTTTATCAACTACCACAGGAATTGAAGATTCAGGATCCTTGAAACGGAATATATCACTGAAATGCTGCACCTTACGACGCCATATAAAACCAGCGCCATATTGTCCTACATCTCCTTCCAACCAGTCATAACTATCACGATCATAGAATAGTTTCAAATATTGTGTTGAAGCCTTATTCAGACGATATTCAAAAGATACATTGCTAAAGAATGACTGATTCTGATTTGCCACATCTGGTCCAGTAGAGAACTTACCGCCTACAATAATTCTAAGACGGTTGTTCCAAAATCTCTTTGCAAACTTGAAAGAATAATCTGTATGCTGAATTCCGCTAGCATCCATCGCATTATCCATACCAAAGCTTAAGTCTAATGTTTTCAAAGCATTACCAGCTAGACCGTTGATTTGACTTTGCAAGAATGCACTTAATGCCGAGTTCATTGAAAATCCGTTTGTATTTCCGTCAGCAAGATACATACCAGTAGTAAGCATAGTAACAGCTATCTTTCCACGTTCCTCAACGCTCATCGTATTCAACTGATTACTTACAGCCATGTCCTCAGGGGATTGTATGATGAATTCCAACCCCATATCTTTCAATGTCTTCGTTATCTTCACACCACACTCGAAAGAAACAGTTCTACCCGTTCCACCATCAGAAGAGACTGTAGCCTTGTTTGTTTCTGTTGCTGTAATATTAAGTTTTGGATTCATGGGATCACCATTGAACTCTATATAACTTCCATCCTGTATATTAAATGTCTTCAAAGGAATTATAGGCAATGAATATTTCATCTCGCCATTGTTCAAAGTATATCTTCCTGTAAGGCGCAAATTATCAACTGTGTTATATTGCATTCTCAAATCTCCACCACCAATAAGATCAACATAGTTTGACTTACCAGCATTAAGCGCACAAAGTATATGAGCACTTTCGTTGATATTCATAGATAAATCCATATTGAAACCTGCTAATTGAGGACGGCTTACTGTCTGAGTTTTAGAATTACGAAAATCAGTAAACTTAACCAATCCGTCTAATTGGTTATCAGTCGTGATTGGTGAATCTCTCAAGATATATGTCATGTCTGTAGATCCAAGCACATCAAGTTTTCCTCTCATCTGTAAGTTGTTCAAATACCCATGCATACTTCCATAGAAATTAACAAAAGCCTTTCCAAAAACTTCTGAACGTAAGTTTTCCTTATAATCTATAATCTCTAAATTAGATGCTCTCATTTTTACGTCCATTTGCATTTTGCTTAAATCAGAGAAATCAAGATATCCAGACATTGTCAATGGACTGGCATTATGAGCATACATCTGGAAATTCTCAAACAGCAATTTACTTCCGCTTATTGTAACTGGATCATTATCAAAACGCATCTCTACACCATAAGGCTGACTCACCAGATATGCAGAATCAAGATAAATTTCTCCATTTATATTTGGTTTTGTCAAAGTCCCATTCATGCTGAGGGTACCCTCTGCATAACCCTTAAAGCCGATAATTTGTTTAGGCATAAAACCATTGAACACAGCCATCGGTGTACGGTCAAATCCTAGGTTTGCATCAATATTTCCAGCTCCTTCAGAGTTGTATGTTCCTTTAACAGTGGCTATTTTTAATCCATTTTGTGAGAGTACACCATCAACATAGTGTGAACCGTCCTTCTTTGGCATATACACAAACTCTGCTCCTATATCTCCCATTGGACAATTCTCATATATCATTTTGTCCACCGTCATATTTGTTGATACAGAAATTTCATCTTTAGTTTGTATAAAGTGATAATCTCCGTTCAAAACTCCCGATACATCAGGTGTATAAGGCAAAACAGAAAGTATATCATGCAGTTTGAATTGGTGCAATGATACTGTTAGATCTTGAAGTGCTTCTTTGTTTCCGTCATCCGTAAACAACTGGACTCCCATTCCATCATCAGACTTTAACTGAAGCTTAGCCGACAATCGTCTGTCATCCCCTAAGAACACATAATTATCATCATTGGCATTAAATGTCTTATAACCAAGTATCAGTTTATCCCCCAATATACTCATACGTATTCCATCTTGCTTCATTTCTGCCAACAACCCAAGTTGTATTCCCAATTTGTCTTTGGCATCATAAAGTTTTGCCTTCAAAGAAGAACCATGTTCATTTAATTCTCCGTCTAAAATAGCACGAAACACATATTGTGGATTTCTACGATTGTTGATAACTTGAGCACGATAAACAAACTTATCATTATCCGACTTTATGTTGAATCTTACGGTGTCAAGCCGAATACTATCCATAACCAAAGAATCTATGCTTACATTTCCTGTAAGACCAGCAATGTGCGAAGAGTGCATATCAACATTTGCTCTTGAGAAATAATAACCATATTTATTAAGAAGATAGACCAAGAAGTTATCTTTACCGCTTGAGAATGTGATACTTGCATCAGGCAACTTTCTACGCAACATAACCTGATTGATGACTCGATCTTTAAGTTGACGCTGAATCTCCTTTACGATACTTTGTCCTTGACTCAGCAATCGTTTATAACCACCTTTGGAATCTATACCAATATTGAAATCATTACTGTTAATAATTGCATGTGTCGTGTCACTACGCAAAAGTATGTCGACAGCAATAGCATCTGACTTATAAAATTTTGTACTGTCATGAATAGCCAAGTCATTAACCATTCCATTCACCTTATAATATTTTTTCATGTCTGACTCTATATCCAGATGGGCACATATAGATGCAAACAAAGGTGACTTCGTTAGCTTAAGATTATATAAATCCGCTTTAGCTAAATCGCAGACAAGCGTAGCCTTGACATTATTTTTATGTACTAATGCACTGAGGTTTATATATCCCTTTAACAAAGGATTCAGACTATTTATAATGGCATTGGCAACACCATTCTGTAATTTTACATTTGCGTTAACACGATCAAGATTGTAACCGCCATAATTGAATTTACTTATTCTGGATTTTGCAACAATCATTGTACGTGAAGAAGTAAAGTCAAAGCCTTTTCCTTTCAACGCTACATAACCTGTAAAAGGATTCAAACCATAATTTGGAACAAAGTGCTGCAACTGCAAATTCGAAGCATTTATTGTTGCATTATATGCCTTTCTATCAGCATCGAAATCAACCACGGCTCTCATATGTCCCTTACCTTCGTTTGCAATGAAGTTTGCTGCATATTTTTTTCCGTTAAACTTAAAAGCGCCATCAACATAAATTCCATTTGGTATTCTTACATTGCGGCTTATTTCTTTAGAAAGCAATGACTTTACAAAGACTAAGTTATATGTATGTGCTTTTATATTCACGCTTCCGCTAAGTTTCTTTAGATTTTCTATGTTCGATACAAAACCTTTTGCATCAAACTTGAATGCCGTAGGCAACTTTACAGCAAGTCTTGAGAAGCTCACTGATTTCATATTGCCAGTGGCTGTACCAGAAATAGTTAAAGGATAATTCGGCCATTGCTTTCTAAACGCAGACGGCATATTACCCATGAGACGTATCAAATCATGCTTTCCGAGACTTCCGTTTAAAGCTAAATTAAATTTTCCAGGATTGTCTTTTACAAATGTATTCAAATCCAAGGACACTCTTGCGTGAAGATATGATTGCGGCGTCTTAAAATAAAGATTCTGCAAAAATATTCTATTTGAGTCAAGGTGCATTTTTCCTGATAATGCGTCAACGACCATTCCGCTTTTCTCTTTGAAACTACACTCACGTAATTTCATCCTCAAATTCGGCTTAAGGTATGAAAGATTTTCTATGCCTATAGCAATGTTACTTAGGCCAAAGTGGTTATAGTCAAATCCTTTGGAATGTATCTTAAAATTGTTATCATAATTCAAGCTACCGTCTTTCCAGTCGAAACATTTTATTTTATAAGATCCTTTATATAAATCAAAATAACCGTCTTCGGTAATTGACTTACCAAGATAAGCCTGAACTCGAGTAGTGTCACCTGGCATATGAACTGTCAAGCCAGTCTTCTCAACATTCAACCGGTGAACATTGATTTTCCAAAAATTAGTTTTCTTTGTTGTATCCTTGGGTACGGTATCACTTAATGCCACATCAAGGACAGCATTCTTAAGATTCGCCTTATCTATATTTACGTGTTCAGCGCCTAAGTCAATGCAATGTGACACCAAGTCCATTCTTGCGATAGTACCCTTTACACGTGCTTCGTGAATAAAATTAGTTGTATTCACTTTCATGTCATCAAAACTCAACTCGTCTATATCTATTTTCTTACTGAAAAGAGGAATGAGTCTTACATTGGCTACTACTTTTTTGATGTCGGCAACAGTATCCTTTATCTGTGGCATGGAATCATTCTGTTGAAGAACCTTCACACCTTCAATGCCAAGATTTAATGGAAATTCAAGATTTACGTGGTTAATAGTTATCTCTGTCTTTGTCTTTTCTGAGGCGTATGCAGTTACTTGCTTTACTGCCCATTTTTGAAATGGAGGGAAATAAAACAATATTGCCAAGATGGCAAACAATATAAATGGCGTACCTATTATCCAGACACCCCATTTTACATACTTCCTCATAGGCATCAAATTATGTCAATAATAAGATTAGCATAATATTTCTTGTCGCGCTTAATAAATAACTAACTGCGAAAATATAATAAAAAAGCGAATTGTGCAAATTTTACCGACAAAACTTACACAGATTCAGCCAAAGCGTTCCATAAATTGTCATCAGGAACTGGTGAATCAATAGAAATAAGTTCTTTTGACACTGGATGAGCGAACTCAACGTGATGTGACAATAAAGATATACTCCCATCAGGATTACTTCTCTTTGCACCATACTTCAGGTCTCCTTTTATCGGACATCCCATATTTGCCAATTGGCAACGTATCTGATGATGACGACCTGTCATAAGATTTATCTCTAGCAAATTATAATTATCGGTATGGGCAATTACCTTATATTGCAAGATTGCTTTTTTTGAATTTGGAACCTCATGATTGTATACATAACTTTTATTCTGCTTTTCATTTCTTACAAGCCAATCCGTTAGCATACCTTCTGACTCCTTTGGAGCATCCTTTGTTATTGCCCAATATGTCTTATGCACTTCACCATCACGAAACATTTGATTCAAACGTGTAAGTGCTTTTGATGTCTTTGCAAAGACAACAAGTCCCGAAACAGGACGATCAAGGCGATGTACCACGCCGAGAAAAACATTTCCCGGCTTTTGGTACTTCTCCTTTATGTATTTCTTCACTGTCTCAGACAATGGCTCATCTCCGGTTTTATCACCTTGTACGATTTCGCCACTGTTCTTATAGACAATGATTATATGATTATCTTCGTAAACTGGAATCAATTTCTTTCTACTTATTGATTACATGTTCATACCACCATCAACCTGAATAACCTGACCAGAAACATAGCTAGAAAGGTCTGAAGCCAAATAAACTGCAGTATTTGCAATATCAGTAACGTTACCACCACGACGAAGAGGAATCTTACTAATCCATTCCTTGCGGATATCATCAGGCAAAGCCTGTGTCATTGCTGTATCTATGAAACCTGGAGCAATGGCGTTTGCACGGATACCCTTAGGACCCATCTCCTGACCAATACTCTTTGCCAATGCAATAAGACCAGCTTTTGAAGCAGCATAGTTAGCCTGACCAGCATTACCATGTACACCAACAACAGATGCCATATTGATTATAGAACCACCACGCTGACGCATCATTACTGGAACACAAGCGTGGATAAAGTTAAATGCACTCTTCAAGTTAACTGCAATAACTGCATCCCACTGCTGTTCTGTCATACGCAACATAAGACCGTCCTTTGTGATACCGGCATTATTTACTAAAATATCTACAGAGCCGAACTCTTCCTTAACCTTAGCTACAACTTCTTCTGTCTGCTTGAAATCAGCAGCATTACTTGCATATCCCTTTGCCTTTACGCCAAGAGATGCAATCTCACGCTCTGTTGCCAGACCACCATGCTCTTCATCTATAAATAGATCTGTAAATGCAATGTTTGCTCCTTCTTCAGCAAACTTCATGGCAATAGCCTTACCAATGCCGCGTCCAGCACCTGTAATAAGGGCTGTCTTACCTGTTAATAATCCCATTTTTCTAATTTGTTAAATGTTATATATTAAAAAATTATCTGCTAATAGATTTCCCCAATGCACCATAAACGACCTTTGCCACCAATGGTTTACTGGTTTCCTCGGTCAATCCATGTCCTAGACGACCATATATAAACGGAACTTCAAGTCCCTTTATACAATAATGAGTGATGTCTGCTACTAAATCCACATCATCAATATCAAACTCCCCATCAGCCTTGCCTTCTGCATAAACCTTACGGAACAGTTCAATCTCATCCTCATCAAAGTTCTTCCTCACCTTCTCTACCATCCAAATATTACGAAAAAATTCCGCACGCAGATTACCATTTCTGACAACCGTCTCACGTATCATACTAAGATGTGTATAAATAAGTTCAATTATTTTATCTTGAGGACGTATCTTCATACTCGCAACTTCATCCAATCTATCAGAAAGGCGTTCTAATTCAGATTCTATAACAGCTGAATAAACGTCTTCTTTCCTACTAAAATACGTGTAAAGTGTTCGACGTCCCTTACCTGAAGCAACGGCAATGTCATTCATCGTTGTATTGGCAATACCATTTTTGGCAAAAAGAAGTCTTGCTACGTCGACAAGCTTCTGCCTTGTTCTTGAGATTGACATATATGTTCCTATCTTATTTTAATTGCACATCATATTTAACATGTGCAAATGTAGGATATTTATTTTAGATGACAAACATAATATGTAATTATTAAACTTATTTTAAAAAAAGTCATATAAATATTTGGTAGTCTCAAAAATTAGTGATACCTTTGCACTCACAAAACAAGAACATAGGATAACAAACATTTCAAAGCTCTTGATTTTCAATTGGTTAATATCGCGGAGTGGAGCAGTTGGTAGCTCGCCAGGCTCATAACCTGGAGGTCGCATGTTCGAGTCTTGCCTCCGCAACTAAATTATCTCGGAACCCTTTTAAACAAGGCGTTCCGAGTTTTTTTTATTATATATGGGACAGTTTTAGGACATACCCCGATTTATTTAAAATAATCAATATTATTCATAAATAAAAAACGGATGCATTTTTGCATCCGTTTTTATGTTTATAAATATCGATTTAATCTAAAAGTCCAAACTTTATACCCTATTGGAGTTAAGTGAAGTCCATCACAAGTAAGCGGTTTACGCATTTCATTGGTGCCATGCCGATTAAAATCCTTAAACAAATTAATGTAGGTAATATTATTACGCATACAATAATGACGCAATAGTTTGTTCACAGCAGCAACTTCATCAGTCTTACCTTCCAGATTCTTCCATTGATCGAAAGTTTCATTTATAGGAAGAATACTCTGCACATACAATTTCGTGTAACGTCTATGTGCCCAGATTTTATCTATTACTTTCTGGCATTTTTCAAAAACCTCACTTGCTGTTAAACCATGGCTGATATCATTAATTCCAATCATTAGAAATACAGCCTTAGGTCTTCTTGGTAATATTTGGTTTAGCCTTTGGGATATTCCTTCAGCATCATCACCAGCAATACCACGATTTTTCACATGTCTGTACTTTAACAGTTTGCTCCAGTCTCCGGCGTATTCAGTTAGACTATTGCCTAACATTACTATATCAGTACTGTCAATATCACTCATTCGCTCAAACTCGGCAACCTTGTCATTGTAATGATCAAATGAACGATAGCTTACATGTTGTGCAAAAGCCTGTGATGAAAACAATCCTATGACAAGTAATGATCTTATTCTTAATTTATTAAAATACGTCATGATCTTAAAATTGCTCCAAAATAGCTATACGTTTCTCTGTATCAGGGTGAGTACTGAACAGTGAATTCATAAAACTTAGAAGCCCCTGCTTCATGTCATCAGGTTGAATAATAAACAATTGCGCTACATCAGCTCTTTTTACATTATCTAATCCAGGATTTCCTGATATTTTTCTCAATGCAGAAGCCAACGCTAATGGGTCACCACATAATTCAGCACCACCAGCATCTGCCATATATTCACGTTTACGAGATATAGCAAATCTTGTCAGAAGAGTAAAAAGATATGCGATTGCGCAGCACACAAGTCCTATAACCATTATTACAACTATAGAAAGTCCACCACCTTTATCATTATCATTATCGTTACTTCGTCTGCTAGTTCCACCAAACCACATCATATTATACATCATGTTCAATACCAATGACATTACTGTGGAAACTATACCAACAAAAATAATACTAGTAATAAGAAGTTTAGTATCTCGGTTGCGTATATGCGTAAGTTCATGTCCCAGCACTCCAGCAAGCTCTTTGTCATCAAGTAAATCCAACAATCCTGTAGTAACAGTAACTGTATAGCTATTCTTGTTTATTCCACTTGCAAAAGCATTCAGTTGCGGATCATCCACGATATTAATCTGCGGCATATCCATATTGCAAGTCATACACAGATTCTCCACGATATTGTAAAGACGTGGATTCTCCATACGGCTTACAGAGCGTGCACCCGTAGCTTGCTTTATCATAGATACATTTGAGAAATAGGCAATGATAAACCAAATACCAACCACTCCAAGTACCCATGGCAAATATGTCAGAAACATGTGATTTACCATTTCTTCATTAAAATGATAAACTATCTTGCCGTAATCGTTATAAACTCCACTGCTAAAATAATTTATCAAGGCAACGAAGACCCACATCATTCCAAGTATACCAACAGGAAAAACAAGCAATAAGAGCAAACTCAGGATATTATTACGACTTATCTGAGTCTGCAATCCAACATATTTCATCTATTTAAAACTTTACTTCAGGAGCTTTGTCAAATTCGGCTCTGTCTTCCTGAGGGATTTCAAACATAGGTTCCTTCTTAAAACCAAACATATTGGCAAAAATATTAGAAGGGAATACCTCTACTGCATTATTAAGCTCTCTTGTAGCTGAATTGAAGAATCTACGAACTGCAGCCAACTTATTTTCTATATCAGAAAGTTCATTTTGCAATTGAAGAAAGTTCTCATTAGCTTTCAACTCAGGATAAGCCTCCAAAGAAACTTTAAATCCAGCAAGAGCACTAGTAAGAGCATTTTCAGCATTGATTTTATCATCAATCGTAGTAGATCCCATAGCAGCAGAGCGAGCCTCTGTTACTCTCATGAATACTTCTTTCTCATGATCAGCATACCCCTTAACTGTAGCAACAAGTTGAGGTACCAAATCATGACGTTGTTTTAACTGTACATCTATATTTGCAAAAGCATTTTCACGATTGTTTCTCAGTTTTACAAGACTGTTGTAAATAGAGATACACCAAAAAACAAGTAGTACAACGACTACTAATACAATAATCAATTTCATAATCAATATAGTTTATATTTTGTTTGGTTACAAAATTAATCTAAAAGTTGTTCAAACAATGTATTATTAAGATTAATTAGGAAGAAAAAGCCTGATTGTCATTTTTAACAACCAGGCTCTATAGAATAAATTTAATTCTTTAACAGATTCATAACCTTCTCAAAATATCGCTGTGTTCGCTGAACACTGTAATTAAGACCACCATTCCATAATCGCACAGCCTTTTCTATATTATTGAAAGGATTATAATTCGATTGTATAAGTAAGAACATTTCCTTCGATTTCGAAAGACTAAATCTATCAGATAACTTATATCTCTTTTTGCTTTTTCTTCTTTTAAGTATCTGATTACATTCAATCACCAAAATAGGAGTAATCTGCATAGCTCCTACTGAACTACCTCTTTTTGCACGGTTATTACCGTGGCTTTCCACCTGAACAATCGCTTCCATCACTGGATTCCAATCGTAATTTTTTGAATCTACCCCTGATGTTGTCTCAGCTGCAAAACCAGACACAGGAATAAACGTAAATACTAAAAGTATTAATAACACAATCTTGTTTCTTCTCTTCATATTTTTTTCTTTATGGAACCTGAGCAATAGAAAAAGCAAAAATTGCTCGAGATTAAAGTCTATGTGAGAAAGAGCTTCACTTATAATCTCAGTTCCGTTAGATACCTTAATGGGTAATTCTAATAAATCAAATATTACCCTTATTCTTATCATTTGCAAAGATACAAAAAAAAATCCGTTTTACCAAGCCTTTATTATTTAAATTGTCTATTTTTAAGAATTAGAAATACTATTATAATATATTGATAATCAGCAAGTAAACAATATTTACACAGTATTTTTTCATGACAAAAAGACTGTTATTATATACCTTGCAAATTTCATCATTTTACTCTAATTTATTGGATTTATGAACGCAAGATATAAGATTATATGGAAACAAAATATCACAAACAATATGGCAGCACAATAAGATTAATCCTTATTATCCGAGCTATAAGCATTATCGGATTTTAACAGATCTATAAGATCTATAAAAGTAATCAGATCAATCGGGAGTTATCCAAAATCCTGGATAGCTCAGATTATATAAACACAAAAAAGCCTCGAAAGATATTGCTATCCTCGAGGCTTCTGTTTAAAAGAAGGCGGCTACCTACTCTCCCGCATTGTATTGCAGTACCATCGGCGCAAGTGGGCTTAACTTCTCTGTTCGGAATGGGAAGAGGTGGGACACCACCGCAATAACCACCTGATATGGGTTATGACGTATTTTTCACAAGCAAACTGTAAGAAACCTTAGTTCTTACCACTATCTTAAACAACTCAAAGTATGACCTCCCGAAAGAAAGTTTCGGGCAATTAGTAGTGCTCGGCTTTGACGTCACCGTCTTTACACCTGCACCCTATCAAC
>NZ_KB890649.1 GCF_000373185.1 Segatella paludivivens DSM 17968 = JCM 13650
CATTACGACGATTGGTTTTATTCAAAGGCTTGGTTGCCTCAAGATGATTATCCAACTCTCCTTCAAGAGCGGCATTAAGAAAATCTTCCAATACACGGTGAAAAGCACCATCTTTACCAAACAAGGCGGTGCCACTCTTAAACTGATCTTTTGCCTGAGATAACATCTCAGAATACTCTTCTTGTGTCATTTTGATAACATTATTATACTGTAAAAACAGCGATTAATACTTTTTATTGTATTAACTCATGACACAGTTGAAATGACATCCTCTCTTGTTTTCCTATTTTGTGTGCAAAATTACATCTATATGTTGAAAAAAAAGTATCTACATGAAATATTTTCCATTTTTTAACGCCCTGTATATGTTGTGATAACACATTGTTTATAGGCTATCTTTAAGGTATTTACGTGTATTATTTTTTCTTTTTTAATATCAAATCTAATGGGCAGAACTTCGTAAACGATGATTGCAATAAATTGATACCAACAAAAAGTGGAAGTAATAACCAAAGTATAGATACAAAATATGCCAGCACGACGCCAACTATAATCATAATTCCGGCTATTCTTCTGATAATATATTCTTTTTCCATAATGATAGTATTTTATAATAATATTGAATTCTTCTCTACATCAATAACAAATGCGTGAGCAGGAAAGCTAAATTCTGAATCCATATTGCATTGGTTAACTTTCTCTATTACAAGTGATGATTCTTCTTCTGTAGTAAAGCAGAAAAACAGAATGGAATTGGTTTTTGCATTACCCGAATTTTCTCCGAACCAATTTAATAGTTGAGAGCTCTTGTTCTTTTTAAATCCGGTTATATCTATTGTGCTAAACCTCTTCACGCCAGCTTGATCAAGTAGCTGGGCTACTTGGTCATGGCTTTCTTTGATACTTAATATGATTGTCAGTTTCATAATTCTGTTACTTTACTTTGTTTTTTAGCATTTTAAAGTATAATAGTGGAACTACAATTAAAGTGAGCACTGTTGATGTGATAGTTCCTCCGATGAGAGATATTGCCAATCCTTGGAAAATAGGATCGAAGAGTATTACAATTGCACCTATCACAACACCTCCAGCTGTGAGTAGGATAGGGGTGGTTCTTACTGCTCCTGATTCCACAATCGCCTGTTTAAGTGGAATTCCTTCTTTTAATCGTAGGTCGATGAAGTCAATTAGCAGTATAGAGTTACGCACCATAATACCCGCTAGGGCAATAAAGCCGATCATGGATGGGGCGCTGAAGTATGCTCCCATGATCCAGTGTCCCAAGATAATACCAATTAGAGATAGCGGTATAGCCGATAATTGTACTAGAGGCGTTATGAAGTTTTGGAACCATGCCACAATCAGTACATAGATAATAATCAATACGAATAGGAATGCGACTCCTAAATCGCGGAATACTTCGTAGGTTATCTGCCATTCTCCATCCCATTTCAGCGTGAAGTTATCTTCTTTGCTTGGTTGCTTGTTGTACTCTTCGTTTAGCTTATAACCTTCTGGCAATTTTACTTTTGATAGATTTTTTGATACATCAGACATTGCATATATTGGACTTTCCAATTTTCCAGCGACATCAGTTGTTACATAGACCACTCTTTTCTGATCTTTGCGGTTAATGCTTTTATCTTTTGGTCCTTCAGTTACTTTTACCAAATCTCCAATAGGTATAGCCATGCCTTGCTTGTTTACAATTTTCATGCTCAGGACATCTTCTATACTAGACTTGTCTTTTTCTGGCATTTGTAATACGATGCCAATTTGATCTACACTAGATGGGCGATGCAATATACCAATCTGCATACCTGCTAAAGCAGCATTGACGTTTTGTAGCACTTGTGCCTCTGGTATTCCCAGTTTCATCGCTTTGTCTTTATCCACTACGAATTTATACTCAGTCTGATTATCTTCTACAGTCCAGTCAGCATCTACAACATTGTCTGTTTTTGACAAGATGTCTTTAACCTGACTGGCAACATTGATTTGTTTCTCATAATCAGGACCATAAATCTCGGCTACGATGGTTGACATAACAGGAGGACCAGGTGGAACTTCAACGACTTTCACATTTGCGTTATATCTTTTACCGATAGCCTGCAAGTCTGCACGCATTGATTTTGCAATGTCGTGACTTTGCTCGCTACGTTTTCCCTTGTCAATCAAGTTGACCTGTATGTCAGCTATATTATTGCCTGAGCGCAAATCGTAATGGCGTATCAGTCCATTAAAGCTTATAGGTGCTGATGTACCTACATAGGTTTGATAGTTGGTCACCTTGTCGTTTTTGCTTACATATAGTCCAAGTTCTTTGGCTACCGCAGATGTACGTTCCAAAGTTGTTCCTTCAGGCATGTCAACAACAATCTGGAATTCATTCTTGTTATCAAATGGTAGCATCTTTACAGGTACTGATTTCGTAAAGAACAGTACGAATGTTGCTAGCAGAATGACGGTTAATGACACCATGAAAGTCCATCTTCTTTTTCTGCTCTCAAGAAATGGTGTTGTTATTTTAGAATATACTTTATATATAAATGTCTCATGCAATTCGGTAGATGACTTCTCTTCTGCCGCACCGTTGCTCTTTTTCTCTTTAAATCTTAAGAAGTGATATCCGAAATATGGTGTTAACGTTAATGCAATCAATAGCGAGAATGTCATCGCAATAGCTGCACCGATAGGCATCGGACTCATGTATGGCCCCATCATTCCTGATACAAATGCCATTGGCAATACGGCAGCGATAACCGTTAATGTGGCAAGAATAGTAGGGTTGCCGACTTCGTTGATAGCAAAGAGTGCTGCTTGAAGTGGCGGTAGATTTTTCATCTTAAAATGTCTGTGCATGTTTTCTGCAATGACTATAGAGTCGTCTACTACAATACCCGTGACAAAGACAAGGGCGAAAAGCGTAATTCTATTCAGTGTATACCCCAGAAAGTAGTAGGCAAACAGCGTTAGTGCAAATGTGATTGGGACAGACAAGAATACGACTAGTCCTCCGCGCCATCCCATAGCGAGCATTACAAACAAGGTAACAGCGACAATAGCAATAACCAAGTGCATTAACAGTTCAGATACTTTGTGAGATGCTGTTTCGCCATAGTTGCGTGTTACATCTACGTGGATGTCATTTGTGATAACATTCTCTTTCAACTGGTTTACCTTGTTAATAACAGTTTCTGCCAGTTTCATCGCATCTGATCCTTTTTTCTTGGCGATAGATATCGTTATGGCAGAATAATCATCTGGCATATTAGCTTTCTCCTTTGCCTCGGCTGCTCCATAACTGAATGAAACATATTGCTTAGGAGTTTCAGGTCCGTCTTCAACGTCTGCAATTTGATAAAGATATACAGGCTGATTGCCATTTGTACCGACAATCATATTCTTAACTTCGTCCTTATTAGCAAAGAAGTTTCCTGTTTGAACAGAGTAGGTCTTATCTCCGGTAACGATATTACCGCTTTGCATCTGGACATTGTTTGCCTGAAGAGATTGTGAAATAGTCCCGAAGTCTACATGACTTTCAGCCATCTTGTCTTTGTCAAGTATCACTCTTACCTGACGGCTTTGCCCCCCAATAACTTTTACTTGTGCAACATCCGGTATTTTTTTGACTTCGTTACCTACAACCTCAGATACCTGTCTTAGTTCATATCCGCTCATCTTATTGCTCCATAGCGTGAATGCCAAAGCTGGAACATCATCAATTGAACGTGTTTTAACGAGAGGTATCGTTGTACCTTGTGGCATGCGGTCCATGTTTTTCATGATCTCGTTGTACAATTTTACTAAAGACCGTTCTGAGTCTTCGCCAACGTAGAATTGTACGGTGAGCATACCCATGCCATTCATAGAGGTAGAATATACGTGTTCCACTCCCTTGATGTTTGATACAATCTTTTCCATCGGTTGTATCACTCCAGATTCCACTTCTTTCGGTGTAGCGCCTGGGTATCCGATCATAATGTCCGCTGTAGGAACTTCTATTTGAGGATCCTCTTCGCGTGGAATATAATATATGCTGAATATGCCTAAAAGCAAAAATGCAAAAACGAGCAATATGCTTAGCTTGGATTTGATAAATGCATTGGCTATCTTTCCTGAAATTCCATTTTCCATAGCTCGTGTTTTAGTTTGTTATGATAATTTTTTGTCCATTGTATAGTTTCACATGAGCGCTCTCTATCACTCGGTCGGTTTCACTAAGACCAGACAATACGATTACTTGATCTCCTGTTTCCTTGCCGAGACGCACCCAATGCAAAATAGCTTTGTTGTCTTTACCTGCAACATAAATACCAGTGAGTTGATCTTTTGTTACGATAGATGATTTATTGACAAGTATTTGTGACGTACCTCCAGCTGCTTTCTTATTTTGAATATGGATTCCGGCATACATACCAGCACGTAGTTTGGCCTTGTCACTCTGACTGATAGAGATTTTTATCCCATATTGTCCTCCTGTCATTGTTGCAGATGGACTTAGTTCGCTGACGATACCGTTTATATTGATACTCAAAGATTTGATATCAATCTTTACATGGTCGCCAACATGTATATACGCTACATAGTTTTCAGGAACAGATGCGGTTACATTCATATCTCCGGATTGTTCTACTGAGAGCAGTGGCATTCCTGGATTGGCAATAGTGCCTTCATCTACCATTTTCTGTGTAACGACTCCAGAGAAAGGTGCCCTTATATTGGTATAAGCGAGCATTGATTTCACTTCTGTTAATCCCTGTCTTGCCATTTGCAGACGCGCTTTAGCCGAAGTGTTTTTTAGTGCAACGTTTTCCAGTTCTTTATCAGAAACACTCTTTTCTTCGTGCAGTACTTTATATCTTTGGTAATCTCGCTGAGCATCTTTTGCGGCAGCGTTTGCCTCGATAATCATAGCCCTGACCTGAGCTTCTTTAGCTTTTATATCACTACTGTTTATGATTAAAAGAGTCTGACCTTTTTTAACCATGTCACCTTGCTTCACATAAATCTTATCAATGTATCCCATCACCTTTGTGCTGATTACAGCAGTCTGTTTGGCAGATACCATACCACTGATAAAGATTTCTTCTCTGTTAGTACTTGTAGGATAATAGGTATTTACTCGTACCGCACTCTCTTCTTTTTCTTTATTTGATTTAGATGAGCATGATGCAAGCACCGCAATTGCTGCTATGTATAAAAATGTATGTACTTTCATTGTTATAACTGATTTGATGTGAATTAATAATTTGATGTAAGTAATTCTGTATAATATTTCGTGATATTATATGACATGATTGTCTGGGCTAAAGCAATTCTCTGCTGAGAGAGTTGTGCTTGGGCTGTGAGAACATCTGTGGTGCTGGCAAGTCCCTCTTTATATCTGTTGTTTAAAATTCTGAGAGCTTCGGTTGCTTGTGCCACACTTGTATCGTGTTTCTTGATTTCAATTTGCAAATCATTCAAATCTCGTCGTGTTTTGTTAAGTTCTAATCGGCTTTCATCAATAAATTGATTCAATTCTTTATTTATCTTGCTAGTTGTATAATTAGCAGATTTTATCTTACTATGGTTCTGATTTCCAGAGAATAGGTTCCATGATAGAGAAATACCAGCCATATAAGAGTTTTTATTAAAGCCAAAAACTTTATTATCATTCAGTTGATAACTACCAAATGCGTTTACTTTAGGTAGGAGAGCCATCTCTGATGATTTAGCCATCATCTTTGATGCGTTAAGAGCAGTTTTCATTGCCATGATGTCTGATCGTGTTTCAGAAAGCTCTTTGTTTTCAAATCCGATAATCTCCTGTGTCAGAGAATCAGTAGAATACAGGCTTTGCTTGTCTTGAGGATTTCCAGCGATGAGGTTCAGTCTTTCAGATGCGTTCTCTATATTACTTGTTGCCTTAGAGAGTGCGCTTTCTACCGTATTTAATTGCACTTCTGCATTCAGTACATCAGATTTTTGTACTAATCCCTGTTTGTAGAAGTTGTTAACTGATTGATTAATTTGTTTTATATCAATCAAAGTTCCTTGTAATATCTGTATCAACTGATATGCAAACTGTAGTTGGGTATAGGCTTTCTTAACTTCAAATGTTATATAATTTTTAGTATATGCCGATTTATATTTGTATACATCTTGCTGAAGTTTTGCGCCTTTGCGTGCATAAATCATATCAAGATTGAATATAGGGAGTTTGGCATCGAGAGAAGTTCCGTAGTTATGTGTCGCTCCTGGATTGTTCAATTTTGAAGGTTCGAAATCTTGTGATGTAGCAATACCTTGCTGCAGTAGGAATCCGAATGCATTCAAGGGATTGTTGGTAACCATAGCTGTATAATTGACAGACAGCTGAGGTAAAAATACAGCGTCTGTTTGATGATAGTTTGCGTTAGATATCCGGTAATCAAGTTCCGCTATCTGTATGTTGGCGTTATTCTTTGCGGCAATAGCAACAGCGTTTTCCATAGAAATATGATTTTCTGGTTGTGCGCTCATTGCTATTGAGTTCATAAGAATATACCCGGCTGCAATCAAAAAAAACTTTATTTTATTCATCTTTTTTCTTGTATGGGGGTTAAAAAGTAATCTTCTTATTTAGCGAGTAGAATATCTTTGATAGCTTTCTCAAAGCCACTTTTTGGCATGGCTCCGACAGACATTTGTGGTGCATTGTTCATCGGAATGAACAATACTGATGGTATGGATCTTATTCCAAAGACAGCTGCGAGGTCTTCCTCTTGTTCCGTGTCTACCTTATATATGTAGATACTGTCTTTATATTCTTCAGCCAGTTCTTCCATAATAGGACTTACTGCCTTGCACGGACCGCACCACGTTGCATAAAAATCAATTATTGCTGGTTTGTCACCAAGGTAATCCCATGTTGCAGGATTATGCTCGAAGTCTGCTACTTTTTTAAGAAACTCCTCTTTAGTCAATTGAATTGCTTTCATATATGCTGTGTTTAAATGTTTATATACTGTTATTTATTCTTTAATGATAATGCTATTTCTTTGGTTTGTATGGTTTTATAATGTCTTTGTAAACTTGTCTTTTATCGTTTGACAAAGAGCAGCCTCCTGCTCCGCAACACGATAAATTAAATATCCCTTGGAACATAAGCAATGCACCGAAAAGTGTTATTACATTCTCTTTAGAAGTTATGCCCATTACGCATAGGCCTATTCCAAAAATCATTCGAATGATACGTGATATGTTCCAATCAACGAGTATTCTGTTCATCCATTTAAAAGTACTCTCTTTCATATTCGTTTTTATTATATTGTTCGTGATTTCTTTCTGATTATAATTCCTTGAGATATATGTTCCTTTGGAAAACAATGCAAATATAAGCTATGTTTTCTATAAAACAAAATTTCCAGAGGAAAATATCGTATTTGTATGTAATGTTTTCTGCTTATTTTACAATATTACTTAATTTCAATGCACATAGAACATAAACTATGGTTTTCAATAAAATATTTAATTCTTTATCTTTGTGCTATTTTTAATGTAATCTAGCAACGATAATGTAATATTCCATTCTGTAAAATATAACACGTTTTATTTTGCTTTTCCACTCGTTTGCAGTATCTTTGCATAATATAATAATTTAAGGCAAGCAAAATGAAGACATGTTATGTTGCGGCATTGGCATTAGCTATAGCTGTTGTATCTTGCAAGCAAGACAAACGAACCGGTGATATAATAACTAAAAAACCGGTAGCTGAAGTTCAGAAGACAATTCAAAAAACTGGCGATTATTCTCAGACACGTCAGGTGAATTGGCTTGGGAATAATTATTCTATTGTAGTACAACGAATGGCAGAAACATCTTCGACAGTTGTTGATGATGCTTCAGGAAACAAATATTATGATAATAAGATTATTGTAAGAATATTGAGAACAGATGGCACCGAATTCTTTAAACGTGAATTTAAAAAGTCAGATTTCTCTTCGTATATTGATAATTCTTATAATGAAAAAGGTGTGCTTTTGGGTGTAGTCTTTGATAGGGCAGAAGGAGACAATATGTATTTTGCTGCAAGTGTAGGCTCACCGGACAAATTGAGTGATGAGTATATTCCACTTGAGGTAAAAGTATCAAGAACTGGTAGTGTCTCTATTTTAAAGGATACACAGCAGGATACAGGAAGTCAACAGCAAAAAGGCGATGATGAAGAAATGACTGAAGACTAAATGATATTGATTATACAACATAAGAAAAAGAGATTAAGGAAATACCTTAATCTCTTTTTTCTTGTTATTAGGAGTTGATTAATATCCTTTATTCTGCCAGAAACCAGTAGTGCTGTTTTCATCTGTTGTCAAATTGGTAACAGAGTTTGTTTCTGCATCTGGTATTGGACGATATAAATGATGACTGTCAATGTTGGCAGATCCCTGCGCATTATATTTCTTCACGTATTCAACGAGTTTACCTGTACGCTTAAGGTCGAACCAACGTTGGAATTCACCACAGAGTTCAACACCACGTTCCTCAAGAATATCGTCGATAGAAGATATGCTGCTTAAAGAGTTATCTTGTCCTGATATAGCACGAGCCTTACGAAGTGCATTGATAGTTGTAAGAGCATCTGTGGCACCACCTGATCCAAGCTGACCTTCAGCCTTGATGAGATACATCTCTGCTAAACGAAGAACGAAAAAATCACGATAAGAGATGTCGTAAGTTGGATAAGTCTTGTCATAAACATTATCCAGGAACTTAGATATACATGGGAAAGAACGATATCCTTCAATCTTTGGATCATTATAGCGTCCATCACCATATACATCAGATACTGTTTTTCCACCAGTTGTAGGAAGAGCTTTTGACTCGTCGGTAGATGTATAGACAGGAATATCTCCACCTATGGCGAATTGAATGCGATAGCGATTTTTTGCCCGAGCCTGTAAAACCTTACCATCTTGCGAGTCTCCGTCTAAGATGCTATAGTAGATAGCTGTATCACGGAACGCTTGTAGTTTACTGGCATCAGTGATATTTTTATCAGCCCATGCACCCATCTTGGTATAGTTCTTTGCATTTTGTGAAAGGTCATGATTTGCAATGCGATATGCATCAAGCATTGTTCCCTGATAACGTTGATCAGTAGTCTGATGCTTTGCAAGTATACGCCATAAGTGTAAAGACGGAAGATAGCGAGTAAAGCCACGACCGTAAGGTGAATATGCTGCAGCTACAGCAACATTCTGTCCTGTTTTCTTACTTGTTATTGTATTCCCGTCATCTGTTGCACGATAGAATACGCATGTGTTCTTTGTTCCGTTTCCACCAAGATCATTACATCCATTGTTCCAGAGAGGTACAAACATCAGCAACATAGAACTACCACCACGAGTGTAACCTGTACGTGTGATAAGGCTGTTGTATTCTGTGTTGCTTCCATAACGTGGAGGTATACAGTTTACAGTAGATTGCAAATCATTTGAATATGAAACTCCAAACAATGCCTCATTATTTTTTGTCCAGTCCTCATTATTCATAGACCATAAATCGCTGTAGTTAGAATATAGAGTAGCTCCACTTCCGGTGATGACAGCGTCAGCCTCTGTAGCTGCAGCTGAATAAAGAGCTTTAGAATCCATGTTTGAATACTTGTCGTTTCCTGCTACTTGTTTATTGAGTTGCCCATTTATCCATGATGCAGCATACAATAGAACACGAGCTTTCAATGCACGTGCAGACCATACTGTGGCATGTCCGCTAGCCTTTGTTGTAACTGCAGCTAAGTCAGTAATGGCATTGTCTAAATCTGCTAGAATCTTACCATATACTTCGTTTTCTGGCATACGTATAGGATTAGTGTTCTGGGCAGTGATTGGTGCGTCATTGTATGGAATGGCACCCCACATGTTTACCATATTAAAATATGTGAGTGCTCTTAAAAATTCAGCTTCACCCTTATACTTGGCTTTGGTTGCATCATCAATCTGTGAACATTCTGCCACATATTTTAATGCATTGTTGCATACATCAATACCAGCATAGCCCATTTCCCAATATTGATCAAGGCAAGGATTGTCATTTACATTATCGTCTAGCGATACAGAAGATATGTTGTATGAGTTCATTGACTTCTGCTTATTATCAAAACCATAATAGAATAAGTCTGTTCCACCTTCTGTAAGACCTAAAGCTGGTTCTTTTCCATACCATCCACGCTGGAATGCGTAGCATGAAGAAATCAATCCCTCAATACCAGATTTCGTAGCATAAGTGATGTCTGCTGTTTCACCAGTCTTGTTCTTTTCATCTAGAAAGTCTGAACAGGACGTTGTTCCAAATAGTAATGATGATGAAACGGCTATATATAATAATACTTTTGTTTTCATGTTCTATTTCTTTTAGAATTCGAGATTAATACCGATAACTGCTTGCTTGGCAAGAGGGAATGAAAAACCACCACCAGCTTCAGGATCGAAGTTGTCTATGTGAGAGAATGTAATGAAGTTCTTTAAGGAACCATAGATTCTTGCATTGCTCAGACCAATTTTTGTAATCCACGCTTTCGGTAGACTGTATGATAGCGTGATATCCTTAATCTTGAGGAAGTCGGCTTTCTCATATAGTAATGATGAACCGTAAGTGGTGTAGATAGACTTGTCAGCTCCAGGACTTGGGAATTTAGCATTTTGATTTGTATAAGTCCAATAGTCTGTGCATCCGCCGCCCCAGTTGGCCGTCTCATAATCAAGTCGGTTATTCATTGCGTATGGTATATAGCCACCAAGGCGTGCCATAAGCTGAACGCTAAGAGAGAAGTTCTTGTATGTGAACGTATTGTTCATACCAAAGAGGTCTTTTGGATCAGCATTGTAAACTTTGCGGTCATCGGCTGATAACTTTCCATCGTTATTGCGATCTGAGATTTTAAGTGTACCTGGATCTCCGTATCCAGAAGGATAACTTGCTGCAACTTCATTACCGTTACTGTCATAGAACTTATGGCTTGCTATGTAGTTAGCGAATTCGCCCACACCCCATGTGCCATAAGTCTCATAGTCTAGATATGTGTTGACGCGTTCGCCTACGATTCTTGCACCATTATTATTACCAGTTTCATATTTGTTAATGCCACCTGTCAATTCTGTAATCTTATCAGACATGTGAGAATATGACCAGTTAATATTCCAACTGAAGTTCTTCGAACTAATGACAAGAGTGTTTAGTTGAAGTTCTATACCTGAACCCTTGGTCTTACCGATATTAGATATAACACTTGGGAATACAGAAGAAGTAGGAGCAGACTTGTAGAACAATAAATCATTAGTTTTGCTGAAATACATATCAACGCTACCGTTTATTCTGTTGTTTAAGAACCCAAAGTCTAAACCTACATCAAAAGAAGAAGTCTTCTCCCATTTAAGGTCAGGATTACCCATGTGACTAGGTATCTTACCAGCAACATCGTTACCAGCAAAATTGTAGTAGATTGACGAGGAGTTCAATGTAGACAAAGTCTGATATGCATCAATGGCTGAGTTACCAGATAAACCCCATGACAAACGTAGTTTTAAGTTGTCTAACCATGATTTTGTTCCTGCCATGAATTTCTCCTCTGTAATACGCCATCCTAATGCTGCAGAAGGAAAATATCCCCATTTGTGACCTTCTGCAAGTTGTGATGCTCCATCAGCACGAAGTGATAATGTTGCCAAATACTTGCTATCATAAGAATAGTTCACACGTGAGAAGAATGACAGCATACTATTCTTTGTATATCCGTTTCTAATTGTAGGAGACGCGATTTTTGATAAGTCATAGAAAGAACTTTCATAATAATGTGTTGTTCCTGCGTCACCGAATATATTAGTAGATTCATATACAGACTGCAACAGTTCATGACCAACTAATGCTGTTAAGTCACTTTTTGAACCACCAAAATTAGTATTGTAGTTGATGGTGTTATCCCATGTCAGGGCTGTTGTGTTGTATTTGTTTGATGAAATATAATTAGTATGAGGGCTCTGATAGCGAGTTGTACTTTCATAATCCTGATACAAACCATCGCGAGCATCTGAACGATCAACATTAAATAATGAGCGATACATCAGACCTTTGAATGGGGTGAACTCAACGTATGCATTTCCAAAGAAACGTGTTGTTTCTATATTATGCTGGAAACGACCGTCTACCATGTCAAGAAGAGGATTGCTGTGAGCAGCATACCATGGGTTAGGAGTTGTGTTGATGCTTCCGTCTGATAGATAGGCGTGAGTTATTGTTGTCATCTTCAATGCTTGAGCAAATACTCCAGAATTGGCTTTGTCGTTATTCTTATAAGAGAACATTAGACTACCGCCAATCTTAAACATATTGTTGATTTTGTGGTCTATATTTACTTTACCGTTATAACGGCTCAATTTATCCTGATCCATAAGACCATTATCATACATTGCACCGAGAGAAACATTGAAGTTCGTTTTTTCGTTACCACCAGATACTGCAAGATCGTAGTTCTGTGATGCAGAGTTCTTTAGAATAAGGTCGCCCCAGTTTGTGTAAGACTTGTCCTGATAAATGCTGTAAGTCTCGGTACCGTCATCAAGTTTATATCCTGCTGTTACTTGTTCAGCTGTGGCATTTGAAGTACCCCATTTACCACTTGTCTTATCTGCAATGTAGTTGGCCTTGTCAATCAGTCGATTCATTTCGGTGTCACCATACATTGACGTTGGAGTACTTGTAGGACTGTTGAATGAGTTGTAGACATTAAGGTTTACCTTTGTTTTTCCAGCTTTACCATGTTTTGTTGTTATGATGATTACACCATTTGCACCTCTACTACCATAGATTGCAGTTGATGAAGCATCCTTCAATACTTCCATTGACTCTATGTCATCAGTGTTGATATCAATAGTTGAACCATATTGAACTCCGTCAACAAGAACTAATGGACCGTTTTGTGCCAAGAGAGAGCGAGTTCCACGCAACGTCATGTTTAGACTGCCACCAGCCTGACCAGAAGATTGTGTAATGTCTAGTCCTGGAATCTTTGCCTGCATGGCCTGCATAGCATTTGCTGAAGCAACTTTTTCCAAATCAGATGATTTGATAGATGATATTGATCCTGTCAAATCACGTTTTTTCATTACGCCATAACCAACGACAACCAATTCATCAAGTGTCTTGTCATCGCTTTGCATAACGATATTAAATTTAGTTTGGTTGCCTACTTTTATGGACTGTTTCTTGTAACCAACATAAGAGAATTTAAGGATAGTACCGTCGTTGACATTGGTGAGAGTAAAATCACCGTTAAGGTCTGTTACTGTACCACCAGTGTTTCCGCTGACTATGCTTACGCCAATAAGTGGTTCTCCAGTGTTGTCTTTGACTGTACCTTGAATGGTTTTTTGTGCAAAAGAAGCCATACAAAGCATGCTCAAAAGCAAAGCCAATGAGACTTTTCTTAATTTTAAATACATAGAATTTGTTTTAGTTTGACATGTTACTATTTATATTAGATATAAGTGAATTGTTTTTCCGGTACTTAAGATTGACCAAATTTAGTGATTATTCTCAGATTTTATTAAAATGCCATCTGTTTTCTCGTTTATTTAATAATGTTATACGGTTTTTTTAATTAGTTAACAAAAAAAAGCTGCATCATTATAATGATGCAGCCTCTTACTTAACTTATATATCTTTTACTCTCTAAGCAATGCTTGATGAGCCTTCTCAAACGCTTGAGGATATCTTCCAAGGAAGCACATGTTAACTAAGCAATTTGCTAATATCTCTATATCATTGAGGTCTACACCTTTTTCACGAGATACGTCTTTGCCAAGTGTTACTTCCCATGGACCATTGAAGCATGAATCTTCGGCACCCATGTATTGTTCTTCACCTTTGCCCTTGTTCAGCTTATATTTAATACTCTTAGAAGAAGCTACAGGACGTATAGAAACCATAATGTTGTAGGCTTCATTTAATGGATCACGAAATTGAGCCGTACCTGGAAACATATCGTTAATGACAGGCATTATCTCGTCAAACTCGTATGCTTTTATTAATTGGTGAAGTTTCATATTCTGTATTTATTTAGAATTTAGCCATTTTAATGGCATCTATGGCACATTCGTCACCCTTGTTTCCAAGTGAACCACCACTTCTATCCTTAGCCTGTTGCAAGTCATTTGTTGTTAACAAGCCGTAGATGACTGGTATTTCCTGAGTTGCATTGAGTCTTGCTATACCATAAGTTACCCCCTGACATATATAATCAAAGTGTGGTGTCTCGCCTCTGATAACACTTCCGAGGATGATGACAGCATCATATCCTCCATGAAGAACCATTTGGCGTGCTCCATAAACAAGTTCAAAACTTCCAGGAACTGTTCTTACATGAATATTCTCTGGCAGAGTTCCGTGCTTTTTCAAAGTGCTCACCGCTCCGTCGAGGAGAGCCCCTGTTATATCTGGATTCCATTCAGCAACAACAATGCCGAAACACATATTGCTGGCATCAGGTATCTTACTTAAGTCGTATTCTGAGAGGTTATGTAATGCTGTTGCCATTATCTTGATGCTCTTTCTATATATTTGTCTATATCCTGACTCTGAACAAGTGGAGAGTTGACGTATTTAGATTTAATGTTTTGATAAATCTCCAATGCGTCTTCTTTCTTTCCCTGACTTTCTAGAAGTATTCCTGCCTGAAGGCGGAATGTAGGAGCCAAACTGTTGTTTACTCCATTTTTACCTTCGCCGTCAGCCATATCTGCAGCTTTCTTAAGACTTGTTATTGCCTTATCCAATTGGTTTACGTGTGCATAAGCATTGCCAAGTGCAGCAACAGCAGCTGGGCTAACCATTGCGTCGTTTGATGGTGAATACTCATCAAGATATTTCACAGCATCATTCCACTTGTTAAGATTTGCATAACTTAATCCAGCATAAAGATTAGCCAAATTAGCAGCATCAGTTCCACCATAGTTGTTTATGATATTAACGAAACCGGTAAATCCTGCACCGTCGCCGTTAAGAGCTTTGTCAAACTGTTCTGCATTGAAATATTCTTGTCCCTTTGCTAATTCTGTAGAAGCCTTTTCTTCACGAGGACCACCTACATAAGCTTTGTAAATAAAGAATCCTGCGATAATTACGATAATTGCCAATACAGCAATGAGGACAACTTTCTTGTATTTATCGAAGAAAGTCTCTGAATTTGAGAGGGAATCATTACTATATACCCTCTGTTGGTTTTTGTTTGCCATTATTATTTGTTTTTTTATTTTTATTTCTTTTTCAGTATCCCATCCAAATTGGATAAGTGGTATAACGTCGCAAAATTACGTAAATAATCTCACATATTGAAATTTATTTCCTTTTTTTTTCGTTTTTACGTTATAAAACCGATAACTTTGCAAATGCTATTATGATACTGAATAAACTTTCCATAATAAATTATAAGAATATCCGAGAGACAACTGTATGTCTGTCGCCAAAATTGAATTGTTTTATTGGTAGTAATGGAGTAGGGAAGACCAATTTTTTGGATGCTGTTTACTATCTTTCTTTTTGTCGAAGTGCGTTCAATCCGATAGACTCACAAGTTATTACTCATGATCAGGAATTCTTTGTCCTTGACGGAAGTTATGTGACCGATAAGGGTGATATAGAGAATATTTATTGTGGAATGAAGCGTGGAATAAAAAAACATTTCAAGCGGAATAAGAAAGAATATAGACGTTTGTCTGAGCATATTGGACTGATTCCGCTTATATTTGTTTCTCCGTCAGATTCTGTTCTTATCGAAGGTGGAAGTGAAGAACGCAGAAGGCTTATGGATATGGTTATTTCGCAATACGATAATTCATATATAGAGGCTTTATCTTCATATAATAAGTCTTTACAACAGCGTAATGCATTGTTGAAAATGGATGACGAACCAGATGCCGCTATCATGGAAATATGGGAAGAGCAGATGGCGGTAAATGGTGAAATTATTTATCATAAGCGCGATGAGTTTGTAAAGTTGCTTGTTCCTATTTTCCAAGATATATATAATCGAATATCAGGTAATCATGAAACTGTTTCATTGAATTATATATCTCATTGTCAACGTGGCGATCTACTTGATGTTATTCGTCGAGACCGTTACAAAGACAGAGCTGTAGGTTATTCTTTGCACGGAGTGCATCGTGATGATTTGGAAATGCTTATTGATGGCTATCAAATGAAACGTGAGGGAAGTCAAGGGCAGCACAAAACTTTTGCATTAGCACTGAAACTTGCTCAATTTGATTTCTTAAAGCGTACATCTTCTAACACGACACCACTGTTGTTGCTGGATGATATTTTTGATAAACTTGATGCAAATAGAGTGGAACAGATTGTAAATCTTGTTGCTGGAGATAACTTTGGACAGATTTTTATTACAGATACTAATCGTGATCACCTTGATAAAATATTAGCAAGTGGTGAGTTTGATTATAAATTGTTTTCCGTTAATGACGGTGAAATAGAAATTAAAGATTGATGTTTAAACGCGATGTAAAAACATTGGATGAAATCTTGAAGCGCCTTTTGCGCTCTGAAGGTTTTGAAACGCCTCTTCTACAGAAGCGCCTTGTTGATTCGTGGGATTCTGTAGTTGGCAGTTCTATTGCAAAGTATACTGGTGAAAAGTTTATAAAAAATCAAACTCTATTTGTGAAAATACTCAATCCTGCTTTGCGCCAAGATCTTAGCATGATGCGGTCACGAATTGTTAAACATCTTAATGAAAAGGTTGGGGCAATGATTATTACTGATATAAAATTCTTCTAGCAGATTACTTCGTCCATTTTTATATCAGTTTCCTCTGTTGGTACAACATCTGTTTTTTGAAAATTAAAACATATACCAATCTTGTATGTTTGTGGTATTTGGCTAAGAAATCTGTCATAATACCCTTTACCACGTCCTAATCTGTTTCCATAATCATCGAAACTCATACCAGGCACAACTACAACATCTATATTCTTGTAGTCAGCATACTTTTTACCTATAGGTTCCATTATGTGGTAGGCCATACCTTCTCTAAGGTCATTTTTATCTTTGTACTCTCTAATCTCGAGCTCTTCTCCGTTTATAACAACAGGAAGTAATACTTTCTTGCCCATAGCAACCAATGTATCTACAACATTGTGTGTATTAACTTCGTCGGGCATAGAATAGTACATTAGAATAGTTCTTGCCTTTTTTATTTTCTCATTTTCAAGGAGTTTATTAATAAGCATAAGCGACAGCTCACCTAGCTTTTGGCTAGTGAACTGTCGCTTGCGCTCTCTAATATCTTTTCTTAATTCCTTTTTAAGCATTTGCAATGAAGTTTCTCCTTAGTCCAACATTATCAAAATGTTTACCAATCATTGCTACCTTTTGCCCTTTCAAAACTTTTTTCACAGGTTTCTTTGGGAAAGCAGACTTATTTTTGAATACTCTCATAGCCGATAATACTACAGGATCGTCTTGATTTATGTATTCATTCCAAGCCTCTTCGTCAAGCATGTTGTAGACTATTCTACTATTGATGTAGCGTTCTAGCAACTTATGGCTCTTCATAATCATAAGGTTACGTCGCTGTAGTCCATGATGGTCTGCATAACCAGCAAACTTCTCAACTGTATTCTGCTTTGTTAGATAGTCGCTGAGTTCCATCATCTCCTTAAAGTTGTTCAACTTAGGACGATTATCATCAGTGTATGTAAATGCAAATTGCAGAATTAGTCCGCTCATAGATGCCTGTTTGTAGTATGATGTGATGCCTGTAGTGTCTTCTGGCACAAATATATCCGGAGTTATACCACCACCACCATAAACAGTACGTCCGTTTGCTGTGTGATATGCTGGACCTGTATGTTTAATGCTATCTTGAGAGAAGAATTCTCCGTGTAGATATCTACTCATAAGATCTTGTTGATATTCTGGATCTTCACCATTTACATAAGGTTTCTGTATACAACGTCCAGAAGGAGTATAGTATCTGGCTATTGTAAGTCTGATCATGCTTCCGTCAGGGAATCCAATCTGTTGCTGAACAAGTCCCTTACCAAATGAGCGACGACCGATGATAGTAGCACGGTCATTATCCTGCATCGCACCAGCGAAAATTTCGGAAGCTGAAGCTGAACCCTCGTTAATCAAAACTACCAATGGTATATTCTGGTATGTACCCTTACCATCAGAACGATAGTCTTGTCTTGGACTCTTTCTACCCTGAGTATACACAATTAGTTTATTCTTAGGAAGGAATTCATTGGCAATTTGTACGGCACTATTAAGGTAGCCACCGGTGTTATCGCGCAAATCTATTACTAGATTGCTGAAACCTTCTTGAGAAAGTTTAGCCAATGCAATTAGCATTTCTGGATAAGTTGTTTCTCCAAAGTTCTTTATTCTGATGTAACCAGTTTCATCGTTAATCATGTAAGTAGCAGAAATACTCTTCTGTGGTATTTCACCTCTTGTAACAGTGAAATATTTAACAGCTTTCTGTCCAAATCTCTCTACTCCAATCTTTACTTTTGTATCTTTAGGACCTTTAAGTCTATGCTGTGCTTCTTCGTTAGTAACTATCTTACCAACAAATCTCTTACCGTCTACATTTACAATTTTGTCACCAGCTAATATTCCAGCACGTTCTGCAGGTCCGTTTTTGATGACATTCTGTACATGTATAGTGTCTTCCCGAATGGTAAATTCGATGCCGACACCAGAGAAAGAACCTTTCAGATCATCATTTGCTGCTTGTACATCCTTTGCACTGATATACACAGAATGTGGATCTAACTCTGATAGAATCTGTGGAATTGCCTTGTCGACAAGTGAGTCGATGTTAACTTTGTCAACATACTGATCATCAATAATGTGCAACAGATTGTTTAGTCTGTTACTTCCTGAATTGATGATATTCAGTCTGTTACCCGAAAAATGATTAGCATAAAACGTTCCGATAAAGATACCTGCCACAACGCATAATGCCATGATAATTGGCATCCATCGGTTATTTCTTTTCTGCTCCATATTGTTTAATATTGTTTCTCTTTTTTGCAGTTACCTGCCTACTTAATAAAACCCTCTCTTGCCATATAGACAAGGATGATGTCTCTCTATTCTTTTTCTCCTAAATAAATAACTTCAATACCTGCTTTTTTCATCAGGTTTATACCGTCTTCAAGTCGATATTTCTCACCATAAACTACGCGCTTTATTCCTGATTGTATAATCAGTTTTGAGCATTCAATACAAGGCGATGCCGTGACATAAAGGGTACTGCCGTCACTGTTGTTATTGCTTCGTGCCAGTTTGGTAATGGCATTAGCTTCAGCGTGCAATACATATGGAAGAGTGACATTGTTAGCATCTTCACACAAGTTTTCAAATCCACTTGGCGTTCCATTATATCCGTCACTGATAATCATCTTGTCTTTTACGACAAGTGCACCTACCTGTCTACGTTTGCAGTATGAGTTCTCAGCCCATATCCTTGCCATACGCAGGTATCTGTAGTCTAACTTCTCTTGTTTTTCCTCAGCAGTCATATTGGTTATATTTATTTAGTAGTAAAACTATTCTTTTATTCCGTTTCTTTTCAATAATGCCTCAATAGTCGGTTCCTGTCCTCTGAATCTCTTATAGAGTGCCATAGGATGTTCGGTTCCGCCCTTTGAGAGGATATTGTTTCTGAAGCTTTTTGCTGTATTCTTGTCAAATATACCATTCTTCTTGAATACGCTGAAAGCATCAGCATCTAATACTTCTGCCCATTTGTAGCTATAGTATCCAGCTGCATATCCACCAGCCATGATATGACTGAACTGTACGGTCATACATGTATTTGGTAGTTGTTCAGACAGCATAGCCTTTTCCCAAGCTTTCTTTTCAAATGGGATTATATCTTCATTAAACTCGTCCTTCTTAGTGTAGTATGCCATGTCAAGGAGTCCAAAGCTTACTTGTCTCATGCAGCCGTAAGCAGCCATGAAATTTCTGCTCTTAACGATTCTGTCTATCAGTTCGTCTGGAATAGGTTCACCTGTTTGATAATGGAATGCGAATGTGCGCAAGAAATCTTTCTCTACAGCATAGTTTTCCATGAACTGTGAAGGTAGTTCTACAAAATCCCACCATACGTTTGTACCGCTTAAACTCTCAAAGCGTGTGTTTGCGAACATACCATGTAGTGAGTGTCCGAATTCATGTAGAAATGTTTCAACTTCGCCAAGTGTAAGCAATGCAGGTTTATCATCAGTTGGTTTCGTCAAGTTCATGACAAGACTCACGTGTGGTCTACTATTGTTTCCCTTGTGGTCTATCCATTGTCCCTTGAATTCTGTCATCCAAGCTCCACCTTGCTTACCGTTTCTAGGATGGAAATCAGCATATAGCACAGCTAGGAAGCTGTTGTCTTCGTCAAACACTTCATAGGCTTTCACGTCTTGGTTATAAACCGGTATATCGTTATTTTCCTTGAATGTTATTCCGTATAGTTTTGTTGCAAGTCCGAATACACCTTTTATTACATTTGATATTTCAAAATACGGTCTTAGCATTTCTGCGTCTAGATTGTATTTTTCCATTTGTAGTTTGTGTGAGTAGAAGCTGAAGTCCCATGGTTCTAGTTTGAAGTCTTTTCCTTCAACCTTCTTTGCCATAGCTTCAATCTCTCCAACCTCATTTTGTGCAGTTGGTTTATATGCATCTATTAGGTCGTTGAGCAGCTTATATACATTATCTGTATTGCTAGCCATTCTATGTTTCAATACATAGTCTGCGAATGTATCAAAGCCTAGTAGTTGTGCTATTTCCCTTCTAAGGTTTATGAGTTTCTTGCATATTTCCAGATTGTTTTCACTATTGTCGTGAGTACATTCTGTATTCCTTGCCATATACATATCCTTACGTAGATTACGCATTGTGGAATATGTCATGAATGGACTATAGCTAGGATAATCCAATGTAAATATCCAACCCTCTTTGTCTTTTTCTTTTGCTGTTAGTGCAGCTGCCTCTTTTGCTGTGTCTGGCAGACCGTTAAGCTCATCTTCATTTTTAATATGTAGTTCGTAAGCCTTAGTCTCTTTCAATAAGTTCTGTGAAAATTGCAATGACATCATGCTTGCTTCCTCAGTGAGTTTGCGCAATCTATCCTTGTCTGCATCATTCAGCAAAGCACCGCTTCTGACAAAGCCATCATAGCTTTTGTCTAATAGCATCTGTTCTTCTGCTGTTAGTTCGCGATGATGCTCATGCACATATTTTATTTTCTCAAAAAGTTTCTTGTTAAGACTAACGTCATTTGAATGCTTGGTGAGTATAGGACTTAATTTTTGCGCAAGTGCGTCCATCTCGTCGTTTGTATCAGCACTAAGCATGCATGAAAAAACATTTGATACTCTATCTAATAGGTCGTAGTAATGTTCACCTTTCTCGTTGTCAACTCTTGCAATTGTATTATCAAATGTTGGTTCAGCTGTATCGTTGATGATTTTATCTATTTCTTCATCATCACGCTTAATGCCCTCCATAAATGCCTCTTCGTAATCAGAGGTTTTTATGCGTTCAAATGGAACAGTATAATGTGGTGTTCCGTAGTCTTCAAAAAATGGATTTATTCTTTTTGTATTATGTTTATTATTCTCAATCATACTAACTTGTGTTATTATATATCTATATTATATTGTAAACTCTTTCGCCTGCATCATTGCAGTTTCAATCTTTTCAATATAAATGTAACCACGTTTAAGTTTCAAAATTCCTTTTTCTTCCATTCTGTTCAATGCCTTTGACACATCCAGTCTGCTATCGTTTATTTCCTTCGCAAGTTGTGTCATCTTGATGTTGATGATTTTTCTTCCTGCTGGTCTAAGGCATCTGTCAGAGATAAATCTTATAATCCTGCTTTCCAGATTGTCGGGATACTTGCGTAGCAATTGCCTTTCTTGCTTTTGTATAATTGTTGACAGCATATTCATAATATTAATTCTGAATATCATGTATTTGTCACTAAGTCTCATCACCTCGCTCTTGTCGATTTTCAATATTCTGCAAGTTGTCTTTGCTTTGAAAGTCTTTGTATAATTTTGTATCAGACCGAATAATCTTTCAGGCTGTAGAATCTCTGGTGATGAAATGTCTTCAATAATTTGGTAGCAATGATCCGCAGCAATAGTAACAACTTCTGCAATTCCGTTTAGAAGAAACATAAGATGATTACAGTTCTCGTTCTCGTCTATGATAGTTTCTTCTGGCTCGTATTTATGGAAATCGAATTTCGTATGTGCCACAACATCTCCAAGGTCTGCTTTTCCAAGTCCTTGAAATAAAGGCAGAGTTAAAAGCTTGTTGTATAATTGAAATTCGTTCTCCATATCTTTATTTCTCTATCTTTTTCTGTAATGCCGAAGAATACCACACTTTGTTTTTGCCGTCTTTCCCTACATAGATAAAGTATGCCATCAATTCAGGATGTCTTTTCAATACTGCTTCAGATTTTTCTACTCCCAAAACCATGAATGCAGTTGCATAGGCGTCAGCTTCAGCACATCTGTTTGCCAAAACGGTTGATGATAGAAGACTATGTTGAACAGGTCTACCAGTCTTCGGGTCTATTTCATGTGCGTATTTCTTGCCATTTTTATAGTAGAAATTACGATAGTTTCCACTTGTAGCCATTGCCTTGTCTGTGATATTCAACACAGTTTGAAGTTGCTGATTTGTGTTCAGACTGTCATCGGTAGGTTGGGTGACTCCAATCTTCCAAGGTAATCTCTTTTCGCTCAGACCGCTTGTAACTACTTCTCCACCAATCTCCACCATATAGTTCTTTATGTCATGGCGTCTCATTACGGTTGCTACAGCGTCACTGCCAAATCCCTTAGCAACAGCACTGAAATCAAGCATCATGTTTTTAAGTTTCTTAGAAAGATATGTCTTTCCGCTCAACTTCTCCACGTTGATGTTTTGCATTCCTACGAGTTTCCTCAGACTGTCTACCTGTTGCTGATCTGGCATCTTCTGGTGTTTGAATCCAAATCCCCATGCGTTTACAAGAGGAGCTACAGTAATATCAAAAGCTCCATTTGTGTTCTTGCTCACGTCTTGTGACAATGTCAGCACATTCATAAACATATCACTGGCCTCTACTTTTTTGCCATTGTTGAAAGCTGCTACAGTAGATTTCTTATTGAACATTGAAAATTCACCATCAACTTTGTTAAGTTCAGCTAATATTTCATTGTTTAGATCCTTGTTATATTGATATGTAACGTGATACACCGTTCCGAAGATAAAACCCTCATCTTTCTGATAAGGCATATCCCTCTGTTGCTTTACGATAAGAACCGTACCGACTATAAGAGCCAGTAAAAATGCAACTTGTGCGTAAGTTTTCTTTTTTCCTTTCATCATAGTTCAAATGTTATGTTAAATTCTCCACCAAGTCGGCTGTTGCCGCTTTTACCGTAACCTGGCACATACCATGCTTCTCCGATGTCTCCGTGTGTATGAAATAGTCTGCGCTTGTATCTCATGCTCCATCCCATTCTCACAGGTCCAAATATCTTTGCGTCAATAGTGAATACAGCTTCAAGCCAGTGATAAGTGCAACTTACGTCTTTAGCATTGAAGTCTGTCTTGTCGCCCCATATTGGATCAACGATCCCTGGGCTGTTTACGTCGTATTTAAAAGATGTATAAGCATATCTGAAACCTCCGTACACACGATATATATCATGTTTGTTTTTGCTAAGATTCCAGTCCATACCTATTCTGCCGTATGGGGCAGTTGATTTATATGTCAATTTTGTTGTAACATCCTCTGCGTTAGCTTTTCCTATACCTAGCTCTATGATAGGAAACCATTTGTCTTTAAGATTCACTCTCATTGCAGCTTGATATTGTCCATAGCTGCCGAATGCCAATTGAGCAGGTCCTACAAGATCTGTAGAAACGGCTATGCCTCTGAATAGTGGAATTGTATCAGGAGCAACTGTCGTCATGACTTTCTTTCTGCCTTGTTGTGCGTTAGCAGTAAGGAAAGTAAGCATGATAACACTAATTACTGCTGCTATTCTTGAAATGTATGAGGAATGTACTCTTTGTAGCATCGTAAGTTACGTTTGGATTATTTATGACAATTGTGTCTATTCTGTTCTTGGTGTATTTTACACCAGTTACAACGTGGAAGATGGCTGGATTACAATCCACTGCTTCAAAATGAGGACTATTTGTCTTGGTCACCTTTATTGTATCAAACTGAGAATCCGTGGAATTCTTTATTTCCATAAAGTATACGTCTTCGTTGCGTTGATAACTCATTGGTAGTTGAAAACTGTCTGTATTTACCGATTTGTTAATGATAACAGAGTCGTTACCGTCACCTAGGTTTGCCGACAAGGTTAGCGAGTCTGCCAGTGATTTAATACTACCTGCCAGTTTGTATTTTGCGTACACACGATTATTCAGCGGACAATCAATGCTCGAACATCCTGCTACGACAAACAGCGTTATCAATATGTATAGGGATAATTTTAAATCCCATCCTCCGTTTTTCTTCATTCTATATTTCTTTCTCTACTTGATAGTCGTTCCTTGAAGGGTTCTGTCTGCTTATAAGATCACCAAGAAATCCGGCTAGGAAAAATTGGCTACCTAAAAGCATTGTTGTAAGTGCTATATAGAAATATGGCGACTCTGTTATAAGTCTTTGTGGAATACCGTTGTATAAAGCGTATGCTTTGTCGGCACCTATGCATATAACAGCGAATAAACCAATCATGAACATTATCGAACCAAGGAATCCAAAGACGTGCATAGGCTTCTTTCCGAAGTTGCTGAGAAACCAGAGAGTTATCAAGTCAAGATAACCATTGAAGAAACGGTTAAGCCCGAATTTACTACTTCCGTATTTTCTCGCCTGATGTTGTACCACCTTTTCTCCGATTTTATCGAATCCTGCGCTCTTTGCAAGATATGGTATATATCTGTGCATTTCTCCATATACCTCAATGTTTTTAACAACATCCTTGCGATATGCTTTAAGTCCGCAGTTGAAATCGTGCAGATTGTGAACTCCGCTTATCTTTCTTGCCGTGGCGTTGAAAAGCTTTGTAGGTAGAGTCTTTGTGATAGGATCGTATCTCTTCTGCTTGTAGCCCGAAACAAGATCAAATCCATCTTCTGTTATCATTTTGTATAGTCCAGGTATTTCATCTGGAGAATCCTGCAAATCTGCGTCCATAGTGATTACTACGTCACCTTGTGCTTTTGCGAATCCACAATATAGTGCTGGACTTTTTCCGTAGTTTCTGCGGAACTTTAATCCCTTTACATTCTCGTCTTTTTTAGCTAAATTCTCAATCACATTCCATGACTTGTCGGTACTTCCGTCGTTCACGAATATTATTTCATAGCTATAGTTATTGGCTTTCATCACGCGCTGTATCCACGCGTGTAGTTCTGGCAATGATTCTTCCTCGTTGTAAAGAGGAATTACAATAGTTATATTCATCTTGTTCTCAAACTTTTTATTTCTTAACTTTAAATCTTCCGAATGCTGCAATGAATATTGAGCATATCCAACCTATTATCAGATTGTATACCATTATCATAAATGATAGTTCAAGAGGCGTCATTTTGTTGATAAGTGTCATTGCGTCGTTGATTTCTTTTGTGTCAACGCCGTTTTGCTTATATGCAGTTTGCATTGCTAGCATCATCGTACTTATTGTTCCCATGAATCTTCCTTGGTCAAGAAACCTGAAATAGAGAAATTGTGCTACTCCGAATATCAGCGAACTGTAAAAAAAAGTATACATGCAGTACACAAGTGCTCTCCTGTAAGATATGGTACCTTCTAGAGCGTAGTTCTTGAAACTTATCATTCGCCATGCTACAAAGAATGGTGTTGACAAAGCTAGTAATCCACCAATGCTTGATTGTGGAGTGAAAATAGTAAATGCAAATGCTGAAATCCACAACAATGAGAGCAATGCTCCATCCTGTCGTGCGAATGCCTTTGTCTGATTTATGGCACTAATATTAATCATTAACTGAATTTATGTTTATAAACAGTGCAAAGATAATTATTTTCTATCATATAAATTCATAACAAGATTACTTTTTGGCTTATTTTTACTTTTTAAACGTAAAACTTTCGTTATCTGTCGGGTAACTTTAAACTTTAAAGCTATTTGCATTCTACCAAAAAGTTGTATCTTTGCACCAAAGTAATGTCATTTATGATTTATCCTGATAATTTTGAAGATAAAATCGGTTTTACCGATATACGTAATATGCTGCGTGAACGTTGTTTGTCCACGCTTGGAAAGTCACAGGTTGACGCTATGGAATTTTCGTCAGACCATTCGTTAATCAATGAACTTCACGACCAAACTCGTGAGTTAGCGGCACTTCTTGAAGAAAATTCTGATTTCCCATTGGGGAATATATACGATATGCGTGAGAGCTTGAAGCGTGCTCGTATTGCCAATACTCATCTTGAGGAAGAAGAATTTTTCAACCTCCGCCAAAGTCTTGACACGATCAACAGGATTGTTGGTATTTTGCATCCTGATGAAATAGAAAATGCGCCAGGAAAGGCTCTGTTTCTTTTGTCAGATGGCATTGCTACGTTTCCTAATCTTATTCAACGTATTGATCAGGTTATAGATAAGTTTGGACACATGCGTGACAACGCTTCTCCAGAATTACTTAGACTTCGTCGTGAACTTGCTAAGGCTGAAGGTTCGGTGTCTCGTACTTTGTATGGAATTTTACGTTCTGCACAGGCCGAAGGTGTTGTTGATAAGGACGTAACTCCAACAATGCGTGATGGTAGACTTGTGATACCTGTTGCTCCAGGTTTGAAACGACGTATAAACGGTATTGTGCATGATGAAAGTGCTACTGGTAAAACTGTCTTTGTAGAACCTGCTGAGGTTGTTGAGGCAAATAATAAAATTCGAGAATTAGAAGCTGAAGAGCGTCAAGAGGTTATCAGAATACTCATCGCTATAACCGATCATGTACGACCTAATGTTAGAGAAATCCTTGACTCATTTAATTTCCTTGGCATAATGGATTCCATAAATGCCAAAGTTGAGTTGGGAAAGAGTCTTCATGCCATTTATCCTGAAGTTAAGTCGTCACCATATATGGATTGGATAGAGGCTAGACACCCTTTATTAGAAAAACGTTTATCTGCTCATGGTGGTAAAATTGTATCGTTGGGTATAACTCTTAATTCAGATAAGCATATTCTTATTATTTCTGGTCCTAATGCTGGTGGTAAATCAGTCTGTCTTAAAACTGTAGGACTATTGCAGTATATGTTGCAGTGTGGTCTGCCTATTCCTGTCAGCGAACGTTCCACTTGTGGAATCTTCGATGATATGATGATGGATATTGGAGACGAGCAGAGCCTTGAAAACGATTTGTCTACATATTCTTCTCATTTGTTGAATATGAAGAATATGATGAAGCAGTCTTCGGATCGTACCCTTATCCTTATTGATGAATTCGGTACAGGTACTGAACCGCAGATAGGTGGTGCTATTGCCGAGAGTGTTTTGGATAAGTTTTGTTCAAAGGGTGCATGGGCTGTAATCACAACCCATTATCAGAATCTTAAGCATTTTGCCGATTCTCATCCTGGAGTTGTAAATGGTGCAATGTTATATGATCGCCATGAGATGCGTGCGCTCTTCCAACTTGCTATAGGAAGACCAGGTAGTAGTTTCGCTATTGAAATAGCACGCAAGATAGGACTTCCTGAAGACGTCATCTCTGAAGCTTCAGAGATAGTTGGAAGCGACTATATACAAAGTGATAAGTATCTGCAAGATATTGTTCGTGATAAGCGTTACTGGGAAGCCAAGCGACAATCTATCCATCAACGTGAAAAAGATATAGAGAAGACAATCTCTAAATATGAACAAGAAATTGAGGAACTGCAAAGCCAGAGGCGTGATATTGTAGCAAAGGCTAAAGCTGAAGCTGGAGAATTGTTGAAGGAAAGTAACAAACGAATTGAGAACGCTATTCGTGAAATAAAGCAGAATCAGGCTGAAAAAGAAGCTACACGTAAGATTCGTGAGGAACTGCGTGACTTTGAAACAGCTGTTAGTGAAGGAAATACCGCTGCGGGGAAACAGTCTCATGGAATTATTTCTGATGATGATTTCGAAAAGAAAATGAAGCAGATTGAGCAGCGTCGTCAACGCAAGGAACAGCGTAAGAAAGAAAAAGCTGATAAGAAAAGCAGTCAACCTGTTTCTGATTCTGATAAGCCAATCAATATAAATATGTCTGTCGTTGATAGTTCAACAGGAGCTATTGGAATTGGTTCAACGGTACGTATAAAAGGGTTGTCTTCAACAGGAACAATTGAGTCCGTTGATGGAAAGATGTGTACAGTTATATTTGGCGGTATGCGCTCAAAGATGCGCCTTGATCGTTTGGAAGCTGCAAGTGGAGTAGGGAATAAAGAAAATGATGAGGCTGCTGATAACTCATATCAGGTAAGCCGTGCTACCCGTGCCACAATAGATGATCATAAGAAAAACTTTCATCAGGATTTGGATGTCAGGGGAATGCGTGGTGATGAGGCACTTAATGCCGTTCAGTATTTCATAGATGATGCAATACTTGTAGGCATGAGCAGAGTGCGTATCTTGCATGGAAAGGGAAACGGAATCCTTCGTAGTCTTATAAGGCAATATCTTGCCGGGATTCCTAATGTCACCCATTATGCAGATGAGCATGTGCAGTTTGGTGGTGCTGGAATAACGATAGTAGATTTCTAATAGATGTTAAAATCGTAAAATAGTTTATGTATTTTTTTTGCTATTCAAAAAAAACATTTACTTTTGCACCCGCTTAACAAAAGCAACATGGGCAAGTCCCTTACGGTCTGCTCCCTTGGAATCCCCCAGGACGGGAACGTAGCAAGGGTACTTGGTCGAAGCGTCGCGATAAGGATCGCTTGCCCACCCGCCTCTTTAGCTCAGTTGGCCAGAGCACGTGATTTGTAATCTCGGGGTCGTTGGTTCGAATCCGACAAGAGGCTCAAAAAAAAAGAAGGATGTAGTTTTCACTACATCCTTTTTTTTTTATGCTTGTTTAGCTCCGTATCTGTCTATAAGTATATGTTTCTTACCTTGTATACCTTCGAAATAAGGTGGCTCGCATCTTAGTTGCATGTCATCATAAATAAACTCTGCAATAACAGTGTCTTTTCCGTCAGGTAGTATTAGTCCCATTTTGCCGTTCTTCTTTGCGATGACAGGCATCATGCATAAGTCATCAACATATACGTATGGTGTCCTCAAAAAATCATAGAGTGGGTGTATGAGGATTTTTCCTTCATGATCTTTAATACCAAACTTTTCATTTTCTTCAAACACACTATGAAACTTGATATATTTTCTTTTTATTCGCTGTAAGTAAGCTACCGTCTTTCTTGGATTGCTTATCATTCTATGCCAGTAACTGTATGTGTCACAGTAGTTGGCTGCAGCCCTCGCAATCACCATCTTCCAGTCAAGTCCACTAATGGCTTTTCTGTTAAGGTCTATGTATTTAGCAATGGCTTTTTCCTTTTCTGGAACACTTAGCTTCGACAGCGATTCCTCAAATCTCACCATAATGGTTTTTGAACCCGACATGCCTTTTATGTATCTGTGTATCTGTCTTGACATTTCACAGCATACAAATTTGTCTATTTCCGCCAACTCAATTTTGTCAACGTATAGCTCATCGAAATTATCAGCTGTTATTTTTTTCATTGTATTACCTCCGTTTCTCCAAAAATACGAACTTTTCTTGATTCAGAAAAATTTTTAATTGGGAAATTGCTAAAACTATGTTATAAAACACGTCTTAACTAATATTAACCACGGTAAGGTAACAAATGTTACCTTATTATATAATCGTTTTCTTCTATCTTTGCCAAAAATAATAAAACGTAGAAAATATGAATACTATTTATTCTTTTGAACAATGGGATATTGATTTATTGGTTGATTACATTCAGAAAGTTCATCATCGTGGGATACGAGAAAAAGGGCCAAAGGTGCTAGATAAACTAATTGCTGTGGCAGAAGTCCACAAGGCAGACGCTCCAAATCTTCTAAAGGTAACAGATCATTTCCGTAATTCTCTCTATGATCTTGATGTGCATTGCAGTAAGGAAGACAACATTCTCTATCCTTATGTTTTAGAGATGTACGAGGCTTATGCACAAGGTCACAGTGTTCCGCCGTTTCATTGCGGAAGCGTTCAGAGTCCAATCAGTGCAATGATGGCTGATCACGACGAAGAAGTGTCACGTCATAACCGCATAGCTGAATTGACTAACAATTATACTGCTCCAGATTCTTCAGATAATGATTATGTAGAAGCAATGCAATTATTGCGCGAATTTCGTCAGGCATTGGATGAACATGTGGCGATTGAAAACAATGTTCTTTTCCCGATGGCTGTTAAATTAGAGACAATGGTACAGCGTTAGAAAACGCCTTAAAAGGCAATAAAACGGCAATTATTTTTAAAGAAAAGCGATTTTTTTTGAAAAAAGTTTCAGAAATATTTGGAGGTTTAAAAAATATCCATTACTTTTGCACTCGCTTTAAGAAACCAAGCTAACATCATCAATGGAGAGATGGTAGAGCGGTCGATTACAGCAGTCTTGAAAACTGCCGTACCGAGAGGTACCGGGGGTTCGAATCCCTCTCTCTCCGCAAAGTCCTCAGTATTATTACTGAGGACTTTTTTTATTTTGCTCTATGTAAATTATTATGGCTAAGTTCGGGCGACTCAGTGCCTACTGATATACATGTAATATCAATAAGTACGTTTCTTTAATTTAAATAGACCTCACATTCAATTTATTATACTGAAATGATTGACATTTCGAGAATATTTTGTATCTTCGCTTTATGAATATTCTAACAGATATTTTTGTGGTGCTTGTGGCCATAGAGTTCGTATATATCTTCTATCTCGAAACTATTGTTACAACATCAAAGAAAACTTCCGAGACCTTTGGTATAACCAAGAAGGCATTGGAGGATAAGAATGTGAATGTACTTCTTAAAAATCAGGGAGTGTACAACCTTCTTATTGCCGTGATGCTATTGATTGCGTTGTTTATCATGCACTCGGAAGAAACGATAGTCCTTCTGTTGAGCTATATTATAATTGTAGCTGCTTACGGAGCCGTTAGTTCTAACCCGAAAATTTTCCCTAAACAGGGTGGATTGGCACTTATCGCGCTTATATTATTATTGATCTTCGGTATATGATTTGAGAGAAGAGTAGTTTGATATTTGGCTGTTGATAAGTGAAGCCAGTACGACAGTAACTGCCCACTAGTGTGAAATAAAGATATAAAAATCAGCATTATAAGATTTCCTATATGAATAACAAAGACAAGAAGAAAGGATTACAGATTTTCTCAAATATCCATCAGAGGGTTTGTCTGTTAAGCCTTCCTTGTATGTGTACAGGCTGTTCTGAGCCTTCAATAAATTCTCATCTATTACAGAAGAAAGGTATATTGTCTAAGGTTTTTGAAAGTGGGCACATGTATGAACCGAGACCATCAAATATATTCCAAGAAAAGTTCATTCACAATCCTTCAGAATTAAAGAGGGTTGGAGTCGAACAAGCTTTGAGTGTACATACTTTCTGTAAGACCCATGACGAAAATATATTTGGGGAAATAGAGAAGGGTAATTTGGAGCTAAACAATTACAGGCATTGTCTTTTGTTGTCATATCGAGCAGTCTGTGCTGAAGCTAGAAGAAAGGAATATGAAGTAGAAGTATATAGAAGGTTTATTGAGTCCAACACAATAAGACAAATGGTTAATGCAAAGCAACTTGATGATCTTGAAAAATTTCGATGTAGTTTTAAGTTAGGGCAGAGAGACTTATTATCTCATCGTTCGAAAATAGAAAAAGAATTAGAGCAACCAAAAAATGAATACATGTTCTATCATAAAGAATTTTCTATCTCTGGCATATATTGCTCTACTACTCTTTCTTTGGGTAACTTTTTAGACACAAATTTGGAAAAGCCACTAGACCTGTTTCTTTTGCATGTTATTCCAACAGAAAATAAAACACATATTTTGTTAGGTTTTGACAAGAATTGCGAGAGTAATTGGGCAAAGTTATATTTCCAAGAACTGATGTCAAAAGACGATAATACGATTGAGGAATATCTGACATCGTTGTTAATAAGAACTAATGGATGGGGAATATCACCATCAGTATATGAGGAACTAAGCAAGGATAAAATTACCCAGTTCTTCAAATTGTATGACGAAGATAGGGACGCTTTCATTTCTCAAAGATATGAGAATTTTAATCTTTTCGATGGAGTCTTACTTGAAACTTACAGGAATAATCATTCTTCTTAGATAGATTGACATGACAAATCGGTTATACCTTCTCTGCTATAATGCATTATCTCACCTCATGAGCTTGCTATTTTCCCATCGAATAATAATATAAGGTATCTTGAGTTGTAATAATCAATAGGGACTAGCCTACGCTGTTGGTAAAGAGTTGTTCAGAAATCGTGCAAGCACATCAACTTGATAATAACTAGAATGTCCTCTATGGGCATGTCCTCGAGATTGAGTTAAATACTATTTTAGAATAAAATAAATATAATTATGAAAGAATTAGAAGACCTTCTTGGCAAGGCAAAATTAATAATGAAAGAAGAAGATGCCCAAAGTGTCTTTGAAAAGATCGCAAAAGGTCTTTTCAATAATTTCTGCTTCAAGAAAGGAAATGTTGAATTCCGATTCCTTGAGATTGAGTTCTATTATTATTCCCAATGCCATAAAGACTTGGTTTATAATGAAAAGAATGAGCCAAAGCCTTTTGTGTATCCACGGGCATGCACGAAGGATGGACAGTTTCTGCTCCATGCCAGCGGCTTGGACATCTGCTTTAAAGGAACTCTGGTCGATAAAGAAAATGGTGAGGGTGGTGGCATATTGGTTCGTTCCCTGCTTATGATTGAGGAAGGTAAGGAAGATAAACTTGTTGCAGGTCCTTGGGATTGTTATTCAACTCTTTTCAGCTATACTGACAATGATAATCATCTACAGCTGGAATTGCTTCCTGAAGACGCAAGGAATAAAGCTAAGGTTACCTCATTCACTAGAAAGATTGGTGAGCCAAAACTAAAGGATGATAAGTCGGGGTATACTAAGACTTATACCATGGCAAATAAACCTTATGCCTTCTATGATGCAGGGTATGTGAAAGACGACAAATTCATGCAGAACGATAAGCCTATTGAACGATACGACTACCAAATTCCCGGCAATAAGAAAAAATCTCAATATTATCTCCACATCGAAAAAAGAAATAAAGATAATGCTGCTCTCCAACGAAACAAATAAGGTGTACTTCTCTAATTGCTTGGAAAGTCATTGTGGCGATTTTTTCAAGCGGATTAAGGCAGTATTGGAACAGTATAGTATAGAGGTTGGTGTGCTCCAGAATACAGAGGACTATTGGTGTCGCGACTATATGCCTTTGCAGGTAGCTGAGGATAGATTCGTGAAATATAGATATTTCCCCAACTATCTTGATAAGCCTTATGTTTGTGGCTACAGAACCGAGGTGGAAAAGCCTTGGAGTCATCTAGGTATTGATGATAAGTTTCTGGTGGATTTAAGCGACATCACTCTTGATGGTGGCAACATGGTGAAGACACCCTACCACGTCATCATGACCGACAAAATCTTCACTGAAAACAAAAACTTTAAGCGTAACGTCCTCATCAGACGACTTGAGGATGCTTTCCAAAATGAGGTGCTGATAGTGCCATGGTACGATCCCCAAAAAGATCTTTGCGGACATACTGACGGTATGGTGAGATACATAAAAGGCTGTGAACTTCTCACAGATAATTACTCTAAGTTTAATGCACCATTTGCCGAGCGTCTTTACAATATATTGGAACAAAAAGGATATAATGTGAATGAGTTGGAATTGCCTTATGTTTCCGACTATTCTTGGGCGTACATCAACTTCCTGCAGACCTCCAAGGTGATAGTTATTCCTAAGTTGAACTTATTGTCTGATGCATCTGCTCACGAGGATCTATCTTCTTTTTTCGACATTCCCGTGTTGCAAGTCAAGGCTCCAACTCTTATCAAAAAATATGGTGGTGCTTACAACTGCATGAGCTGGAATATCAAAGGATAAATTAATTCTTTTTGTAGAAATATCGCTCGCTTATCCCTTATAAACAAAGGTTTTGTGACATAAGTGACATTAAAAAAACTTTTTTATGCTTGAATGCTAACCCTCATTTATCTTTAGCCAGAATAGGTTTATAGAGAATATCCCCCACAAAAACTGCTGAAGAGCTTATTTGTACATAGGTTTTGTAAATAAACTAGCGTCGAAACGTCTATCCGCTGTCTATCAGTACGTTAGATGCACTTTTTTCAAAAACAAAGTGTCGCGAAAACGTCAATTTGCATTTCCGTTTCTATATAGAAACGCAAACTTTACATCGTAGAAACGCAAACTTCGTGTCGTAGCAACAGAAACGTTTCCACGTAATAACGCAAACGTTACGTCGTGGAAACGTATTTTCGATAAAAAATAACAATAAAATAGAATCGAACTATCAAAAATAAATGTCTTGTATAAAACAAAAAACGAAATCAAGCAAAAAATGAAGAGTCTTGACGATCTGTTATTTAAAATATTTTCATCTATCTTGCAAACCAAAAAGAGATTGCAACAAACGACACAGTGGTGACACTTGATTAATTCAGATTGGAGATGCAACATACTGATATTCAGAGCATAGACACTTCGACACTGGTATTTTTGAAAAACCCTATGTATGCGCGCGCGTGAGGATGGTGTTAAAGATGGCTTGAATGCGTTGGAGGGACTCTCGCTGATAGATGTCTGCGATCATCAGCGAAATCTGCGAGAGATATATGGGTTTCCTTTGTGCAGACAGATTGAGTACTCTTGCGTGTTATTCTCTCGCAGATAAGGCAGAGGTCGCAGAGGAATGCAGCAAGCCTGCTGCATTTATTTCGCAGATGTTTGTATCTTTATTGGTTTATGAAAATCAGTTGTTCTTCTTTGGGTTAATGTTAAATCGCCAAGCAAGTGAAAGCATTACATAACGAGGAATGCTGTTGTGCCATACTTCTGTTCGGCCCTGTGCATTCATGGCATATTGCGTGCTTGAAAGCTCATGTAGTAAATCAAAGCCTTGTAGCTTAGCTAGTAGTTTACCTTTGACGAAACTGCGGGTGAGCTGAGCATTCCAAACCCAATCTGTGGTATTCATCTCGGCTTGCTGATATCCTCTGCGTGCAAACATGGTCATGTCGGTAGAAATCTGGAAGTTCCACGGTAGACTTAACGTGGTGTTTAGTCCCACGTTATAGTCGCCTGCATGGATGTTGCTGAATCCCTCACGTTGGCTATTGATAAGATAGTAGTTGCCACCACCATGAAGTGTGAACTCATAATCGTCGCTGGCATGAAAAATCAACTTAGTTTCGCCGCCCATCTTCCAGTTGTTTACAATGCTGCGTTGAGTCGTTGTGAGTCCGCTCACTGAAGCTAAATCTACATTGTGATAGTAATTAATCCATAGCAGATTATCGGTGGTAAACTTCTGAGCATTATCTAAGGTGCGCGTGTAGCCCATTCCTCCATTGGCATCCCAATTGCCGTTAACACTCATAGGGCGGAGGGTAGAGATACCTGTTGATTTATCGTAAGTGAGTTGGTAGGCTGTACTGTTGTCGGTCTTGTGCCAAGTAGTCCATAGGCTAAACGCCCGTTGATGTGGTCCGTGGAATGTGGTATTGGCCTCTATACTGTATCGATGGATATCCTTTAAATCGGAGTTGCCTTCTTTGATATAAAGTGGTTCGCTGTCGTCGCGATAGTCGGTCATGGCTGTAAGGTCGGGAAGGTCAGACTGCAATTCTGCTGTTAGTCTCCATTCAGTTTTGTTGCTCTGATGGTGAATATAGAGCGAAGGTTCGAAAAACACACTCTTGCGCATCACGTCGTGACGCCCCATACGCTCATAATAGAGGTTAGCGTTGACTATGCGTATCGGCATTTTTAGCTGTACATCCGCTTTGAGGAGCTTACAGCTAAGATCTTGATAAAAGAGGCTGAACTCATGTTGGTTGCGGTATTCGTGGTAACGGTAGCTGTTTTCTCCGTCAAGAGAACCGGCTAGTGCATTCACCGCTGATGGCAATATATCAAATCTGCTACTATCTCTGCCTGCCAGTTTGTCTAATCGATAAAACAGATTAGAAGCCTTGTTGTAAGAATAGGTATAAGTATATTCGGGCATGATAGACTTTTCACGGAACTGAAAGGTGTAGTTTGTATTGCCAGAGAGTTTAAGATGCTGATTGGGAGCATTGGTATATGGATTGCGATAGTCTCTAGATGGAGTGCCTTGCAGATATTGTATATCTTGCATGGCAAATGTTTTTTGAGTGTTGCGGTTGTATTCTACAGACAGACCTAGACGCCACATGTCGGTAACAAAGACCCGTAGTCCGCTTTCGGATTCTGCTCTGAAGTTGAATTCGCTCGATTCAATACTGTTTTCTGCAAGCAAACGGTTGACGACAGAAGTTGAGTCAAGTGTTTCCGTGTTCATATTTCCTCTGCCATTGGTGTGCTGATAGGAGAGGTTGAGGGAGTTGTGTGTGAAGACACCATCATGCCACAGGTTGAATACAGTATTATTTTTCCACAGATCTCTACTTTGCAAGTCCTTGGCATAGCTATTCTTGTAGGCGTCGCCACCAGGTAGGAAGGTCTGCGCGTTTTGCTTTGTTACATTGTCAGATGAAGTATGCGTATAGGTTATGTCACTGCTTAGCCATGTATCCATGCCATTGAGGAAGTTGAGATAGGAGAGTCCTGCTGTCTTAGTAGCCAATAGTCCATTGGGCATATCCTGTGGTTTCCATTCACCATTAAGTTCGGCGCGCTGATTGTCGTTGAGGTTATTGATGTTGACAAAAGTTCCGATTCTCTCTTTATTAGAGAATTTCATACCAAAGCCTCGCACTTGATAACGATCTTTAGTACCCATTCCGGTTTCTAGATTACTCATGTATCCAGTGGCATATTCACGTTTTAATCTTACATCCATCACATAACTTTGATCACCCATGTTACGCCCCATCATCACAGAGGCGGCACCTGCTTTATTAAACACCTTTATCTTATTCACGGTGTAGGCAGGAAGATTCTCTAAAGCTAGTTTCGGATTGCCAGAAAAAAACTCATGACCGTTGACAAGAAGGCTCTCGACGTATTTCCCATTAACATAGATTTGTCCATCTTTATTAAGTTTGGCACCGGGCAATTTAGCGATTAATGCATCGAGCATACTGCCATTGGCTAAGTTGAAAGCATTGGCATTGTAGACTATCGTGTCGCCCTGCATCACCATTTTCAGCTTAGTAGCTTTAACAAGGACTTCAGGAAGTTCGTGAAAAACCTTCATCATGCGAATGGGCTTGGCAAAGATCGCAGACTGACGATTACTTCGTAGCTCACAATCAGTATAGGTATCGCTATAATTCTCCATCACAGCCTTAATGATGTATCGTCCCTTCTGGTTAATCTTATAAAAAATATAGCTTCCTATTTTACCACCTGTATAGGGGTTATCTTCAAGTTCAGCGGTAGTCGTGTCTATCACTACGCTATCCGCAGTCATCAGTATAATTTTTGGGGTAAGCCCATCTCCGCTGATATTGTCCATTACAAGTCCTTCTATTTCATGGTCATAGTTCTTGCTCATAGCTTGAATGTTGGTGATGGCTATTACTAAAAGTGTGAAAAAGAAACGGGCGTGTAGAAATCTGAATTTAGTCATAATAAATGGGATTGGATTTTATTAGTGAAATTTAGCGTAATTGAGAAACATACCATTATATGTCTCTGTTGAGGTTTATGAACTTCTTAACAAAGTATTAGCCTCCCAACATGTAAGGCCATAACGGAATGAATGGTATTGACTTTTTTGATGATTTTCTTTTAGGAATATAAGCACAATAATCTTCTAGAGAAGTATATTTATTAATGTTTTTACGGCCGCTATATATTTGCCTAAATACCATTTTTATTGGTGAGTTACCAATATAAGTAAAAGTCCTTGATACGTTTTTTTTCATAGTTAAAGTTGTAAATGTCAATAGATTATTGCACAAAGATACTAAAAAATCATATCTTTGTACAAAATAAATTAGAAAAAACACTATTTCCCTGTATAAATCACTGATAGTGTTTGTAAATCAATATGAACATATATAATGTATCGGCATTGATATGATAAATAAAAATGAAAAATGAATAAGTCAAGAATAGAGAAAGTTATAATTCAAAGTAGAAGTTTAAATAAAGAGATGTCTATGCTCGTATATTTACCTTGTGGATATGATGAAGGTGAGGCTTTTCCTACATTATATTTCATGCACGGCAGAAGCGGCAATGAGAACTTTATGACACACATAGATTTGAATGTTGTTTCTGACAGACTGATAGAAGCTAACAGAATACGTCCTATGATTATTGTCTGCCCAAATATGGATAATAGTCGAGGAATAAATTCATCATTGGACAGCAAAGAAGTCCTTGATTCATTGAATAGAACAATAAATATTGGCATGTATGAAGATTATTTTATCAATGAGGTAATCCCTGAAATAGACAAACGGTATAAGACGATAAAAAATAGAGACGGTAGATATGTTGGAGGAGCTTCAGCTGGGGGATATATTGCTCTTCATAATGCTTTTAGGCATGCAGATATGTTTTCAAAGATAGGTGGGCATATGCCTGCTGTAGAGTTACAGTTAGAAGATGAAGATAAAGCTTATTTTCAACACCAAGGAGACTGGGATAAATACGACCCAATCACAATTGCGAAAGAAATGACGTGTGCCGATTTTAAGGTTTATCTTGATGCAGGAGACAAAGACGAAGGTGGCTTTTATGAAGGCTGTTTAATTCTAAATAATATATTAAAAGAAAAGGGGATTGAATCTCAGAATCATGTTTTTGAAGGACATCATAACGTTGAATATATCAAATCAAATATAGAAAAGTATATGCTGTTCTATGGAAATTAATGTGAAGAGTTTGAAACTAATGCAGCTTTGATTAACAGGGCAAACGGTATATCGTTGATTGCTAGGAAATATTGCTGTATTGCAATAGATAGTGCAGAGTAATTTGCAGGATAACAAAAGGGGAATGAAATCTAACTTTTTTGTGGATAATAATAATAAACCGAAGTATTTTTATTAATTTTGCGCTATAAACATAGAATCAGATGAAAAAGGAAGACTTACGAATCATATTTATGGGTACACCCGAATTTGCGGTGGAATCATTGAAAAGCCTTGTTGAAGGTGGATATAATGTTGTGGCTGTTGTAACACAACCTGATAAAGCGGTGGGAAGACACCAAGACCAACTGCAACCGTCACAAGTGAAACAATATGCAGTGGAACACAATCTGCCGATTCTGCAACCAGTGAAGATGAAAGACCCAGAATTTGTAGAGTCGTTACGTTCATATAAAGCAGACTTACAGGTGGTTGTGGCTTTCCGTATGCTTCCAGAGGTTGTATGGGATATGCCACGCTTCGGCACGTTTAATGTTCATGCAGCATTGTTGCCACAATATCGTGGTGCAGCACCTATCAACTGGGCTGTTATCAATGGTGAGACAGAAACAGGAGTTACAACATTCTTTCTTGACAAAGATATTGATACAGGTAAGATTATTATGCAAAAACATTTCCCAATTCCTGATGACGCAGACGTTGAATACGTGTATGACGGATTGATGAAACTCGGTGCAGAGGCAGCAAAGGAAACAATTGACTTGATTCTGGCAAACGAAGGAAATGTCGACGCAATGGAACAGTCTCAGTTTGCCGGTTCTGAATGTGGAGAATTGAAAGCTGCTCCAAAAATATTCAAGGAAACATGCCAAATTGATTGGAATAAAACAGCAAAGGAAGTACATGATTTCGTGCGTGGGCTAAGTCCTTATCCCGGAACATGGACAAACATGACAGAAGGTGAGGACAAAACTTCGGTGCTGAAGATTTTCAAGACAGCGAAAACTGATATCCATGAAGATGCCAAACCTGGAACTGTATTCAAGGAGAAAAATTCACTATACGTGATGTGCGGTGACTGCCGCCTAGAAATCAAGGAACTGCAAATGGCAGGCAAAAAGAGGATGGATGCAAAGGCTTTCCTGAATGGTATGCGAGACAAGACATTCACCCTTGAATAAACGCTAAGTTTAAAGATAATATTAGTAATTTCATTATTTTTGTAGCGGTAAAATAAGTTTAAAGTAATTTGGCAGTTCAAACTTTTTACTATATATTTGCGCTTGAAAAGATTTATAAATAAAAAGATGACACAACAGGAAGACATTAAGAATGCCATTGAATGTATGAGACATGGCGGAGTAATTCTTTATCCTACTGACACAGTTTGGGGGATAGGATGTGATGCTACTAACGAAAAGGCTGTAGCTAAAGTTTATGAAATTAAGCAACGTGACGATTCTAAGGCTCTTATCTGCCTTGTTGATTCTGACAACCGAATGCAGAAATATTTCAGAAATGTGCCTAAGGTTGCATGGGAACTCGTTGAAGCAGCTGTAAAGCCAACAACAATTATTCTTGATGACGCTGTTAATGTAGCTGATAATTTGATTGCCGAAGACGGAAGTCTCGCAATGCGCATTACACAGGAAGCATTTAGCAAGGAACTATGCTATAAGTTTCAGAAACCAATTGTAAGTACTAGTGCCAACGTAAGTGGCGAGCCAGCAGCTTCAAACTATTGTGATATCAGCGAGGAAATACTCAATGCTGTTGACTATGTTTGCTGGACTCGCAGACAAGAGCATAATCCACACGCTCCAAGCTCAATTATCAAATTGGGAAAAAACGGAGAAGTTACTATCATCAGAAAATAAAGTTATAGGAAAACGCAAATAAAGAAAGACAAAATAATTTTGGAAACAGAAAAAATATTGAAGTGGAGAAAAGAACATCTGTCTGACAGGCAGATGACACTCATCTTATCGTTTGTTATTGGTTTCTTCGCTTCTGTTGCCGGTTATATCCTGCATTGCATAATCAAGGAAATACAGCATTTGCTAACTGCAGGATTTGATCACACAACATACAACTGGCTTTACTTGCTGTTTCCTATTGTTGGTATATATCTCACATCACTTTTTGTGAGATATATTGTTAAAGATAATATTTCACATGGTATCACACGTGTGCTTTATGCCATTGCTACAAAGAGTTCGAGACTTAGAGCACACAATTGTTGGTCGTCGGTAATAGCATCAAGTATAACGATTGGATTTGGTGGTTCGGTAGGTGCTGAGGCGCCTATTGTGCTTACTGGTTCAGCAATAGGAAGTAATCTTGGCAAATTGTTTAAGATGGATCCTAGAACTGTAATGCTGCTTGTGGGATGTGGTGCTTCTGCAGCCATTGCTGGTATATTCAAGGCACCGATCGCAGGACTGGTTTTTACACTGGAAGTGCTGATGCTAGACCTGACAATGGCTTCGCTGCTACCTATTCTTATTGCTAGTGTCACTGCAACATGCTTTACCTATGTATTTGCTGGTAGTGAATCTTTGTTTACTTTTCACATGGACAACGCATGGGTGATACAACGTGTACCGCCATGTATTCTGTTGGGTATATTCAGTGGTGTAGTGGGATTGTATTTCATGAGGACTATGACAGCATGTGAAAACGTGTTTGCTAGGTTGAAAAACCATACTTATGTGAAACTTATTCTGGGTGGAGTGATGCTTAGTAGTCTGATCTTCATCTTCCCGTCATTATATGGTGAAGGCTATAGTGCAGTAAATGTATTGCTTGATGGGAGTACAGTCGCTGACTGGGGTAAGGTGATGAATGGCTCTATATTTTATGGTCATAGTGAATTGCTTGTGCTATATATAGGATTGGTAGTGTTGACAAAGGTATTTGCTACATCAGCTACTAACGGTGCTGGAGGCTGTGGTGGTACATTTGCTCCATCACTTTTTATCGGAGGCTTTGCAGGTTTCTTCTTCTCTCGTCTATGGAATATGTATCAAATTGGAACATATATACCAGAGAAGAACTTCACGTTAATGGGTATGGCTGGAGTGATGGCTGGAGTCATGCAAGCACCCCTTACCGGTATATTCCTTATTGCTGAACTAACAGGTGGATATGAGTTGTTTATTCCGTTGATGATAGTATGTATAAGTGCATATCTAACTATAAATATATTTGAACCCCACAGTATTTATGGTATGCGACTGGCGCGTGAAGGAAAATTGCTCACGCACCATACTGATCAGTCTATTTTGACATTGATGAGTCTTGACAGTATCATTGATAGACAGTTTACTTCTGTAACTCCCGATATGCAGTTGGGACAGTTGATAAACTACATAAGTAAGAGTCATACAAGTTTTCTACCAGTTCTTGATAATGCAGGCGATTTGCTTGGAGAAATTGATATCACCAAGATACGACATATCATGTTTCGCAATGAACTGTACACCAGATTTACTGTGAAAGACATTATGACACCTGTTCCAGCAACACTCGTAAAAGAGGACAAGATGATAGACGTGATGCACAAGTTTGAAAAGGCTAACTGCAACTATCTTCCTGTTGTTAATGTAACTGGTCAACTGGAAGGTTATGTGTCACGAACTCGTATGTATAGCATGTATCGCCACATGGTAGCGGATTTCAGTTCAGAATGATTTTCAGCAATTATTCTCATTGAAAATTTGCGTGTGTGGTATAAAATCAATATCTTTGCACGGATGCAATCATATAGTTTTATGACAAATAAATATTGATTGCTAGACTGACCAAATGCATTAAATAACTAACAATTAAATAGAAAAACATGAATTCAAATGAAACCATGAAACCGTATGTTATCGGTTTAGATCTTGGAGGAACCAATTCTGTATTTGGAATTGTAGATTCTCGTGGTGAAATAAAGGCTCAAATAGCTATAAAAACACAGGGATATGATAAGGTTGAAGATTATGTTAATGCCTCTATAGACGCATTGATGATTATCATTGATCAAGTAGGTGGACTTGACAAAATCAAGGCTATGGGTATCGGTGCTCCAAATGGTAACTACTACAAGGGTACCATAGAATTTGCTCCAAATCTTTCATGGGGACATAATGGTATCGTTCCATTAGCAGAATTGTTCAGCAAGAAACTTAATAATATTCCTGTTGGTCTTACAAACGACGCTAATGCCGCAGCAATCGGCGAGATGACTTATGGTGTAGCAAGAGGATTGAAGAATTTTATCGTTATCACTCTTGGTACAGGTGTAGGTTCTGGTATTGTGATCAACGGACAGATGGTTTATGGTTGCGATGGTTTCGCAGGTGAACTTGGTCATACAACAATGCGCCCTGACGGTCGTTTATGCGGTTGTGGAAGAAAGGGATGCCTTGAGGCTTATTGCTCTGCAACAGGCGTGGCAAGAACAGCTCGTGAATTTCTTGAAAAGACAGATGAAGACTCTTTGCTGAGAGCTTTGAAGTCTGAGGATATCACTTCTCTTGATGTAAGTATTGCTGCATCAAAGGGTGACAAGTTGGCCAATAAAGTATATGAATTTACTGGTGAGATGCTAGGAGAGGCTTGTGCCAACTTCACTGTATTCTCTAGCCCTGAGGCATTTATATTCTTTGGTGGACTTACAAAATCTGGTGACTTGCTGATGAAACCATTAGTAAAAAGTTATAATGAGCATGTTTTGAAAGTTTTCAAGGACAAGGCTAAGTTCCTTATCAGTGGTTTGGAAGGTTCAAGCGCTGCAGTTCTCGGAGCCAGTGCAATTGGTTGGGAATTATCAGAAAAATAAACTAATGATATATTAAATAGAATAAAGTGTGGATAAAATTTTTATTCACACTTTTTTGTATTTAACAAGTTGTTATCTACCTAGAAAACAGATGATGTATATAATGTGAAATAAAATATAACTGCTTTTTTTTGGAAAATTCAATGCTTTGCAGTAACTTTGCAGGCTAATATGGGCATGTCATTTCCTTTTCAAATAAATATATTGGAACTCATTTTAAAGGGGATTCTGATTGGCATACTTGCGTCGGCCCCAATGGGACCAGTAGGTATCTTATGTATCAACCGTACCCTCAAAAAAGGACGTTGGTATGGTTTTGTAACCGGATTGGGTGCAGCGGTAAGCGACCTTATATATGCGGTTCTCACAGGTGTGGGAATGAGTTTTGTAATGGATATCGTAAGTAATCAGCAGACAAAATTTTATTTGCAGATTTTCGGCGGAATACTGTTGCTTGCTTTTGGTATATACAGTTACCGTAGTAATCCTATGCAAAAAGCTCATCCCGGCGGTGGTTCGGGCAGAGGTTCATTGCTTCATAATGCAATAACGGCATTCTTTGTTACTTTTTCTAATGTACTTATCGTACCGTTCTTTATGATGCTATTTGCATTGTTCTCTTTTGTTATTCCCGATCATCCAGTTGAGATGTGCATAGGATATTCTAGTATTATCTTTGGTGCTTTGTTGTGGTGGTATGGACTTACTTGGCTTATCAATAAAGTAAGATCTAAGTTTGACGATAACGGTATTCTGATAATCAACAAAATTATTGGAAGCATAGTAATAATATTCTCTATAATCGCTCTTATCGGAACGATTTTCAATTTATATCATCTCCCAGAGTTGGCTTAATGCCGACGTATTGGATAACATAATAATTTTACGACATGTTTATAGCTAAGGAATTAAGAAAGAAGTCAATTGCCGAATACTTGCTCTATATGTGGCAGATTGAGGATATGATACGAGCTATGGGATGCTCGCTTCCACTCATTAAAAAGGCTTATGTAAGTAAGTTTACTGATTATACTGAAGACCAGAAAGAGGAAGAACTGGATTGGTTTGGTAATCTTGTCAGGATGCTTAATGAAGAAGGCAAGCGTGAACAGGGACATCTGGATATCAATATAATTGTTGTAAAGGATATGGTTGACTTGCACAACAGGATGCTTCAAAGTAATAAGTTTCCGATTTACAGTGCAGAATACTATAAAGTGTTGCCGTTTATTGTAGAATTGCGCAATAGGGGAGATAAAGACGTGAATGAGATAGAAACATGTCTTGATGCACTTTATGGCATAATGATGCTGCGTATGCAGAAGAAGGAGATAACTCCTGAAACAGAACATGCAATAACTGAGATTTCAACCTTTATTGGTTTACTCAGCGATTATTATATCAAGGATGAAAAAGAAGGCCTTGATTTTGGAGAAGACGAATAGAACATAATATTTAACATGCAGCGCGTCTGTTTCTCGTGTTGGGCGAGGCGGCATGCTATAAGTTAATATAGAAAAAATGAATATTTTAGTAACAGGAGCCAACGGACAGTTGGGAAATGAAATTCAGCTCACATCAAAAAACAGTAAGGATACTTATATATTCACTGATGTTTGTGATGGATATTGCAAATTGGATATCACTAATATTGAGGATATCAGAAAAGCTGTAGCCGAAAACAGTATCGAATGTATCATTAACTGTGCTGCATGGACCAACGTAGATTCTGCTGAAAGTGCAGGCGAAATCGTGGAAACGCTTAATGCCAAGGCTCCTGAAAATTTAGCAATTGCTATGAAGGAAGTTGGTGGACTGCTTGTTCACGTCAGTACAGACTATGTATTTGGCGGTGACCCATACAACGTTCCTTGTAAGGAAGACCAAAAGGGTACTCCTACAGGTGTGTATGGTTTGACAAAACTTCATGGCGAGCAGAACATACAGAACAGCGGAGCAAAATATATTATTATACGCACTTCATGGCTTTATTCAGAGTTTGGTAAAAACTTTGTTAAAACAATGATGAACCTTACTGCTACTAAGCCTGAACTGAAGGTGGTATTTGACCAATGTGGTACGCCAACATACGCAGGAGATCTGGCTTCAGTGATATTCGATATTGTTGAAAACAGAAAGTATGAAGGTAATGATGGTATATATCATTTTAGCAATGAAGGAGTATGCTCTTGGTATGATTTCACTATAAAAATAGCAGAGTTGGCTGGAAACACTAAATGCAACATACAACCATGCCATAGTGATGAATTTCCTTCTCCAGTTAAACGCCCTTCTTATTCTGTTCTTGACAAAACTAAACTAAAGGAAACCTTTGGTATAAAGATACCTTATTGGACTGACAGTCTGAAGAAATGCATTAGCAATATGCTTAAGGCATGATGACTGGAACAATGTTGTCGGTCTGTATTTAAAAATTATATATTAGATTTTATTCATGAATGAAATTCAGAGGCGAAGAACCTTCGCCATAATATCTCACCCAGATGCCGGTAAGACAACTCTTACCGAAAAATTTCTTCTGTTTGGTGGACAGATTCAGGTTGCTGGAGCGGTAAAGAATAATAAAATTCGCAAAACTGCTACTTCTGACTGGATGGATATAGAGAAACAGCGTGGTATCTCTGTTTCAACTTCTGTAATGGAGTTTGACTATCTTCCTGATGGTCAGACTGGTGAAACCTATAAGGTGAATATCCTTGATACTCCAGGACACCAGGATTTTGCAGAAGATACATATAGAACTCTTACTGCGGTTGATTCTGCTATTATCGTAGTTGACGGCGCGAAAGGTGTAGAGGCACAGACAAGAAAATTAATGGAAGTATGCCGTATGCGCAATACTCCTGTTATTATATTCATTAACAAGATGGATCGTGAAGGTCGTGATCCTTTTGACTTGCTTGATGAACTTGAAGAAGAACTGAGTATAAAGGTTCGCCCTTTGTCATGGCCTATCGGTCAAGGACTACGCTTTAAGGGTGTATATAATATTTATGAGCAACAGTTGAACTTGTTTACTCCTAATAAACAGAGAGTTACAGAAAAGGTAACTGTTGACGTAGCATCAAAGGAACTTGACGCACAAGTGGGAGAGCGTGAGGCCCAACAACTTCGTGAAGATTTGGAATTGGTTGACGGTGTTTATCCTGAATTCGAGAAAGAGACTTATAGAAGCGCTGAAGTTGCACCAGTATTCTTTGGATCTGCACTTAATAATTTCGGTGTTCAGGAATTACTTGATTGTTTTGTTGATATCGCTCCAAGTCCTCGCCCAACAAAGGCTGAAGAGAGAATGGTGGAAGCTACCGAACCTAAGTTTACAGGATTCATATTCAAAATTACTGCTAATATTGATCCTAATCATAGAAGCTGTATAGCATTCTGTAAAGTATGCTCAGGAAAGTTTGTTAGAAATCAGCCATATCTGCACGTACGTCAAGGTAAGACTGTAAGATTCTCTTCTCCTACGCAGTTCATGGCTCAACGCAAGAATACTGTTGAAGAGGCTTATCCTGGTGACATTGTTGGTTTGCCAGATAATGGTATTTTCAAGATTGGAGATACACTAACAGAAGGCGAAATACTCCATTTCCGTGGATTGCCAAGTTTTTCTCCGTTATTGTTTAAATACATCGAGAATAATGACCCGATGAAGAGTAAGCAATTTCAGAAAGGTATTGAGCAACTTATGGATGAAGGTGTAGCTCAGTTGTTTGTAAATCAGTTTAACGGTAGACGTGTTGTCGGTACTGTAGGACAGTTGCAATTCGAGGTTATAGAGTATCGTCTGGAACATGAATATAATGCAAAGTGTCGTTGGGAACCTGTACATCTGCATAAAGCTTGTTGGGTGGAGTCTGATGATGCTGAAGAACTGGACAATTTTAAAAAGAGAAAATATCAGTATATGGCTAAGGATACAGAAGGTCGCGATGTATTTTTGGCTGATAGTGGTTATGTGCTTAGTATGGCACAGCAAGACTTTAAACATATTAGGTTCCATTTCACTAGTGAATTCTAATTTTTCTATTGCATACCATGGACAAAGATAAAAATATAGTATCTACCAATATGGAAGATATTGATGCTCATAATTATGCTGTTGGTGAAGACGAACAGCATCGTTATCCTTGGTATGCAATAAGATTATATGGTTTTAGTCAGAAAAAGGTTGAGGAATACTTAGCTGATAATGGTCTTGAGACATTTATTCCACAGGAGTATGTTGATGAAGAAGATCGTGAGCACAAAGTAAAGCATATTTTGCGTCCGGTAGTGAAAAATCTTATATTTCTCAAAAAGACAAAGGATGATGCTGATATCAAGAAAATAATCAGCTCTTCAAATATTAAGATGAGTATCATTACGGTAAGCAAAATTGACAAGAGGTATTGTGAAATACCTGCAGGACAAATGGACGAGTTTATGATGATGTGCAATCCTGATATATCACTTAAAAAGTTTATTAGTGAAGAACAGGCACACCTAAAGACAGGCACTCTAGTAAGAGTAAAACGAGGTCCATTGCAGGGACTTTCTGGTAAGCTTGTTAGAGCTAATAAAAACTACTACTTATTGAAGGATGTTCCTGGAATGGCTGTGTTGTTGAAGGTAACTAAATGGTGTTGTGTGGCTTTAGAATAAATAGATTAAAATAAAAATGAAACACGAACTAAAATTACTACTATATTTAATGTTACTATCACTTAATTGTGTTGCGGAATCAAGCGATATTCAAAAAATTAATAGCGAAACAGAACTTGTTGACGGAAATATATATATTCTACGTGGATTTAACTCTGATGTAAATGTTAGCTACACATTTGATGGGTGGCACGTCATTAATGATGATTCTATTTATCAATTTAAGCGAATTGATGAATTGAGCATAACTGAAAATAAGTCTATAGGTTACAGTAATTTGTGGAAATTGTGTAAAATCAATGGTCAATGGGGACTTATGAACTTAAACTTCGGTAGTAGATTTTTAAGTTCTTCACCAAATGATTATAATAATTCTTATACATACCTTAAAAAGACTTTTGATAATTCTTGTTATGTGAAATTTATTGGTTCGGGTGAAGATCTGAAAATAAATGTTGGAGGTAAAGACCTTGTATATTTTAACAATACCTATTATACTTTTAATCCACCAAGTCTAAAAAAATGTGTAAATGTGCAGATTTGCAGAATGGATGATCCAGTAATCCTTGTTGATGAAAATAGAGACTTAGAAAAAATAAGTCCTGTTGTCGTTAGTATTAAATTGGCTAGAACATTGAAGGACAATGAAGTTAATACGTTTGTTATTCCATTTGATATACCTGATTATAAAAACATTTTAGGTGCCAATGCTCATGTATATCTTCCAACTGATTATGCAGATTATAACATAATATTCACAGAATTGAGCGATAATGATATTATTAAAGCCAATACACCTTATATAATAAAGGGAACGTTCAATTCAAATGGATATGTTGTCAATAATGTACAGTTAGATTTTAGTGGTGAAGGGGAATGTATTTATAAGGTGGGTGAACTGACTATTCACGGATTGTATAAAAGTGAGAATATAGGAATGAAAGATTCATATATCTTTCAGGGTGATCACATATGCAAATGCTGTAATACGCAGCACGTTTATATATCTCCATATAGATGGTATTTTACTTCTGATAAAGAGCAACTTGATAATATGTTAATGAAATTAATTTATGATAAAGGTGAAGTTACTGTGATAAACACTCCGTATGCTGATAGTCAGATGAAAAATGAAATTTACAGTCTGGATGGTGTAAAAATGAATTGTGACGATAGACAACTCCAACACGGAATTTACATTATCAATGGAAGAAAAATAATGAAATAAGCATATAGACTATTTGAAATAGTAAACAACTAAGATGAAAAACAACTATATAAAACCACAAATAAAAAATATTAGAATTATAGAGAATTCATTATTGATGAGTGCATCAATAAATCCTTCTAAACAAGATGTTATCAATTTTACTCCTGATATTATTCCTGATGCAGAAGAGGGTATGGAGGCATCATAAAAGGATAATGCAGTTAATGGCATCATAAAATAATTATGTCACATTAACTGCATTAATTATATATATCTTGTTATTATCATTTATTGCTAGCGATCTCCATTAAGTATTTGCCATATTCATTTTTAAGCATCGGCTTAGCATCATCTATTAGTTGCTGGATGTCAATCCAACCTTGTCTGTAAGCTATCTCTTCAAGACATGCAACTTTCAGTCCTTGACGCTTCTCTATAACCTCAATGAATGTGCTTGCTTCAGACAAACTGTCATGAGTACCTGTGTCCAACCATGCAAAACCGCGTTGAAGAGGTTGCACTTTCAAACTTTTGAGATTAAGGTATTCTTGATTAACGGTGGTAATCTCTAGTTCGCCTCTTGCGCTAGGTTTGATGTTCTTAGCTATGTTAACAACACTGTTTGGATAGAAATACAGTCCTACAACAGCGTAGTTGCTCTTAGGATTTTCTGGCTTTTCCTCAATGCTAAGACAGTTGCCTTTCTTATCAAATTCTGCCACACCATATCTTTCCGGATCGTTAACGTAATATCCAAACACGCTAGCCTGATTGTTCTTTTCTGCATCAACGACACATTCTTTTAAAATACTACTGAATCCCGCACCGTGAAATATATTGTCACCTAATACGAGGCAAACAGAATCATTTCCAATAAATTCTTCACCTATAATAAAAGCTTGAGCTAGTCCATCAGGACTAGGCTGCTCTGCATACTGAAAATTCACTCCTATATCTTTTCCATCACCAAGTAGTCGCTTAAATCCTGGAAGATCAAAAGGGGTAGATATAATCAATATATCCTTTATTCCAGCAAGCATTAATACTGAAATAGGATAGTATATCATCGGTTTGTCGAAAATAGGTATAAGTTGCTTGCTTATGCCTTTTGTGATAGGGTAGAGGCGAGTGCCAGAACCACCTGCTAAAACAATGCCTTTCATTTATATTTGTCTTTATATATTAATATGCGCACTTGTCTGGTATAATGACACTCTTAATTGTCTTGTAAATTATTTTGATGTCAAGCATAAATGTCCAATGCTCAATATACCAGATGTCTCTTTCAACTCTTTCTTCCATTTGCCAGAGTTCTTTTGTTTCACCACGAAATCCTGTAACCTGTGCCCAGCCTGTTATTCCTGGTTTACAGAAATGGCGAACCATATATTTATCAATTAGCTCACTGTATATCTGTGTGTGGTGTAGCATGTGAGGGCGCGGACCAACAATACTCATGTCTCCCTTCAATACATTCAAGAACTGAGGAAGCTCGTCAATATTGGTCTTTCTCATAAAATTTCCAAAAGAAAATTTTCGTGGATCGTTTTTCGTTGCCTGTGCAGTATCTGCGTCTTTATTTACATGCATGCTGCGGAACTTATAGCAGTAGAAAGTCTTTCCCTCGAATCCAGTACGTTCCTGTTTAAAGAATATAGGACCAGGACTTTGAATCTTAATAATTAAAGCGATAATCGGTATTATCGGAATCATACAGATGCAGCAAAATATACTTACTGTGACATCAAACAATCTTTTGATTAACTTGTTTGTTGTACATGAAAGTGGTTCCAAATGATTTGTATATGTCAAAGTATCACCCATCATTTCAGGCTTTAGTCTTAGTCGGTAGTTACCAAACATACGTGGAATATAATAGAAGTGTATTAAATGTGAGTCGCAGAATTTCATTATTCGGGCAATTTCATCATTATAGTCATGGCTTAGACTGCAGAATACATCGTCTATTGACGTGTCTGGACTACTTTCCATTTTATGATATAGAGCCTTAATGTCACCTAAATAATTTAGGATTTGTGGATTACTGGCAATAATATTATCGCTGTAATATCCTTTAACTCGATAACCTGTTGTAGGATCTCCAATCATGGTATTATATAAGTTTACCAATGCTGGGTCATTACCTATCATTATAACACTTCTCGTATTTCTTCCCAACTGTCGGATATGCCTTAGTAATTTCCTTTCGAAAAAGCGAGCTAGCATTATGACTGAGTAAATGGATATTCCATAGATGATTGAGAATTTGAAATACGAGGTGATGTCGCTAAGATAACTTAATAGTATAACCATTGACACAACGTGCGTTAATACGAGTTTTGCAACCCTAGCAGATACTTCTTCAAAACTGATTTTACGATAATGGATTTTGGTCTGGAAAAAATATTGACCAATTGCCATCGCAAAATTAGCAGTTAGAATAGTTATTTTTGTTGCGCTATGGAAGTACCCTGGAACGAAATCAGGAGTCAGTAAAATGTAACATAATAATATAATATTAATAATCACGAAATCACTACCAATTACTAATTTCCTTGCAAGATCATTCCCACTTAAGTTCTGTTTCATTTGAATGTCTTTTCTCTAAAGGTTTGTATCAGATCACCAAAATACTGATTATTTCGCAAAGGTAGTAAAAATAATATTAAAAACATTCATCCATGCTATCCTTTTTTTTTAATAATGTTTCTGTCATTGTTATTAGCTTAAAAAAATTAGGTTTATTGGATAAAAATATCTATCTTTGCACAAACGTAAACTATTTTAAGAAAAAGTATTATTGAAAAAACGTATGGAAATATTTTCTAAACTATTTAGTAAAAAAGATAAAGAAGTGAAAGTTGGCGGCATGGAAGACTTTATGACTCTCATCAGGGTTTACTTTCAGGCTTCATTAGCAGCTAATATTGGTATTAATAATCTTGGAATGTTGCCAGATTTAAGAACTTTTAAGGCAACACTTCATGTTCCAACATTAAATAATAAATTGGGATTAGGTGAAAGAAATCATTGTAAAAAAATGATGAAAGAAATTTATGGACTAAAAGATGATTTCTTTAAGGAAATAGATTTAAGCATTCGTAAGAATTGTCATAAATTACAGGATGTACAACCTTATATGATTCAGTTTCAAGGATTCTCTCAGGATCTTATGATGCTAATGGGAAACTTGATGAAATTTAAATTGAGACTTCCTTCTTTCATGAAGAAATTACTTTATTCCATGACAGAAAAGACCGTGAAAAATTTGTTTGCGAAAAATGATTATAGCGATCCTAGTGTTATAAAAGCAGTTATGGCAATAAGACAATATGAAAAACGTCTAGGTTTCAGCGAAAAATGGATTACTGAATTTGTGTTTAATGTCGTAATGTTAGCAAAGAAAGAACCTAAACCTGATACAGAAACAAAGAAATAGAATAGTTTTTAAGTTGATATCCAATTGAAACTTAATATCGGTTTTTTGTTTATGATTAAACAGAAACTTTAAGTAAAATTTGGATATTTCAATTTATTAAACTAAATTTGTAACCAAATTGTATATTTATGACCGCTACTGAGGATACTTTAAACCTTTTTTCTACCAGAGTGAGGCAGATGATTCTTCAATACAAGGAATTGAAGAAAGAAAATGCTGAATTATATTCTATGGTTGAAGAGAAAGATAAGCAGGTGGAAAAGCTGAATGCTCAGATTACTCAGGCGCAAAATGATTACAATAGTTTGAAGATGGCTAAGATGCTGGAGATTACAGACGGCGATATGGAAAACGCTCAGAAACGATTGCAGAAGCTAGTCCGAGACGTAAACAAGTGTATAACGCTACTGAGTGAAAAATGACAGAAGCGATGGCTGAAGATAACAAAAACAAGTTACATATAAGATTACACGTATATGATACAGAAATGTCCGTGAACGTTGTTCGCGAGGAAGAGAAAATGTATCGTGACGCAGCTAAACTTATAACAGATACTGTAAATACTTATGCAGACGTTTTCAAAGGACGTAAGAGTGATAAGGATTTATTGTATATGGCTCTTATTGATATTGCGCTTAGATATGAAAAAGAATCTACACGTAATGATACAGGACCTTATAGTGATATTCTTGGAAAGTTGACTTCAGAAATCGAAGATGTATTGAAGTAAGAAGAATATTATTAATTACATAAAACTATGATAGAATCAATAATAATTGCATTAGTCGCACTCTTTATAGGAGGTGCTGTTGGCTATGCTTTTTTCCGTTATGTTGTAAAGGGAAAATATAAAGAAATGGTTGATGCTGCCGCTAAGGAAGCTGAAGTTCTAAAGGAAAAGAAGCTCTTGGAAGTAAAAGAGAAATTTCTTAATAAGAAGAGTGAACTGGAAAAAGAAGTTCAGCAGCGCAATATGAAAATCCAACAGAGTGAAAATCGCTTGAAACAGCGTGAAATTTCACTTAATCAGCGTCAGGAAGAAATTGGAAGAAGAAAGTCTGAAGTAGAACTGGGACAGCAGAGAATTGACAATGAAAAGAAATTGTTGTCTGTTAAGCAACAGGAACTTGAAAAGATGCAGAAGCAGGAACAGGCTAAGTTAGAGGAACTTTCTGGACTTAGTGCTGATGAAGCTAAAAGCAGACTTGTTGAGAGTCTTAAAGACCAAGCAAAACTTGATGCAGCAAGTTATATTAATGAGATTATTGACGATGCTAAGCTAAATGCTAACCAGCAAGCTAAGAAAGTTGTAATCCAGACTATACAGAGAGTTGCTACTGAGGCTGCAATCGAAAACTCTGTAAGTGTTTTCCATATAGAAAACGATGAGGTAAAGGGTCGCATTATTGGTCGTGAGGGTAGAAATATTCGTGCTCTTGAAGCTGCAACAGGTGTAGAAATCGTTGTTGATGACACTCCTGAGGCAATTGTAATAAGTGCATTCGATCCTATTCGTCGTGAGATATGTCGTCTTGCTCTTCATCAACTTGTTGCTGATGGTCGTATTCATCCAGCACGTATTGAGGAGGTTGTTGCTAAAGTTAAGAAGCAACTTGAAAATGAAGTTATCGAAACTGGTAAGCGTACTGCTATAGACCTTGGTATTCATGGTTTGCATCCAGAACTTATCCGTATTATCGGTAAGATGAAATATCGTTCAAGCTATGGACAGAACTTGTTGCAGCATGCTCGTGAGACTGCCAATCTTTGTGCTGTAATGGCAAGTGAGCTAGGACTTAATCCAAAGAAAGCTAAACGTGCAGGATTACTTCATGATATTGGTAAGGTGCCAGATGAGGAGAGTGAATTGCCACACGCATTGTATGGCGCTAAGATAGCTGAGAAATATAAGGAGAAACCAGATATTTGTAATGCTATTGGAGCTCACCATGATGAAGAGGAAATGACAACATTGCTTGCTCCTATTGTTCAGGTTTGTGATGCTATTTCTGGTGCTCGTCCTGGTGCTCGTCGTGAAATCGTAGAGGCTTACATCAAGCGTCTTAATGATTTGGAGGCTATTGCAATGAGTTATCCTGGAGTTACTAAGACTTACGCTATTCAGGCTGGTCGTGAACTTCGTGTCATTGTTGGCGCAGATAAGATGAATGATGACGAAAGTCTTAAGTTGAGTGATGAAATCGCAACTAAGATTCAGAATGAAATGACTTACCCAGGACAAGTTAAGATTACTGTTATTCGTGAGACACGTTCTGTAGCATACGCTAAATAAAAGAAAACTATATTTATAATATACAAATCCTCCCTCATTATTGTGGGAGGATTTTTTTTGTTTAAATCACAATTTTTAGGTATTGCAAATCACTTGATTTTGTAGTTAACTTTGCAGCTGTAAAGAATTTAATAATTTATGGCACATGTAAGGTTAGTATTGTTTGTATTTTTTTTGTATTGTGATAATAAGGTTTTTGCTCAAAATGATTCATTGCATCCTGTTGTTTTTACTGGTGTAGCAAATATGGAAGTTCGTTTTGGTCCAAATTGTATGGGTAATGAACAGGCATCCTTGAGTTGCCCACATATCATAATAGGTGGTAGGTTAAGTCTTTTAAATGGATGGTCTTTTACATCTGAATTTGAGTATGAACATTTGTATGATAATCATGCATGGAGTCATAATTTAAATAACGAATTTTGCACTAATGCGCTATATGTTATTAAAAGTTTTACAGATGCCTTAAATGTAAAGGCTGGTATAGTTGACATTCCTGTAGGTATGACAAATAGTAGAGGACCTGCACTTACGATAGATGATCCAGAGAGTGAAGCAGATATGCTTCCAATGGTGTGGCATGAATCAGGTATATCTTTATTTGGTGAGTATAAAAGGTTGGCATATTCTGTAACAGCGACTTCTTATCTTAATAAATTTGAGGTGCTGGGATTAGCCGCTCGAGCAGATTATCGTGTTGCTGAATCTTTAAGATTGGGCTTTAGTGGGTATACCGGAAAGAGGTGTCATGGAATGATAGGTAGAGAAACCTCAAAACAATATTCATGTGCATCATTGAATTATCTTTCACTTGATATGAATTATTCTGTTAATGGTTTTTTATTAGACGGTTCAATGATATATTGCAGCGAAGGTAACGGTAACTCTTTTGGGTGTGAATGTGGATATGACCTCATGTTTAATAGTGATGATTCTAAATTCCGTTCTCAAATAATTTCTTTCTTACGTTATGACTATGTATGTAGTAAGCTTTTGAATAACACAAAAAAATATACGATAGGAATGAATATAGTTCCGATTCCAAATCTAATATTCAAGGCAGAGTATGGTATCCGTGATTATGATTGTTTAGAAACTAGTACTCAATTTGCTTTAAGTCTAGGGTATACCGTCAGCTTCTGATGAAAGTTTATTTATCTCATTAAACCAGAAAATTCACGAAGTGATATCTATTGATAACATCATTTCATGAATTCTTTTTTAATATTTTGTTTATGTGTTTAGTTTAAAAACACATTTTAAAATGTCTTGAATTGTTTGTTTACAAAATCTTTAACGCCAATACATTCCATTTCGATTAACCAACCAGGTCTGCATACAGATGCATGGACAATTATGCATGGAATGTTTTTAAATTTATGGTTGAACATCTTTTTAACTGTTGCGAAATCTGCGATATCACGTAAATATGCAATCATTACACCTATATCTGTAAAGCCCATATCAGCTTCTTGTAATAAGGCTTCTACATTTTCAAGCATGCGTAGAGTCTGTTGTTGTATATTTCCTACATGTAGTATATTACCTTTGTTATCAATGCTTGCTGTTCCAGAGATATAAATATGTCGTCTGTCTCCATAGTCAATATATGTACCTCGTTCAAAGCTTACACCATATTCGCTTGTGGGGTTCATATGATTTGGTGCATAAACGTATTTCATTTGACCTTGCTTTAATCCGTTTATAGAATATGCGTCCATTTGGACTAATATTTTATGATTTGATTGCCGTCCACCAATCCCTGTACTTGATATGTAATGCGAATGGGGTGTCAGATTTTGAGTCATGAAAATGTCATTACGAGCTTTTACTACTCCATTATAATTATTATCAATATCATTTATAAAGAACCAAGTCCTTACGCAATTATCAGCAAGAGTACATCCTGTTTCAATAAGTTTCATTACGTAATTTTGAAGTATAATGCGTGTTTGATATTCTGAATTGAATTCTAGTTTGTTGTAATTCCCTAACCAGAGATGTGTATACGTATTGTGTTCAACTCTATATAATCCATTTTGTAAAACACGCGTCTTAACTCCTGTTATCATATAAGTCCAGAGTGCTACTTTGCTTCCATCAATAGGTGGTTGCTGAATTACAGAAATAGCACAGTCACTAGTTTCCATGTTGAATACATCGTTTTCTTGATTTGCGGAATCACTGAGAAAGTATCTCTTAAAAACGGCAACTGCATTGCCTGAAATATTAATTCTAACTTCATTGTATGTGTTAATCAATGTTTCAAGTTGTTGTTTGAAATTTAGTTCAGTATTTGTTACATGAACCATAATATGATATTCTCTAGCTTCCGTGTTGTTTGCAAAGCAGAATACTTCTGCATACGCATCTTTTAGTTTTACTGTTTCTTTGAATGATTTTTCTTGTAGCATATTGTTGTTGTTTATTTATTAATAAAGTTACGTTTAGGCATAAGAGTGCATACCTCCTAAAAAATAGTTTACTCCGAAATACGTCATGAGTATCATTGCAAATGCAACCGTAGTGTATATATGATAAGATAATGGACTATTGAATACAGGTAATGATTTTTTGTGTAATACAATTGCATAAAACATAAATGTAATCAAAGCCCATACTTCTTTTGGATCCCAACTCCAATATTGTCCCCACGAAATATTAGCCCAAATTGCACCCACGAAGATTCCTATTCCCAATGTAGACATTGCAGGATATAATAATATTTTTGATAGTAAGTATAATGATGATAGTTGATTATCAATTATAGTCTTTTCATCATGCTTTATTCTATGTGTAACATATAATATCAACGCTGTCAACCCGCATATAAATGTAAGTGACAGAAGAGCGAATGACATCATAATTATTGATACGTGGATGCTTAATAATGGTGATGACAATACAGGCATGATGGGAGTAATCTGAGGATCCATTTGTCCTATATGTGATACAAGAAGAAAGAAGCCAGACATAAGGAATCCGAAAGTTATAAGAATTTTAAATCTATGATAAAAAATTAGTGAGAACAGCATAACAAACCAAGCCAATAATAGCATCGTTTCGTATCCATTTGCCATAGGTATATTTTTACTAATTATCCATCTTAATATTTCACAATATGTTAATGCTATAAACGATAAAAGCATTATTATAATAGATGTGTAAGATATTATTTTATTAGTTGTATGTCTGTTGTTTTTTATACTTGTCAATCTGTATATATAATAGAATAGAGTTATAAATCCCATTGTAATATTGATCATAAATAGGATATTGGCAAATGGAATTCTATTATAAGTAAGTTCCGCTATAACCTGTGTTACTGAGGGTAATGTATTTCCTCCGTTTTGTTCTTGATATATCCTTATTTTAGCAATCAACGAGTTGAATTGATTATAGTCTCCTGAATGTGCAGACTGATTTAATAATGTGAATATATTTTTGACAAACATAGACTTGTCTGTATCCATACTCTTCGGAACTTGCGCTTTAGGACTATACCATATAATATTATTCCCTTTGCCGTAAGGGAATATTTTAAATGGTTCTCCATGTCGTAACGACATTATCAGTTGCACCTTATCATCAATTTCAACTACAGCTTTATGCAGTTTGTCATGATTACCTTGATAGTATTCCTGAACAGCCGGTCCGAGTATGTAACCACCTAAATTCTTATTGAAAAGTTGATTGATTGAAATGTATTTTGGTAATCCAAAATACTTTCTAAGCGTATTGTCTTTTATTTTAATAATTGGTTCATTCTTCCATTCATCATTCCAAAATATAAATCCTGTCAAGACTTGCTCTGCTGAATAGTCATTATACGATGAGCTTCCATAAAGTTTTTCAGTAAAATCTATTGCAAATGTCTGAATCGGACATATCCTATTGTTGTACATAATGTCTAGTTTGCCAAATTTATTAGCAGTGATATCAGGTAGCGTTGATGTGGCTTGTGTAACAGAAGAAAATCCGCCTAGAAACACAATGCACAACATGCCTTTTTTAAGCAAAGGAGATTTAAGCAGTTTTCGATAAGAACCATTTGGATCTATTAGTAGCCATATTAACGAAAAGAAAAGTAATGCATAGCCTGTATATGAAATAGCTATTCCGTAAGGATCAGAGTTTATAGTGAGATACGTTCCGTTTCCATCATCGTCGTATGAAGTTTGGTATAACCTTACGAAATTATATGTAAAAATGTTGTTAATAGAAATATATCCATCTTTACTTTGTTTGTCATTCGTAATAGTGATATACGAAATATAATCTTTGGGTGCTGATGTGCCATTATTATATATAATATTAAAATTGTTTAGACGTATGTTGAATGGCAGAGTTTTTATTTCTTTGCCATTGTTCACTATATATTGATTTGTCGTTATCCCCTTTCTTATATGGACAAGCCCTTTAATTGCAAACAAATGTGTGATGAGTGCACCTGTCAATATCACGATAAATGAAGTATGTAGTAGCAATAGTGTTACAGAATGCATGCGCATCTTTATTATATATGTTATTGTGCCTATGGCTAATGCAGCCCAAAGCACACAAAACCACCATGAACCGTAAATATGTGTTGAGACAAATTGTGTACCTTTTGAATATTCAATGAATGTAGCTAGAGCCATGACGATGATGATAGTAACATATAATGTAGTGATAGATCTTTTAATTTTTTGCCTCATTTTGTTTGTATTTAAGCCCGCCAATATATATTGACGGGCCTTATAGTTAATTTTGATTATATTGCATTTATGAAACTCACAACGGCATCTCTGTCATCTTTGGGTAGATTATAGAATTTTTGTGAAGCTCTGTATGCATCACTGTTCTTACTGTATCCATGCCACATAATCGCTTCAACTACGTTCCTGGCTCTACAATCGTGCAGCCTGTCATGAGCACCAGTTTCCTGATAGCTAAGTCCTCTTCCCCATAAAGGAGTTGTTCGACACCAGCCAGAGCGTATGTCATTTTCCATGTGTAATCTGTGTTGAACCATGTCTGTATATGGCCATATCTTCTGATGTGCATATCTTGGTAACGGTCCTTGATTCCTAACAATGTAGTCTTTCCAATATTCGTCATTACCAGTAGTCCATGATGGACGGTGGCAAGCAGTGCATCCCATAGAATAAAATAGAGTTTTGCCTCTTTTTACTTTATCTGTATTCAGACCACGTGCTTTTGGTACAGCTAGTCCTCTATGCCATACCATAAAGTCATAATAGTCTTGGTCACTCATTTCCTCGCCTTTACTATCGTTGTTAACAAAGTATTTTTCGTAGGTCTGTGAGTCAGATTTAGAGTTTAGTCCTAGTAATAGGTTTACTAGATAACTCACGCTATCCTTGCTTCCGTCTGCATAATACGGATGTAGAAGAGATGTTTTTGTAGCACCTTTATCTTGAATATACTTTATGACATTTGGATTTTCAGACATTGCTTTTGCCCATGCTTTTGTTGTGTATAGATAATGTCTGTCACTGCGTGTCACGTTTGTTATATTCCACATGGCATTAGCTCCAGGTCCATCCTGTAATGATCCACGTGTCAAAGCATACGTGAACTTTTTAATACGTTTGTCTCCATCCGCAAGTGTATACCATGCATTAGAAGCCCACGTCTTTGATGCAGCGTCCCACATTGTTGGATTTAATGTAACGTAAGGTGATTCGTGAGCATACTGCATTTGCAGCGAATCATCAGGAATTGCATCTAGAAGTGCTGTTCCATAAATGCCTATAGTTGATTCGAGACGAACTTCATAGTTGTCTGGCTTAGGATCAGTGTTAAATGCAGATTGAGGAATAGTCACATCTGGATATATGAGATCATAACTTTCACCGTCTGGAAATTTATTATTGTGTTCGTCGGTAGCTTTCTTCCATTTTATACTAATCTGACTTTCGTCGATAGGAGCGAGGAATGGGTCCATCGCTTTTGTCTGAGGCATACCTGTAACCTCCGAAATATAACTGTTTGCTGCATACGCATTACCGTTAATATCTGTTCCTGCTGTAAGATGATACACAACAAGTAGATATCCATTTCCCATATCATTAGCTTGATAACGTTCCATTCGTTTACCATGACCGTATGATGGATGACAATACATGCAGCTGGATCTTACCCATGCTGGTCCTAAGCCACGACGTGGCTGCGTGTTCAGTGTAAAGTCGTTCTCGAAAAATGTTTCTCCCTTTTTAAACGTTTGATACATTCCGTTGTTTTCTACATACGGAGACGGATTGGAATAACATCCCTCTTCATTTGATGTTGTTCCAAGTTCTCCGCCTGGATTCCATTCTGCAGCCGTAAACACATTGTTTGCTGAATCTACACCTGCGTTTGGATTGACAATATCAGCAGTGTCATTGTCAGTGCATGAGAATATAGCTACTGTTGACAGTCCTAAGAATAAAGTTTTGCTGATTTTTGATAATTTCATAATGTGGGTATTTAATAGTTTAAAGGAGAATGCCATATTAAATGGCAAACTCCTTTTCTAAATATAAAATAATTATGATGGGTTATTTATTTGTTTTCTGTACAAACTGGTCTGCCGCACTTAATGCATCGCTAAGTTCCTGACATGCAGAAATAGCTTTAGCACATTGTGCATTCTTATAATTATTTACGAATGGTGCAGGGATTGCTTTTATTTGTGCCAATGCATTCGTTATGGCTGTTTCAACACGCTTACCAGTTTCTGCGTCATATTTAGCAAAATAATCATGGAATGATTTTCCGTTGCTGCGATTATTTGCAGTTCCACCATACCAAATGTTTTCAATACTGTGTATGTTGTTTTGGAAATCAATAAGTGAATGTTGACTATATGGTGATTCAATGTAGCTAACGTCAGCACCAGAGTATGGGTTGTTAATCTTCGTGTTACCCACTTCATCTGCAATTCCTGCTGCTCCATGATCACCGCTAAGAATAGCACTTACTGCTGCTTTGACAGATGTATATGTACTACCTGTGTTTCCTGCATTCTGTAGGTCATATCCGTATGACTTTTCAAGGTCAGTTGTGTATGCCTTTCCAAGATTGTCTAGTTTGTCGAAATGACTTTTTGATGCGTTTTCGTTCCAAGAGCATTCCAATTGATAAACACTGTTGCGTAAGTCTTCTGACACAGCAGTTGCAAATTCAATCTCTCGGCTACCACTTACTGTGGTGAAATCCATTCCGTCTTGATTGTATGTATCTTTACTGTTTAGCTCTTGTGCATTTCTGCTTTTTCCGTCACGGAATAATATAAACTCGATTCCATGAAAGCCGATAAGACTTTGATCGTAATTGCTTGCAGTTGCAATGCTGTTATTACTTGTTAGCAACTTTTGTAAAGAAGCAAGGTCCAGCGGCCATGAGTCAATATGTGGATCAATGCTGAAGTGTGAAGCTGCACCAAGTAAGAAAGCCTCGCTGCGTTCATAATTGCTTCGTGCATTTAGAAATATCTTGCATGCGGCATCTACTTGTGTCTGAGTAATGTTGCCTGTTTTCATTGCAGCCAGTGCCTCGTAAAGTTGAGAACAACTATCAGCAAGAGCCTTGTATGTAGGATTAATTGTGTTGTTCACGTCTGCGGCTATAGCTTGTTGCAGCAGTTGGTCTCCTTCACTTAATGTGGTAGATGATGTTTTGTTATCATCATCAGAACAAGATGACATTCCGAGTGTAAATACAGAACTTAGTAGTAATGCTATTGAATAGCTTGCTAATTTTTTCATTTTCTTTGTTTTAAATTATTATAATTGATTATATATATTCTTTATAGGAAGAAACCTTCGTATGCTATTCCGATAGAAATAGAAGGTTCGTCGTTATATCCGCTTTTCAGGAATCTTTTTGAGTACTCTGCTTTTAAAGCAATTTGTGGAATAGGGTAGTAGTTGACTCCAAAGGCCATACGATTCTTTTTTGTATATGGATAAGCAGGTTCTTCTGATGTAGGTATATATGAGTTGTAATATTCATAATGTCCGAATACATAGAATTTTTGTTTATCTTGTCTTAGTTTTTGAATCTGTGAAAACACATCCCATCCAGCCTCAATGCCAGTAGCGATTGCAGCTTTGCCTACATAATCTCGATTGAATGGAGATGTTTTGGTCTGTCTTCCGGTAAGCAGTCTCACGTCGTTAGCATCGCCCAGATGTCCGTAGTCAAAGTTTCCTCTCACAATCCAGTTGTGGGCATTGTATGTAAAATCAAATGTACCTATTGTCACCGCTCCTTTTAGGTTTCTTGAACTAGCCTCTTTACTTGCTTCGCGACCTAGCGAGTTATCAATGCTATGACCGTAATATCCGCTTACGCCAAGTCTTAATCCTGGTATAGAATAGTTGTCAATTCTTAGTGCTACGGCATATTTGTTAGAAGGTTCAAACTCAAATGCTGTTGTTCCACCTTTCTGTATCCAGTTGTCACGACTGAAACTCAAAGCATTTAATCCAGCTAGTAACTGTACTTCATATCTGAATTTGCCTAACATCCCCCAAACGCTAGCTCCTGTCTGATGCCATGTGCATGGAAATATCGTAGCTTCGCCTTCCGGTCTGTATACCGTAAAGAAGTTTAGTGGTTCGTGATGTGCATTTGTAAGTCCTATTGGCACAACGATGTGACCGAAACGAAGATTCATTGCGCGAGAAAACGACTTCTGAATCCAAAACTGTTCTAGTTCCACTTCTCCACCTTTTTCTACTTCCTGTTCCCATTCTCCGCTTTCTTCATATTCCTTTTCAAATGAGCTTCCTGTTCCACCGTGTTCAAATTCAATTTCAGAGCCTATTGTCCAGCCTTTACCAAAGTCATAACTTAGATATATTACTGCATGTGGAATGTCAAATTTTCCATGACTCGGATCATTCTTGTAGGCGCTTGCCTTTGAATATCTATACACATTGTCACTAAAGAATTCGCGACTGTATGCCACTTCTCCGTATCCACCAACACTTAGTTTTTGCTTGTTGGCATGATTCATTACACTGTCTGATGCTGATACCTGTGCGCTTGAAGTACTTGGAACAGATAAACCTATTCCTGCTAATACGCATGCTGTAAATACATGTTTTAAATTATTCATTTATCTTTTTCTTAGTTATTATTTATTCTATCTTAAATCCCAGATTGCTGCTTAGAATTGATAAACAACATAATCTGGGATACGCAATGGAAAAGTGTCTTTCAATTTGCTGTCTCGTCTTAAGGTTAGTCTTTTTTCATGTAAGGATCTTTTATATAATCTAACCTTAAAAATCGGGAGTGACAATCTTCGTCACCTTTCCATTTCGTTTTCGTCTGCAAAGTTATGGCGAATGTTAAAGCAATGCAATACTCAAAAATCGGTAAATTGGCAATCAACATATCTAGGTATAGCCTGTAGAATAGGCATTCTTGCATGCCTAAAATTCAAATTCATTACATTTAGGTATTGTGGTTATAAACGAATAATTATAACTTTGCAGCAGATAAATTATATATTCATTTTATGATTCAATCAAATATCATGATGCATATAATTATATGATGTAGGATATGTATAATAGAATATTAGTAAACATACAAATTAAATTTCTTTAGAGTAAATGAATAGATGAAAATTAATAATGTTTTTGTACTGTATAAGGCTGCCAGTGATGGTAGCCCTATATGATTTATGATTCTTTGATTTTGATGGATAGTGTTAAAAGTTAGTATAAATAACGGATAATGTCATTATTTTTAATATCTTTGTACTTATAATAGGCATCATTGTTTATTTGAATTTACGTTAAGATTAATTTAATACCTTTGAAAAATGAAAAAACTTACACTTGAACAAATATCAGACAGCTTTATTCTTAGTTGTAAACGTTTCCCAATTTGCATATTTTTCCTGTTATGGTTGGCGGTTAGCTTAGTCTATTTTGGTTCTGGTGATTATAGTGATGCTAAGTTTTTCAATATATTCTATTCTGCATCGACTGCACTTTTGACCTGTGCTCTTCGTCTTTGGGAGGAAGAAGTTGAGGATTTGAAGCGATGCCGAGTTATTCAGGGAGCAATACATGTATGTTGGTTGGCGGTAGCTGTTTATATTAGTTTTTATTGTGATATTAATCAGACTGTTTTGAATAGTGTATTTGCATTATCATTTACTATTGCTATCGCATTTTTTATCGTTCCATTCTTCAAGGATAACGATGATATATCTTTATGGAAATTTACTTTCCATACATTCTTGATATCTATTTTGTCATTTGCTGTGGCTCAAATTCTTATGGGTGGCGTATTGCTGCTTCTAGAATCTTTCCGGCAATTGTTTGGTTTAGTTTTATGGAACGATGCTGCCTATGATGTTGCAGTTGTATGTAACGGTTTTATAGCACCATTTTTATTTCTTCAGCTTATTCCCAAGCATGATAAGATGCATAATGATTCAGTGAAAGGACTTCCTAAATTTATGTATGGTATCATCCATTATCTATTTATTCCTCTTACGGTGGTCTATCTTATCACACTCTATGCTTATGCCGTAAAGATTCTTCTTCTGTGGGAATTGCCAGAGGGGTGGGTCTCATGGCTAGTAACTGTTTTGATGACTTTGATGACAATCATTATTATTGCCGTTTATCCGTCTCAGTTTGTTGAGGGCCATGATGTAGATAAGAAGATTGTTAAATGGCTTCCTATGTTTGTATTGCCATTATTATTATTGATGTCAATTGGTATATTACGTAGAATTAGTGATTATGGTATAACAGTAAATAGACTCTATATATCCTTATTCAATCTGTGGTGTTATGGCGTATGTATCTGGTTAATTGTCAGTAAGGCTAGAAGAATCGTATGGATTCCAATCTCGTTCACAGTATTGCTTTTACTTTCTTCTGTTGGCCCACAAAACTTTTCAAGTTTAGCATTTTCTTATTTGAAATCTGATGTAATAAAGAGTTTGAAGATGACAAAAGTTGCAAAACTTCCAATGGATTTTGCTACATATAAAAAGTGGATAAAACAGAAAGATGCCTCAATGGGTGATATCATCAACAATCTTTATTATCTTAAATCTCAGTTTGGTAACAAGGTCTTGACTGATATTGCAGATTCTCTTACTCTTGAGAGAATTAATTCTTTCGGCGAAGATAAACGTATTCTTGATATAGAAATTAATAATGTAGGCGAAGAAAATGCTATAATGATTCCTTGTGGTTATAAGCATATAATACCTGCTTATCGTTATAATGAACATAAGGTTAAGGTAGATGGAGATAAAATCAGTTTTATTGTTGAGTACGTAGCTAATGGTCAAAAATTGAAGTTACCGATAGATATTTCTATCAAAAAATTGAAGAGTATAGAGAATTCAAAATATATTGTACCTGTCAAGTGTAGCAATGCTGTGTTATATTTTTCAGTGTTTTCATTCTATGAAAACTCTAAAACATTATATTTTTATGGTACAATCTTCTATTGATAATACCTAGAAATGATTATTGTGATTATGATTAATTTTATGTAATTTTGCAAACGATAATAAATAATATACAGAAGAAATGAAAAATCAGAAAATGTATGAGGCTGACGATCAGATGATTTCCCTTATAAGAGATAATTACAATATATTGCAGAGTTTGGGAGGTTTCGGTCTAAGTTTAGGATTTGGCGACAAGACTGTGAGACAAGTCTGTGAAGAACAAAAGGTAGACTGTTATACATTTTTGGCTGTTGTGAATTTTACTATCAATGGTTATACTGATGTAGATAATGAGGAACGTCTTTCATTACCTACACTATTGCATTATCTTAAAGCTAGCCATGACTATTATCTGGGTTTCCAGTTACCTTTTATACGCAAGGAGTTAGAGGATGCCCTTGATAAGACTGATAATTTGGCTATGCTGATACTTAAACTTTATGATGAGTATGCACGTGAAATACGCATGCACATGCGTTATGAAGAGAAAACAGTATTTCCTTATGTAGAATCATTGATTGAAAATCAGTCTTCTGTTAGTTATGATATTGACACATACTCAAAGCATCATAGTCAGATTGATAAAAAATTAAAGGAACTAAAGAATATTATTATCAAGTATCTGCCAAGTGATGAGTTGCATAACAATCAGCTCACAGCTACATTATATGATATATATAATAATGAGGACTGGTTGATGCAGCATTCAAAAGTGGAAGACCACATTTTTATACCAGCCATAAGACGACTGGAGCATAAGACAAGACAGAATGATGTCTCTGTGAAGATATCAAACATGATCAATAAAAATTCAGAAAGTAATGAAACGATTAGTGATAGAGAGAAAGATGTTATAATAAGTCTTGTTCAGGGAATGAGCAACAAAGAGATTGCCGATCACCTGTGTATTTCTATTAATACCGTTATCACGCATCGTAGAAATATTGCCAGAAAGTTACAGATCCATAGTGCTGCCGGACTAACTATTTATGCAATCGTAAATAATTTAGTTGATATCTCTGCGGTAAAACTATAATTTAAATATTGTTGATGTCAACATATCCGTGCATTACTGCATAAATAGTTAGTGCACTTACGCTCTTCAGTCCCAATTTATCCATGATATTCTTGCGGTGACTGATTACTGTTGTAAGACCAATATTCAGTTGGTCTGCTATTTCCTTATTAATTAATCCTTGCACGATTAGTGATAACACTTCAATTTCTCTGTCGCTAAGAATCTTTGTCTTTACAGGCTGTATCGTTTTAGGAAGATTTTTTCCTCCTGCATGACCGTGTTGTTCAAGTTGTAGCAGTGATTTTACAAGTTGTTCTTCTGGCACATTTATGCATAAGCTCTTGAAGTAGCTCATCTGTGTACTTGGATCGTTAGATGTAGTAAGTACGATCGTCTTGTGCTTGCGTTCCAAGAAGGCTGTTCTGTTTTCCAAAACAATCTTGATTGCAACGAAATAATGGAAGAAACTATCCATGTCATCCATTTGTAGTGCTTCGTAAGAGTTGAAAGTATCAATCTCTATTGAAGGCATCACATTCTGCAACATCGTTTTCAGTCCAATAACAGCCAATGTGTTATTGTCTACGATGGCGATTTTAGGTTTAAACCCCATTGTGGTATTATGTAATGTTTCGTTCATATTTCAATTATAAAGTAGAATTATAGGAATGGAGCAAGTAGATGTCCGAACCAGCCTCTGAACTTTTGCCATGGATCTCTCCATTTATCCCATCTAGCCTGAGTAAGTCTGAAACAGTTTGCTTTCTCTGTGTCAAACATATTGTCAAGTTCTTGTGTTGTGCATTTGTCAATTATCACAGCGTTGTCTTCATAGTCCCAGCTAAGGCTTCGCGCATTCAGGTTTGCACTTCCCACAGTGCACACTCTTCCGTCAACCATAATGATTTTTGTATGGTGGAATCCTGGTTTATACATCCATATATTGCAGCCTGCTTTCATCAACTTGTGTGCATTATAGAATCCGCAGTCTGGGGTCAGAGGAATATCGTTTCTTATGCTTAGCATTATATCCACTTTCACACCGCGCTTTACAGCATTTTTGAGTGCCTTCTTTATTTCGTGGTTTAGTGTAAAATATGGATTTATAATTTTTATGCTGTCTTGAGCATCGTTTATCGCAGCGAGATAAAACTGTCTGATAATCTTGTTCGAAGTATGTGGCTCTCTGTTCACAATACCTATCATCTTGTTTCCTGCCGATTCACATAAGTCAGGTTTCAGCCCTTTTATGTAATCTGCGTTGGTTACGCCTCGATAATATTGTTGTCCATGAACGTTCTGACCACTCACTTTATTCCACATCTTTAGGAATATAGCTTGAAGCGTGTTAACCTCGTCGCCTTCTATGCGACAGTGCATATCGTGCCATTCGCCTACATCCTCAGTTCCGGTTATGTAATAGTCGGCAACGTTCATACCGCCTGTATATGCAATTTTTCCATCAATGACAACAATCTTTCTGTGGTCACGAGAAAACACATGATTTATCCACGGAAATGTAATCGGGTCGAATTTATATATTTCAATTCCCTTTGCACGTATCTTTTCAAGATACTTGTTTTTAAGCGGGCGGTTGTTGGATGAGTTTCCAAAGGCATCAAACAAAGCCCTTACCTCGACACCCTGTCGCGCTTTCTCTTCTAGAATTTTGAACAGAAGTCCTGCAATAGAGTCGTTGCGGAAATTGAAATATTCAAGATGAACGCTTTTATGAGCCTGTCGTATAGCTTTGAATAAGTCGTCAAATTTTTCTTGTCCTGTTTTTAGAAGCGTTATCGAGTTGTTGTGTGAAAACTTTATTCCACAGTTGCGCAAATCTCTTACGATAAGAGAGTCGGAAGTTTGAGCACTACAGAAAGAGCAGCACAATATTAGAAATGAAAATATTAACTTTCTCAATGACATGTAAACGTTCTTTCTGTTAAATCATGCAAGCATAATGATCGACTACGCCAAGCAGATGCTCGTCTTCATCAACAACTAGTACTGTATGTATTTTGTGTTGGTGCATAATTCGTTGGACCTCACTAATCTTTGTTGTCGGTAATACCAGTTTTGGTGTGCGTGTCATGATGTCGCTCACTGTATGGTCGAAGAATTTTGCTTGCCATTTTTCCATAGCTCGGCGAATGTCTCCGTCGGTAATCAGTCCGATCACCTTATTGTCGTCTTCAACTGAAACTCCAAGTCCAAGTTGTCCCTTACTTACTCTGATGATAGCTTCTCCAAGGTGCATGTCCTGAGGTACTATAGGAAGATCGTCTACACGCATTACATCTGATGCTGTTGTAAGAAGACGTTTTCCAAGTTCTCCTCCAGGGTGGAACTGCGCAAAGTCCTGTGGTTTAAAGTCTCTTACCTGCATTAGAGCGATTGCTAGCGCGTCACCCATTGCTAGTGCGGCAGTAGTGCTGCTTGTAGGAGCTAGATTCAGCGGACATGCTTCTTTCTCCACCTTCACCTGTATATGTGCGTTGCTGTATTTTGCCAATAGTGAATTTGGATTACATGTCATAGATATAATCGGAATATTCATGTGTAGTACCATTGGGATGAAGCGAAGTAATTCGTCAGTCTGTCCAGAATTACTTAGTGCCAATACAACGTCGCTGGAAGTCATCACCCCTAAATCACCATGATATACATCCAAAGGGCTGATGAAGAATGCTGGTGTACCTGTTGAAGCCAATGTCGCAGCAATCTTCGCGCCAATATTTCCACTTTTTCCTACCCCGGTAACGATAATCTTTCCGTTGCAGTTATACATCATGTCTACAGCCTTCGTGAAGTTGTCGTCTATCTGCGGTATCAAGTCTGTGATAGCCTGTGATTCATCGCTTAATGCCTGAATGCCCCAATCACAAACGTGTTTCAGTCTTTCTTCAATATGTATGTCGTTCATTTTGTTACAATAGTTTTTCGATAAGTCCTTCTAATTTGTCAAGTTCCAACATGTTTGGTCCGTCACTAAGTCCTTCTTCAGGATTTGGATGAACTTCCAGAAAGTATCCTGTTGCTCCAAATGCTTTTGCAGCTAATGCCATAGACGGAACAAAACGACGGTCACCGCCAGTAGAACCGTTACCTGCTCCAGGACGCTGTACGCTATGCGTGCAATCCATGATTACGTTTGGAGTGATTTCCTTCATGTCTGGAATATTGCGGAAGTCAACTACAAGATTGTTGTAACCAAAACTGTTACCTCTTTCCGTAAGCCATACTTCCTTAGCACCGCTTTCCACCGCTTTCTCTACAGGATATTTCATGTCTGCACCACTAAGGAACTGTGCTTTTTTAATATTCACAATCTTTCCTGTTTTGGCAGCAGCTACAAGCAAGTCAGTCTGTCGACATAAAAATGCTGGAATCTGTATCACGTCGCATACTTCTCCGGCAGCTTCAGCCTGATAGCTTTCGTGTATATCAGTGAGTATTCTCAGTCCGTATTTCTCTTTTATGTCAGAAAGCATTTGTAATCCGCGTTCCAATCCAGGACCACGGAATGAATTTAGTGATGTGCGGTTAGCTTTGTCGAAAGACGACTTGAATATGATATCCACACCTAGTTTCTTGTTTATTCTTACCAGTTCGCGAGCTACTGTGTCAAGCAGTTCCGATGACTCTATAACGCAGGGGCCTGCAATAAATATTGGTTGCATACTTCTAGATTTTCTTAGATTGCAAAGTTACTAAAAATCTCTGAAATAGGCAAAGAAATAATACCAAAATGATGCTAATTGGCTAATTAATAAGCGATAACGATTGCATAGGTTACCAATAATAACACATGAGCGAATTAGGTTCGCCACATAAATCAATAGATTGGGCTATGATTGAACATGTTTTGATGTGTATGTTTTTGGAAAAACGAGTGAAGAGTTGATAAAATGCAAAAAAGGCGATTCTATACTTTTCAAACATGTTTATGCTTTAAAAAAAATCTATATAAGTAATGTGCGCTCGCTCGCACGCATAGACTTTTTCGTTTTTTCTAGCGTCTAAATGTTGACTTCTTGATAACCAGATTATTAGATGCTGTTTTTAGCGATCTATAGTGACGTTTAAGTGTCGTTAAAACTGGCGTTTCTACGATGAAATGCAAAAACTATGTTGCGTTGTAGCTAGTTTTATTAAATAAGACGCTTTTTCGACTCTATAATAATATAGAAATACAAGTTAACTTTCTGATATTCAGAGAATTGTCACTATGACGCTTGCTTTTTTGAAAAACCTATGTAGAAAGTGGTAAATCAGCTAGCATGTAGATCTAATAATTTGTAGCAAAACTATTCTCAATTTGCCCTTTGCGTTTTACGAAGAAATGCAATGCGTTTTACGAAGGAATAGGGGGCATTTTACGAAGGAATGCATTGCGTTTTACGATGTTTTGCATTGCATTGCTTCGTAAAACGCAAAAAATACGAAGTAAAAACGTAGCTCACCGTAGCTGAATATTGTTGGGTGAGTCTGTGATGTTTTGTCTATCAATGAATTAATATGCGACGTAGCTAGAAATAATAAATTAGCTAGAAGAGGCAACTATATTTTGACTGCATGGGCTTTAATCCTTAGTTGGTGGGGTGACTTCAAAAATTCGCTTTTAATTTTATGATTAGTGGGTCTTGTTTTTACTGTTATTATCATTTTTCGGTGTTGTGTATGGCGTAAAAAATCATAACAAAACCTGCTGCAATGTTGCGCGGGAAACATCAATTTTTGAAAAGTAATTATGCAAGAAAGTTCGAACTTTTTTGAAAAATGTTGGAACATTTTTGAAAAAAAGTTGCAAAAATAAACGTGTAACTCCCTGATTATCAATATCCCCACTATATATAATATACTAGATAGATATATAGATATATATATTCATAGAAACTAATGCTGCTACTGTAATAAAGAAAACAGCAGCAGCATTAGTTTTTCTAACGAAGATGAAATAAAACTTCTTTACATTATGATTTTGCGATATCTTCTGAATGCTTAATTGATATTTCGCGTTGCGGATATGGAATCTCAATATTGTATTTGTTCAGTGTGTCATAGATGCATTCAAGAATACATCCGTCGGCATTGTTTTGAGATAGCACAGGAACCCATACAAGAATCTTCAGATTTATGGCACTATCGCCAAAATCCTTTAATGTGATATTCACGTCCCGCTCTTTGTTGATGCAGTCTAGTTTTGAAATCTCGTCATGAAGCAACTGTTTCACTTTGTGGATATCTGTTCCGTAAGCCACACCAACTTCGAGGCAGTCAAGTTCGAAACCATGATTCTTAGTCATGTTCTTGTAGTTCTTTGTGAAGAGCTGACTATTTTGGAATGCAATCACCGAACCGTCATTTGCTTCAACGATGGTTGAAGTGTAACTTATCGAACTAACTTTGCCACGAGTTCCGTCACAGATGATATAATCGCCAATCTTTACACGTCCTGCCATCAAAGAAATACCGTAGTAAATGTTTTCTAGAATATCCTTCATTGCAAAACCAATACCAGTGGATAGACCTCCCGAAACAACAACCAGCCAAGTGCTGTCAATATGGAAAATCGCGAGTGCGCTTATCAACCATATACCCCACACAATAACTTGTACAAGATTCTTTGCCATCACGTTTCTACTGGCAGCGGTGCTGTAGTCGGCTTTCTCGAAATGTAGTTTCAGAAAAGCCTTAAAACATCTGTTGCCGTAAGAGAAAAGGTAAAATAATACGATTACCTGAGCGATAGAGAATATGCTAGCTGAGAACCATTTAGTTTCGATGTAGTTTTTTTTGAATATCATCCATGTGGTATCACTGAGGTTGAACACATCGGCAGCCCAGTATATAGCGATGATAAACGAATAGACGCTTAGCATGGGTAGAATCACCTGATAAATCAAGTCAAACATCCATGTCTTCTTGATATCCATGTTTTTATATCCTTTTCTGATGGCAATGCCTTTAAGCCATCCACGCAGACATGTTATTGTGAGGATACAAGTGAGCTGCATCACCCACCAGATCAGCAGTTGTACGCTGAGTAGAGTATAGCCATTCCATGCAGATAGCAAAGAAACGATGAACACAACCAGAGAAGCGTATGTGTAGGCTACATCACTTTTAGGAATGTTATTGTTGTGTCGTCTTATTACCCAAAATTGCCATATTGTGCAGACAAGTAGGATAGGCGAGAAGATGATATTTACTAAATCATTTGGAATCAATATGATACGGAATGCGATCACTACGAACCCTATAAATATCAACGGCGAGTATATTCTGAATCCGCTTGCAATCTGTTTGCCATCAAGTCGTAGAAGGAGTGAAATCAGAATCACACCTAACAGCCATGTGTATTCCACAAACAGTCCACTAGCCATGATTATGAAGTTTTGGTCGGAGAAGATAAGACTTGTAAGTCCTAGTATCACCGCTAGTGACACCACCGAAGAAGCCATAATAATGCATGTGCGCTTAGACATAAACGATTCTGTGCGAAATCTCTTAGGCATAAGAAATCTTATAGCCAGAACATTGATAAAGCTGGCAATGAAACTGTAGAAACAGATTATAGCAAACAGTCCGAAAATCAGTCGTGAGTCCCATTGTGATGGCACTTTAGTCTTAATGAAATATTTTGTTTCAATAGATTCCCGAGTTTCTCTAACATTCATCCGCAACTTTGATATAATCTTGAAATAGTTATCACCTGCATTGCTGAAAATGTTGTTTTGTATTTCAGAATAACGCTTATTGGCATAGTCGTTAAGATGTTTCAGTTGACTTTCTGTAGACTGATAATAGCCAATGTAGTCACTAAACTGATTGCTGTTATCATTGAGAGTATGCCTGATGTTGATTGCCAATGTGAGGCAGACATTCTTGTCGATTAACGCCTTTTTGCTGAGTGATGCAACGTGCATGCTGCTCAAAGTGTTAATGAGGCTGTCGTAGCGTGCTATTTCCGAGTTGGTTTTTGTGATATAGTTTTTAAACGGCAGTACGTTTTTCTTGTAGTCGTGATATTGTTCAGTTGCTTCATGGCAAGCGTATGCTAGGTCGAACACGTATTCAGGACGTTGCGAATAAAGCATCAGTGAGTTTTGACTGCTCTTGTTCATAATGCCAAACAGTTTGTCTACTACTTGAGTTTGCTGCTCTTTCATGAATCCCGATTGACGTTCGAGTTCTGTTCGATAGTTTGTGAGTTCGGAACGTAGAATAGACAGCGTGTTGTCAAGATTTTGTTCTTTGAGAACAGCTCTTGCCGGAGATAGTATCGTGGCAATGAGTAGAATTATTAGTAAGACTCTCTTGTTCATTATTTGCTTTGTTGTGAAAATATGAATGCAAAAATAATAAAAAGGCAATAATAAAGGCTTGAAAAGGCAATATTTTTTAAATAATTATCTTTAATCTCGTTTTTTATCACTACTTTTGTAGTTAAATAATTGATAATCCAAAACGATGTTGATAATAGCAGATAGCGGTAGTACCAAAACCGATTGGTTTGTTGTGAAAAACAACGAGATAACAAGAACATTCAAGTCGCAAGGCATAAATCCATTTCATCAGAAAGTTAATGAAATTAAGTATACACTCAAAGAAGAAGTGCTGTGCATGATGAGTGAAGAATTCTTGTCGTCTGACTTGAATATTGCATTTTACGGTAGCGGTTGTACCGTTGAGAAGATTCCTGTAATGCGAAATATTCTTGCAGAAGTATTCTCTTTGCCATTGCAAAACATTGAGGTTGCTGGTGATTTACTTGGTGCTGCGCGTGCGGTTTGTGGACACGAAAGTGGTATTGCGTGCATATTGGGCACAGGTGCAAATAGCTGTCTGTATGACGGACAAGAAATAACAGCCAACACACCACCGTTAGGTTACATACTTGGCGACGAAGGCAGTGGGGCTGTGCTTGGCAAAAGATTCATGAACGGAATATTCAAAGGATGGATTCCTGAACGTATAAAGGACATGTATCTTAAAGAGACAAATCAAACATATAGCAACATCATCAGCAAAGTGTATACTGAACCATTGGCAAATCGCTATCTGGCAACAGTGTCTAAGTTTGTTGGTGAGCATATTGATGAGGAACCTTTACGAAAACTTGTGAGGGATAATTTCTCTGATTTTATGAAATACAACATATTGCCTTACAGTGAGGTGCGCAAGATTGGTTTTATAGGCAGTGTTGCAGATGTATTTTCAGATATTCTCAAAGAAGTGTGTCAAGAATACGGATTTGAGGTGAGCAGAATTAGTCAAAGCCCTATTACTGGTTTGCTGGATTATTATAGAAAATAATACGTAAAATGAACGTTTTTTGCCTCTAACGCATTGTTATGTCGAAAAAATGTTGTAATTTAGCACCCTTGAAAAAGTATTAAAAATCGCTTAGAATGAAAATAAACGGCATTCTGATTGATTTTTACTTTTAGGTTTAAAGCTGATAAATAGAAAAATAAAATAATAACAAATAAATTTCAATGGACGAAAATCTGACAATTGATAACGACAGAATATTGAAAATCAATATCGAGGAAGAAATGAAATCCTCGTATATTGACTATTCTATGTCTGTTATTGTGGCTCGTGCACTACCGGATGTGCGTGATGGTTTTAAACCAGTTCATCGCCGTATCCTTTATGGTATGCAGGGACTTGGTAATACCAGTGACAAACCTTTCAAGAAATGTGCCCGTGTAGTTGGTGAAGTTCTTGGTAAGTATCACCCACATGGAGATGGATCTGTATATGGAGCACTTGTGCGTATGGGACAGGATTGGAACATGCGTTATAAACTTGTAGACGGTCAGGGAAACTTTGGTTCTGTAGACGGTGATTCTCCTGCAGCCATGCGTTATACAGAGTGTCGCCTTAGCAAAATGGGTGAGCGCGTCATGGACGACTTGGAAAAGGAAACTGTAGACATGACCAATAACTTTGACGATACGCTTGTAGAGCCTTCTGTTATGCCAACAAAGATTCCTAACTTGTTGGTAAACGGTGGTAATGGTATCGCTGTAGGTATGGCTACAAATATTCCTACTCATAATCTTTGTGAAGTAATCGACGGTTGTTGCGCATATATTGATAATCCAGAAATCGACTTGGACGGCTTGATGCAATACATCAAGGCTCCGGACTTCCCAACAGGTGCTTATATTTATGGCATACAGGGCGTACGTCAGGCTTATGAGACTGGTCGTGGCCGCATTATAATGCGTTCAAAAGCTGAAATAGAGAGTGGTGAAAGCCATGACAAGATTGTTGTTACTGAAATTCCTTATGGCGTAAACAAGCAGATGCTTATTGAGTATATTGCTGAGTTGGTTAAGGAAGGTAAAATTGATGGTATCAGCAATGCTAACGATGAGTCTGGCCGTCAGGGTATGCGTATCGTAATTGATGTAAAGAAAGATGCAAATGCCAATGTAATTCTGAATAAACTTTTCAAGATGACGGCATTGCAGAGTTCATTCTCTGTAAACTGTATCGCTCTTGTTAAGGGACGTCCACGTTTGCTTAGTTTACGCGAATGCGTTATGTATTTCGTAGAGCATCGTCACGACGTAACTATACGCAGAACAAAGTATGATTTGAGAAAGGCTCAGGAACGTGCCCACATCCTTGAAGGACTTATCATTGCATGTGATAATATTGATGAAGTTGTTCATCTTATCCGTGCAAGCAAGACTCCTGCTGAGGCTCAGAAGAACTTGGAACAGCGTTTCAACCTTGATGAATTGCAGAGTAGAGCTATCGTTGATATGCGATTAAGTCAACTCACAGGTCTCCGTATGGATCAGTTGCATGCTGAATATGAAGAACTAGAGCGTCAGATTGCTTATTATCAGCAGATCCTTGACGATCCAGAACTTTGCAAGAAGGTTATGAAAGATGAACTTAACGAGGTTAAGGATAAGTATGGCGATGAGCGCCGTACAGAGATTAAATACTCTAGCGAGGAATTCAATCCAGAAGACTTCTATCCAAATGATCCTGTTGTTATTACTGTCAGCCACATGGGTTACATCAAGCGTACACCGCTTAGTGAGTTCCGTGAGCAGGCACGTGGTGGAGTAGGTTCTAAGGGTGCACGTCATCGTGATCAGGACTTCACTGAATTTATCTATCCTGCTACAATGCACCAGACAATGTTGTTCTTCACAAAGAAGGGACGTTGCTATTGGTTGAAGTGTTATGAAATTCCTGAGGGCGACCGCAATAGTAAGGGACGCGCTATACAGAATATGCTCAATATTGAAAGTGACGACACACTGAACGCAATACTCCGTCTTCGTGGTCTTAACGATGATGAGTTTAATAATAGTCACTACGTTATCTTCGCAACTAAGAATGGTACTGTTAAGAAGACAAGTCTTGAGGCTTACAGCCGCCCACGCGCAAATGGTGTCATTGCCATAAATATCGCAGAGGGTGATGAGGTTGTAGATGTACGCCTTACTAACGGTAATAACGAGTTGATTATCGCAAATCGTAACGGTCGTGCCGTTCGCTTCAATGAGAATGCAATACGTACAATGGGGCGTACAGCTACTGGTGTAAGAGGTATGCGTCTTGACGCAGAAAATGATGATGTTATAGGTATGATTACCGTAAACGACGCTGAAAATGAAACTGTCATGGTAGTAAGTGAACAGGGTTATGGCAAGCGCAGTTTTGTTGAAGACTATCGTATCACTAATCGTGGTGGTAAGGGTGTTAAGACAATGTCTATAACCGATAAGACAGGTCGCTTGGTAAGCATAAAGAATGTTACCGACGATAATGATCTTATGATTATCAACAAGAGCGGAATCGTTATTCGTCTAGCAGTTGCAGATGTCCGAATCATGGGACGTGCTACTCAGGGCGTTCGCCTTATCAATCTAGCAAAGAAAAATGATGTAATTGCTAGCGTATGCAAGGTGATGAGTTCTGAGTTGGAAGTTACTATTGAGGAAGAAAGCCGTGCTCAATGGGCTAACAAAACTGAAGAGATAAAGAAGGATACGCTGTCTGAAGCTTCTGATGAAGATGAAGTTGAAGAGCAGGCTCCTTTGGTAGACTTCGACGACGAAGAAACACAAGAATAACAAACCTTTTAATATAAAAACGTAATTATGAGAAAGTTAATGATCGCAGCTTTGATGCTACTAGGTACATCTGCTGCTTTTGCCGGCGACAGCGAACCTTTGAAGGCGATACTTAAGGCAAAGACTTATGCTGATGCAGAAACACTGCTGAAGACTAACTTGAACCAGTTGGTTAATGACGCAGAAAAGGCAAAGGCTTACAATAAACTTGTTGATTTGGCAATGGAAAAAGTCACCAAGGAGCAAGCTACAATTACTTCTAATCAGATGGCAAAGCAGTTTGGTCAGGGTAAGGAAGTTGCTTATGATACAACAGGTTACAACAATGCACTTTTTGATGCAATCAACAGTGCTATAGTTTGTAATGAGTTTGACCAGAAGCCAAACGATGGTGGTAAAATCAAACCTAAGTTTGAGTCTTCAAACGCTACTCGCCTATACGGTTTGCGTGCAAACCTTATCAATGCCGGACAGGCTGCAGGTCAGAAGAATGACCAAGCTACTGCATTGAAATACTTTGGTATGTATGTAGAGAGTGCTGTTAACCCATTGTTTAAGAGCATTGACCGTACAAAGATGCCTGATCAGTATCTAGGTGAGGTTGCTCGTGTAGCTGGTGTTTATGCTTTCCAGAACAAACAATTGGACTTGGCAAATAAGTATGTAGACGTAGCTATGAAGGACACAGCCGTTTATAAGGATGCTCTTAACTTGAAGATGTATCTTATGCAGCAGGGCTTGAAGTCAAAGGCTGATTCTATTCAGTATGTTGAGACTTTGAAAGGTCTTTATGCTAAAGATTCAAAGAACGACCAGATTTTTGCAACACTTGTAAACATGTATGGTAGTCTTAAGATGACAGCTGATCAGGATAAGATCATTGCTGACAAAATAGCTGCTGAGCCTGAGAATTCTATCGCATGGGCTTTGAAGGGACAGAACTTTATGAACACAAACAAGCCAGAACAGGCTGTAGAGTGCTTCAAAAAGGCTATCATAAAGGATGATAAGAATGTTGTTGTTCTTACATATCTAGGTTTCTGTCTTAATGCACAGGCTGGTTCTATCAACGGTAACAAGGTTGAGCAGCAGAAACTTTACAAAGAAAGCCAAGACTACTTGGAGAAAGCACGTAGCTTGGATCCAAACCGCGAGAAGGCTAACTGGAGTTATCCTCTTTACTCTGTTTATTACAGCCTTTATGGCGCAACAGACAGCCGTACAAAGGAAATGGAATCTTTGAACAAGTAATTTTTTTTAATAAAAATAGAGCATTACCGTGGAGTTTTCCTCCATAGGTTATGCTCTATTTATCTTTATGAAACACAGTTTTCTTATAATAACAATATCATTTTGTATGTCATCGTTTATGACGTGCTTTGGGCAGGATATGCAGAATACTGCAAAACGACTAAACACAGAAATAGACAATATGCTTAATGATATGCCGTCGATAAGTGATGACACATTATCATATTATGAAAGTGTGGTTAAACTCATGAAAACGGCTGTGTTATGTGATTACTTCGATTCAAAAGCTGATTCAAAAGGCAAAATAAAATTACATTATAGACATGACAATTCAAAACGATTGTCAAAGTTTCTATCTCCACTGATCGATGCTGGAATGTATGAATATAGTCGCAGGAAAAACGACGATGCCATGGAAATCTTTAAGTTGTATCTTGATTGCACCGATGGACCTCTGTTCCAAAAGGAAAACCAGAATGTTGGACTTGTCGCATATTATGTGAGTCTGCTTTCTTTTGGAAAAGAGGATTATGATAATGCCAAACGTTACGCAGACTTGGCTTTAAAGGATGCAAATTTTGCACACGATGCAGCTGAAATAAAGATTAACTGCATTAGCAAGCAACTTGTGACGAAAGCAGATTCGTTGAAGTATGTATCAGAGTTGATTGATCTTTATGATAAGATGCCTGAGAATACAGCATATTTTAAAATGCTTGCTGATTATTTTTCTGTACATGGACATGAATGTGAAGTGTTGCAGTTTGCAGTAAGTGAAACAGAAAAGCATCCTGAAAATAGACTGGCATGGATGTTGAAAGGCGGAGCTGAACAGAAAAATAAGCATTGGAGTAAGGCTATCGATAGTTTTAAACATGCGTGGGACATTGATAGTACTTATGTGCCGGCAGTATATAACATAGGTAAATGTTATTTTGATGATGCCAAACTGTTGAAGGACAGTTTACAAGGCAGCAAACTTCGGTTTAGAAAAACTGATGATATTAAATATAGAGAGTTATTACAAAACGCAAAGAAATGGCTTGTTGAAACTTCGATACTAGATCCTAAACAGGATGTAGTGGAGTGGAAGCAAATGCTTGAATATATTAATAAGGTTATAAGATAATGAGAAAGTATATTTTATACATGTTGATATTTTTTCTGCCACAGTGTGTAATGGGGCAGAAAAAGGCCATATCGCAGGCTCGCGATTTTATAAAGAGCGGAAGTAGTCTTGATAATGCAGAAAAGCTTATGACTGATTTGCTGAAAGACTCAACAAATAGGGATAATGAAAAAATATGGATGACCCTTTTTGAGGCTCAGCAGAAACAGTACGAGCAGGGTAACGAGAAACTATATCTGAAGCAGAAATATGATACGGCGTCTCTGTTTAATCTTACAAAAAGGATATTCACTACGTTGGAAGGATTGGATTCTTTAGATATGAAACCTGATGCAAAGGGACGAATTAAGTTAAAATATCGTGATCATAGTGCGGAACTTCTTAATCAATATAGATCAAACCTCTATTATGGAGGTATATATTTTATAAAGAAACAGGACTACTTGCGAGCTTATGATTTCTTTAATACTTATATTGCTTGCTCTGTCAATCCGATGTTTGCGAAATACAAATATGCTTCCCATGATAAGAATCTTCCTCAGGCAGCATATTGGGCTGTGTATTGTGGATATAAGCAGAAAAATCCTCAAGCAACCCTTAGACATACTTATCTGGCACTGAAAGATACAGCGCATGCGAATTTGATGCTGCAATATCTTGCAGAGACATATAAACTTGAGAACGATACTGTAAGATACATTAAGACATTATGGGATGGTTTTGAAAAATACCCTACATTCTCATTCTTCTTTCCTCGACTTATTGATAATTATGTGCAGCAGAATCAATATGATGAGGCTTTGAAAATATGCGATACAGCTTTGAAGTCAGATAGCACCAGTGTGTTATTCAGATATGCCAAGAGTAATGTTCTTTTGTTACAAGGTAAGTATTCTGAGTGTCTTGATATATCTAAAAGTCTTATTGCTAAGAATGACACTCTTGCTGATGCATATCTGAATGCTGGTCTTTCATGGTTTAATCAAGCCGTGGAATTAGACAAGAACTTACAGATGAGTCAGAAAAAACGAAATAAAATATTAGACTGCTATCGCAATGCAATGCCGTATCTTGAGAGATATAGAGCACTTGCACCAGAACAGAAAAGCAAATGGGCTTTACCATTATATACCATATACTTAAATCTGAATATGGGTAAGCAGTTTGATGAAATAGATAAATTATTATGAATATAGATAAGATTATAAATAAACTCAATATTGAGTTGAACGTCATGCAGCAGGCTACAGTAGATGCCTTGCTTAATGGCAAAGATGATATAGTACTTCTTTCACCTACGGGTTCAGGAAAGACTCTTTCATACCTTCTTCCACTTTCTCAACTTGTAGATGCAAGTAGTGACGAAGTGCAGGCAGTTGTTGTTGTTCCTGGACGTGAACTTGCTTTGCAGTCTGCTAATGTACTTAAAGACATGGGAAGTGGACTTCGTGGAATGGCTTGCTATGGCGGTCGCCCTACGATGGATGAGCATAGAAAGTTGCGTGAGGTGAAACCACAGATCGTCTTTGCAACACCAGGAAGACTAAATGATCATCTTGATAAGTTGAATATATTATCAGACAATATTAAATATCTTGTACTTGATGAATTTGACAAGTGTCTTGAAATGGGTTTCCACGACGAGATGCAGTCTTTAATTTCCAAATTGCCTAGTGATGTAAGAAGTATTCTTCTTTCGGCAACACCAGCTGAGGAACTGAAAGACCAGAAAATCATTAATAACAAGTTTACTACACTCAACTTCCTTCCTGATTCTGAGCAGGTTCCTGATCGTGTGCACATATACAAAGTGGAAAGCCCAGAGAAGGATAAGCTGGAGACATTGCGACAATTGTTGTTGACATTTGGAAACCAGAGCAGTATCGTATTCCTCAATTTCCGAGATTCTGTTGAGCGTACAGCCGAATTCCTTAGTGATGCAGGATTCAGCATAAGCTTCTTTCATGGAGGAATGGAACAGAAACAGCGTGAAGACGCACTTTATAAATTCTCTAACGGAAGTGCGAATGTGTTCGTAAGTACTGATCTCGCTAGCCGTGGACTTGATATTCCTGATATTGACAATATCGTACACTATCACATACCAGAAAGTGAAGACGGATACATTCATCGTGTAGGAAGAACAGCGCGTTGGGATAAAATGGGACGTAGTTTCTTTATATTAAATTCACAAGAGCATGTGCCTGAGTATGTAGATGCAGAAGTTGATAATTACGAAATACCAGAAGAATTGCCAAAGCCTGCATTGCCTAAGATGTCTACAATATATATAGGAAAAGGCAAAAAAGACAAGATAAGTAAAGGTGATATTGTTGGATTTTTATGCAAGAATGCGGGACTTAAAAAAGATGAGATAGGCAAGATTGATGTTCAGGATAGATTCGCTTATGCTGCCGTTGCAAGGCAAAAACTTCAGACTGTATTGAAGCAGACGAGCGGAGAGAAAATTAAAGGAGTAAAAACTATTGTAGAGGAAGTGAGATAAAAAATTCACGTATTAGTGTATTAATATTCGCTTTTGCTGAAGAAAAATATAGAAGTATGTTACAAATTGAAAGAAATAAGACGCAATCGCTAAATTATTGCTAAATAATTTGTCCAACTAAAAATAAAAGTGTAATTTCGCATGCGTAAAAACTAAAAATTATCACGTAATTGATAAATCTTTAAAAAATACATTCAGATGAAGAAGTACAACTTTAATGCAGGTCCATCAATTCTTCCACGTGAGGTAATTGAGAACACAGCTAAGCAAATTTTGGATTTCAATGGCAGCGGTCTTTCATTAATGGAGATTAGCCATCGTGCTAAGGATTTCCAACCCGTTGTTGACGAGAGTGTAGCCTTGTTTAAGGAACTATTAGATATTCCAGAAGGCTATTCTGTAATTTTTCTTGGTGGTGGTGCGTCCTTGCAGTTCATGCAGATACCGGCAAACTTCTTGATTAAGAAAGCAGCTTATGTTAATTCCGGTGTATGGGCAAAGAAGGCTATTAAAGAGGCTAAACATTTTGGAGAGGTTATAGAGGTCGCTTCATCGGCTGATGCTAATTATACTTTCTATCCAAAAGGCTTTGAATCTAAAGTACCTGCAGATGTTGATTACTTGCACATATGTACAAATAATACAATTTACGGAACAGAAATTCGCAAGGATTTAGATGTAAATGTTCCTCTTATCGCTGATATGAGTTCTGATATTATGAGTCGCCCTATTGATGTTAGCAAATATAAAGCTATCTATGCTGGTGCTCAGAAGAATATTTCTATGGCTGGTGTTACTGTTATTATCGTTAAGGATGATGAACTTGGAAAAGCTCCAAGAGAATTGCCTACAATGATGGATTATCGCACTCATGTAGATAAGGGCTCTATGTTTAACACTCCTCCTGTTGTTCCAATCTATTCTATGATGGAAAACTTGAGATGGTTGAAGAAGAATGGTGGTCTTGAGGCTGCTGATAAGCGTGCTCAAGAGCGTGCAGAGACAATGTACACAGAGATTGACCGCAATAAGTTATTCAAGGGTACTGTTGAGAATGATTCTCGTTCATTGATGAATATTTGCTTCGTAATGAATGATGAATATGCTGAACTTGAAAAGCCGTTCTTAGAATTTGCTACAGAGCGTGGTATGGTTGGTGTTAAGGGTCACCGTTCTGTTGGTGGTTTCCGTGCAAGTTGCTATAATGCAATGACAATGGAAGGTGTGAACGCCCTTGTTCAAGCCATGAAGGATTTTGAAGCAAAATATTAATAATAATAATCAGAGTAATAGGGCGAATTTTGATTCGCCCTATATTCATTTAATAATACAAGACTATGAAAGTTTTAGTTGCAACAGAAAAACCTTTCGCAGCTGCAGCTGTTGAAGGTATAAAAAAAGAAGTTGAAGCAGCAGGTAATGAACTTGCTTTGCTTGAAAAATATACAGATAAGGCTCAGTTGCTTGATGCTGTTAAAGATGCAGACGCAATGATTATCCGTTCTGACAAAGTTGATGCAGAAGTGCTTGAGGCTGCAAAGAGCTTGAAGATAGTTGTTCGTGCAGGTGCAGGATATGATAATATTGATCTTGCTGCCGCAACAGCTAATAATGTTGTTGCTGAGAATACTCCTGGACAGAATTCAAACGCTGTAGCTGAATTGGTATTCGGATTGTTGGTTTATACAGTTCGTAACTTTTATAATGGCAAAGCTGGTTCTGAACTCAAGGATAAGAAAATCGGTATATTGGCATTTGGTAATGTAGGTCGTAATGTTGCACGTGTGGCAAAAGGCTTTGGTATGGATGTTTATGCTTTTGATGCTTTCTGTCCTGCAGACGTTATTGAAGCTGCTGGTGTACACGCTGTAAAGAGTCAAAACGAATTGTTTCAGACTTGTGACATCGTTTCTCTTCACATTCCTGCTACTCCAGAGACTATAAAGAGCATTAATTACGCAACTGTAAATCAAATGCCTAAGGGTGGTATCTTAATCAATACTGCACGTAAAGAAGTAATCAATGAGCCTGAACTTATAAAATTGCTTGCTGAGCGTGAGGACTTGAAATACATTACAGACATCAAGCCTGATGCAGATGAGGATTTTAAGAAGTTTGAAGGTCGTTATTTTTCAACACCTAAGAAGATGGGTGCGCAGACAGCAGAGGCAAATGTAAATGCTGGTATCGCTGCCGCAAAGCAGATTAATGCTTTCTTTAAGGATGGTTGTACAAAGTTTAAGGTAAACAAGTAATATTTACTTATATATCCTACCCATGTCTCTTTAATTGTAATCATGACATGGGTAGGATTTTTTTTATTCATACATTATTTTTCATACACTAATTTTGATCCGTTACCATGGCAATTATTAAACCTTTCAGGGGAGTACGCCCTCCAAGAAATCTTGTTGAGCAGATAGAGAGTCGCCCTTATGATGTTCTTGATTCAGAAGAGGCTCGTGATGAAGCTGGCACAAATGAAAAAAGTCTGTATCATATTATAAAACCCGAAATCAATTTTGCTCCTGGCACAAGTGAATATGACGCTAGAGTATATGAGAGTGCTGCTGAAAATTTCGACAAGTTTCAAAAGAATGGATGGCTGCTACAAGATGATAATGACCATTATTACATTTATGCACAGACAATGAATGACAAAACTCAGTATGGGTTGGTTGTAGGTGCATATGTTAATGACTATCTTAACGGAGTGATAAAGAAGCATGAACTTACTCGTCGTGACAAGGAAGAAGATAGAATGAAGCATGTGCGTGTTTGCAATGCTAATGTCGAACCTGTATTCTTTGCTTATCCAGATAATAAAGTTCTGGATGCACTCATAAATAAGTATGCTGTTACAGAACCCGAATATGATTTTATAGCTCCTATTGATGGCTTTAGGCATCAGTTCTGGGTTGTGTCTGATGATGCTGATATCACTGTTATCACAGAAGAGTTTGGCAAGATGCAGAGTCTTTATATAGCAGACGGACATCATCGTTCGGCAGCTGCGGCACTTGTTGGTGCTGAGAAGGCAAAGCAGAATATTAACCATACAGGTAAAGAGGAATATAATTATTTTATGGCTGTATGCTTTCAGTCTAGTCAATTGACAATTCTTGATTATAATAGGGTAGTGAAAGACTTGAACGGTTTGACTTCAGAGCAATTTATCGAGGCTTTAAAAAAGAGTTTCAAAGTTACTTTGATTGGAGACGAAGAATATAAGCCAAAGCAGTTACATGAGTTCTCGCTGTATCTTGACGGTAAATGGTATAGTTTGATCGCAAATAATGATACCTATGATGACAAGGATCCAATTGGGGTTTTAGATGTAGATATTTCTAGCAGATTAATTCTTGATGATATACTAGGAATAAAGGATTTACGTTCTGATAAAAGAATTGATTTTGTTGGAGGATTGCGTGGTCTGAAAGAATTGAAACGTCGCGTTGATAATGGAGAAATGCGTATGGCCTTAGCTTTATATCCAGTCAGCATGCAACAGATCATGGATATTGCCGACAGTGGTAAGATTATGCCCCCCAAGGCTACTTGGTTTGAACCAAAGTTGCGTAGCGGCTTAGTTATTCATAAATTACAATAAATGACAGAAGATCAATATAAAACTATAGATAATACAATAATAGGCGAGGGATGTTACACTGAAAAGAGAAGTAAGTTTCTCGCTTTCGCTCATCACATAGAATCGGTTGATGAAGTAAAGGAAATAATTGCTGTGTATCGTAGGAAATACTATGATGCACGGCATTGTTGTTATGCTTACATGCTTGGACCTGATAGGGAAGAATTTAGAGCAAATGATGATGGTGAACCAAGTTCTACAGCAGGAAAACCCATATTAGGTCAGATAAATAGTGCTGAACTTACTGATATCCTTATCGTTGTAGTGAGATATTATGGAGGAGTGAATCTTGGTACAGGTGGATTAATTGTTGCTTATCGTGCTGCTGCAGCTGAAGCTATATCCAATGCTAATATAGAAATACGTCAAGTTGAGGAAACAATAAAGTATGATTTCACTTATCCGATGATGAACGATGTGATGCGAATAGTTAAGGAACTTCAACCCAAAATTATTGACCAGAAGTTTGATAACACGTGTAGTATAACATTACGAATTCGTAAAAGCGAGGCAGAGTTGTTGAAAAGCAGATTAAAGAAACTTTCTTTTGAATAGTGTATGTGTAATATCTGTTAAATACGATAACTTCAATTATTCTTGATAGTCTGTTTCCGTTTTTTTTATTACTTTTGCATGACATTTATTGGAAGATTGGCAGAGTGACCGAATGCGCTGGACTCGAAATCCGGTATACCCTTTTCGGGGTATCGGGGGTTTGAATCCCTCATCTTCCGCAAAGCAGAAATTAACAATATTGTCTGCATCATCATCTATCATAGTTATCAAAAAAGACAAAACAACTGAAAAAAATCTGTTGCTTTACTAATGACTTTGATATGAAATTAAATTAGATGATAAATTAAAGATCGTCAATGATTGGAAAATAGATCTGTTTAACAGTAGCAAATAAACTTTAGCCTTTATTTGCCAGTTCTCTGAATAATTCGTATTTTTGCACATTTAGGAATAATTTGAAATAAGATTTTTAATGTATTCGGCTAAACAACGTGATGATTTCAGACATTTGTTTACTAAGGAGTATAAACATCTGTATTATTATTCTTTACAGATAACTAGACAACCCGAAGCAAGCAAGGATATCGTGAGTGAAGTGTTTGCTCGCGTATGGGAGCATTGGGCTGATTGGCAGCAGGAAAATATGTCAAGTCTGCTTATGGTGGCAGTTCGCCGTAAGTGTATAGACTTCTTGCGCAGTAATGTTGTTGCTTCAAAATATGCCAAATACTATATCCGATCTGTGGATGAAGCTTATGTACAGGATTCTGTACATTATAATCAGCAGTTACAGATAGAAGCCATGATGAAGTTGCTGCCTGAACCCACTCGTACTATACTGTATAAATGTTATGTTGAACATTTGAAATATGATGATGTGGCAAAGCAGTTGGGAATTCATCATGACACCGTAAAACGGCATATCATGAAGGCTCTTAAGATGTTGCGTGATAAGTATGCCGGTAAAAGCCCAGATGATATTGCCACCGATTTTGAGCCTGAAACGTATTAATACATAGACAACTGATAAATTATGAAAGATATTACTAGTGAGGATATTGCCATGAAGGTAATGAAATCCACAACAGAAAAGGTGGAATTATCAGAAGAGGAAGTTTCTATGTTGGAGAATGATGAGGAAACGCAGAAAAGTCTCCAGTTACTTGCAGCAGCACAGCGTAGTATGTTGGAAGCCACTATGCCTGTTCCTGATGTAAATGGTGAATTGGCGAAAATCATAAATGAGGAGGATGAAAATGAAACTTCTGAACACCATAATTTTAAGGGATATATTATAAGTGCTGTTGTTGGGGCTGCCGCCATGATAGCATTGGTCTTAGGTTATAATTATTTTTCTAGTATAGGTGAATCTGCGGATAAAATATCTAAAGTGGAAACTGGAAGTGGTGAGACGATGACAATAAATCTGGCAGATGGAACTGAAATCATTCTTAATGATAACAGTTCTATAGAATACCCTCATGGTTTTACGGGAACAGACAGAATAGTAAAACTATCAGGAGAGGCTCTTTTTAAAGTAAGCAAAAACAAGCATCATCCTTTTATTGTTGAGACGGATCAAATTAGGACACGTGTGCTAGGAACTGTTTTTGACGTGAAGGCATATCCAGGTATGGAAGCATCGGTGGCTCTTGTTGAGGGTAAGGTGGAAGTGAAAAATATGTCTTCAGGCAAAGTCACGAATATAATTCCCGGTCAGCAGTATAGAATGAATATGGCTGGTAAGGCAGATATAAAGAAGGTAAATACTGATGAAACTACAGCTTGGAGCGACGGCGTGTTTTATTATGATAACAAGCGATTGGAAGACATTATGTATGCTCTTGGCAGATGGTATAATAGAAAAGTGGTGTTTAAGGATTCTACACTTAAAGATATAAGGCTTAATTTTGCGGCTGAACGTAAGGGTAGCATTCAAGAAACTGTTGAACTGCTTAATAGTCTTGGAAAAGTGAAAGTGACACTAGATAATGAAAAAATAGTGATAGAGTGAAACTAAAATGATGAAAAACGAAGCATTTTGATATTTTTTTCTTCTTTTGTTGCCACCATTTCTCATTTATCAACGTATCTATTAATGTTCACACAAAATAGACTTTAATTTATGGTAAAAAAGAAGAGACTTTTGTTGTGGCTTGTTACAGTCACATTATGTTTTGCCACACCGATTTTACATGCAGAAGAGCAACAGCCCAAAAATGCTATTACGCTTTCATTACGCGGTGAATCGATGGCAAGTGCACTGAAGATAGTGCAGAAACAATCAGGATGGAAAATTTTATATGTTGTAGACGACGTCAAGGGCTATACTGTTGATGCCAACATTAGCAACGCAACAGCAGAGGAAGCAGTTGCTAAAATTTTGAGTGGCAAGCCTTTTACATATTCTGTCAAGGGGAAATTTATCAGTATCGCGTACAAGGCGACAAAAAAACAGGATAAAAAAGAAACAGGAGTAAACAGACTCAGACCAATATCTGGTGTGATAACAGATGAAAGCGGTGAAACGCTTATCGGAGCTTCTGTTAATGTTCCTGGCTCACCTTATGGTACTATTACGGGAACAGATGGAAGGTATGAACTCCTGATTCCTGAAAACTGTAACGACGTACAGGTTAGTTATGTCGGAATGCGTACGTCTAGGGTGAAGGTGGGACGCAATGAAAATGTTAATTTTGTGATGACCGCAGACCATACAACTATTGATGAAGTTGTGGTAACTGGTTACCAGACTCTTTCAAAAGAGCGTTCTACCGGTTCTTTTTCTAAGGTTACGGCTGAGGATCTTCAGAGTAAACGAATGAATACAATATCTAGTTTACTCGAAGGAGAAGTGGCGGGATACAACGATGGACTTATACGTGGCGTGACAACTATGAATGCCACGAAAACACCGCTGTATGTCATTGATGGTTTTCCCGTAGAGAATACCAAAATGGGGGTGTATGGTTCTTTGGAAGAAGGACTGCCTGATGTCAATGTTGATGATATAGAGAGTATCACAGTTCTAAAGGACGCTGCTGCCGCAAGTATATACGGAGCGCGTGCTGCCAATGGTGTCATTGTTATTACAACTAAGCATAGAACCAGTATAACTAATAAGACGGATGTTTCTTTTAGTACCACATTGACTTGGCATCCTTATAAAGTCTATACCGGCAATATAGCTGATTCTAAACTTGTTGTGGACTTGGAGAAGGAATGGGCATCACAAAATACTAATCTTTCAGGAAATAATGCCGCAAGTTATGCGCAGAATCTTCTTGATTATAAGGTTTATCCAAGCGCAGGTATTACCAGTATTCTTAATTATTATGCTGGCAATACATCCCAAACCGATATGGAACAGACGCTGAACAATCTTTCTTCAAAAGGGTATAACTATTATGATCAGATGGCAAAATATGCTAAGCGTGATCCTTTGTATCAGCAGTATAACCTTGGAATTGTCAGCAATACAGGCAAGAATATGTTCAAGGCTGATGTCACCTACCGTCACGATGCGAATGAGGATAGGTATAGTGGTAGCCAGTGGCTTGGGCTGAACCTAGCCAATACCACTCAGTTTACAAAGTGGCTTTCTCTTGATATGGGGGCTTATATGAAATTTTCTCAGGATAATGCGCAGGGATATAATGTCATGAGTCCGGGTTATAGTATATTTCCTTATGATGATTTGGTAAATTCTGACGGCAGCAATTATACAAAGACTCAGAATAGTTACCTGAGTACAGAGACTGTTAATTTGATAAACAAGTATGGACTGTATAATCTTGACATTACTCCTCTGGATGAACTCAATCGCAATACTGCTGTAACAAAGGGTTTTAACGTCAGAGCTTATACAAGATTGAATATAGAATTAACCTCTTGGCTGAAATATTCAGCTTCATTCCAATATGAGCGTTCGTCGTATAAATATGAGCAAATAGGTGACAAGCAGAGTCTTACCACCAGAAACGAGGTTGATAATTTTGCTTACGACAAAAATGGCTCTGCTGTTTATGCTATTCCTTATGGAAATATTTTTAACCGCAGAGATCAGTATGTGAGAGCTCTCAACTTTCGTCAGCAGTTGGACTTCAATAAGACTTTTGGAAATGTGCATAACGTTGTTGCCATCTTGGGTACAGAGACTCGTGATACCAAGATTGATATGCATCGCAACCAATTGTTCAACTATGACACGGATATGCTAAGTTCAGGACTTGTAGATGAAACTTCCCTTGTTTCCGGATTTACAGGAATTCTGGGAAACTACAGTTATCTACAGGCTACAGATCTGAACGCCTCTTATGAGAATATCAACCGTTTTGTATCAATATATGGTAATGCTTCGTATACTTATGATGACCGCTATACAGTAACCGGAAGTCTACGATGGGACCGTTCTAATCTCTGGGGTACTAGCAGTAAGTTTCAAAACAAACCCACATGGAGCCTTGGTGGCGGTTGGATTATCAGCAAGGAAAAATGGTTTGACGCTCCTTGGGTGAATTATCTGAAGCTGCGTGTCAGTGATGGTATTGGTGGTAATGTGTCTAAAAATTCAGCTCCATATTTGGTGGCATCTTACTATACTAATAATAATGTGGGTGGAAAATATGGATCTGTATCTTCACGCCCGAATCCAAAACTTTCTTGGGAAAAGACTAACACCTTTAATGTGGGTGTGGACTTTGCGTTGCTTGGCAATAGACTCAATGGTACTTTGGAATATTACAATAAGAAGGGTACAGACTTGCTTGCCAGCACTATGGGTGTGCCAACGGAAGGATTTGGCTACAGCACATATACTATAAACAACGGCGAAATGAACAACCGTGGCTTTGAGGCATCTCTTAAAGGTTTAATCCTGCATAGTCAGGACTGGCGTATTTCTGCCAATACCACTTTTGGCTATAACAAGAATAAGGTAACCTACGTGAATGTGAAGGCACCTGTGTATTATCTTGCTCTAGACTATGCGTCATCTTATCCTACTATAGGATATGAATACAATGCTATATTCGGATATAAATGGGCTGGACTAAGTTCTCAGGGACTTCCACAAGTGTATGATGAAAAAGGAGAAATAACAAGTCATCAACCAACTAATCTAGAATCTCTTCAATATATGGGAACTACTGTTCCAAAATATAATGGTTCTTTTGGTGCTGAGATTTCATATAAGAACTTTGATTTCAACATTCTGTTTACTTATGCCGGCGGAAATATAATGCGTAATGTCAATCCGGCATTCCTTACATGTTCTTATTCCCGTCTGGGATATATAACCAATATAGCCAGTGCTTCTTCAGCGCTTGCAGGTCGCTGGCAGAAAGCCGGTGATGAGGCTTACACGAATGTCCCAAGGGCTGTATTTGCTGAAAGCGGTTATTCGGCTTCAGAACTTTACAACGTGTATTACTATTCTTCACAGAACATATTGGATGCTGACTATCTGAAGCTTAGCAATATATCTCTTTCTTATCACATACCAGCTTCCGTATGTAGAAGGTTGTCTATGCAGAATGCCCGTGTTCAGGTGAATGTGGAAAATCCTTGTATGTGGACACATACCGATCAGGCTAAATACCAGCTAGGTGGTTATAATGCCACAAACTATATGGTAGGTTTATTCCTGAATTTCTAAACTAATAAAACAAGAAAATATGATGAAGACATATATTTCAACCATAATGACTGTTCTTGCGGCAGCTTTGCTGTTTACTTCGTGCAATGACTATCTTAACGAGAAACCCAAGGGGAAAAAGATTCCGACTACGCTTGCGGATTATGAGGCTTTTCTGCGTGACGAGTATGATGTTCACCGAATGGATGTCGGTCAGTCGTCTTATTTGCTTAACGACCGCTACCTCACTAATTCCAATGCAAGTTATTATCCTATGTATGCCGCCAACTACAATTGGGATACATCTGTAGACCGTGTTTATTATAACAATAGCGATGAGACTACGTATTACGCTGCTTATTCCGGTATCAACTACTGTAATCTTGTGATAGAGAATGCACCTACGGCAACAGAGGCAACAGATGCTAAAAAAAATGAAGTAATGGCATACGCCAAAGTACTTAGGACGATGCATTATTTTCTGTTGGCAAATTATTATGCTGACACTTATCAGAGTAGTTGTGCTGCAGAAACGCTCAGCGTACCTTTGATAACAAGCAGTGAAGTGGGGGCTTCTTACACTCAGGTTACGGTAAAGCAGATTTATGATTTCATGATAAATGATATCAACGAGGCTCTTCCATATCTTCCTGACATGGGCACCACGGTATTGCATCCTGGCAAGGGAGCTGCATACGCGATGCTAGCAAGGATATATTTGCAGATGATGGATTATACAGACGCTCTGGAATATGCTAACAAGGCTCTTGCCATAAATGACAAACTGATAGACTGGAATGATTTTTATAATGCTAACAAAAGCGTTATAGATGCTGTAAGTTCAGCTCAGACTTCACAGACTCCTCTTGGATTCAACAGTGTGGAAAGTTATAATTTCAACTATGGTAGTAGTTCTTCTGGTGCCAGAATCAATAATATGCCACAGTGGAGAGCAAAAATGTTTGAAGATGGTGATATTTATTTCAAGTGTAACTGGAAACTTTATACTGTTGGTTCTGAGACTTATTACCGTGGTATTACCACTGGAGCTATCAATTACAATGGCATGCGCACAGTGGAACAGTATCTCATAAAGGCGGAATGCTTGGCACGTAATAATCAGCTGGCTGAGGCAATGAATGTTCTCAATACAGTAAGAAAGCATACTGTCAGTACTGATAAGTATGTATCGCTTACAGCTTCGTCTATAGCAGAGGCTATCGGGTATATACGCAGAGAAAAGGATAATCTATTGATTTACAGTATCGTTCCTTTTGCTGATGCAAGGAGATATAACGCAGAGGGAATCTATACTCGCACGTTAAGCAAAGACAAAGACGGCAAGACCGTAACCCTTTCTCCTTCAAGTTATATGTGGACATTCCCGTTCCCTCAGGGAGCGATTAATAATGCTGGTAATGGCAGTATAACACAGAATGTTGAAAAGTAATAATATGAATATAATGAAAAAATTTTTAGTTTTACTAATTGCCTTTTCTGCCTGTGTGGCAGTGAACGCACAGTCTGTTGTTTCACTGAATATCAGTGGACTTCCTGATGGCACAGAGCTTGAAGCAGTGTATGCCTGCACGCATCAAAGTATTGAACCAGCTATTGCTGAAGCTAAAGTGATGAACGGTCAGTGTGTTGTCACGGTTCCGATGGATGAACCTCGCTATGTGGGATTCAAGGTCAATGGTTACAATGGTTATGTTGCTCAGCTAATGACTACCAAGGGAGAAACTCCTAAGGTTACAGCTACTGCTGAAAAAAATGTTACAGACAAGGGAACCTTTTATTATGGTTCTGGAGTCAAAGTTGTCAACAGTCCGCTTGAGGCTGAGTATATTAAAAAGATAGATGCCAAACGCAAATATCTGGATATTTTGTATGAAGCTTTTCATGATGGATATACAGACACAAAGAGTCAAGGTTATGCCGCTGCAGAGAAAAGCTTCTTTACAGAAGTAGAAAAAACTTATAAAGCTATTGCTGCCGACAACAAAGAATCATGGTGGGGACCATTCTCTATGTTGGCTCTGTATTCTTATTTCACAGAGCAAAACACGGCAGACTGGGCACAGTTTTCTACAGAAGCACAGCAGAGTTATTATGGTCAGTTGTTGAAGAAAAAGATTTCTCCAGAAGGACTTGTCGGTAAAGATTATCCGAAATTCAGTTTCACTGATGCTAAAGGTAAGGTTAATGAAGCTGCCAAGACAGTGAAAGGTAAAAAGATATTTCTTGTTGATTTCTGGGCAAGCTGGTGTGTGCCATGCCGTAAGGAAATTCCTAATCTGAAGAGTATCTATGCTGTCAACAGCAAGAAAGGACTCGAGATAATAAGTGTTTCTATAGACAAGAGTGAAGCAGCCTGGAAGAAAGCTCTTGAAAAGGAAAATCTGCCATGGCCTAATGGTATTGACAAGAGTGGTGTAGACGATTTGTATCATGTACAGGCTATTCCTGCAATATTTATTGTAGATGCAGTGACAGGCAAGGTGATTGGTGAGAACTTGCGTGGTGAAGAACTTGCTGCCAAGGTGACTGATTTGTTGAAGTAAGCATTGCTTTTTGCAAATTAAAATAAATAAGGGATGATATATATTGTCATCCCTTATTTTATGCTCGGCATGCATATCAACTAAAAGGTTATTACGCTTACATTAGTATGCGATCTTATATGATGAGTATGTCAAATGGTATCCTAAAAGAGGAACCGCGGTATGCTAAACTGCACGTACGATGGTGTGAGAGGTTGATAAATACGAAATAGGAGATAAATACCTATAATTAGTATTTACCTCCTAATTGATTTTTTTCAGTGAAAAATTATATTATACCTTGAGCAAGCATTGCTTTGGCAACCTTTAGGAAACCGGCAACATTTGCACCTTTCACATAATTAATATATCCATCAGGCTCAGTACCATATTTTACACAGTTGTCATGAATATCATCCATAATGGCGTGTAGTTTAGCATCAACTTCTTCACGTGTCCATTTAAGACGCTCTGAGTTCTGACTCATCTCAAGACCTGATACTGCAACACCACCTGCATTAGAAGCTTTTCCAGGACAATATAAAATCTTAGCGTCTTGGAATTGCTTGATAGCTGCAGGAACAGTTGGCATATTTGCGCCTTCGCTTACAGCGATAACGCCATTAGCAATAAGAACTTTAGCAGCTTCTTCGTTTATTTCGTTTTGTGTAGCACAAGGTGTAGCGATATCGCCTTTTTCAGACCAAGGTTTTGCTCCCTCTACATATTTAACTCCATATTTCTCAGCATATTCCTTAATGCGTCCGCGCTCTATATTCTTAAGTTCCATTACGTATGCAAGTTTCTTCTCGTCAATACCATTAGGATCATATATATAGCCGTCTGAATCAGATAAAGTAACTGGTTTTGCACCCAATTCAAGAAGTTTCTCAATTGTATACTGAGCTACATTTCCTGAACCAGAAACAAGTACGGTCTTACCTTTAATGTCTATGTTACGAGTCTTCAGCATATTCTGAAGAAAGTATACATTACCATATCCTGTAGCTTCAGGGCGGATAAGAGAACCACCGAATTCCTGACCTTTACCAGTAAGGATACCAACAAACTGGTGTGTTAGTTTTTTATACTGACCAAACATGTATCCAACTTCACGACCACCTACACCAATATCTCCAGCAGGAACATCTTCATTAGGTCCTATATGGCGATACAACTCTGTCATGAATGCTTGGCAGAAACGCATAACTTCAGCGTTGCTCTTGCCACGTGGTGAGAAGTCTGAACCACCTTTCGCTCCACCCATAGGGAGTGTTGTCAATGAATTCTTGAATGTCTGCTCGAATGCAAGAAACTTCAGTATTGATAAGGTTACTGATTTGTGGAAACGTAGACCTCCCTTGTAAGGACCGATACAATTGTTGTGCTGGACACGGTATCCCATGTTGGTCTGAACATGACCTTTATCGTCTACCCATGATACGCGGAATTCTATTAGGCGGTCTGGAATGCAAAGACGATCAATAATATTAGCTTTTTCAAATTCAGGATGCTTGTTATATTCATCCTCAATAGTTCCTAGTACTTGACTCACTGCCTGAATATATTCAGGTTCGTTAGGAAATCTGTTTTTCAGTTTTTCTACAACTTCTGTTGCTTTCATAATCTTTTTTCTTTTATTGGTTGGTTAAATTAAGTCTGCTCTATTTCTTTATTATTGCAAAGATATGTTTTTTTAGTTATAAAACAAACAGATAGTTATCTTTTTTGTTTATATTGTATAAAAAAGATAGTTTTTCGTGGCTTTGTGGTCTTTTGGTAATATAGATGAAACTCATTGTTTCTTTTTATTATGGGTAAAATGAAAGTCCGGTATGTTAATACCGGACTAATATTTATTTGATGCTAAACACCTTCTTAAAGAATTTCTTTATACCACTTTCTTTCTTGATAGGTTTTTGCGTGTGTGGCGCAGTACTATGCTTCGGTTTAGCGTTTGCAGCCTGTGGATTATTTCTCTTCTTGTAGTTACCTTCTACATTTCCACGTCGCTTATTGTATTGAGGCTTAGTCTCATCATACTTTTTGCGTGGCTCAACTGTCTTTTGAGTAGGCTGTTGATCGTCCTTTTTGTATTCACCCTTATTACTGTTGCGTGCTTTGTATTCACGTCTTTCTTCAGCAGTATAATAGCGCTTCTTTGGGTAATTACTTTTTGGTGCAACATCACCTTCAGGTGCATTTACGTTGTTCGGATTACTATATTTCTGTCTTTGATTCTGTTGTTTCTTATCCTTGTGTGTAGACTGGTCTCTGTCGTTTCTTCTGCGGTTCTTAGCAGAAGTTCCATTCTTAGGCTTTCCGTCAGACTTGTATTCTGGTGATTCACCTAATCCTACTGGTAGAGGAATTTTCTCTACATCCTTTTCTAGGAATTTTTCAATCTGCTGGAAATAGTAAATGTCGTCTTCTGAAACAAAAGTTATTGCTGTACCAGTACGCGCAGCTCTTGCAGTACGTCCAATTCTATGAACATAATCTTCTGCATCATGAGGCACATCGTAGTTGAGTACCATTGCAATGTCGTCAATGTCTATTCCACGTGATACAATATCGGTAGCTACAAGTACATCCAATTGTCCACTCTTGAATTTGAACATTACATCATCACGAGTAGCCTGATCCAAGTCTGAATGCATTTCTCCGCAATTGATATGCTTGCGTTGAAGGGCACCTGCTACTTGCTTTACTTTTATCTTGCTCCCGCAGAAGATGATAACACGCTGAAGATCGCCATTCTTGAATATATCTTTTATGACACCCATTTTCTGAGTTTCATAACAAACATAAGCCATCTGCTTTATTTTCTCAGCAGGCTTGCTAACAGCAAGTTTTAATTCTACTGGATCCTTAAGTAAAGTCTTTGCTAGTCCCTCAATCTTGTTAGGCATTGTTGCCGAAAACATGATTGTTTGGCAAGTCTTAGGTAGTTTCTTTGCTATCTTTATGATGTCATCAGAAAATCCCATATCAAGCATTCTGTCGGCTTCGTCAAGAATGAAGAATGAAACTTTACTCAAATCTACATTACCAAGACTGATGTGAGAAATAAGTCGTCCTGGAGTGGCTATAATAATGTCTGCTCCAAGTTGTAAACTCTTAATCTCTTGATCATATCGATTTCCGTCATTACCGCCGTAAACGGCAACACTGCTGACCCCGTTAAGGTAATATCCAAATCCTTGCATCGCTTGGTCTATCTGTTGTGCAAGTTCGCGTGTAGGACTCATAATAAGGCAATTTATCGCCTTGTCTGGATAACCGCCGTCATCCAGTTTACTTAATACGGGCAATAAATACGCTGCCGTTTTTCCTGTTCCTGTTTGTGCTACCCCTAATACGTCTTTGCCCTTTAATATTTCAGGAATACATTTTTCCTGAACAGGTGTGCATTCGTCAAAATGCATATCATATAGAGCGTCAAGGACGTTTTCATTTAAATTTAACTCGTCGAAATACATAAATTTCTTTTTATTAATTTGGTGCCTGTCTGTAGCAAAAATAAGCCACAGCGGCAAATATTATATTCGGTATCCATGCTGCTATCATTGGTGGTAGGTTAGCATTTATGGCAAATGTTGATGATACCGTCTGCAACATTATATATATAAAGCTGAGTGCCATACCTATTCCAAGATACATACCCATACCGCCTTTACGTTTCTTTGCTGATAGTGAAAGACCTATTATCGTCAGTATGAATGATGCAAAACTTGCAGCTATTCGTTTGTGATATTCCACCTGATATTGTACTACATTGCTGGAACCACGATCTATTTGTTTTGCAATGTAATCTTGCAGTTCAGGATTGGTGAATGTTTCTTGTTGTCCCCTTGAGTACACCAAGTCATTAGGTTCCATTTGTATTAAAGTATCTTTTTTTACTCCTGTCTGTATTTGTTCTCGGTATCCATTAAATCTGCGTATCTTAAAATTAGTAGCCGACCAGTGATATTTAGAGTCGCTCACAGTGTCGTATTGGATTTCCATTGCTGTCATGTGGCTGACAAGTTTCTTATTGTTGAACTTGTCTAAAGAAAATCCGTAGCCTTTTTTAGCATTGTTGTCATAGTGCTGAATGTATGCAATAGTTCCTCTTTCTACTTGGAGCATAACATTGTCAGCTGCAGTATTTTTCTTTTTGTTTTTATACATTGACTCAAAATTCTGCCTTATAACATTACTATGTGGAATAACATATGCACTTAAATAAAAAGACAAGGAAGATATCAATATACATGAAATCATATACGGACGCATTAGACGTCTGAAAGATATACCTGTAGCAAGCATGGAAATAATCTCACTGTTTCCTGCTAGTTTCGACGTAAAGAAAATTACCGCAATAAATACAAATAGTGGGCTGAACAGATTGGCGAAGTATGGTATGAAATTCATATAGTAATCAAATACTATCGCTTTTAAAGGCGCATGATATTGACTGAATTTCGCCAAGTTCTCATTTATATCAAATACAATTGATATACTTATAATCAAGGCTATAGAATAGATGTATGTACCAATAAATTTCTTGATAATATACCAATCTATTCTCTTGATATAGCGTAATGGATTCAGATACTTCATCCAACGCATCTTATGACATGTCCATCTTAAGATTCTACGTAACCACGCTGTATGGCTATGGAGCCATTCTATCAGTCTGTGCAGCCATAGTGGGTGTTTGCTGATCCAGCGCAGAAAGCTATATAGTTTATGATGTTTTTTAAGTCTTCTGAATTCCGTCATGATTATTTATAAACGTTGACCTAATTGATCTATTATAGAGTTTTTCCATGCAACAAAGTCACCTTTCTCAATGTGATTTCTTGCATCTGTAACTAGTCGTAGGTAGAAAGCCAGATTGTGTATACTTCCTATTTGCATTGCAAGAAGTTCTTTTGCCTTGAACAAATGATGGAGATATGCCTTTGTATAGACTTTGTCAACTTCACATCCGTCTTCGTCAATAGGAGTGAAATCATTTTCCCATTTTTTGTTACGCATGTTCATTGTTCCATTGTAAGTAAACAATAATGCATTGCGACCGTTGCGTGTAGGCATAACGCAGTCAAACATGTCAACACCGCGTTCTATTCCTTCTAAAATGTTTTGAGGTGTACCAACTCCCATTAGATAACGAGGCTTGTCTTTTGGCAAGATTTCGTTAACCACTTCTATCATCTCATACATAACATCAGTTGGCTCTCCTACTGCAAGACCACCAATAGCATTACCATCAGCACCTTTGTCGGCAATGAATTTGGCTGCATCGCGTCGTAAGTCCTTATATGTGCATCCCTGAACAATAGGGAAGAGACTTTGATTGTATCCGTAAAGTGGTTCAGTCTCATTAAATCTTTTAAAGCATCTATCCAGCCATCTTTGAGTCATGGCAAGACTTTTCTTGGCATACGCATAATCGCTTTTGCCCGGAGGACATTCGTCTAGTGCCATCATGATGTCTGCACCGATGACACGTTCTGTATCCATAACGTTCTCTGGAGTGAAAATATGTTTGCTTCCGTCAATGTGTGACTGGAAAGTGCATCCTTCTTCTGTTAGTTTACGAATGCCAGTCAGTGAAAATACTTGAAAGCCTCCACTGTCTGTAAGAATAGGGCGTTCCCATCCGTTAAAGCCGTGCAATCCACCTGCAGCACGGAGTGTTTCCAATCCAGGACGAAGATACAGATGATATGTGTTTCCTAGAATGATCTGGGCATTTACCTGATCACGCAATTCACTGAAGTGTACACCCTTTACGGTACCGGCTGTGCCCACTGGCATAAAGATAGGTGTCTTTATCTGTCCGTGATCGGTTGTGATGACTCCTGTGCGTGCGTCGCTAGCGTTATCTGTGTGTTGAACTTCAAATGTCATTTGTCTTTTTCTTCTGGAATAGTAAATTCTACAGCGTTGTCTACTTTTTCTTCTGTTAGGGCGAAGTCCCATACCTGTTGAACATTCTCAACGTAATGGAACTCAACACCAATACGATATTTCTCAGGTATTTCCTCAATATCCTTTTGGTTTTCCTTGCACATCACGATGTCTGTTATTCCTGCACGCTTTGCAGCAAGTATCTTTTCTTTTATACCACCTACAGGGAGAACTTTACCTCTAAGAGTAATTTCACCAGTCATAGCTGTATTTTTGCGCACTTTGCGTTGGGTAATAGCAGATGCTATTGATGTAGCGATTGTTATACCTGCAGAAGGACCATCTTTTGGTGTTGCACCTTCTGGTACATGAATATGTATATTCCAGTTGTCAAAGATGCGGTAGTCAACGTTTAAATTGTCAATGTGAGCCTTTACGTATTGTAAAGCAATCATCGCCGATTCCTTCATCACGTCACCAAGATTGCCTGTTAAAGTGAGTTTACCGCCCTTACCCTGATTGAGTGATGTTTCAATAAACAATATTTCACCACCAACACTTGTCCAAGCCAAGCCTGTTACTACTCCAGCATAGTCATTACCCTGGTATATATCTCTGTAGAAAGGCGCTTTACCCAATAGAGATTCTATTTCGTTTGGAGTAATGTTGTTTTCTACGATATATCCCTTAACAGCTTTTTCGTATGCTATTTTGCGTAAAGCCTTGTTTATTTGCTTTTCTAGTTGTCTTACACCGCTTTCACGTGTGTATTGTTCTATAATTCTTTCAAGTGCGACCTTGTTGAATTTTATTTTAGGTCTTATAGAGTCTAGACCTGTATTCTCAAGTTCTTTAGGAAGAAGATGGCGTTTTGCTATTTCAATCTTTTCTTCTGTAATATATCCGCTAACCTCAATTATTTCCATACGGTCGAGTAGAGGGCGTGGAATTGTATTTAGATCATTTGCAGTAGCAATGAACAACACTTTTGATAAGTCATAATCCACGTCAAGATAATTATCGTGGAATGCGTTGTTCTGTTCTGGATCCAAAACTTCAAGAAGTGCAGATGAAGGATCACCATTTACGGTGTTTTGAGTAACCTTATCAATCTCATCAAGTATGAATACAGGGTTACTTGAACCTGCTTTTTGTATGCTCTTTATGATTCTTCCAGGCATGGCACCAATATATGTGCGGCGATGTCCGCGAATCTCAGACTCATCGTGTACACCACCTAGTGATACGCGTACATACTTACGGTGTAGAGATTCTGCAATACTTTTTCCGAGAGAAGTTTTACCGACTCCAGGAGGACCATAAAGACAGATTATCGGTGATTTAAGGTCTCCGCGTAACTGTAGTACGGAAATGTATTCAAGGATTCTTTCCTTTACTTTTTCCATGCCGTAGTGGTCGTGGTCCAAAACCTTTTGGGCACGATTGATATTCAAGTCGTCTTTAGTGTATATACCCCAAGGTAAATTCACCATGTTTTGTAGGTAATTAACCAGAACGGTGTATTCAGGACTTTGGGGATTACACGTCTCTAACTTTTCAAGATCCTTGTAAAATGTCTTCGAAACATCTATGTTCCATTTCTTATTCTTGGCCTTCTCTGCTAGCTCGTGTGCCTCAGGAGATTCGCCATGTCCAAGTTCTTCCTTGATGTTCTTTATCTGTTGTTGCAGAAAATATTCTTTCTGTTGATCATCAAGGTCGGTGCGAGTCTTCTGGAAGATATCTTGCTTCAGCTTCATTAGCTGAATATCACGGTCAAGTATCTTTAGTAGTGATAAAGCGCGCTCCTGTATATTTATTGCTTTTAAAAGTTTTATTTTCTCTTCAACATCTAAAGGCAAGTTTGAACAAACATAGTTTATCGTTAACACATCATTGTGTATGTTGTCAAGTGCAAACTGAGCCTCATCAGGCATTTCATCACTGAGAGTGATGTATTTTTTTGCCGTGTTAAGTACGGTTTCGTATATAGCCTTGAAATCTTTGTCTTTTGCAGGTGTAATATCTTCAGCTAAAGGTGAAACCTTGCCTACATAGTATGGTTTTGTCTTTACTAAATCCTCTAGTTGGCATCTTCCTAATCCTTGAATGATGGCAGTGACGTTTTTCTCAACTCCTGGCATCTCAACAACTTTAACAATCTTAGCATAAACTCCACTATTATATAAATCCTTGAAAGTTGGATTTTCAACATTTTCATCTTCCTGACTGAATATTCCGAATATTGTTTCAGGGTTCTTTTGTAGTTTTTTTATGAGCTTTACGCTAGGTTCTCTACCTACTAAAACAGGCATAAGTATACCTGGGAACAATACTAGGTTACGTGTAGCAAGAATAGGAATGTCGCCGGCGATGTTTATATCAAGCAGATTGTTGATATCGCCTTCATAGTCGGCAATCATTTGTATCGATGTATATTTGTTATTCATTTTTATAATTGATAACTTTTTGGTCTGCAAAGATACATATTTTAATTAGAAATTCTGCAAAAGCGAGAGACAAAATCAACTTAATAATATGTAAATCAGTAAAATGTATAAAATAAATCTATTCGATATACGTTATTCTGATGATTGAATATGAGTAGTAATATCTTTAAATTCAGACAATTTGATGTCTGCCAGGATTTTGACGGCATGAAGGTAGGCTCCGATGGGGTCATGCTTGGAGCTTGGGCTAAAGGAGGCAATCGCATTCTTGATGTAGGTACTGGTACTGGATTGATTGCGTTGATGATGGCACAGCGGTATCCCAAAGCAGAGTTGTTGGCAATAGATATTTCAGAGGATGCATTTTTGCAGGCTAGTAGAAATGTAGCGAACAGTAAATTTGCAGATAGAATAGAAGTTAGTTATACTTCTTTACAAAATTTATCGGTTAATGATCGTTTTGATGCTATCGTTACAAACCCTCCATTCTTTATAGACTCATTGAAGAATCCTAATAAAACTAGAAATATTGCGCGTCATACAGACATGCTGTCTTATTCAGACTTGTTCCATTCAGCAAAGAACTTATTAGCTGATGATGGTTGTCTTTCTGCTATCATTCCGTCTGATTATAAGGATAGATTTATTTATGAAGCTTGTTTGTATGGATTCTTTATATCTCGCATTTATGGGATAAAAACAGTAGAGCGTAAAACGGTTAAGCGTTATTTGCTGGAGTTTAAACTTAAACGCTCTGATGTCATTGAAACAAAAACGTTCACAATGATGACTCATAATGAACGTTCTGAATGGTATGAAAAATTAGTTTCTGAATTTTATTTATAAATTCAGTCTACGTTGGATGACTTTGTTTATAGCCAAAATATGTCTTTTCTGTCTGCTTATGTCTTTTCTAAAAAGGTCTATTTCGTTAAACAGTTCCGATGCAGCGTTTTGTACAGCGTTTGGTTTGCGTAACTTTTTGTTGGCATTTGGGTTTACTATAACTTTTATGCCTTTTTCTTTCAGTGTGATTTCTATATCTTTTCCTGTCATCACAGGATCTCCGTCATAGTGAATATAGCCAGGTTCTTTGCGATGTATGCTTAGATGTTTGCACTTGAATGTTTTTATCTTTGAATTTTTATCCAAAGTTTTGTTAAACATATCTATGCTAATCTGCGGTGCCTCAATCACATCGAATGGTTCCATAACTATAATATCCATCAAGCCGTCGCTCATTGATGCTTGGGGTGCAATATATGCATTGTTGCCATATTGTGATGCATTGGCGCATGAAATGAGAAATGCTTTTAGGCGTGTAGTGCCTTTCTCATCTTGTATTTCATAAGTTTCAGGCTTGTATTTAAGTCCCTCTTTTAAAACGTTTTCCACATAAGTTATAGGACCGCGTTTACCAGCTTCTGCAAATTTATGACTTACAAAAGCATCAAATCCCATTCCGCATGTGCAGAAAAAAGGAATATCGTTAATTATGCCATAATCTAGTTGATGTATTTCGCACAAATTAATTATCTGTATAGCTTTAGCTAGATTCATTGGCAGCATCAGGTGTCTTGCCAGTCCGTTACCGGAACCACATGGAATTATACCCAGTGCTGTGTTTGAATTTACGATGGCTCTAGCCACTTCATTCACTGTTCCATCACCACCTACAGCTACGACGATGTCTATGTTCTCGTCTTTAGCTTTAGATGCAATTTCTGAGGCATTTCCTGCATATTCTGTAAGTGAAATCTCATAATCAAATATATCGTGGTTGATATATTTATCAATTAGGCTCGGTATTCCGGATTTATTAACCGTACCTGAGATGGGATTCATTATAAAAATTATCTTCTTTTTTTCCATGAGTTTATTATGTGCTGCAAAATTAATAAAATTGTATTATAAATGTGTTTTACCTTTGAATATTTTTGCTATTTGGTATATTTCTTATGAAAAATAGAGAATTATTGGTTCTTTTTTGTATCTTTGCAGCCTAAAATGAATATAAAGTAGTTTACTACACCTAATTAAAATGGGACAGTTACAAGAAAGATACAAAAAATATCGTGAGCCTCAAAAATTTATGGAGGCAGGTGTGTATCCTTATTTTCGCGCTATAACAAGCAAGCAGGGTACCGAAGTCGAAATGGCTGGTCAAAATGTTCTTATGTTTGGTTCTAATGCCTATACAGGATTGACTGGTGACCAGAGAGTTATTGACGCAGCTAAGGCTGCTCTTGATAAATACGGTTCAGGATGTGCCGGAAGTCGTTTCCTTAATGGAACACTCGATCTACATGTTCAGTTAGAAAAAGAACTCGCAGAATTTGTTCACAAAGATGATACACTTTGTTTTTCAACAGGTTTTTCTGTTAATCAAGGTGTCTTGGCACAAGTTGTCGGAAAGGGTGACTATATAATCTGTGATGATCGCGACCATGCAAGTATTGTTGATGGACGTCGTTTGTCATTTGCTCGTCAACTTCATTATAAGCACAATGATATGGAAGACCTTGAGAGAGTACTGAAAGGATTACCTCAAGACTCTATCAAACTTATTGTTGTAGACGGTGTGTTCTCTATGGAGGGTGACCTTGCTAAATTGCCAGAAATTGTAGAATTAAAGCATAAGTATAATTGCTCTGTCATGGTTGATGAGGCACATGGTCTAGGTGTATTTGGTAAGAATGGACGTGGAGTTTGTGACTATTTTGGCCTTACTGATGATATTGATCTTATCATGGGTACATTCTCAAAGAGCTTAGCTTCAATAGGTGGTTTTATCGCTTCTGATAAGGATACAATAAACTATCTTCGTCATACATGTCGTACATATATCTTCAGTGCATCAAATACTCCAGCTGCAACTGCTGCTGCTATGGAAGCACTTCACATCTTGCAGGAAGAGCCTGAGCGCATTGAGCATCTTTGGGATGTTACCAAGTATGCGTTAAAGCGTTTCCGTGAAGAGGGATTTGAAATTGGTGAGACTGAGAGTCCTATCATTCCACTTTATGTACGTGATATTGAAAAAACATTCATTGTAACTAAGTTGGCTTTTGATGCAGGTGTCTTTATAAATCCTGTTATTCCACCAGCTTGTGCTCCTCAGGACACACTTGTTCGTTTCGCTCTTATGGCAAATCATACAAAGGAACAGGTTGAGCGTGGTGTTGTTGCTCTTAAGAAAGTATTCGTAGAGCTGGGCATTATTAAGTAAATTTGTATATTAAAATATACTAAGAGGCTACAGTTTTTCTGTAGCCTTTTTTGTTAGTTTCTTTTTCTCGTTTTATCAATTGATATCGTTCTTATTGAATTTATATTAATTAAATATTTCTTTGGTGTAAGTGAATAGTTTGTACTGTCGTTGATACATTGCAATCAAACTACTTTTTTACACGATAAACGGTTTATATTATAAAGATAGGTATTTGATTAATTCTTAGTATTATTCGTATGATGATTGATGTTCTTAGCATATACATCTTTATCTGCTTACTGCAAATCATATAGTTTTACTTATTATATTGTGGCGGATTTTATATAAAAGTTATAAAAAAAACATTGAATTATTTGGTGCTTTCGGATAAAAGTGATACCTTTGCATTCGCAATTGAGAAATAAGATGCAAAGCGGGGTGTAGCGCAGCCCGGTAGCGCTCCTGGTTTGGGACCAGGCGGCCGCAGGTTCGAATCCTGTCGCCCCGACTTTTAATCTTGTTCTTGCAGCGGGGTGTAGCGCAGCCCGGTAGCGCTCCTGGTTTGGGACCAGGCGGCCGCAGGTTCGAATCCTGTCGCCCCGACAAAATAAAAAAGAGACAATCTATAATAGATTGTCTCTTTTTTTTGTTCGCCCAACACAAACGCATTCTAACGGCTCTATTCATATGTTTGGGGATTTAACAATTCTACGCATAAAGTTTAGCAACCCAAAGGAGGATGAATCTGGCATAGCCTCTAGATGTAGCCTTGAATCCATTGATCTTTAGCTAAATTAATAAAGTTTTATACTACAAATAGATAAATTCTATTTCACTAAAGTTATGTTTGCCCACAAATTCTATCTTATCATTAATTTATTGCCTTAGAAGAAATGTTCGTTGACACTATAATATAGACTTAACTTATCAAGTGGCACTTTTGCTATATATGTGCAAATTAGAAATTCTATATAACTTTATCAAAATTCATCATATGATCCTCTCCAATATAGTTATTCCATCAGTCAAATTATGAAACCAATAGAGTCATGAGTATCAAATATATTTTTTTATTTTTGATTTTTTGATGCTGTTTCCTACATGTTTTTGCGAAACGTATTGTTATACAATATGTTAGCTTATGTAGGTTAGTCAGTTGTTATACATTTTAGGGGGTGATAAGGGCCTTATCACTCGGTTATCCTACATGCTTTGCAGAGTGATAAGGGCCTTATTACTCAAAGGCGCAACGAAAAAGGTGATTTTATTTTTGCTGCGCTTCATACATTTTGCCTAAAAAGGATTTGATTATAAATATTTGTGGTTATAGTTACTGAAACACTATGCATTTTTTTAAGCTGTTACTGATTAACATTATAGTTTCTGAAATCCTGTACTATAAAGGTTGATATACAAAAGTGTTTTTATAAATTAGTTTGGTTTCCAAATTCTATTTACCAAGAGAAATAATATTCCGATATTTATAATTTCCAAGAAAGGCATCATGGTGATTTGCTTTACAGTCGGATACACAGCCTAATGTTACAACAAAAAAGCGATTTTCGTATAGATATTTAAGCAAAATTTATCATTTTATGTACAAATACGTGCTTATAATGTAGGAATCATGTAGGAAAGATGTAGGATAAGGTATAAACCTACATAAGGTAATATATTGATTAGTAATAGCTTAAGTCAAAAATGTATATAATGTAGGTTCGTTCTATGTTTTTTGGGGATTCTTTATTTATTTTGGGGGGTGATGTTCTCGGTAAATGGTCTTTGATCTTAGTAATTTTTATGCCTGATCTATTAAATATCATTGCTGTTAATGAGTAATTCATTTCTCATCTCTATTGAAATAATTTGTAGTCAGTGGTGTTACTCCCAGTTGATCTGTTATAACACTGTTAGGAGCGTTGAAATTCACCAAGCATACGCCCTAAAGATGTAAGCAACCATAACCATTCTTATCTGTTAAGGAACTTATATCCTCCTTTTTTATCAGATTTGGGGTAAATAGCATTATCCTAAGTCGGATTATAAGGACTATTTTCCCAGTAATGAAATACATGTGTATTATGCAAATGCTATAACTATGTAAAAAACACCAAAAGCAGGTGGAGTATGAGGCTTAATGTCATTTTCCCCCCAATAATGTCACTTAATGTCACTCGCTAATCCCTCATAAATAAAGGGTTTGTGACATTATGACATTAGTGACATTAAAAAAACTTTTTATGTTGGTGGCAAATATTGTTTTGTACCTTTGGTAAATGCCAATACTTATGAATAAAAAGGACTTGGCAATTTAGTCAAGTCCTAATCTTTTTCTTCTTTTTATATACCACTTCACTAAGAAATATATAAATGCTATTGCAACAAGTGCCATTATGATAACCTTTATATATTCTCCATATTCCATGATCTTATCAGTCAGTTTATCTTCAGGAACAATAGCATGTAAATACCATCCAAGTCCAGCTAGAATGCAATTCCATAAACCTGCACCAAGCGTTGTGTAGAGCAGAAATTGCCAGTATTTCATTTTCGAAAGACCTGCAGGAATTGATATAAGATGTCTGATTCCAGGTATAAGTCTTCCTGTTATTGTAGCGACCATTCCATGTTGGTAGAAGAATTTCTCACTTTTTTCTACCTTATGTTGATTAAGAAGGCATATCTTACCCCATTTGCTGTTGGCGAAACGATATATTATAGGTCTTCCTAAATAGTATCCAGCTAAGTAGTTTATAGTTGCTCCAAAGTCTGCACCTAGAGTAGCGAAGAGTACGACTAGAAATACGTTTAAATTGCCTCCTGCAGCATGATATGCGGCAGGAGATACTACAAATTCAGATGGAACAGGAATGACAGTACTTTCCAATAGCATAAGAAGGAAAATCGTACCATAATTAAGATTACCTAATAGTGTAGATAGCCAATTCATTATTGATCTCTTTTTTTGTTAGTTAGATATTTATAATAGTCTTTGGGATCCATATTTTCTGGAAAATAATCCTTTAATATTTTTTTTGCTTCATTAGGAGTTTTCTTTACGGCTTTTTTGACTACTTTTTTGAATTCATCATCATATCCCAAAGTTTTGCAGCAAGCAGCTAGGAACACATATACCTTGTCTGATTGTGCTTCATCGTAACTAATCATGCAATGAAGAATCTTATATGCCATTTCTACGTATCCATTATCCATAAGTGATGCTGATATACGCACATATGTTTCTGGATCATTGTTAGATTCTGTTGCAGCTTTCTCAAATATGTCTCTGGCCGTTTCCATATCACCATGCTGCAGATATAAATTACCCTTGTTAAGGATAGCTTCAACACTTCCGCTATTTTCATAGCATTCGTCAGCGATCTTTATAGCTTCATCAAATTTATCTGCTAGCGAGAGTGCATTAGTTAACTCATCGTATATTTCGTTTTTAGCGGGGGCAAAGTTTGGACAATACTTAAGCGCCTTATTAAAAGCATCTATAGCTTCTTCATAGCGTCCAAGATTAGTTAGTGCCATACCTTGCAAGATATAAGCTGAGTATTCCTCAGGACATAGTTCTGTGTATCTTTTTAAATATTTAAGAGATTCCTCAAAATTTTCTAATCCGAAAAGTCCATTACTTTTGTTTAGTATGGCATCTGGATCATTAGGATTTATTGCAATTGAAAACTCACTACTAGATATACAAGCACTAAATTCAGAGTTAAGCAACTGAGTAGCTGCCAATTGATTCCAATACTCAGTAGAGTAGGGTTCTTTGTCTAGAAGACTATTATATATATCTTCGCTTTCTTTCAGATTACCCAATCCTAATTCAATTTGTCCCTTAACTTGCCAATAGTCAGGGTCCTCAGGATTGTTGGACATGTCAATCCATTTTCTCGCTATTTCTAGTTCTTTGTAGTCTGTGAAAAGAGTGGCTACTTCTATTATATAGCTTTCAATCTCATCTTCATCAATCTCGTTTTCTTTACGTTTAAGATACTTAGAAGCTAGTTCTGGATGTCCCTCTGCAATTTTTACTTCAGCTACGGCATAATAATATTCTATATCGTGCTTATCTACTACTGCTTTAAGATATTTTTTTGCTTTTGCAATATTATCTTCTAACAATATTGCCATTCTTGCTCTGAAGACCAATGGATACACGTCACCAGGATAGAGTCTTATTGCATAATCAATTGTATCTATAGCGGCAAGTATATTTTCCTGAGATTCGTAGTAGCCCGCTATATTGGCAAGGACTTCTGTCTCAAGATAGATGTCCTTGCCATTCTGACGCGCTTCCTCATACTCTTTTAAAATATTGAGGAAATCGTCTTGCTCTAAGTACTCTGATTTATCAAAATGCTTCATTAATAGTTTTTTAGTTATTTTATCACAGCCTTTTATTTATTCTGCTTTGCCCATGTATCTTTTAATCCTACAGTCTTGTTGTAAACAACATGCTCGGTTGTAGAGTCTGGGTCAGCAATAAAATAGCCTGTACGTTGGAATTGCAAATATTCACCATGTAGCAATGTTGCAGCATAGTTTTCTACATAGCAATTATTGTAAATTTTAAGACTGTCTGGATTTAGCAACTCTCTAAAATCACGCTCGTCAGCAGATGGATTTTCGATATTGAAAAGGCGGTCATATTCGCGGATTTCTGCTTTCTGACAATGATCAATAGATACCCAATGAAGTGTACCTTTTACCTTGCGGTTGGCACCTTCCATTCCACTTTTGCTTTCAGGGTCGTATTCTGCTTGTATTTCAACAATGTTACCTTCTGCATCCTTTGTGCATCCAGTACATTTAATGATGTATGCGTTTTTAAGGCGAACCTCTTTTCCTGGAGTCATTCTGAAGAACTTTTTCGGAGCATCTTCCATAAAGTCAGCACGTTCAATCCAAAGATCCTTTGTGAAAATAATCTTATGGCTTCCTGCTGTTTCATCTTCAGGATTGTTTATTGCGTCCATCTCTTCTATTTGATTATCAGGATAGTTGGTTATTACCAGTTTTACGGGATCTAGTACTGCACTTACACGGATAGCCTTCTTGTTTAGATCTTCGCGAACGCTTGCTTCTAACAATGCCATATCATTTAGTGCCTCGAACTTTGTATAACCAATAGAATTGATAAACATTCTGATGCTTTCAGGGCTGTAACCACGACGGCGCATACCACAAAGTGTCGGCATACGGGGATCATCCCATCCATTAACCAAATTTTCATCAACAAGAGTATGTAACTTACGTTTACTCATTACTGTGTATGTAAGGTTCAAACGGTTGAATTCAATCTGTCGTGGGCGGTTGTCATGCATGTCGCCTTTGATACCTGTTTCGTCATATTCTTTTAATAAATCGACTAACTTATCATATAGAGGACGGTGAGGTACAAATTCTAAGGTACAAATAGAATGAGTTACACCTTCGAAGTAATCACTTTGTCCGTGTGCGAAGTCATACATTGGATAGCAATGCCATTTTGTTCCTGTGCGGTGATGAGGAGTTTGTATAATTCTATACATTATAGGGTCACGGAAGTGCATGTTTGGATTCGCCATGTCTAGTTTGGCGCGTAATACCATGCTACCTTCTACAGCTTCAGGAGTATTCATCTTCTCAAAGAGATCAAGATTTTCTTCTACTGAGCGGTCACGATATGGACTAGGAGTACCAGAGGTTGTAGGGGTACCCTTTTGTAAGGCAATCTCCTCACTAGTCTGCTGGTCTACGTAAGCATAGCCCTTCTTTATCATCCAGATGGCGAAATCCCATAATTTCTCGAAATAATCAGAAGCATAGTATATATTTCCCCATTTGAATCCCAACCATTTGATATCGTTAAGTATATTTTCTACATACTCATTGTTTTCCTTGCTAGGATTGGTATCATCGAAACGAAGGTTGCAAACTCCATTATAAGTTTCAGCAACTCCGAAGTCCATACATATAGCTTTTGCGTGTCCGATATGAAGATATCCGTTAGGTTCTGGCGGAAAACGAGTTTGTATTTTTCCTCCATTCTTGCCATTGGCAAGATCTTCTTCAACAAATTGTTCTACGAAGCTAATGCTTTTCTTCTCTTCGTTTATTTCTTCTTTATTTGCCATGATGTATATACTTGTTATTTTTTGTTTTGCAAAGGTAACTACATTAAGGTTAAGAATCAACAAAGTTGTGTGATTTTTATATATTAATGTAATTAAACGATGCAAAGATAGTGCAAAAATCTGATTAATCGAAGCGAATAGAGATAAAATTTCCATTATATAATGCTTGGAACGCCATATCATTGGTTTTTCGCTGTCATAAATTTGTTTCTATATCGCTAATATCCCGTTATTGTACCAATAAATATTACAAATCGAACAAATGTTATGGTAAAAACATGTTTATAAACATAAAAAAACATTTGCATAGAAATGAAAAATCATTTATCTTTGCAAATGTTATCCTGAATACAATCTTTTTACCTTAAAAAAAAGCTAATACCTATTGAGATTGATGCCGCACTCTGTGAAGAGGGCGGCATTTTTTATTTAATCCCACGTTCGTTAAGTGCTTTTGAATATTTAGCTGCATTCTTCATATGTTCTTCGTAAGTTGTTGCGAAGTTATGGGTACCACTAAAGTCTTCTTTTGCACACATATATAGGTAATTGTGATGTACTCTGTTTAGAACAGCATCAATACCAGCTACTGATGGAATACGTATAGGACCAGGAGGAAGACCCGGATTCTTGTATGTGTTGTATGGGCTCTTTATAAACAACAAATTGTCATATATGCGCTTGAGTTCGAACTTCTTCCACGCAAACTTTATTGTAGGGTCGGCCTGAAGTGGCATTCCTTCTGGATATTTAGCATCGCGGAACATCAGACGATTATAATACATTCCTGCAATCATTGGCTTTTCTGAATTGTTAGCAGTTTCTTCGTCAATGATACTAGCAAGTGTTATAACTTGATTAGCTGTAAGATTCTCTTGTTTAGCTTTTTCTGTTCTTTCAAAGTTCCAGAATTTCTTACTCTCTTTTTGCATACGATCAAGGAATTTATCTATTGATACGTTCCAATAAATGTCGTATGTGTTTGGTATGAACATACAAGCAATAGTTGCTGTATCATATCCGTACTTCTGACAAGTGGCTTCATCTGTTAATTTCTTGTACAATTGTGTACTGTCAATCATAAGTTTTTTAGAGATTTCAGCTGATAGCTTGTCTAAAGTTCTAACGCTTGGAATTGTTAGACTAACAGGAGTCTGCAATCCGTTTTTCATGTGTCGGAAGATTTTTAAAGCTCCATCGCCAGGTTTAATAGCAAATCTACCTGTCTTGATTTTGTCTTTGTAACTAAACTGGTGTGAAAGTGCCTTGAAAGCACTCATCCCGTGACTAGAGGCGATTGGCTCAATCTTACTGTATACAGAATCGATGTTGTCATCGTTGTCAATGTATACATACTCAACGTCTTTCTTTACGGAAAAACCTGAAAAAAAGTAGTAGTAAATCACTCCTAAAACAACCAAAATGAAAGCTGTGGCCGGAGCAAGATACTTTTTCTTAAAATCCTTTTTCATAATTATATGTTGAAATCGTGCGCAAAGATACATCAATTTTTTTTATCTTGTGCTCATCAATCACTTTTTTTTCTTAACTTTGCATAATCTCATGTTATTATGATCGGTATTATTTTTAGGGTATGAAATATAAGTCTTATATTTTTGATTTAGATGGAACGTTGCTTGATTCCTTAACGGATATTGCAGCAAGTTGTAATTATGCACTTTGTATGAATAATATGCCTGAACGAACGATTGATGAAGTCAGGATGTTTGTTGGTAATGGAGTACGAAAATTGATGGAACGTGCTATTCCTGATGGAGATAATAATGAACTTTTCGAAAAGACGTATGCTGATTTTCGCCAGCATTATCTTATTCACAGTCTTGATCATACTTCACCGTATAGTGGTATCATGAATATGTTAGGAGAACTGAAAAAAAATGGTTGCAATATTGCCGTAGTCAGCAATAAATTTTATGCTGCAACTCAAGAACTAGTTCGCCATTTCTTTGGAGAGTATGTAACAGTCGCAATTGGTGAACGTGAAACTATAAGGAAGAAACCTGCGCCAGATACTGTTTTTGAAGCATTAAAGCAGTTGAATGTTGATAAAAATAATGCTGTTTACATTGGTGATAGTGATGTTGATGTTATGACAGCAAAAAATTGTGGAATGCCATGTATTAGTGTCTTGTGGGGATTTAGAAGCAAACGGTTTCTCATCGAACACGGAGCTAGTGTATTCGTTGAGAAACCGTCCGAAATACTTTCATTATAAAAAGTAATACTATATGCTATGCTTTGCTACATATTTAAGGACATTCTCCTTGTAAGATTCTGATATTGGGATATTCAAATCTCCATATACAAGATGCATTCGTTCAATCATGTCTATCTTTGAAAGGTTGGCTATGTATGAACGGTGTATTCTCATAAAATCCTCACCAGTAATAGCTTTTTCAAGTTCTTTCATGTTCATGAGCGACATAATTGGTTGTTTACCGTTGTCAACATAGAATTTTACATAGTCCTTTACACCCTCAATAAATAAAATATTTGATAGATTTACCTTTATGACTTTGTAATCACTTTTTATAAAGATAAAACTGTTACTCTTTAAATCAGGTCTTTTCTCTGTTTCAGAGAAATAAGTCTTAGCTTTAGCGGCAGCCTTCAATATATCTTCAAAGTTTGCCGGATTCATTAGACAATCAACTGCGTTGACTTGATAGCCTTCAATGGCATGTGATTTGTTGTCAACAAGGAATATCACTTTTAATGTTTCTGGAAGCATCTTCGCAAATTCCACACCACTCATTTCCGGTAATCGGATGTTAATAAAAGCTATGTCTATGTGCGAATTTCTAATGACCTTCATTGCCTCTATGGCATTAGTACAACTAGCCGTAAGACTAAGAAATGGTATATTTCTCAGATACTCGCTCATCTTTTCAGCCGTACTGGTGTCATTTTCAATTAAAATACAATTTAGCATCATACAAATTTGTTTGGGTTGTTATGTTATTTTCTCGTTATGTAATGTATATTATTATTTTATATCTCCATTCTTATAGAATTTCAACATGTCAATGTTTAATATTGTTAGATATTTGCTTTGAAGTTCATTTTGTTGTGCTCTTAACAGGTTGTCTTTTCCTGTCATCAACTCAATGATGTTTTTTAGACCTAGATTGAATTGTTCACTTAATAGTTCGTAGCTTTCTTTTGAACTTTGCGTAGTAATCTTGGCACTCTTAAATAAACTTTGATTATTATTAGCCTGTAACCAATAGTTTTCTATCGTCGAGTATAGGCTTGTTTGCTTGTCTTTTAAGTCAAGCATATAATTCTCACGTTGTATTCTTGCTTTGTTTATAGCAGTCTTGGCTTGTCTGTTGTCATATATTGGCACGCTGACAGTGAATCCACCTCCCAATGTAAAGTTGTTTTTAATCTGCTTATCCCAAGCATTAGTGTTCATTGATGTGGTGTTAGTGTTAAAACCTGCATTCATGCTTACTGTAGGTAGCTTTTGGGCTTTAGCAATTTTCATACTAATATCACTGCCTTGTATACCAAGTTGAGCCCCTTTGATCTCAGGTCTGTTTAACGCCAGATTATATACGTCATTTATAGTAGGGATATTTTCTAAAGCCATCTCATCTGTTGTCTCTGGCATTGTTATGTCAAAGTCTTCTTCACTAGTAATCTGTAATAGTTGTTTTAATTGTCGTTTATAATTTTTCAGATTACTTTCTGATTCTATTATGGCATATTCATCCTTTGCTCTTTGTGCTGTTAGTTGGGCTAGATCAGCTTTACTCATCTTGCCAACCTTCATCATCATAATTCCTCTTTCCTCGTTTTTCTTACTTGTTGTAAGAGTTTCCTGATTTACATTTACAGCTTCGTTGGAATATAATATCTGAACGTATAATTGGGCTATTTGTTCCATTAGACTATTCGCAGTAACTGCAGAATCTAATTCAGATTGTTGTTCAGCAACTTTATTCAGTTTTACCTGATTGCGGTTTCTGTTACCATTCCACACTGTCCAATTCGCGTTAACGCCATAGCTTCCATTGTAATACGTTTTGTCAACACTTGTTTGTACTTTGTCTCCTGCAACTACAAAACTACCAGTTTGAGGCCACGGATTGTATGTTATGTTTTGTGATGTACTAAGTGATAAAGACGGTAACAGTTCTGCCTGACTCAGCTTAATATCTTCACGGGCACTTAGTTTTGCCAGACTCTTTTTCTGTATTGTTATATTGTTTGTTATTGCATATTCAATACAATCCTTTAATGTCCAACTTCTAGCAGAAGTGCACATTGGAAAAAGAACAAATCCTGTGCATAGTAGGATTCCTATTACAATTTTATTCACTTTGTATTTAATTATGTTATTATTCATGCAAATCTATAGTTTTAGATGCAAAAAGATGATAAAAAGTTTATTTGTTGGTGCAATAATTAACAAAACTTTTAAAATGTTGGCAATAAAAAAGATTGCAGTTATTAAATAGACTGCAATCTGGCTATATACTTACCTAGTATATCAAATTCTATATTTACACAACTCTCTAACCTAATATCGCAAAAATTTGTATTTGCTCTTGTATAAGGTATTATTGCAACTGTGAATGTATTTTCTGTAGGTTCACAGACTGTTAATGATACTCCGTTAACTGTAACAGAACCTTTATCTACTGTAAAATAGCCTTTCTTAGCCATTTCTTTGTCCTGTTTGTATTCAAAAGTGAAATATGTACTTCCGTCGGCATCTTTGATATTAATACATTTTGCGGTTTCGTCGACATGTCCTTGCACTATGTGTCCGTCAAGCCTACCGTTCATTATCATAGACCGTTCTACGTTCACATGGTTACCTATTTTCAGCAACCTCAGGTTTGACCTATCAAGAGTCTCTTTCATTGCTGTCACAGTATATGTATCGCCTTCAATGTGTACAACAGTCAGGCATACACCATTATGAGATATGCTTTGGTCTATTTTTAACTCATTCGTAAATGAGCACTTCATTGTTAGGTCTATATTTTCTTTGTCTCTCTTAATAGCTACTACTGTAGCCATTTCTTCTACAATTCCACTAAACATAAAATAAGATATTGGTTTGATAAAAAGGGAAAAAAGGGGTTGCTCGATGATGTGATGAAACTCCGAGCATTTCAAGATTTGAGAGCTCCCAGTTTTTGTAATCCGCTGGTCAAAAGACTTACCTTCGATGAAGTTTATGCGGCCCGCCATTAAGATGAGAAACTTTCTCGGTTTTCGATATTATTTGATGAGTATCCCGATCAAACCGATACAACCCCGAATATCTTTCTCCTTTGTACTGCAAAGATAATTTCTTTTATTGTATCTTCCAAATATTTTGCCTAAAATCTTTTTATTTTGATAAATCCTATTCTGTGGCTTATGCCTTCTTTGTTTATGATTCTTATCATGTACATTCCATCTTTTAGGCTTGTGATATCAACGACATTGGATTTTGCATGTAACATTTTTATTCCGTTGCCGTCTAATCCGGTAGCAATAATCATCCCGTCACACTCTTTACACCATGTCGGTAATATTGCTTTCCCTCCATCATTAGAGATAAGGCTTGATGTATTGCAAACTTTTGATACACTTTGTACGGCTTCACTTTCATTGCCATATCGATCCATTGCAGCAACAGCATAGTATCTGTCGTCATTTGCTGGGATAGTGATAATGTTAGTTTCTTGCCTTGTAAGCATTAGATTCTCTGGCTTGCTTGTATCTACAGGCCATGTCCTGCTGCTATATATGTTGTATGTAATGTCTTTTTCCTTATCCCAACGCAATACTCCGTCACTTTTAGTTAAGCCGGTTGGTGCCTTTGGTGCAATGCTGTCTATCCAAGTCATAGCAGGTACTAGGGCTGGTGATGTGTCGAATTCGTTTGTAGCGAAATCGTATATACCCTTTGTATCATCAGTAAAAAATTTACTCCTGAAATAAGCATGCCCCATGCCATATTTGCGTGTTATTTCCATTTCGCGCGTTATGTCATCAAGACTCCAATCTTTTTCACTTGGTGACATGAAGTATATCCCAAGCCCTGGACATATAATTTTATTGTTAGATAGTTCTTTCCAGTCAATAGCGAAAGGATAGAAATTGTTTTCTTTGAAATACATCATAGGAAACAGTTCGTCCATGAGTCCGTTTTTTAGCCAACCCTGTGCATCTTGTAACACTGTTGAGTAGGCATTCCAACCATGACTCCAGTATCTTGTAAGATCATCAGCTTTTCCGATAGGTGAGCAACTCATTTTCACCCAAGGCTTAATACTTTTTACTTCATTACTGATAGCCTCTACGATTCTAGTGATATATTGTCTTCCTTGATTTCCGCTAACCTTAATTTTCCATGTTTCAGGATATCTTATATAGTCAAGATTGATACCATCTATATCATATTTTTCAGTGATCTCTTTGCATAATGTTGCAAGGTAATTGGCTGTTTCTGGCATTTCTGGATTCATGTACCCTTCATCAGCAATCTTGCATATTAATCCGGGAAATCTTTGTCGTAATCTTTTGCATCCTAAAGAATTCCATTTGCCAACAGGAATTGTTACAACCCAAGCATGTAGCTCCATGCCCCTCTTGTGACATTCACTAATTGCAAATTCAAGTGCGTCATACCCCGGACTCTTTCCTGGGAATCCGCTGAGGCAACCATCCCATGGTTCGTATTCAGAAGGATAAATCATTGTACCTCTTACACGTGTTTGTAAGAGTACTGTATTAATTCCTGCTTTTTGGAGCTTGTCAAGTATATTTGTCAGTTCTTGTTTCTGTCTTTCCATTGATAGGCTATGCTGTGAGTAGCTGTGGGGCCAGTCTAGTCCGCCTATAGTTGTAAGCCAAACAGCCCTTACTTCTCTTTTTGGTTGAGCAAAGGAGAGTAGGGCGGTTGATAAGAATGTTAAAAGTATAATGAAAGTTCTCCGGTTCATATTTTATCGTTTCTGTGTATAAGACAATGCGGCACCAATAGCGGTACAAAATTCGCTGTATTTTGGTATTCTGAAGTGTACACCATATAGTTTTTCCATTGAAGGGTAGACTTCTCTACACTGTGGGAGTAGTGTTAGGTTTCCAATAATCACAAAATCCTTAATTCCGCTTCCTTGGCTGCTTAATATACTACTAGAACCTACGGCTTGCAATACCATATATATTAATCCTATGGCAATATCCTCGCGACTTGCATTTGCCTTAGCGTTACTAAACAAACTCGCAGTCGCTGTCATTGGTAAGCCAGGTAATGGTTTTGCGCTGATGTCACCTATAAGAAGATTTATTTTAGAGATATCACCTTCCATTGCTAATGTAGCAACTTGCATTATATCATCAGTTTGAAGCATTATGCGGCTCAGTCCTTGTAAGGTTCCACCACCGATACCGATACCACCGATATGTCGAATGTCTTCGCCATCACATTTTACAAGGCTTGTTCCTGTTCCCATACTGATAACAATCATTCTGTCTAGTTTGCTTTCATATCTTGCTCCAAGGCCGTCAGCGATGAACTCTTCTGCTTTGCCAGTAGACAAACCATATATATTTTCATCAAAATATGCAGAACCGACACCAGTAAGCATCACTTTCTCAACATCTTGCAATTTTATATTGTTGTCATGTAGGTATTTGCCAAATGCTCCGTACAATGAGGTTATAGGGTCTGTAGCTTTAATGCGAAAAGGATTTATGACCACTCCTTCCTCATTAATTCCAACTATCTTTGTAGTACTTATGCCTACGTCAATTCCAATTACAATACTCATAATTTTAATTGATTTACTTTATTTTGTATTACAGCTCTTCTCGTTTGGAGTAGAACGCTTGTTAATATCAGTATAATGCCAATATAAAATGAAAGGTTTACATATTTTGCTTCACCGAAGAATATGAATGCCATAAGTACGGTGTAGCAGGGTTCAAGATTGTATGTAAGGTTTACTGTGAATGCGCTTAATGAACGCAGTGCCTGAATTTGCAGTAGATATAATCCTACAGTGCAGAATAAAGCATGGCAAAGCATCCACCATAAATTGCTCCCACTAGGTATCACCTGTATATCTTGATGAATATTGAATATCGTTGTATATATTGGTATGATTGCTGTTACAATAATCAATCCTGCAGACATTTCATAAAATAATACCGTTCTGCTTTTAATACCTTTACTATATTTCTTGTTGAAAATAGAATATATAGAACTGATTGCAGCACTTCCCACACCAATCAGTATTCCATATCTATATCTGGAATCAAACGAGAATACGCATAACAGTCCTAATACAGTAATAAGCGAAAACGCTATCTCGGTCCATGAAAATCTTTTTTTAAGTATTGCTGGTTCGAATATGGCTGTGAATACACCAACTAATGAATAGCATATAACACCAATAGACACATTTGATGCTTTAATGCTTCCATAAAACATCATCCAATGAATTCCTAGTAATGCTCCGCACATAGCAAGTTGTGCTAGTTTCTTTAGACTAATCTTTGGAAGCCCAGTAAACACAATTAGTATTAGTGATGTGAAGAACATACGATACCATACAATGTCTACTTCATTGAGTGTTATTAATTTACCGAATAGACCTGTAAATCCAGCAAGCATCACACTTAGATGCAATTGTATAAAGGCTGTTTTAGTCTTTTCCATTTATATCATTAATGGTGCTCAGGAACAATAGCTAGATATTCTACGTCTTCGCTAGTAGTATTTTCCATGTAATGGTTATGGTTCATTGGACAATAATGCACCTGACCTTCTTTAGCAGTCTCAACATTTCCATCATAATGGAATGTCACGCTACCTTTAAGTATATATACTATTTCGCAATTTCCCTCGTGAGTGTGAAGACCCGTTGATGCTCCCGGTTTAAGAACACTCTTCATAATCTTTACCTTCTCATCAACGTAGTTACGAGTGTCAAGTTCACCTTGACCTCCTTTAAAGCCCATTATCTTGGCTTCTTCAATGTCTTTAAAATCAATTATCATAATTGTTTTGGTTTATGGCTGATAGTTTAACCTGCTTTCAGCTTATTAACATTCTCGGCAAAGGTAATAAAAAAAAGGTAACCTCAGAAAGAGATTACCTTTTTTTATATATTATCTAAGTTCTATTTCTAGATTAGAATGTTACACGCAAACCAACTTGCATGTGCCAACGGCTATCATAATCGCTTACATAGGTTGATGTTGCGCCATAAACAAATGATGGTGTCTTAGTCTTTGTGTCTACGTTATAAACTGTTATGATTGGTGTGTTGTATGTACTTGTATAGAACTCACCCCAATGCTTGTTAAGAAGGTTACCAACATTTAGGATATCAAATACCAAACTAACCTTGCTCCCCTTCTCCTTTAGATAGAAGAAATCTTGTGTGAAGTGAAGATCGAAGTGATTCTCCCAAGGTGCGAGGTTTGAGTTACGATCTGCATACTGACCACGGTGATCCTTTGCATATTTGTCACCCTCAATCCAGTTTTCAAATGCTTGACGGCTTTGTTCTGCTGTCATGATGACCTTTTTAGTTTTGCTGTCAACATTATCAACGAAGTTCATTGCTGCCAATTCTGTCTTTGTCGGGATATAAAGCAATGTGTTACCCTTTGCAAATTCTCCATTGAAAGATGCGCTAGGATTATCGTTCATTGTTAAGCTGTAACGCTGACCACTGTTACCATTGTATGTAAGGGTAACATGTGTCTGCCAACGACCATTACCATAAGTTTTAGAGTTATAAGATGCCTGGACCATTAAGCGATGAGGCATATCAAACATTGAGTAAGCTAATACTGGTTTGTTTGGGTCTACGCAATAGTAGTATTTCCAGTTAGACGTTGCAACTGAAGATGTACCATCGTTTACAGAATATGAGTGACCGAAAGTATAACTTGCCATCAAGTCAAGACCGAAATCGAAACTCTTTTCAAACTTAGCACTGAAGCTGTAGCTATGACCTTGGTTGATATTGCTCAAGTTAATAACAGAGTTGGCATTATAAGTACCAGTAGTTCCGTTAAGAGTATAAGTATCACTCTGGTTACTGTTATAGTATGTTGTAGCTGAAGCTTCTACTCCAGGAACGGCATAAATCTTACCGTTATTGCTTAAAGCAACATTGCTAAACCATACTGCGTTAAGTGCGCGAGAATATAAAGCTTCCAATGTCATTTTTACACCGAAAGGCAACTGCTGTTCCCATGCCAAGTTTGTTCTGAATGTTTGTGGATAACGAAACTTGTGATCTACAGTTACAATATCAGGGTTTACACCGCCTAATGTTCCATATTGTGCACGAATTTGGTCTGGTGTCTTAGAACCATCTGCACTAAATACAGGACCTGTGTATGGACCTGTTTTTGGAATGCGAATATTAAGTCCTTTCATTTCCATACCTGTGCCAGCCCAAGCATTCTCAAGCCATACGAAAGGTGCACGACCGTTAAAGATACCAACACCACCACGAAGTAATGATGTGTGCTGCTCGTTCATGTTCCAACGGAAACCGACGCGTGGTGAAGCCATAACCATTGAAGCTGGACGACGACCAACAACTGCTCCTGAGTTTGCGGCCCAGTTGTCTGTTGCGTTGAATGTAGGGTTGTAAGTAATACTGTTGAAGTATAATGGGAAATCAATACGCATACCGTATGTCAACTGGAATGCAGTAGACATATCCCATTTGTCCTGAATGTAAAAACCGAACATTCCTGCTTTAAATGGAGTCTTCCATTCTGTAGTACCAGTAAGTGTTGGGTCTGAATATTTCATTACATAACCTGAGTTTGGAGCTATTGACTGGTCAGCGAGGAATGAACTCAACTGATTATAGTTATAAGAGAATTCACCAAATGCAGCCTGATAGAAACCATTCTTCATATTGTAAACTTCATTGTGTGTACCCAAAGTAATTGTATGATTACCTGAATAGATTGAGAAGTTATCTTCTAATGTCCAAATATCCTGATTAAGAGAGTTTACACCTGAAGAAAACTCTGTACCCATATTAACATTATAACCATCACCACTGAAGTATAATGTCGGACCTGCGTATGGAATTGCACGGTGATCACGAACCATTGTTAAACCTGCACGGAGTTCGTTATAATACTTATCTCCAAGATGTGATGTTAACTCTGCAACAAAAGAGTTTGTGTTGTCTTTCATTCTATAGCTAGAATTATTGAAAGAGAACGATGTCTGTCCGTTACTGAATTGGTCAGCATAAGAGAAGTTTCCTTGATAACGGAAAGTGAAATGGTTGTTATTGTTTATATTCCAATCTAAACGACCTAATAAAGATGTTCCTTCTTTAGCAATATCGCGTTGATTGTATGTTTCTTCAATACCAGTAGCTTTCTTGTATATATCTACAAGCTGTTGAGCTGTTTTTGCATCCATGAAATATCCGTCTGCACCAGCATAATAAGTAGAAGGATAAGTGTTTTTCTTGTATTCAACAGATGAGAAAAAGAACAATTTGTCTTTGATGATAGGACCACCGAACGTAGCTCCATAAGTCTGTGTTGACTCATTAGTTAATTTCTGTGTTCTGTTGTATGCCTGACTGTAACGGCCATACATATTTTCATCAGTATAGTATCCAAATGCAGTTCCTGTGAACTTGTTGGTACCAGACTTTGTAATAGCATTGATAGCACCACCAGTGAAACCACTCTGACGAACATCAAAAGGAGATACAGCGATCTGAATCTGCTCAATAGCGTCCATTGAAATTGGGTTAGCACCTGTCTGACCACCGTTTGTACCAGTAGAAGTCAATCCGAATACATCGTTACTAACCATACCATCAATCTGGAATGAGTTGTAACGGTTGTTTGTTCCTGCGATAGAGATACCACCGAATTTATTTGTATTAACAAGTGGTGACAATTTAGCAACGTCATAAACGTTACGGTTTACTGTAGGAGTGTTTTCAATCATCTGCTGTGAGAAGTTTGACGAAGCACCATTACCACCGCGACCTGCACGTCCTGTTACTACAATTTCGCCAAGAGTTTTTGCGTCCTCTTTAAGATTGGCGTTAATTACTGTAGGCTCACCAAGTGCAAGACTAATGTTTGTGCGTGTATCATCTTTGTAGCCAATGTAACTGATAGTCACTTTGTAAGGACCACCAACACGCATACCCTGAATAGTGTAACGACCATCAACGTTTGTAACAGCATTATATGTTGTTCCTGATGGAACGTGTACTGCTGTTACAGTTGCGCCAATAACATTTTCGTTACCTACCACAACCTTACCATTAATACTTGAAGTTGTTACCTGCGCCATAATGGATGTTGTAAAGAACAACATCAGCGCTAATAAAAAATGCAATTTCTTTTGCATGACTTTTAACTGAAATTTAATTAATAATTTGAGGGGGTATAAACCCAGTTAATAATTCAACGCTGCAAATTTAGTTAAAAATTTCCAAAGTTGTGTTACAAAACAGTTAAAAGTTTGTTTGAATATGCAATAAATAAACCGTGTCACGGAAATGACACGGTTTATGCTCAAAATGTTACGATTTTACTCTTTTCTCTTCCAAATACTTGCAATTTTATTTCTTATTGCAATCAGATTGCAAATACTTACAAGTACAAGAAGTGATATTCCAACAACAAAAGTCGACAGCATACTGCCATCTTCCATGTCAGGGAATAGTGTTTCAATAATTCCCATGTAATAGTTTCTCACGAAGAACAGAATTATCCATGCCATAATTAATACAGCTATGTTGAGTGATATTGTCAATAATTGGTATGGACGTGCAACGTGCCCTGGACTATATCCAATGAGAAGCAAGTTTTCTAGTTTGCTTGAATTCTTCTGTACTAGTAGGTATATACTTAGCATGAGGATATAGAAACTGAGGACAGAGATGATAAGACCAACAACCATGACCATTGTCACCATCATCTTCAGGAAGTATGTTGTCTTTTCTGCATTCAGTTTGTCGTTTTCTATTTCATATCCTTTCTTGTCAAGGTATTTTGTGAAGTTCTGATCGCCAGGATTCTTCAACGACATGATAAGTCTTGTAGGTTCAGTCTGCTGACCAGGAGCATATTCATTATTACTCCAGTCCATAAATGCTTGTGGAACAAGGATAGAACTTAGTCGACTTGAGAATCCAATCACCTTACCTTTGAATTGTGCTTGCTTCTTGTTTCCATGTACGAATACTTGGAAATCAATCATACCTATTAATCCGTCACTGATTTTAGGCAATGAATGACTTTGTGCGAAACCAAAATTATACATTGTTAGATATATACGTGGAAGTATTATCGGCACAACTTTAGATCCTGGTGTGTATTTCCAGTCACTAAGTTGTTTTACTTCCACAAAATTGTCAGGAACACTTTCAAAACTAATTTCACCATTGTCCAATACAGGCACTCCATTGACGCTCATATTTGCATCTACCTTATATTCAGTACTGGTGAATTTGCCTATTTTATCAGAGAATGCCTGTTCACCCATTTCATCAATTTCTGTATTTGAGAATGTGTTTGATCTTCCACTGATAGAACTGGCAGTTCCTATCTTTTTGTTTACTATCATGAAATCACTTTTCATGAAACTGTCTTCCGCTGTGAAAATTGGCACTACATCATGGTAGAACTGAAATCCAAGCAAGACGATTAACATACCAAACAAGTTCGCAAAGAAAAATCCTGCGAACTGTGGTACACTAATATGCTGACGTAATAATTTCCAAACTAAATTCATCTTAAAGATAAAATTATAAAGACATGCAAAGTGCCCTATTACAGTTTAAATGTTTTTTCGTAATCCAAATCCATGTGTTTACCTATAGAGGTAACAATGACACCAGCACCTTGTGCTTTAGCTTCTGTCATCATGATTTCAGCCATTATAGCAGAGTTTGTATCGTCAAGGTGACTTATTGGTTCATCGGCGAAGATAAAATCAAAAGGTTGTACCAATGAGCGTATTAGCGCAACTCGTTGCTGTTGACCGAATGACATTCTTCCTATTTTGGCGTCCAACTTATCAGCGATACCAAGCATGTCAAACCATTTAACTATCTGATCTCTACTTTTGAAGCCAGTGAGCTTGTTTTTAATTTCCACATTTTCAAAAGCTGTAAGTTCTGGGAATAGTCTCAATTCCTGAAATAGGTGACTGATATGATGCTGGCGCATGTCTACCCATTCCTTTACTTGGTATTCTTTGGTGTTATCATTGTCGAACGTTACACTTCCACTGTAGTCGTGTCGGTAGCCAACAACATAGCTGCAAAAGGTACTTTTTCCTTTTCCTGAATCAGCTTCTACAAGATAGAGATGTCCTTTTTCAAAAGTAGCATCCGTGTTCCAAATATCCGAATCTAGTTCATTTACTCTTTGAGCAAACACTTGAGGGATAACGTAACTGAATTTAATCGTTTCCAATTTCTTTATTTTAAAGTATAAACTATTGTTTCTAAGTTTCCGAAGATAGGTTTCAGCATACTTGTTACAGCTCCAGCCTTGTCTCCTTTCATGGCGTTCATATTAATCACCATTACTAGTTTCTGACCTTTTATTATCTCCTTCACATTGTCACCAAGTTGATCATTTGAAGCTATTATCGACTGTGCTGCTTCCTCTTTACTGCTTCCGCTGAAGAACTGCATGTCTTTGCTAACTCCAAAATAAAATGTAGTCTTCTTATCTGTGTAATACCATGCATTTTTCTGCCAGTCAAGGATCTTTCCACCAGCAGGGCAACTTTCTTTCCAATAACCAATATCATTAATCCAGTTGCTGTTGGCTAGTTGTGCCGTCATACTCATAGATATATTGTCTGAACCATAAGTCGGAGTAATGATTGCCATTTCTCCGTCAACACTGCGTATAATATTGTTCATGTCGATAGCTGCGTTTACGCCCATAAGCAATTGTTGAATGCCTTTGTTGCTCTGCATAAGTGGAAGAAACTTAGTTCCATTTACGTTAAGGAACATACCAAGCATTGCGGTCTTAGGCATAGAATTTATATATTTGCCTTTTATAGGTCTGTATATCTTTGTTGCATCTTTAAGAGATTTGTCTATGGTCTTGTTGAAAGAGAATGTTTCTCCATTAATGTGCATTATGCCTTTCTTTACACTCATTTCTGCTGCAATCATCACTTGTGATGCATCTGCGCCTTTTGGTGCGCCAAGAGTGAATGGTGCGATAAATTGATCTGGTAGAGCTTGTGCTTGTGCTACCATAGCCATTGGTGAATCTATGGAATCTAATTTCTCATACATTTTGCTTGCTGTGATGCCATCTTCCTCGCCCTGTTTCAGATATTTAGCCATCTGTTGCTGAAGTTGTGGTTGTGCATCTGGAGTTACAGGTCCCATAATCAGTATTGAAGCATCACTCCAACCAGCAATCCATGCGTCTTTGAGTACAGTGAAATGGAATCCTCTGCGCTCTTTTGGCTTTGGACAGGATCCTTTTGCTGCCAGTTTATTGAAAGTTTCAGTCAAGTTATCCTCGCTGTTAACCTTTGCGCAAACGCCTAAGTTACCATCAGGTGATTCAAAAAGATAAATTTTATTGCTTGCATCAATACCGCTCTTGTCGATATTACTCAAGTGGAGTAGGGTTTTCAATACAGCCATATTGTTTACCCCGCTCATTTTTACTGGATCCATAGATATGAGGGCTGTACTCTCGTTAGGAATGGCGTTAAGATAACTATTGTCTGAACATGATGCAAATATAAGCACCATAAGACATGATATAAGGTATACTATTTTCTTCATAATCTTAATGATAATTGTGACATTGTTACAGCCATGAGCCCGGCTGTTTCAGTGCGAAGTCTGCTTTGTCCCAAAGAAATACTTTCGTATCCGTTTTCGATGGCAAGTCTGACCTCTTCAATAGAAAAGTCACCTTCAGGACCAACTAATACGGTTATACTTTCGTTCTCTTTATCACTATTTATAATATCGAATAAATCGTTTTTCTCTATTTCTTGATAGCAATGTGCTATGAATTTTCTTCCTTTACGCGGATTAGAGATGAAATCCTTGAAAGATATCATTTCGTTGACAATTGGCTTCCATGGCTTTCGGCTTTGCTTTACAGCAGAAACAACTATCTTCTCTATTCTTTCAGTGCGTAATACTTTTCGTTCTGAAAATGTGCAGTTTAGAAATGTAAGTTCATCAAATCCAATTTCTGTTGCTTTTTCAGTCATCCATTCTATGCGATCCATATTCTTTGTCGGTGCTATAGCTAAATGAATGTGTCCTTTCCAAGTCTTATTCTGTGGTAAGGTTTCTTTTATTTCATATAAGCACTTCTTGTTTGTAGCTAAAGATACTTCTGCATGATAGAAGTTTCCTGTTCCATCCATAATAAACATTTCGTCACCACTTTTCAAGCGCAACACTCTCAATGCGTGTGTCGCCTCTTCCTGTGGTAACTCATTGTTGTTTTTGGCATCTGTTACATAGAAATATCTAACTTCTTTCATTAGTTTTGTTTCCTCCTCTTTATTTCTTCGCTAAGATATTGTGCCATTTCGTAATTTTCTTCCTTAATAGCATTATCAAGAGATGTCTTTAGCATTTCGTCTGTTAGCGCGTTTACTGGTAAAGACATTCTATTCTGTCCTTTAACGTATTTCACACTTTGTGCTTTCATCAGTTCGTCATCAATGTAAATAGGGATGTCGCATGTTGTGGCTAGCAGTATGGCGTCGCTTACTCTTATGTTTGTTGATATTTGTTTAATTTTGTCGAATATCGTAGCTTGGTATTCTCCGTCAATAATATCGTATATGTGGACTTCAATATCCATACATCCTGTTTTCAGTACTTGTCCTATTGCTTCAGGCAATCTATTTTTTGTAATGTCTGATTTAATAGTTCTTATACTGAATTCATGTACCATGAAATTGTCGCATGTAATGGTTAGTTGGCGCTTCTCATCTTCATCGGTAAGCACCAACAATCCTATATCTACATTTCCTACAATTTCTGATATACAGTTGAATTTCAGTTTGACGTTAAACATTTGCAGTCCTCTTATAATATTAATTTATTAATCTTCCGCCATAGGTGCCTTAGGTCTGAACATCAGTGCAAAACTTATTCCAACAATCATAGCGTATCCGGCGAATGTGAACCAGCATGATTGCCAGTCTGTTACTCCGTTTGCGGCTGTATGATTTGTTACTACAGCCTGAGCTGCAAATGCACCTACTGTAGCACCTATACCGTTAGTCATTAGCATGAATAGTCCCTGAGCGCTTGAACGTAATGATGGATCTGTAGCTTTATCAACAAATAGTGAACCTGATATATTGAAAAAGTCGAATGCTACACCATATATAATCATTGAAGCAATAAACATCCATACTCCAGAACCAGGATTACCAGTTCCAAGAAGTCCAAATCTCAATACCCATGCAAACATGGCGATAAGCATAACGTTTTTAATACCAAATTTCTTCATGAAGAAAGGTATCATCAATATACAGAGTGTCTCACTGAATTGTGATATAGAATAGAGTATTACTGGATATTTCACTCCGAATGTTCCTGCATACTCATGTATGTTTTTAAAACTTTCGATGAAAGGAGTAGCGAAGCCGTTGGTTATTTGTAGACTGACTCCAAGCATCATAGAGAAGATGAAGAATATCGCCATTTTCTTTTGCTTGAACAAAGAAAAAGCCTTCAATCCGAAAGCATCAGCAATGCTTGTCTTGTCCTGATTTTTCTTAACTCCGCAATTCGGAAGAGTGAATGTATAGAGAAACAATATTATGCTGAGTAAACCACTTACTACAAATTGAGTTTGGTTGCTCTTGTATCCCATAATATCAACAAACCACATTGTGCAGATAAATCCTACGGTTCCGAATACGCGTATTGGCGGAAAGTCTTTCACAGTGTCAAGGCCTGCTTGGCTTAGTGAAGAATATGCTACAGAATTGCTCAAAGCAAGTGTTGGCATATAGAAAGCAACACTTAGCGAATAGAATGTGAACAGAATGCCGAAATTAGCGTTACTTCCAGCTTCATTTCCATACCATGCAGCTGCAAACATGAATAGTCCGGCTAGCAAATGGCAATATCCTAAAAGTCTTTGTGCGGGTATAAATCTATCGGCAATAATTCCCATTATTGCAGGCATAAATATAGATACAATTCCCTGCATTGCAAAGAATATTCCGATATGGGCACTCATACCTATGTTTCCCAGGTAAATTCCCATACAAGTCAAATAAGCTCCCCAAACCGCGAATTCCAGGAAGTTCATCACTGATAGTCTGATTTTAAGATTCATCTATTATTTTTTTATTTTGCATGCAAAGATAGCGCAAATCGTGAGCAGAACAAAATAAAATACAAAGTTTTTTATTTTTTATAATAAGATGCTGTTTATCTTGAATGTTGTGCTAAGTTAATGCTAAGTTATAGTACAACTTATATTCATAATAATGAAGATAAAATCAAACGTTATTATTAGCCTAATCTTCTAAAGCTTTTTATTTTTTAGCTACGTAGCTATGGTATCTATCTCAATCCCCATAAACAGAGGATTTGATGATAGGTAGCTAGGTCAATTTAGCTTCGATGAGCTACGTTTTAGCCACGTTATCCATTTTTGTATATATTATGTACTTGCATTCGCGCGCACACTTAGGGTTTTGAAAAATATAAGTGTCGAAGTGTTAATATAATGAATATCAATATTTTATCGACGAATTTGACTACATAAAGTGACGGTGATATGACGGTCAAATTTCAAGTTTTGCTTGCGTTTCTATATAGGAACGTAACTCTTTCCATATAGAAACGCAAACTTTTCTACGATGTTTTACCTCCTATTGTTTTGTAAAACGCAATGCATTTCATTATAGAAAACACTGCAAAACATCAAAAAAAAACATCAAATTACTTCGTAAAGTGCAATGCAATATGAGGAAGATTTTCCCCCATATTTTACCGACGAATAACAGTCACTTTATTCGACTTGAAAAGATGTCTAACAAATTGATGCTCAACGGATAGACACATCGTCACTTGTTTTTACGAAAAGCTCAGAGTGCGCGTGTATGCGCACGTGTATTACGGATGTGTAGCCCCAAGTAATTTAAACTTTGGCTAACAGGCTAACCTAAATCTGATTGCATGGACAAAAATTTGCAGTATCTTTGCCGAGAATTCAGCGGAATTCTACAGAACTTTTAAACAAACTAGAAAATTCTGATCCTGTTTACTGTATCTATTTATACATCCTTAGCCTCTCTGATGCAGCCAACTGTTCTTTGACATATTTACTTATAAAATACATTCCATCCTTAAATGACACAAAATAACGTAGAGAAGACAGCTAAATCTAGGAAGTTCAAATTGTCATTGAGAAATCTAAGGTAAAACAGTTTATAATTAGTCGTATGAATTACACAAAAGTATAACATATAGTTAAAATAGTATTATCGTTTGATGGAATAAATTATTATATTTGCGATAAAATTATTGATAATAAAAATGAAGAAACTGTTAACGATTTTAGCGGCGGCTTTTTTCTCCGCAAGTATCAGTGCAAATGGTGGTTTTGTGAAGGTGCAGAATGGGCGTTTCATAAGAGATGGTAAACCGTATTATTATGTAGGCACTAATTTCTGGTATGGTGCAATCCTTGGTTCTACAGGACAGGGCGGAAACCGCAAACGACTTGTTAAGGAACTTGACAATATGAAAAAACTGGGAATTGATAATCTCAGAATTCTTGTTGGTTCAGATGGCGAGCAAGGAATAAAGACAAAGGTCGAACCTACTTTGCAGAAGTCACCAGGAGAGTATAATGACACCATTCTAGCTGGTTTGGATTATCTGATGAAAGAATTGGGAAAGCGTAAGATGGTTGCAGTGTTATATCTCAATAACTCTTGGGAGTGGAGTGGTGGATATGGTTATTATCTTGAGCATGCAGGAGTAGGAAAAGCTCCACGTCCTAATGAAGATGGTTATCCAGCCTATATGAATTTTGTAGCGCAATATGCAAATAATGAAAAGGCACACAAATTATTCTATGACTATGTGAAATTCATAATAGGAAGAACTAATAGATATACTGGGAAGAAGTATACCGAAGATCCTGCTATAATGAGTTGGCAGATTGGCAACGAACCGCGAGCGTTTTCAGAGGCGGCTTTGCCTGGTTTCGAAAAATGGCTTTCAGAGGCATCAGCCTTAATACGGGACTTGGACAGTAATCATCTTATCAGCATAGGTTCTGAAGGTGCTTGGGGATGTGAGAATAGTTATGATGTGTATGAGCGTATATGTTCTGATAAGAACGTGGATTACTGTAATGTTCATCTTTGGCCTTATAACTGGGGATGGGCTAATAAAGACAGTCTTGATGAAGACTTGGCTAAAAGTTGTGCAAAAACAGAAGATTATCTTGATAAACATCTTGCAATATGCAGTAGAATAAATAAGCCATTAGTAATGGAAGAGTTCGGATATCCACGAGATGGATTCAGCTTTTCTCCCAAATCATCAACTATGAGCCGTGACGGATATTATAATTTTGTATTCTCATTGATATCAGAAAGCGCAAAGACCAAAGGATATTTTGCAGGATGTAATTTTTGGGGATGGGGTGGAGATGCCAAACCACAACATGAACAATGGCAGGTGGGTGACGACTACACTGGTGACCCCGCACAAGAACAGCAAGGATTGAATAGCGTGTTCATTACTGATAAGAGTACATTACAATTGGTGAAGAAATACAATTTAAAATAATTTAAAAAGCGTGCCACATTGAATGACACGCTTTTTTAATTATTTGCTTTCAATATATAAGCCATTCAGTTTGCTTAGGAATATTGTGTGTTCATTATTGTAGAACTTCATAAATCCCCGTATTTTGTCATTTCCTTCACCTGGGTATGGAGTGTAGAAATGTCCACCTTTATAATCTCCATGATTGGCTCCGAACATGACGTAACCCAAGCGATGATGTTCAAATATAGGCATCAGTATGTTAGAGAAATAGTTACTGTCAGGTATGCTTTCAATTCCTGTTGTGAGACCTAATGTGTTGTTGTGCTCCTGTGTAAAACTTATGGCTTTAGGCAAGAATGTTGCAAGTGTATTCTTGTATTCTTTAATATTTACATGCTCTTTTGTCTGCATATATGTTATGTTTACAATCTCGGCATCATCAGGATATCTTTCAAGGAATGCATTGTTGGCATAAGTTTCAGAATAACCAAAAATCACATTGGTAACATTATTATCATCAATCATACTTTTAGTGTCTTCATAAAGTTTCTTATATTTGTCAATACTCATTTTGCAATACCATGACTTTCCGTCAACAGGATATAGATACAATACTACAGGAACTTTTATTCCGTATGCGTCTTGCAGACTGCTGATAAAGTTTGAAAGACTTTTAACGTAATCTTTAAGAACATCCTTATTGCCGTTATAATCAGGAGCTGTCCAGTTCATTACAATCATAGAACCGTGTTTGAAAGCGTTAATGGCATTTTTTGCAATCCAACTGAACTGCAGACCGTCACTATTTATTTTTTTCCCGCTCTCTATTCCTGATAGTTCATATCCGTTTACGGCAGGATTATCGTGGCATATACTGAAAAAGTCACTTCTCAGCTTTTCGTTTTTCCATCCGATGCCTTCAAGAGTTCCATACATCTGACCAATCATAACACCCTTGTTGGTGAATGTAGTGAGATTCAACTTCAGATTTTCTGTGCGAGTTGTACGCCCGCTACTGGCAATCTCGTCGTAAGACTTCTTTTTTTCTCCACATGACGAGATTGCTAAAGTAATCATTAAAGTATAAAATAAAGTTTTTATTTTCATAGTTTTTATTCGTTATATGCATTCTTCATCGCAGTAGCTACTGTAGGCAATGACCATTGTGGAACACTGCGGTCTGTGCCGTCAATGATACTCATCCAATAAAATGTAGATATTCCATAGGCCTTAGCCTGTTTCACCATGTCAGCTGCTTGGTCTGCAGCTGCTTTAATCTGAGTCGTTGTAGATGTCTTGCTAACAGATGTCTCGCCATGCGTACCGTATTCACCAACAATCACAGGGATACCCTGACTCACGAAACGAGTGTTAAGGCGAGTAAACATATTCTTGATCTCATTACTGCAATCTGGTGTCCACTGTCCATAGTTCTTAAACCAGTTATAAGGATCATAAGTATGTATTTGTACAGCTATATGTCCGCTCGTATTATCAGTCGGAATAGTCAGATTGTTAATAGCCACATCAGAGTTGTTACCTGCATATGTGTTTATTATTAGGTTGCGTGTTGCGTTGTTTCCACCAGTTGCTCGCACTGCTGTTACAAAGCTTTGTGCATAGTTATTAATTGCTGTATAGCTTGAACTTCCTGCAGAAGGAGCCGTCCAACTGTTATTAGTGTTAAGCATCTCGTTGTAGCCTTCAAAAAGTAAGTGATGATTGTAACCTGAAAATTCGTTTGCAATCTGAGTCCATAACTTTTCAAACTTATCCTTTGTAGAGGTATATACATTTGCGTCAGCTTTAATCCATGATTTGAAACCAGTATTTGCATTGTCGGCACCAGTATCGTGATGAACATTCAGAATGCAATACATACCAGAATTAATTACATAGTCAACAACTTCCTTAACTCTAGCCATCCACTTTGCATCAACATTTCCATCTGCATCAAGATGCTCATACCATGTTACAGGAATACGAACAGAGTTGAATCCTTCTTTTTTTAGGAATGTCATAAGGGCTTGTGTCGTGACTGGTTCTCCCCAAGCTGTTTCATAAGCCGAAACGTCCTTACCTGTACCAATATTGTTTGCGTCAAGAGTGTTTCCTAGATTGAAGCCAAGTCCCATATTGGCTACAGCTTGCTTTGCTGGTTCATCTATAGTTGTAGAACTAATATTTACATCGCTTCGTGAAACTACATAACTTTGCTTCATGGCATCTTTCCACCAATCGTCAGAAGGCATGTTTCCTCCATACCAAGGCATGAAATACAACCATTTAGCTCCTTCGTTCCACACATCAGATATGTTTGCGAAAGATGACGTATTTGAAACACCACACTCCGCCAATGCAACCATCTTGTTGCTATGTAGAGAAGTAAGCTGTGAAAATTCAGTCTTGTTTTGTGCGGCTGTATATCCATAAAGGTCACGCCCCACCAAGTCTACATAACTGTCACCTGGGTAGAAAGCATTGTCGTTGTCGTAATTATTGCTGTCTCCATTGTAATTCTGTGCTGTCCATTCCCATATAAGATTATGGATGCCTTTTTCTTGGAAATATGTAAACATAGCTTTCCAAAGAGCCTTGTATGTGTCAGGTCCGTCTTCACCCCACCAGAACCATGCAGAACCAGTGTAAGTCTTTGCATATAAGTTTCCTGCTCCTTCGTGGAATGGACGCCATATAGCAGTAACGCCTGCATCCTGAAGTTTCTGCAAAATTGCTACAACCTTATCCATCTGACTATAAAACCATGTATTTTCCCATTTACCTGAAATAAGGGCATTGGATGCTTTGAATGTTGTTTCAGAAGGTGTGCATGTAACTCCGCTCCCATCAGCACCTATAGTTGTTGTTTCAGTCTTTGGCACATTGAAGTGCCACATCAGTGAAACAATACCACCTGCAGTAGCCCATTCTGTAACAGGAGTAATATTGTTGTAGTTTATCCAACCATTGTTGTCTGGTACATAGATTTGTATAAAATCGTAACAGTTTATAGCTGGATATTTACCTGTAAGAGTATTTATTTTGTCTGCTTCTGTATGATTCCAATTTACATTAGCCATAATTGAAGACAGTATCTTACTTCCGTAATTAAGTTTGAGATATTTATAAAGTCGCTTTGTATTGTCTGATGCGGCAGCATCAGCAAGAGTAATGTCGCTGACATCGCTTTCATGATATATATTAAAGACAACATTGCTCACATTGTCAACAGTGAATTCATTAAAGTTGGTACTTCCGAATGAAGGATCCTGACTGCCGAATTTGTTTCCGCTGTCATAGAAACTTATAACAGGCAAATCTGTAATCTTCACACTTTTTGAAGTTCCGTCCTTTTGGTTTACGGTATAAGTATCTGTACTTATCTGTGCATTTGCCGTAAATAAAATCAGCAAAGAAGCTAGAGATAAAAATAACTTTTTCATTGTTTGCTTACTTTTACGGTTTTGTCATTTGCTTTTATAATATAAACACCTCTATTCAAAGAAGAAATGTCTATTACTGTAGAGTTTGAAGTGTTTGTAGTTTTTAGAGTAGCCGATTTACCGTCTACAGAGAATATTCTTACATTAGCATTGGTGCCTCCTATAATAATCCTGTCACCTTCTGCCTTTATTGCAGAGTTGTTCTCGATATTTCCTATACCTGTTGTCCCAGAGAATGTAAATGTCTTTATTTTATATAAATCATATTCTGCAGTAGTAGTGCCTGCTGAAATAGTCATTTTGTTGTTAGACATTGTGATTTGCGGGAGTGTAGAGAGAACAAAAGTCTGGGTAGTGTTATCACTGAAAGTAATGATCAATGACTTATCTTCTGCCTTTGCAATGATGCTGCAGAATAAAGCCAATAGCGAGAGTAATAATTTTCTCATAAGCTAATATATTTTGTTTTAAATATTTGTGGCGCAGAATTAGTACTGCGCCACAAATATAGTTTTTTTTGTTAACAACTTATGGTTGAAAAGTCATTTTTGTTATATCATTCAATCCACCTTGTATAACAATGCCTGGTGATTCATTTATAAAATCCATACATGCTTTATTGATAGTGATACTAAGAACACTTTCTGTTCCGTTCCAGTCAGTCAAAGTTGTGTAGGCTTTCCAAGCACCATTGTTAATTTGAACCTGTCCTGTAGTTGCTGTCTTCTTGTAAAATCTAAGTATAGAACCAATCTTAATACCCATCTTTGTCATAACATCCTGTGAGATAATAAATCTTCCTTCATTACCCCAAGTTAGAGCATAAGGATATGTAATGGCTTTTCCGTCCATACTTTTTGCATAATCTGCGAAATCAAGTTCTGGAGATGCTGCTGTAATTTTACATACGACAGTACTTGTTCCGTCAGGAGTTACCATCCTTAGGTCGTAAGTGCCCGCAGCAACAGTTGCTGGAATCTGGAATGTCATAGATGTATTAGTGCGTGCAGAGAATTTGATAATCTTTGTATCACCAATAGATACAGTTTCGACATTATTGAAATTTTTACCGTTGATAGTAACATACTCACCAGTAGTGCCTTTGACATCAGCTGAAACGGCTGGAGTGGAAGATGCGTTGATGGTGATACCTGTTACGTCAACAGTCTCACCATTTTTAAGAATAAACTTCATACCTGTACCTTCGGCTGCTTCTGGAATTGTTAATCCAATAGTTGTGTCTGTCTGTTTCAATGTCGTAACAGTTGGAGAGCCATCACCAGGGAATACAACAGATGCTACAAGGTCAAGGTCCGTACCTTTTATAACAAGAGCATTACCAGCGATGATTGATGTCTGGCTGAATTCTGTTACAACTGGTGCCACAAGTTTGTAAGCCACGGTAACTGTCTTTCCGTTGGCAAGTGATAATGTAATATCACCATTCTGTGCTTTTTCAGGAACAGTAGCTACAATTGTTGTTGCATTTGCAGACTTAATACTTCCGGCAGCATTAGGGAATGCAATACCTGTAACAAGGTCAAGGTCCTTACCGGTTATAGTAACGTCAGCCCCGTTCTTTACAGGATTTGTTGCCGCTACTAGTTCCGTAGGTATAACAGTCTTAATACTTCCAGCAGGTATTTTAACACCAGAACTTGTTACAAGATTAACTTCACCGTCTGTAGCCTTAGTTGGAACAATCACACTGATAGATTTACCATCCTGAGCAATCGTGAACTTCTCTGCAGGTGCTCCTGTGAACTCAATAGAAGCAATCTGGTCTAGACTTTCACCCGTAATAGTGATATTGTTGCCAGCTTTTATTGTTTCAGGAGCAAGAGAAGAAACTGTTGGTAGGTTTATAACAAGAGCTTCCGAAGTCTCAATTTCGTTAGGACTTGCCGCTAAATCGGTAAGTTTAAATGTACCAGTCTTTGCTTCCTTTGGAATAGCAACAGAGATAGTGTAACGGTCGTGAGTAGTAAACTGCTTTTCGTTAACAGTATCTTTATCTGCGAATATAATACCGTGTATAAGATTTAGATAGTCACCCTTTATAGTTAAAGTTTGTCCAACACTTCCTGTATAGTTTTTCTCTGTACCGACATAGAACTGAGTAAGTTTAATGTCTTCACGATAAGTTATAGGAGTAACTGAAGCAATAACTCCGCCTTTAGCAGTTTTAAGTGTAACGGTACCGGTTGTGCATTTTTCCGCAGGAACTTGAATCGTGATTTCACTTTCGCGTCCGCTCTTCAGCACTTCATACTGAGTAATTGGGTCAGCTCCAGGAAGATCAATCTCACTGATCTGGTCAAGGTTACTACCCATAAAATGAAGAGTACCGCCGCGCAATACAGGACAAGGTCCAAAAGACAGGAGAGTTATATCGTTTCCAAATTGGTCGGTATTCAAGTCATCGTTGCTACAACCTGTCAGCGACAGCCCTGTAAGGGCTATCACTAACATGATGAATGTATTATAGTATTTTTTCATATCTAATGTGATTTATAGGTTATTTGTTAGGAACCACACGGATGTTATCAATCTTGATGATAGGGTGGCAGTCCTTACCAGTAGGTATAACGGTCTTACTATCATAAGAACCAGTCGTTACGAATATTGTAAGACTCGCAAAGTCTTCAACGCTAGAGAAAGATTTCTTTGCAGCATTACCATCCCAATCCTTATTGAAATCAGATAGAGGTATTGTTACAGTAACCCATTTTCCACCTGTGTCAAAAGAAAGGTTGTCGTTGTTCCACGGCATGTATAATGCACGTCCCCAACCATCACCACTGTGGAAGAATGTATTGTTGGCAGTAGGTAGAGTCACCTTATCTGTTCCAGCAAATATAACTTGCATAGGAGCTGCGCACCAAGGATTAGATGAAGGAATATACATTTCGAATTTTATACTCTTATTTTGCCAGTCTGAGAAATCGCCTACGTCATTCAACTTAGGGCCATCGGCATCAAAAGTATGATTCCAAGTACCAGCCCAATATTCAAATGAGAAGTTACCGTCATTCCAAGCTCCGTCTTTAGTCATGTCGGCATCACCGAGCATAAGATAATTACCACTTAGAGAAGAGGCATCTTTCTGTATCTTCTGATTATGCCAACCATGGTTCCCAAGAACATTAACTCCGTCCCAAGGTGTATCGAAATCGAAGAGCATACCACGCTTGTCCTTGTATTGGAAAGCTGCTTTTGTTGTACCATATTTTGTGGTTATGTAGAAGTTCTTTCCTGTTGGAACATCACTAGGCATCGTAAATGTAATACCAGTCTTAGTTATACTCTGGATTGCGGTCTTAGGCAAAGTATAATCATCACCAACCTTTATGCTTAAAGGATAGTTACTATAATCAAGGAAGTAGTCACCTGTGATGGTTGTAGTTTCACCAGCGGCAGCCCATTCATTGCTCATAGAACTAATTGTAGGAGCAGGAACAATAACCTTGAAATCATAAGGTATCGTGTCGTTCTTTGTTGTTATTACATATATCTTATCAGATACTGTTGAAGGGATAGTTTTAGGAACTGTAACGATAAGAGTGTTGTCTGTGATGTAACTGGTGTTTAAAACGGCTTTCTGATCGTTGAAAACTAATTCCTTTACACTGCGTAAGTTGTTACCTACTAAGCATATAGTACTGCTCATAGAAGCTGATGTTAGTAGTGAATCCTTATTTGCGACATCAACCGGACGTATATAATTAATACTAGGCGTAGCAGTGGTTGTTTCATATTTGTCTGGCTCGTCTTCGCAAGATGTAAAGCCGATGCTAGCAGTCGCGAGAACAACCATTAACGTCCATTTTATATTCTTTATTTTCATATTCTTAAATTCTAAAGGATTAATAGCTGTATGTGTTACGTACATCAACATGAATAGGTGTAGCATTGCTACCCAAGTTTGGATTCAAGGCTACGTCTTCTGTTGGATAAGGGAGTGTAAAACTAGAAGCGGTAACGTTTGGAGCAGCTGTTTTGCTGTCGTATTCAATCTTAGATCCATCCCAAACACCAGACTCATAATAAGTCTTGTAAGCAGTATCACAGTTCCACATAGCGTTTCTGCGCTGTGCTGTAAGTTCCTTTATACATGCGTTAACATCATAGTAACTACGGCGTACGTAATCATACCAGCGGTCACCTTCACCTGCAAATTCAAGACGACGTTCTTTCCAAATATCATCAAAAGTCAGACTTGTTTTTTCTACGTCTGTAGGAACAGCGCGTTGATGAACAGCATTGAAGGCTTTGAGAGCATCAGCGTTTGTTGTATTGCCAAGAAGAACTTCTGATTCAGCAAAAATAAGATAAACGTCAGAAAGTCTAAGAATTTGTGTAGCAAGTGCATTAGCCATACGTGCAGGTGTGATAGCCATCTCTGCTATGTGGTCAGCATTGTCACCATAAAGATTCTTCACGTTGTTACCACCGCAAGGACCTTGGCACTGACCAGTTGCTGCCTTATTATAGGTTTTGTCATACCAGAACTGCAGATAGCTGAATCCATTTTTGTTATTCTTCATTGTATGGTCACGCCAGAAATAACTGTATGTATCGCCAGCCATCATGATTGTTGCTTTGCGACGGATATCTTTGTCAATTCTCTTAGATGGATCTGTTGCTGGTGAAATGCCAAATGCATCCATGAGGTCAACAGACGGGCCACCCCAACCACCCCAGCAGTCACCGTTTTCATCGAAACCTTCTGGGGCAAGGTCACTCTGTAATGTGTTCTGGCAAGTCCAGTGAGCACCAACAGTCCAACGCCAAGCAAATAAGCTTTCGTCGCTAGCGTTTTTGCTTCCACGGAATATATCCTCATAGCTGGCTAAGAGTGTACGTCCTGAATTTTTGATAACATCATCTGAATATTCTGCAGCTTTTGTAAGGTCATCTTTATTTAATGTGCCAGAAACGCCAGCCTTAGTAAGGTAAACCTTAGCAAGCAAACCTTCAGCGCAGTAATAATCTATACGACCAGTTGTACTCTTAGTCTTAGGAAGAAGAGACATGGCTTTCTCTAAAGTCATAATGATATAATCATAAACATCAGACTTTTGAATCTTACTTAAAGTATTATAGTCTCCATTTTTGATATTATCAGAGTTGTTGTGAACGATAGGCACGTCACCGAATGTGCGTACAAGGAAGAAATAAGACATAGCCTTCCAAGCAAGACATTCGCCCATGCATTGATCCTTCACAGCCTCAGAAGCCTTGGCACCCTTTAATGACTGATATACAGTGTTTGCATGTCCAATAACAGCCCAAAGAGAATAAGACATGTTGATAAGGTCCTGATCGGTACCATTTACACTGAAGTTCATATATGGACTAGAACCCCAATACATATTACCAGACATCACTTCACCAACCTTGATGAAACCGCGTTGGAAATCATACCATGGAGAATTATACAGATAATTAACACCTGAAATACAAGCATCATCTGAGGTATAATAATTCTCGGTGTTGTAATTATCCTCTACAGGTCTATCGAGAAAGTCACTGCAAGATGACATCCCAATCCCAAGGAATATTGCAACAGCTGCATATTTTATATTTTTAATTTTCATATTGTATTATATTTAGGTTTTTAGAATGATGCATTCAGGCCGAAAGTAAATGATGTTGGTGATGGGTAACGACCGTTATCAAGACCGAATACATTTGCACTGGCTGTAGAAAGACCAATTTCAGGATCGTAACCATCATATCCTGTGATTGTAAACAGGTTGGTTGCATTTAATGTAAGACGAAGGTTTGTGAGACCTATCTTCTGAATTAGTTTCTTGTCGAATGTGTATCCTAGAGTTACACTCTTTAGGCGCAGATAAGATCCGTTCTCTATATAACGGCTGCTGAAAGCATCGTTATCGTTAGGGTCGTTGATAGAAGCGCGTGGCAGTGATGCATCTGGATTAGAAACTATTACATTTGATATGTTATCATACCAAGAGCCTGTTACGTTACCATCTGTGGCTGTGAGTCTGGCGCGATTGTTAATGTCTGCAAGTTGGTTAGTCCAAGGACTGTTCATATGAGTAAGTTTCAACTTCAGGTAGTTGGCAACCTTATTGCCTACATTACCATTGATAAACAAGTTGAGGTCAAAGTTCTTATAGCGTATAGTATTGTTCCAACCAAATGTCCATTTTGGAAGTGGTGAACCAATATTTGTTTTATCTTTTTCATCAATAATGCCGTCACCATTTACGTCTTTATACTTTAAATCTCCAACATAAGTAGTATTTGTGCGACTATATTTGGTTGGGTCTGTGCTCCAAGACTTCTTTCCGCTTGCATCTGTTATAATAGGGTTGTTCTTTTGAAGCGTATTTACAGGTGAGTTAAGAATATCCTGGAAGTTCTGATAAACGCCTTCAACCTCATATCCATAGAAACCATAAAGACTTTCGCCTGGAGTCGTACGACTTACAACGTCTGACCACTGACCGTAACCAAGTAGGGCAGTACTTCCAGCAAGACTCTTTAATTTATTTCGGTTAATAGAGACATTAACCTCAGAATCCCATTCAAAGTCCTTATTTACAATAGGCTTTGTGTTAAGAGCGAGCTCAATACCATGGTTTTCAATGTTACCATAGTTTCCGTAAGGAGCGGCAAGAGCAGATGAAGAGTTACCACTTGTACCCATAATAGAAGGCAGGATAAGTTGCATAAGCATATTCTTAGATTCCTTCTTATACCAGTCTACTGTGAAATTGATACGATTGTTGAGTATACCAAGATCAAGACCTACGTTCCACTGATCTTGAGTTTCCCACTGGATGTCGAGGTTTTTCAGGTTTTGTGGACGGTATGAAGTTCCTAGACCAGTGTCCATAACAGACATTGCTGAACCCCATTTGTAACCACCGATATTGGAGTTACCAGTTTGTCCCCAACCAATACGTAACTTACCGTTGCTTAGCCAGTCACCAGCAATATCTTGAATGAACTTCTCATTAGAGAAACGCCATGCAAGGGCTACAGAATGGAAACCAGCCCAACGCTTGTTAGGACCGAAGTTTGAACTTCCATCATAACGATATGTATATGTACCGAGATAACGGTCATTGTAGTTGTATGTTTCACGAGTGAAGAAAGAGGCCATAGAAGAACTTCCCCAACCTTCTCCAATCTGTGGGGTACCTGAACCTAATGCAGGGTTGTGTACTATATCGTTTGGCAGGTTGGTGTTGAAAATAGAGGTATAGTCATAGTTTGATTCCCAACATTCTTGACCAAGCATAGCAGTTATACCGTGCTTGCCAAACTGCATGTTATAAGTAAGGTAGTTGCTTAATGACCAATAGTTATTGCTATTTTTCTGAATACGACCTTGGTTCTGTGCTCTTATCCATGTTCCAAGGTTTACCATTGGATTATACGTATCAGCTTTTGATGCACCGATATCATAACCTAATTGTATGTGCCAAGTAAGATTTTTGATAGGGGTAATATCCGCAAAAATACTACCGTTAAGACTTTGGCGATCTAATAGAATATCATCTAACATCGCAAGAGCGATTGGGTTTGGATTGGTAAATCCTTCCTTTGAAACACTAGAATAACCACCATCGATGTTATAAATTTGGATATCAGGAGGTGTTGTCAGTGAGTAGTTGATAAGACCTTCGTCGCTATCTGCAAGTTTCAGACTTTCTGAAGTCTTTGAATATGTTGCGTTAAGACCAAGTTTAAACCATTTTTTTAGTTGTGCTGTGAGGTTTACACGGAAAGAGTAGCGGTTGAAATTACTACCGATGATTGTTCCGTCTTGATCTGTGTAACTACCAGAAACGTAGTAGTTGATCTTATCTGTTCCGCCTTCAGCACTAATTTGGTGCTGCTGTTGCCATGCCGTATGGAAGATGGCATCTTGCCAGTTAGTTCCCTTACCTAAAATAGAAGGATCACTATATGTTTTATCTGGTTTTGAAATTTCACCTTGAGCAGCCATGTCGTTATAAAATTCTGCAAATTCTCTTAAGTTGAGAATGTCAAGGCGTTTGTTTTGGCGTGATGCTGTAACACTTCCGCTGTAAGTGAACTTTGCTTCACCAGCTTTACCTTTTTTAGTTGTTATAAGTACAACGCCGTTTGCACCCTGAGCACCATAAATAGCGGTGGCAGAAGCATCTTTTAAAACTTCAATGCTAACAATATCTGCAGGGTTTAGAAGTGATAAAGGAGAAATGGTTGAATGTGAACCATTACCAAGAGCGTCTCCTAGTCCAAGGCTAGCGCCACTGTTACTTTGTGATTGAAATATTACTCCGTCAACAACATATAATGGATCAGCACCTGCATTGATAGTTGCATTACCACGGATGCTAACAGAAATGGCAGAGCCAGGAGCGCCAGATGTTCGAACAGCATCAACACCGGCTATACGTCCTTGGAAACTTTGGTCTATATTTGTCATAGGTGCAGACTTAAGGGTCTTCTCATCCAATGAAGCAGATGCGCCAGCAAGGTCGCTTTTCTTCATAGTACCATAACCTACAACGACAACCTCTTGTAGGGAGTGGTTGTCTTCAGAAAGAGTTACTTTAAGATTATTTTCGTTTCCTAATTTAATAGTGCGTGTGATATACCCTATATAGGAAACCTCAATAGTGGCATTGGCTGGTGCATAGAGGACGAAGTTACCGTCGATATCGGTAATAGCTCCTGCGCTGCTGCCTTTAACCTTTACAGTTGCACCGATTATTGGGCCTTGAGAGTCAGACACGGTACCTGTGATTTTTTTAGTCTGTTGCACAGCCATAGACATAGTTGTGGCTTTGGCTGCTAAAGTTTGCGGAGAATAACCTAGGAGTCCTAGACTACAGAAACCCGCAAGCAACGTTACTTTACAGTTTGAATTCATACATTATTGGTTTTTGGTTACAGCACTTTCGTGCTTTTGTTTTTAGGTTTAAATAAATTCTTAATAAGCAAGTTCTTATATGCTTTCAATGTTACTTATGTTATGATTTTCTTTTCCATAATTAGATTTTAGTTATAATGTTTTATAGTCGTAAAGATTATCGGTTGCAAATATACACATTAATATTAATTGCTTTTTGACTTTAATTGCTTATTGTTGATACTTTTTTGCTTAATCGTGAAATAATTTAAATTTGATTCTATATACATATTATATAATAGTATTAATCGTCTTAATTCAATTTTGGTAATATGTAATTTGTTTATATAAACTAAAAAGGACTGTTTTGTCTTAAAACGTTATAATTGTAATTAATCCATGTACTGCATGAAAGTTGAAGTAATGAGCAAAAAAGTATCAAACATATATTGAAATATTGTATATCTTTGCAAATGTAATTTTCAATCTGTTTTAAGTTTATTTTAAAAACCAAAATGAAAAAGCTGTTATTCTTTTTATTCGGACTATTTAGTATGTTATCTGTTTCTGGTCAAATTCGCGGAAACAATATAGTTGTCATGGTTCAGCCAGATCATAATGAATGGAACTATGTCGTCGGAGAAACGGTAGTTTTTAAAGTTAGTGTATTGAAATCTAGTACACTTGTTAATAATGTAAGTGTTTCTTATGAGGCTGGTCCAGTGATGTATCCTGATGTTAAGAAAAACGTAGTGCTTCAAAACGGAACTATGACATTCAGTGGAAAAATGAATGTTCCTGGATTTTATCGTCTTAAAGTTATAGCAAACGTAAACGGCAAGGAATATGAAGGACTTTGCACTGCTGGTTTTTCTCCGGAAAAACTAATTCCTTATGCGCATGAGCCAAAGGATTTTGATGTTTTTTGGACTAAAGCACTTAAAGAAGCAAGACTTAATGACCTGAATCCAACAAAGAGACTTTTGCCTGAACGTTGTACTGTAGACGATGATGTATATGAAATAAGTTATGTGAATAATGCGAGCAACAGTAGAATATATGGAATATTGTCTGTTCCTGTAAAACAAGGTAAATACCCTGCGTTGCTTAGAGTACCCGGAGCAGGAGTTAGACCTTATAGTGGGGATACATATACAGCCCCAGGTAAAGCTATAGTACTGGAAATTGGTATACATGGTATTCCTGTCACGATGCAACAGAGTGTGTATGATAATCTGCTTAGTGGTGCACTTAATAATTATTGGGATACAAATATTGACAATCCTGACAAAAATTATTATAAACGTGTGGTTACAGGTGCCGTGCGTGGTGTTGATTATATAGCGTCATTGCCTCAATGGGACGGAAAAACTATAGGTGTGACTGGTGCAAGTCAGGGAGGTTTCCTTTCATTAGCTGTTGCTGCATTGGATAAACGCATTACATTTCTAGGTGTAGTGCATGACGCTATGTGTGATTACTCGGCTGAAGTGCATGGAGTAGCAGGTGGTTGGCCACATTATTTTTATAAGAATACTGATAAATTATTAAATGATAAAGTAGATGCTAGTATGTATTATGATGGTGTCAATTTTGCAAAAAGAATTAACGTTCCTGGATGGTATTCTTTTGGATATAATGACGAAGTTGTGCCTCCGACATCATCTTATGGACTTTATAATATTGTTAAAGCTCCAAAGATATTGAGTGTGTATCAGCAGACTGGTCATTACTGGTATCAGGAACAATGGGATGAATGGCAGAATTTTATAAAAGAACACTTAAATGTGAAATGATATAGGTCTTAATAACTAAATTTTGATTATGAAGAGATTTACAATTCTTAATGCAATATTTTTCCTAGCTCTTGGAGTGAATGCTAATACACCTGCATACAAATTAATTAAACGCCTTAAAACTTTGCAAAAGGCTGGTATAATGATAGGACATCAAGATGATCCAGTGTATGGAAAAACTTGGAAATGGGATCTAGGTAAATCAGATGTCTTGTCTGTTACTGGTGATTATCCTGCAGTTATGGGGTTCGATTTAGGTGAGATCGAATTAGGTCACACGAAGAATCTAGACAAAGTTTCATTTGATAGAATGCGTAATGAAATAATAGCACAATATAAACGAGGTGGAATTATAACCTTGAGCTGGCATCCACATAATCCTGTTACAGGTAAATCAGCATGGGATACAACTGGTAATGCTGTTAAAGAGATTTTTCCAGAAGGAAGTATGTATTCAAAATTTGATGGCTGGTTGAAGGTCGTTGCAGAGTTTATTAATTCATTAAAGACAGAAGATGGCATTAAGATACCTGTGATATTTCGTCCTTGGCATGAAATGAGTGGTGGTTGGTTTTGGTGGGGTAAAGGTGGTTTTACATCCGAAGAATATAAAAGATTATACATGCTGACACACGATAAACTTGAAAAGGAATATCATTGTGATAATATTGTATGGGCATTCTCTCCAAATAGTGGATATAATGATTTCATGAAATATTACCCAGGAAGCAGTTATGTTGATATTTTGGGGGTAGATTTATACGAGTTTGACAAGGACAATGCAAAATATCAGAAGAGTCTGAAACATGATTTGGACGAGATAACACAAATAGGTAAGAAGGAAAAGAAAATAGTAGCTCTAACAGAAACAGGTTGTCAACAATTGCCTTATGCTGATTGGTTTACAAATACATTATGGACTGTGCTGAAAAATTATAAATTAAGTTATGTTTTGTTTTGGCGAAATGCTTGGGATAATGAGAAAGAACTTTATATTTCATATCCAGGACATTTAACAGAGACAGATTTTAAAAAGTTTTATGACATAAAGCAAACTTTATTTGTAAAAGATATAGATAAATAAAATAAACAAGATATAATTATGAATAGCTTTCAAGAAAAGGTTATATCACTGCGTGAACAACACGAACAGTTGATAACAAAAGCAAATGAACCAGAAGAGTTTGGAAACGGAATTTATATAAGGTATAAAAATCCAATACTAACCGCTGAGCACACCCCTTTGGAATGGCGTTATGATTTTAATGAAAAGGATAATCCATATTTGATGCAGCGCATAATTATGAATGCTACTCTGAATAGTGGTGCTATAAAATGGAAGGGGAAATATCTACTTGTAGTGCGTGTTGAAGGTGCTGATAGAAAAAGTTTCTTCGCTGTTGCGGAGAGTCCTAACGGAGTGGATAACTTTAGATTTTGGGAAGAACCTATAACTATGCCAGATGATGTTGTTCCTGCAACCAACATTTATGATATGCGACTTACTGCACATGAAGATGGATATATTTATGGAGTTTTTTGTGCTGAACGTCATGATGATTCGCAGCCAGAAGATTTAAGTGCAGCTACTGCAACAGCCGCTATTGCACGTACAAAAGATCTCAAAAGTTGGGAACGCTTACCTGATTTGAAAACAAAATGCCAACAGCGCAATGTTGTATTGCATCCAGAGTTCGTTGATGGTAAATATGCTTTTTATACACGTCCGCAGGATGGGTTTATTGATACTGGTTCAGGTGGAGGTATTGGTTGGGCTCTTGTTGATGATATTACTAATGCAGTTATTACAGATGAAAAAATAATTAACTTCCGCCATTATCATACAATTATGGAAGTAAAGAATGGCGAAGGTCCTCATCCAATAAAAACCAGTCGTGGATGGCTTCATCTTGCGCATGGTGTGCGTGGATGTGCTTCTGGATTGCGTTATGTATTATATATGTATATGACAGCACTTGATGACCCAACAAAGGTTATAGCAAAGCCTGGTGGTTATTTTCTTGTTCCTAAAGGTAAGGAATATATTGGCGATGTAATGAATGTTGTTTTCGCTAATGGTTGGATTGCCGATGAAGACGGTAAAGTCTTTATATATTATGCAAGTTCTGACACTCGCATGCATGTCGCTGTTTCTACAATAGACAAACTTGTAGACTATTGTCTAAACACACCTGAAGACGGTCTTACGACAAGTGCTTCTGTTGAGGCAATAAAGAAGCTTATTGCTAAGAATAAAAAACTTTAATATTTAATCCATAAGTTATGTAGAGTTATCTAATTTTTATTATATTTGCAATTCTGTGTAATTTATGGATTTATTTAATTAATAACCTAATGACAAAATCTAAACTAATTGAGAAAATAGGATATGGCTTTGGTGACATGTCTAGTAGTATGTTTTGGAAGATATTTTCTTATTATCTACCAATTTTTTATAGTGACGTATTCGGACTGTCACTTGGCGCCACAGCAACACTGATGTTGGTTACCCGTATCTGGGACGCTATATTAGATCCGATGATGGGTATTCTTGCAGACCGTACACAGACTAAATGGGGTAAGTATCGTCCTTACTTGTTGTGGTTCGCTGCTCCTTTCGCAGTATGTGGAGTGTTCTTATTTACAACACCTCATCTGGGAGAAACAGGCAAACTAATATGGGCTTATGTTACATATATACTCATGATGACAGTCTATACAGGTATTAATGTTCCTTATGGTTCAATGCTTGGAGTATTAACAAATGATTCCGACGAAAAGACTGTATTCTCTAGCTTTAGAATGTTTTTTGCTTATGCAGGTTCATTTATAGCTTTGTTTGCTTGGGAACCTCTTTGCGATTTGTTTAAGGCGCATGGTTGTGCAGAAACAGGTGCATGGCAAGGGGCTATGATCGTAATTGCTGTTTTCTGCTTTCTCTTATTCCTATTATGTTTTAGAATTACTAAAGAGCATATTAAGGTCGAAGCTACATCTCTTGGTTCTGATGTTTCTTCTCTGTTGAGAAACTCTCCTTGGTGGTTACTGACGGCTGCTGCTCTGTGTTCAAACTTGTTTAATACTGTACGTGGTGCAACTGTAGCTTATTATTTTAAGTATTATATAGGTGAAAATATTCATATAAATTTAGGTATTGGAAGCTTCTTGTTCTTTGCAGGTTTATTCCTTGCAGTAGGTGAAGTTTGTAATATGGCAGGAGTCGTTATGGCTGTTCCTATTAGCCGAAGAATAGGTAAGCGCAGTACTTTTGCGGTTTCTTGTATAGGAATGGCTGTTCTTAGCTGCTTGTTCTTCTATTTGCCGTGTACAAATGTAGGCTTCATTACAATGCTGTTATTGCAAATCCTTATATCAATCTGTACAGGAATAATCTCTCCTCTTATTTGGAGCATGTATGCAGACGTTGCTGATTTTGCTGCTGTAAAGGACCATACATCTTCAACAGGACTTATATTCTCATCAGGATCTATGGCACAGAAGTTTGGTGGTGCTATTGCAGGAAGTGCAGTCCTATGGTTGTTTGCTGCATTTGGATTAGTTCCAAATGCATTGCATCAGACAGACAGCGCTATTCTTGGAATGAAACTAACCATGAGTTACATACCTGCAGCTGTTGCTGTTCTTATGGTTGTAATTATGTTTGTTTATCCGTTAACAAAGAGCAAGATGAAACAAATCAATGCTAAGTTAAAGGATATACGTAAAATCGAAGATTAATGGATAGCTTTAAACAAACAATGCAGGATGTTCTAGAAAATAACATCCTGCGTTATTGGATTGACGATGTTACTGATAATGTCAACGGTGGATATTATGGTAGGGTAGACGGTCATGATGTTGTTCATGCTGATGCTGATAAGGGTGCCATAATGAATGCTAGAATTCTATGGAGTTTTTCTGCAGCATATAGAGTACTTGGAAAGAAAGAGTATCTTGATGCAGCAACTCGTGCACGAGATTACATATTAGACCATTTCATTGATAAGGAGTTTGGTGGTGTATTCTGGTCTTTAGATTATAAAGGTAATCCATTGGATTGTAAAAAGCAGACTTATGCCATCGGCTTTACTATATATGGTTTAAGTGAATATGTTCGCGCAACTGGTGACAAGAGATCTCTTGAAGTAGCTATATCATTATATAATGACATAGAAAAATATGCTTTTGATGCAGATAATAATGGTTATATAGAAGCTCTTACTCGAGACTGGAAACCGATTGAAGATATGCGTTTGAGTGATAAAGATGAGAATGGGAGCAGAACAATGAATACTCATTTACATATTATAGAGCCTTACACCAATCTTTATCGTGTGTGGAAAGATAAAAAATTGGAACAGAATATGCGTAACTTACTTCATATCTTTACCGACAAATTGCTAAACAAAGAAACTTATCATCTGGACTTGTTTTTTGATGATAAATGGGAAGGAAAGCGAAACATTGAGAGTTATGGACATGATATTGAGGCTAGTTGGCTTTTGCATGAATCTGCATTAGTTCTTGATGATAAAAAATTATTAAGGAAAATCGAACCTATAATAAGAAAAATAGCCGTTGCGGCAGATGAAGGATTGCGTTCTGATGGGAGCATGATATACGAGCATTGGAAAGATGTTGATAGCTATGATATGCAGAGGCAATGGTGGGTGCAATGTGAAAATATTATAGGGCACATGAATATATATCAATATTTTAGAGAGGAAACATCTCTGGGGATAGCTGTAAGATGCTGGTCGTTTATACAAAAGAATCTTGTTGATTGGGACAACGGAGAATGGCATTGGGCAAAACTTGATGATGGAACTTTGAATATTCTAGATGATAAAGCTGGTTTCTGGAAATGTCCTTATCATAACAGTAGAATGTGCCTTGAACTTATAGAGCGTCGGTTTTAATACCGGTGCTTTTTTTTATTTATGTGCCCTTTTTTTTGTTAATATAGCGTAATATTTATAATATTATTGCTAACTTTGCAAACGCTTTGGGCAGATTAGCTATCCGCCTTAGTATAAGCAGATTATTATAATAACGTTATAGATTTTATGTATTTTACTTTATTCATTACCGTTTTGATAACGGCTGTGTTCTTGGTATTGGCATCTTATGTCATTGCTAAGCTTATCGGTCCGCGTTCTTATAATCCGGTAAAGGGTGAACCATTTGAGTGTGGTATCCCTACTCGCGGCTCTTCTTGGCTGCCAGTACACATTGGATATTACCTTTTTGCCATCCTTTTCCTGATGTTTGACATTGAGACCGTATTTCTCTATCCATGGGCAGTCGTTGTTAGACAATTTGGGCCAATGGCTTTAGTTAGTATTGGTTTCTTCTTGGTAGTATTAGTATTTGGCTTGGCTTATGCCTGGCGGAAAGGAGCGTTGGAATGGAAGTAAGAAAACCTCACATTAAGAGTATTCCTTATGACGAGTTCAAGGATAATGACACTCTTGGAAAAATTACGCAGGAATTAAACGAAGGCGGAGTAAATGTTGTGCTTGGTTCTTTGGATCAGGCCATTAACTGGGGACGAAGTAATTCTCTTTGGTCACTTACTTTTGGTACTTCATGTTGTGGAATTGAGTTTATGGCTGTCGGCTGTGCACGTTACGACTTCTCTCGCTTCGGCTTTGAGGTGACTCGTAACTCTCCACGTCAAGCAGACTTAATTATGTGTGCCGGTACTATTACCAATAAAATGGCACCAGTATTTAAGCGCTTGTATGATGAGATCGCAGAACCTAAGTATGTTGTAGCTGTTGGAGGTTGTACCATTAGTGGTGGACCTTTCAAGAAAAGCTATAATGTAGTTCGTGGTATTGACGAGCTTGTTCCAGTGGATGTTTACATCCCAGGGTGCCCTCCACGTCCAGAAGCCATTCTTTATGGTATGATGCAATTGCAGCGTAAGGTTAAGGTTGAAAAGTTCTTTGGTGGCGCAAACCATAAGATGACAAAGGAGGAACGTGAACTATCTTTAAGTAAGGGTGGCTTACGTGGAATCAGCAATGAGGTCCTAACTTCAACTGAGAAACTTGGAAAGAAAACTCCTATCATCGTAACAGATGTCCCTGAAGATTTCGATCCAAATAAAGAGCTAACTGACTAATAAGGTACAAGAAAATGAAACTAAATAATATAGAACTCAATTTCGATAACTTTGCTTCTGAAATGGCAAAGTTGAAGAACGAGAAGCATTTCGATTACCTTGTTACCATTATTGGTGAAGACTTTGGTGAAGAAGGTCTCGGATGTATCTACATTCTTGAAAATACAGATACTCATGAGCGCTGCTCTGTTAGAACTATTGGTAAGAAGGTTGGCGATGATGTAGTTATTCCAACAACACTTAATCTTTGGAATGCTGCTAATTTGTTAGAGCGTGAAGTATTTGATTTCTTGGGAATAAAGTTCTTGGGACATCCAGATATGCGTCGCCTGTTCCTTCGTACGGATTTCAATGGTTATCCTCTTCGTAAGGACTTTGATGAGAGCCCTGAGAATAATAAGTTCCCTGTTACAGACGAACCTGAATCAGATTTCACTACAGAATGGAATCTTGATAGAAGTGGTAATCTTGTAGCTACACAGCATCGTCTTTTTGATGAAGATGATTTCGTTGTAAATATGGGACCTAACCACCCTAGTATGCACGGTGTGTTACGTTTGCAGACTGTTGTAGACGGTGAGACCATCAAGGGAGTATATCCACATTTAGGATATATTCATCGTGGTATGGAGAAGATGTGTGAAAGCATGACTTACCCTCAGTCTCTAGCATTAACAGATCGTTTGAATTATCTTTGTGCGATGATGCAGCGTCATGCATTAGTGGGCGTTATAGAAGAAGGTATGGGAATAGAACTCTCAGACCGTATTTTGTATATCCGTACTATAATGGATGAGTTGCAGCGTATAAATAATCACTTGTTGTTCCTTGGTACATGTGCACAGGATTTAAGTGCTTTGACTGCATTCCTTTATTGTATGCGTGATCGTGAGCATGTCTTGAATGTAATGGAAGAGACAACTGGTGGTAGACTTATACAAAATTATTATCGTATAGGTGGTCTCCAGGATGATATCGATCCAAATTTTGTACAGAACACAAAAACACTTTGTAAATATCTGCGCCCTATGGTTCAGGAATACATGGACGTGTTTGGTGATAATGTAATTACACATCAGCGTTTGGAAGGTGTTGGTCCTATGGGTCTTGACGATTGTATTAATTATGCTCTTACAGGTCCTGCAGGACGTGCAGCTGGATGGCATAATGATGTTCGTAAAAATCATCCTTATGGTGTATATGATAAGGTGAAATTTGACGAAATAACTCTTACTGGAGCTGATTCAATGGCTCGCTACATTGTTCATATAAAGGAAATATATCAGAGTTTAGACATTATAGAACAGCTCATTGATAATATTCCTGAAGGTGAATTCTATATCAAGCAGAAGCCTATCATTAAGGTTCCTGAAGGCCAATGGTTCTTCTCTGTAGAAGGTGGAGCTGGTGAATTTGGAGTTTATCTCGACTCTCATGGTGATAAGAGCCCTTATCGTTTGAAGATGCGCCCAATGGGATTGACCTTGACAGGTGCATTTGACAAGATGCTTCGTGGACAGAAGATTGCTGACTTGGTAGCAACTGGTGCTGCAATTGATTTCGTAATTCCTGATATTGATAGATAAATTATGTTTGATTTTAGTATAGTAACAAAATGGTTCGATGCACTCCTTAGTCAGACTTTGGGGTTGCCTAGTTTCTGGACCATTCTTATTGAGTGCGTACTCATCGGACTTTTAGTCTTGACAGCTTATGCGCTTATTTGTATCGTACTGATTTTTATGGAACGTAAGGTTTGTGCTTATTTCCAGTGCCGTGTAGGTCCTATGCGTGTAGGCCCTTGGGGTATATTTCAGGTGTTTGCAGATGTTTTGAAGATGCTCATAAAAGAAATCTTCACAGTAGATAAGTCTGATAAACTTTTATATGCGATAGCTCCGTTCCTTGTAATGATTGCTTCTGTTGGTACATTCTCTTTCCTTCCTTGGAATAAGGGTATGCATATTTTGGATTTCAACGTAGGTATTTTCTTGGTTACAGCAATTAGTTCAATTGGTGTACTAGGTGTATTCCTTGCTGGTTGGGGTTCTAACAACAAGTATTCTGTTGTATCAGCAATGCGTGCTGCTGTACAGATGATCTCTTATGAGGTTTCTTTAGGTTTATGTCTGATTTGCGCAGTCATTCTTACAGGTACAATGCAGATGAGTGGTATTATAGAGGCTCAGACTGGTCCTTGGAAGTGGCTTGTTATTCAGGGTCATATTCCAGCAATCATAGCTTTCGTAGTATTCCTTATCGCTGGTAATGCTGAGGCTAATCGTGGTCCATTTGACTTGGGTGAAGCTGAAAGTGAGTTGACTGCTGGTTACCATACAGAGTATTCTGGTATGGGCTTTGGTTATTATTACCTTGCAGAGTATTTGAATCTATTTGTTATATCAGGACTTGCGAGTGCCGTCTTCCTCGGAGGTTGGGCACCATTGAACGTAGGTATTACCGGATTTGACAATTTGATGAATATAATACCAGGTTTCGTTTGGTTCTTCGGTAAGACATTTATGTTGGTATGGATTCTTATGTGGGTCCGTTGGACATTCCCTCGTCTTAGAATTGATAATCTTCTGAAACTGGAATGGAAATATCTCATGCCTTTAATGCTAATCGTGCTTGTTCTTACAACTTGCTGTGTTGCATTTGGTTTGACTTTTTAATCCGCATAGGCAATAGAATATAAATATTGAATAATAAAATGGAAAATAATAAATCATATTTCGGTGAAATAGGAGCTGCAATCAAAACTCTTGCTACTGGTATGAAAGTTACTCTAATAGAGTACTTTACTCCAAAGATAACAGAGCAGTATCCTGAGAACCGCAAGACTACCCTCCATGTTGCTCAGCGTCATCGTGGCCGTCTCGTTTTCAAGAGAAATGAGGACGAAAGCCATAACTGTGTTGCTTGTACAATGTGCGAGAAAGCTTGTCCAAATGATACAATCAAGATTACAGCTCACATGGAGGAAGATCCTGAGACTGGTCGCAAAAAGAAAAAGCTGGATGATTATCAGTATGATCTTGGCGACTGTATGTTTTGTCAGCTGTGTGTTAATGCTTGTAACTTTGATGCGATTGAATTTACAAATGATTTTGAGAATTCTGTATTCGACCGCACTAAGTTGGTATGTCATCTTGACAAAGAAGTATATAAAGGTGGTAGCCTTCCAAACATCCTTGATGGTGGTGCACCTTTGACTATCGGTAAGTTTAACACTAAAACCAAGTAATAGATTATGGCAAATTTAGTTATGTTTTGCATTTTGGCTGTAGTCATTCTTGGATCAGCCGTAATGTGTGTAATAACAAAGCGAATAATAAGGGCAGCTACATTTTTGCTCTTCGTTTTGTTTGGTGTTGCAGGAATTTATTTCCTACTAGACTACACATACCTGGGTGCCGCTCAGATTTCTGTTTATGCCGGAGGTATCACTGTTATGTATATCTTTGCTATTCAGCTTGTTTCTAAGCGTTCACTTCAAGGACTTATTGAGCGTGTCAAGGGTAGCCGTGTAATAAGCGGTTTGCTTTTATCGCTTGTAGGTCTTGCTACTGTAGGTGTAGTTTTAATTAAGAATAATTTTATCAATGCTGCTGCTCAGGTTACTGATACAGAAGTTCCTATGGATCAAATTGGTACAGCCCTTCTTGGAAGTGGTAAGTATCAGTATGTACTTCCATTCGAGTTCATTTCAGTATTTCTTTTGGCATGTATCATTGGAGGTATAATGATTGCACGAAAGGAGGACAAGAAATGAATATCCCTGTAGAATATTTTATAGCACTTAGTACACTGCTTTTCTTTATCGGAGTGTTTGGCTTTGTTACGCGTCGTAACCTTGTAGCTATGCTTATCTCTATAGAATTAATATTGAATTCTGTAGATATAAATTTTGCAGTCTTCAACCGCATTCTTTTCCCAGCACAGTTTGAAGGTTTCTTCTTCACATTGTTCTCTATCGGAGTAAGTGCTGCTGAGACAGCCGTGGCTTTGGCCATTATTATTAATGTTTACCGTAACTATCACAGTGACCAGGTGAACAGTATTGAAAACATGAAATTCTAAAAGAAATGGAATACAGTTATGCATTTTTAATACTTCTTCTACCATTCTTGAGCTTCTTGGTTCTTGGTCTTTGTGGTATGAAGATGAAAAAGCCGGTTGCCGGTTTTATCGGTACTATAATGTTGGGTAGCCTTTTCGCTATGTCATTGTATACTGCGTATGAGTATTTCTTTGTTATAGGAAGGGATGCTGCTACTGGTTTATACCCGACAGTTACCGTATTTAATTTTACTTGGTTGAAATTTACCGAACTTCTTACTTTCAACATAGGTTTCCGTCTTACTCCAATAAGCGTAATGATGTTGATCGTTATCACAACGGTAAGTTTTATGGTCCATATTTACAGTTTCGGCTATATGGCTGAGCGTGATGACAAGTATAAGTTTGAAGAATACGAACATGGTTTCCAGCGTTTCTATGCTTATCTTTCTTTGTTCACCATGAGTATGCTTGGACTTGTTGTAGCTACAAACATTTTCCAGATGTATATGTTCTGGGAGTTGGTTGGTGTATGTTCTTATTTGTTGATTGGATTTTATTATCCTAAGCATTCAGCCGTACACGCTTCAAAGAAAGCTTTCATCGTTACTCGTTTCGCAGACTTGTTCTTCTTGATAGGAATCTTGTTCTTTAGCTACTATGTCGGAACATTTAATTACGACATGAATGCTAACCCTGAGCTTATCGGTAAGTTAGCTTCTGTTGCTGCTAAATATTCTTGGTTGTTGCCTTCTGCATTATTCTTAATGTTTATTGGTGGTGCTGGTAAGAGTGCGATGTTCCCATTGCATATTTGGTTGCCAGACGCTATGGAAGGTCCTACTCCAGTATCTGCGTTGATTCATGCTGCAACTATGGTTGTTGCTGGTGTTTACCAGGTAGCAAGTCTTTTCCCAATCTGGGTTCAATATGCTCCTAATCAACTTCATTGGGTAGCTTACATTGCTGCTTTTACTTCGTTCTATGCAGCTGCTGTTGCTTGTTGCCAGAGCGATATCAAGCGTGGTCTTGCATTCTCAACTATATCACAGATTGCTTATATGTTGGTTGCACTTGGCGTAAGTTATGCTGTCGACAATCATGAAGGTGGTTTGGGTTACATGGCAGGTATGTTCCACTTGTTCACACATGCTATGTTCAAGGCTTTGTTGTTCCTTTGCTCTGGTGCTATTATTGTCATCATTGGAAGCAACTTTAAGCAGTACATGGGCGGACTTCATAAGTATATGCCTATTACAAACATTTGTTTCCTTATCGGTTGTATCGCCATTAGTGGTGTATGGCCATTGGCAGGATTCTTCTCAAAGGATGAAATTGTTTCAGCTTGTTTTGAGTTCTCTCCATTCATGGGATGGTTTATGACTCTTGTATCAGGTATGACAGCATTCTATATGTTCCGCTTGTATTATGTTATTTTCTGGGGACAGAGCTATTATGAGCTTGATCCAGAGAATCGCAAGAAGCCAGGTGAGGTTCCTTTCGTTATGTGGGGACCATTGGTATTCCTTGCAATAGTATCAATATTTGCTGGTTGGATTCCTTTTGGACATTTCGTTTCAGCTACTGGTCAGAGTATGGAGATTGGATTGCAGCATTTTGAGTTTACAAGTGTTGCGTGGTTCAGTTTGTTGGCTGCTGCCATTGGTATTGGTCTTGCAACATGGATGTATCTTCCAAAGAACAATCCTGTTCCTGATATGCTTGCTAAGAAAATGCCTAGACTTCACAAGGCAGCTCTCAATCGTTTTTATATTGATGACGCTTGGCAGTTCTTTACTCATAAAATCGTGTTTGGTTGTTTCTCTAAGCCTATTGCTTGGTTTGACCGCCATGTTATCGATGGTACTTTTAACTTCATGGCATGGAGTGCTCAGGAAGCCGGTGAGACTATTCGTCCATGGCAGAGTGGCGACGTTCGTTCTTATGCTGCATGGTTCCTTACTGGTACTGTAGCTTTGACTCTGATTTTGCTTTGCATTCTCAGCTAATGAATAATGAAGATTTAATAAAGAATAAATAGAAAAATGAGTATATTAACATTATTCGTAGTAATTCCGGTACTTATGCTTGTTGGTCTTTGGTTAGCAAAGAATGACAATCAAGTACGTGGTGTGATGGTTGTTGGAGCCTCTGCATTGCTTGGTCTTGCAATATGGCTTACTATCACTTTCATTCAGATGCGTCATGCGGGTAATACCGAACTGATGCTGTTTACCTATAGCACACCTTGGTTTGCACCTCTTAATATAGCATATAGTGTTGGTGTTGACGGTATTTCTGTTGTGATGCTATTGCTTTCTGCAGTTATCGTTTTCACAGGTACTTTTGCATCATGGCAGTTAGAACCTATGAAGAAAGAATATTTCCTCTGGTTTGTTCTTCTTAGTATTGGTGTTTTCGGTTTCTTCATATCAACCGATCTCTTTACGATGTTCATGTTCTATGAAGTTGCTCTTATCCCAATGTACCTTCTTATTGGTGTTTGGGGTACAGGTCCTAAGGAATATGCTGCAATGAAGCTTACCCTTATGCTTATGGGTGGTAGTGCTCTTTTGATTCTCGGTATTCTCGGAATATATTATTTTAGTGGTGCAACAACAATGAATATTAATGAAATTGCCGCTTTACATAATATACCAGTAGCAGTTCAGAAGGTATTCTTCCCATTCATATTTATTGGTTTTGGTGTACTTGGTGCATTGTTCCCATTCCATACATGGTCTCCTGACGGTCATGCTTCAGCCCCAACGGCTGTATCAATGCTTCACGCAGGTGTACTTATGAAACTTGGTGGTTACGGATGCTTCCGTATTGCAATGTACTTGTTGCCTGAGGCAGCTCAGCAACTATCATGGATATTCCTAGTACTTACAACATGTTCTGTCGTATATGGTGCGCTCGCTGCATGTGTACAGACTGACTTGAAATATATCAATGCTTATTCATCAGTATCACACTGTGGTATGGTGCTCTTCGCATTGTGTATGATGACACAGACTGCAATTACAGGTGCTGTGCTTCAGATGCTTTCACATGGTCTTATGACAGCATTGTTCTTCGCTTGTATCGGTATGATTTATCACCGTGCCGGAACTCGAGACGTACGTTATCTTGGTGGTTTGATGAAAGTTCTTCCATTCCTTTCTGTATCTTATGTTATAGCAGGTTTGGCTAACTTAGGTCTACCAGGTTTCTCTGGTTTCGTTGCAGAGATGACAATCTTCGTAGGTTCATTCCAGAATGCAGATACGTTCCATCGTGTATGTACGATAATCGCTTGTACATCAATTGTTGTAACTGCCGTTTACATTCTTCGTGTTGTTGGTAAGATTCTTTTCCAGAAGGTACCAAACAAGAAGTTCTTTGAACTTCACGATGCAACATGGGATGAGAGATTAGCAATTGGAGGTCTTATCTTCTGTGTTGCAGGTCTTGGTTTGTTCCCACTTTGGGCAAGTAATGTAATCAGTGGTGCTGTTGCTCCAATTATCAATCATATTATGAGCACTACAGCAGCTGCTCTGTAATGTAGATTTTAATAATTAAGATTAAAGATTTATTATGAATATAGATTATAGTCAATTTTTAAATATGATACCAGAAGTCACTTTGATGGCTCTTTTGGTAATCGTCTTCATTGCAGACTTTGCTACATCACAGCGAGCTGTAATACCTACTTCTAATGGAGAGGCTAACAGTTCTTCACGTGCATGGTTTAATCCTTTGGTTTGTCTGCTAATGGCAGCACATATTGTGATAAATATATTCCCAACAACAGCTTCTGTAGCTTTTGGTGGAATGTATTATACAAACCCTTCTGTTGGTGTTATCAAGACCATCCTTGCTTTAGGAGCATTGATTGTATTGATACAAAGTCGTGAGTGGATACAGCGTCCTGATACACAATTCAAAGAAGGAGAGTTCTACATTCTTATTGCTTCAACTCTTCTTGGCATGAACATGATGGTTAGTGCAAATCACTTCCTTCTATTCTTCTTAGGACTTGAAATGGCATCTATTCCAATGGCTTGTTTAGTAGGTCTTGATAAGTATCGTCATAATTCTGCTGAGTCAGCTGCTAAGTTCGTTCTTACTGCAGCCTTCTCAAGTGGCATCATGCTCTATGGTATTTCATTTATCTATGGAGCTATGGGTACTTTGTATTTTGATGATATCGCAGCTAAGATTACAGCTACACCTCTTACTATAATGGGTATGGTATTCTTCTTTAGTGGACTTGGTTTCAAGATTTCTTTGGTACCATTCCATTTCTGGACAGCTGATACCTATCAGGGTGCGCCAACAACTATCACTGGTTATCTTTCTGTTGTTAGTAAGGGTGCGGCAGCATTTGCTCTTTGTTCTATCTTGATCAAGGTATTTGGTCCTATGGTAGAATATTGGCAGTATATGTTGTTTATAGTTGTTGTTCTTTCAATTACTATTGCCAACTTGTTTGCTATTCGTCAGAGAGACCTTAAGCGTTTCATGGCTTTCAGTTCTATCTCTCAGGCTGGTTACATCGTTCTAGCTATCGTTGGCAACTCAGCAATGAGTTATACAACTCTTAGCTTCTATGTTCTTGTCTATGTTGTAGCCAATATGGCTGTCTTCTCTGTTATCAGTAGCATTGAGGAACATAATAATGGAACAGTTGATATGGAGAGCTATAATGGTCTTTATAAGACCAATCCAAAGCTTGCGTTTCTTATGACAATTGCTTTGTTCTCTCTTGGTGGTATTCCTCCATTTGCAGGTATGTTCAGCAAGTTCTTTGTTTTCATGTCTGCTGTTAAGGGTGCATCTTTATCTACAACATCAGGTGTTCTGGCTTATTCAGTGGTATTCATCGCATTGATTAATACTGTGATAAGTCTTTACTACTATTTGTTGATTGTAAAGGCAATGTATATCAAACCAAATGAAAAACCTCTTCCTTGGTTTAAGAGCGCAAACAGCACTAAGTTGGCTCTTGCAATCTGCACAGCCGGAATAATCATGTTTGGTGTATTCAGCATGGTTTATTCATGGATAGACAGTGCTTCTATAGCTTCAATGTAATCTACAGATATAACATAACAAAAAATCCCAATGTTCATTATGAGCATTGGGATTTTTATTTGTTAGTTTATTAATTACTTCTGTACTTGGAAATCATCTTTTGTTACTCCGCATACTGGACATGTCCAGTCATCTGGAAGATCTTCAAATGATGTACCAGGAGCTATTCCAGTATCTGGATCTCCTACCGCTGGGTCGTATACGTAGTCGCATACATCGCAAACATACTTTTCCATGTTGTTAAATTTTAAATTGTTAATAATCTATTTTGTTGCTTTTGCAAATTCTTTACCATATTCAGTGCAGTCATCCAAGTCTTTCACGTCTGGAACCCATTGTTTCTTTATTCCATCGTTAACGATTTCAAATCCTGCTTCCTGCAAGTGTGCGGTAATCATTTTTGGAGCATCACCGTTCCAGCCATAAGAACCAAACGCTGCAGCTTTCTTTCCTTTATATTTTATTCCGCGAGCCATTTCCAATATACCGGCAATTGCATACGAATAACCGTTGTTTATTGTTGGTGAACCAACTAATATGGCTTTAGACTGGAAAATCTCTGTAAGAATATCATTCTTGTCAATCTGTGAGGCATTGAACAACTTTACAGTCACATCTTTGTCTACTTCCTGAATACCATCAGCAATTGCTTCACCCATCTTACGTGTAGATTGCCACATCGTATCATAGATAATTGTAATCTGGTTTTCTTTATATTCGTTACACCAATCAATGTATTTGTCAATAATCTGTTTAGGATTATCTTTCCAGATAATACCGTGGCTAGGGCAGATCATCTTAATAGTAAGATTCATACCGATAAGCTCTTTCACCTTTCTGCTCACCATCATACTGAATGGGTTAATGATGTTAGCGTAGTATTTCTGAGCTTCCCACATCAAGTCATCCTGCTTCACAGTATCGTTGTATAGTGATTCTGTTGCAAAGTGCTGACCGAAGGCATCATTAGAGAATAATATATTCTCTCCAGAAAGATAGCTGAACATTGTGTCAGGCCAGTGAAGCATTGGTGCTTCTATGAATGTAAGGGTATTCTGTCCTAAATTAAGAGTATCACCAGTTTTTACGTTTACAAAGTTCCAGTCTTGTGGATGATAGTGACCACGAATAATAGATTCACCTTTCTTTGTACAATAAATTGGTGTGCCTGGAATCTCACGCATTAATTCTACCAATGCACCACTATGATCAATCTCGTTATGATTCATTACAATGTAATCAATCTTTTTCAGATCTATAGTTTTCTTTAGTCTTGCTACAAATTCCTTATCATAAGGTTGCCATACTGTGTCGATAAGTGCAGTCTTTTCATCCTGAATAAGGTAAGCGTTATAACTGGAACCATGCATTGTGGAGAGTTCGTCTCCGTGGAATTTGGTAAGCTCCCAATCTATCTTACCAACCCAAGATACTTTATTTGTGATTTGTTTTGCCATTATCTTTTTGTTTAATATCCTACTTTTTTATACACGCAAAGATATGAATTATCTTTTTCTTGGTGTAAACTAAACTTAAATATTTGCTTTAATTTAACTATCTTTATCAAAAAGTACAAATCTACAGAAAAACGAACGATTTTTGCTGTTTTGAATCAGTTTTATTCCGTTTCTTTGCTGCAGAAAAACTATCAATCTAATAACTAATTGATTCTTTGGTACTTTAATGTTTAATAATGAAAAAGATTTTATTATCCCTTTGGATTCTATTCTTGTGTCTAGGGCTTAATGCCCAGCGCATGACAGATGCACTTGATCGTGGTCTTGTTGTTGTTCATCGTACAAATGGAACTAGCAATGAGGGAACTTTCGTAAGTTGGCGAATCCTTGCTAATGAGTATTATGACGTTACCTATAATGTTTATAGGGATGGTGTTAAACTAAATGACAAACCCTTGAGCGTGTCAAATTATAATGACACAGGTGGTAGTACTACTAGTGAGTACACTGTAAGTGCTATCGTTAAAGGTGTGGAGCAACCACAGTGCAAACCGCAGACATCTTGGAACTGTTATCTGTATAAGCTTATTGATCGTAACTTTTCTGGCTATAAAGACATTACTCTTCAAAAAGTATATTCAAATGCTGATGGTTCTGATATCACAGCTGATTATCAGCCAAATGATATCAGTATGGCTGATCTTGACGGTGACGGACAACTTGAAATACTTCTCAAGCGACTTAATACCAAAGATGCATCTTCTTTGTATTTGGAAAATGCGACAGACTATGCTATCCTTGAAGCTTATAAGCTAGATGGTACACGAATGTGGTGGATTGATTGTGGTCCAAACATGGTGAGTCTAAACAGTACTGAAATTGATATTGTTGCTTATGATTGGGATTGTGATGGTAAAGCTGAGGTAGTACTCCGCGGTGCTGATGGCATGAAAATTCATTTCTCTGATGGCACTACAAAGGTAATAGGTGATGCTTCAGTAAATACAAGAAACACTTTCGGACATACCGATGCGCAGTATTGTTGGACTCATACAGGTAATGAGTATCTCTTATATCTAAACGGTGAAACAGGTAAGCCATATCAAATTATAGACTATCCACTAAAGAGATTAGAGGATGGTGAAACAGATCTTAAAGCTGCTTGGGGAGATGACTATGGTCATCGTTCATCAAAATATTTCTTTGGTGCTCCTTTCCTTGATGGTCGTAAGGCTAGTTTGTTCTTAGCTCGTGGAATCTACACCCGTGAGAAGATGATCGCTTATGATATCAATCCGCAGACGCATGAGTTTACTACCCGTTGGACTTGGAATTGTAATCAACCTGGTAGTGAATGGTATGGTAATGGTTATCATAACTTCTGTGTTGCCGATGTTGATATGGATGGCAGGGATGAGATTGTATATGGTTCAATGGTCATTGATGATAATGGCAAGGGACTTAGTACAACTGGTCTTGGTCATGGTGATTCTCAACATGTCGGAGACTTTGATCCATATCGTCATGGACTTGAATTCTTTGGTTGCAATGAGACTAAGCCTGGAAACAATTATCGTAATGCAACTACATCTGAGCTGTATTATCGCTTTGAGACAACAGCCGATGATGGACGTGCTTTGATCGGAAAATTCTCTGATAACTTCCATGGGTGCCAGGGACGTTCTTCTGCTTCAAATTTAATTAGTTCAGTTACCGATAATGTTCTTGGTATCAATGCTGATACTTTTCTAAATTGGGGTGATTTGAATTTCCGAATCTATTGGGACGGTGATTTGTGTGATGAAGTTCTGAATAGTCCTGGTACTGCTAAGGAGGCTAAGATAGAGAAACCGGGATATGGCAGACTTTTTACTTCTTCTGGTTGCAATATGAACAATGATTCTAAGAATAATCCTTGTTTTCAGGGTGATATTCTTGGTGATTGGCGTGAGGAGTTTATCGTAAGATGTGGTGGAAACCTCAGAATATATACGACAACATACCCTACAGAATATCGTAATTATACTTTGTGGCACGATACTCAATATCGCCAAAGTGAAGTATGGCAGATGGAAGCATACAACCAAACTCCTCATACAAGTTATTTCCTTGGAAAGGCTGAGGGCATTACCATCGCACCTCCTCCAAGTACACTCACTGATAGGGTTGAAATTGCTGACGGAGCATCTATCAACAAAGATAATAATGATAAGCATTTGCTTTTGGCAAAGACTGATAATATGAGTGTCAGTGTTGTTGACGGTGCTGCGCCATATATCCTTACAGACAATGCTCCTACATGGGTTGAGGGACATGATGACAATGCAAATATCACAACCACTACTTATACGCATACCATTACTGGTGGTGCTTTTACTGGCGAGATGCGTCTTATAAAGCAAGGTGATGGAATATTGAAATTGCCTAATGTTACAGAGACTTATACTGGCAATACTGATGTATGGAATGGTGAACTTGATTTTGATGGAAATATGGCTTCAAGTCGTGTGTGGTTAAATCGTTTCGCTACATTGAAAACCAACGGCGGTAAGTTTGGTGCAGGTATTGTAATGGACTATGCTTCACAGCTTCTGCCACAGGGTGATGTGTCTGCACGTTCTGTTACTTTGAATTTCGGTTCTCGAATAGTCTTCCCTTTGTCTTCTGCCAATATTACGGCTGATACATTACGTATTAATAAGGTGGATTGGACTGATGGACCAAAATATCTAGCTCCTGTTATTCAGTTCACTGGCAATTCAAAACCTAATGATGGTGCTTATCTCGTTGGTACATTCAATGTGTTAGAGGGTAATTTGTCTGATATAATTATTGAAGGTATCAGTGGAGTAACCTACAAACTTGAAATGTCAGATAAAAATCTTTATCTAGTTGTTGGAAGTGGACAAGTTCCTACTGGTATCAACAACATAACAAAAGATGATTCTCAGGGTAAATTTTATAATATAGAAGGCATGAAAATGCCAGATGTAAAAACGTATAAAGGCGTTTACATCAAGGATGGCGTGAAAGTTATGAAGCGCTAGAATGAAGATAAAGTAGTAATGCGATTTCGCATTACAACTTTATAAATATATGTTTCTTCCACAATGGATAACCCATTAGTGCATGTAATAGCATGAATAAGATAGCATAAACAAGTGATGCCATGTATGGATTGATAATGACTGTGCTTATACCATTGTATATACCAATCTTCAATCCTGTAGCTCCAAATATGATACCAACAAGTTCGCTTACTACATAGAGGAATAGGGGATTGGTTCCGAATATCAAAGCCATGTTCAGTTTCTCCTTTGCTATTCCCTTAATATCAATATAATACATCAGTAAGCCCTGACATATTGCAGCTAGTCCGCAAGTCATGCAAACATAACTAGGACTCCAAATTCTTTTATTCAATGGTAGCCCGAAACTTACAAGATAACCTATGATGACTAGTATTCCGCCAGCAATCATAAACTTCATCACCTTGTCTTCAGTATCTCTTGCAGATGCCATCAGTTTTCCGCAATAAAAACCTATCATTGTGTGGGCTATTGCTGGAATAGTACTTAGTAGTCCTTCTGGGTCAACAGGGCTTTTGTGGTAAAGATGATCATATCCTAATATGCTTGTATCAACTTTTGACAGTATGTTGAGATGTGAATCATAAGCATATCCGTTGCCTAGTATAAGTATGGCTGAATATATTGCAAGCAATACTACAATTGTTATTGGTATATATTTATGCTTAAAACTTAAGGCAAATATTGATACAGCAAGATAACACAGTGCAATTCGTTGCATCACTCCCCAAATTCTGAGATGCTCGAAGTCAAGTCCTTTACCGCCAAGCAGCAATGCAAACCAGTTAATCAGTAGTCCAATCATAAACATCATGATTGTTCTCTTCACAACTTTTATCGCAGTGGCTTTGCTCCATGTGAAGTTACTTTTCTTGAAACTAAGGAAAGTAGATATTCCCATAATAAACAAGAAGAATGGAAACACTAAATCGCAAGGAGTCATACCGTTCCACTTGCTGTGTTCCAGTGTGGAATATATCATTTTTCCACCGCCATTGTTTACAGTTATCATAAGAGCTACGGTAAGTCCTCTTAAGACGTCAAGTGATATCAGACGTTTATTTTCCATTTATTTTCTATTTTAAAAAATCAATAACTTCCTTTGCCATTTCAATAGCATTACCTTCTGGCTTTGCGCTGTATGGATTATGTTGAAGTGTCCAAGGTTCTTCTATGGCATACCAGTCAATCTGTGGACCTGCTGGCAATGCCATCGCAAAGAGTTCCGAACTAGTCTTGGTGGAATTCTTTCCAGCTCCAAGCGCATCTTCGTCTGGCTGTTGGTTTTGTCTCATCTGTTTTGCCAAGGCATCCATGTATATATTCCAACGCTTATAGTAGAAGTCTTTCAATAATCCTTCCCATTCTTTGTTTGCATAGTCGCGAAGTCCTCCCTTATCAGCGCAGACCCGATTACCCCATGTGGTAATCTGTACTCTTGCATTCCATTCATACAAATCTTTTTCAGCATTTGTATGTCCTAGATTTCTTGCAGCTTCAGTCCAATGACCTAAGCGAAATTCACTTCTTGTAGCAAGCAATTTGTCTTGCAGAAGTATCATGTTCAAAAATCTCTTAGAGTCTTTGTCAAATTGGGCTATACTAAATCCGTTGTAATCGGCAATTGTCTTTAGATATTGTAGTCTTCCTTGGTCAGCAAGTGCTTGACGGCATATATCTACAAGATCATATTCAAAGTTATTGTTGCCTTTAAACTTGTCTGCAACGCTCACCATGAGTCTGGCTGCTTCAAGTGTTGATGCTGGATCATAGTAGTTGCGCATCTTCGACCAACTTTTCACTTGGAAGTTGTTCAGTCCCGGGCGACCGCAGAAAATACTTTCGTGAGGTCCCTGTTGGTTGTTACCTGCAGGACAGTTGTATATTGTTTCTGATAGTATGCTCCAAGCCTTTTGCAGATTAGCGTCGTCGCTTGAATATCTTGCTTTTACATAGTTTCTTATCCAGTCTTCCTTCTTAAACTTCTCTGGTCTCCAAGGCAGTTCGCTCATCAATTCAAACATCACGGGATTGTTCTCTGAACCTTCCATTGTGAAGCCGATGCCTTTGATGTGTTCTGTGTTTGGCGAAACTTCCTTTGTAGCATAGAAATTATTAATCAATTGATCCATGCGACCGTGTAGTCCAACGTTGGCACCAAAGTTTTCAAGCATACAGAATAACCAGTTGTGCTGTTCATATCCTTTATCACGTTTCCAGATAGAAGGAATTCCAAACATCGGACGGCATTCAGAAAACAAATCAGCAATCAACAAGTCGCCATTCTTCATGTCTGCAATCATCTGCTGACGTGGGTTCTCTGTCCAACCTTGTATCACCCATGTCGCCTTTTCATTAGTTCGTTTCATCGCATCCATCACGGCCTTTCCTGCTTTCGCATAGTCAATGCTTGCATCATCGTTGGTCTCGTGGAATGGATCCATGCTATAGTAGTTGGCTTTGCCGTATAGTTTGGTTAATTCCCTGTAGTATAGATCTGCAATTCTATCAAAATGCTTGTCTGTTGGTGATAGATTTGCTGGTCGTGTATATCCGTTCCATGTACCTCCGTCAGTAACATTCAGTCCAAGTTTTGTCTTAGCATCATGTGGCATCATACCGCAGAAACCCGGCAATACTGGTTGCATGCCGTATTCATCCATACGTTTAAGTATTTTCTTCTGCAATGCTTCTTGTGCATTATACCATGAGTCGGGTAGTGGACCGCCCCAACCTTCAAGGTTATTCATTTCCCACCATGCCAAGAAAGCTGGTCCGGCAATGAATTTACCAATTTCTTCTTTGTTGTAGCCAAGTTTCAGCAACATGTTCCTCCACACCACTTCTTCGCCAACAATAGCTAGCGGAAGGTTTACTCCGTGAAGAGCCATCCAGTCTATTTCCGTCTGCCATCTCTGCCAGTCCCAGAAAGCCATGGAATAAGAAAACGTGCAGTAATTGAAATCATATCTCAGTTTCAAGTCTGTTTCATGGCGTTCTACTTTTGAGATTTTAGGAAGTTTGGCAGGAATATTAGCTTTCATGTTGTTCCATGTCAGTTGAATTCCTGCATAGTATTTCAAATACCAATTCAAACCAGATGCGATATTAACCCAAGAGTTTCCCTTGATTAATATCTTGTCTTTATCTTGTGAAAGTTCAAAAAAGTCTTTCTTGCTATTTACAAGTTCCGTCTCAAACTTATCTCCTGCACCTTTGTCAATACGCTCAAGTAATCCTTGAATTGGATTCGCTTTAGAAACGAGACTGCATAGGATAAAAATTGATAGTAGGATATGTTTCATCTGGTGTATTTTTGTTAGATACAAAGGTAGTTAAAAAAACTGCAATGACCAAAAATGTACATACTTGTGATGGTTAAAAATGGTTAAGTTTGCGAATAATATCCATTGTGATTATAAATCTATTGCAGTTATCTAAGCGAAAGAATTCGTCATAGTTGAATTTGTTTAATGATTGAATTTCAAAAGAATTTATCTTCGTCAGAAAGTCTGATGGTGCTGCTGCCTTTACTACAGCGGTAGCAGTAGTTTCACTATCGTTATATCTATTATCTATATCTATATCTATTATCTATATCTATATCTATATCTTCGCGCGGTTGCGCATGCGTGTACGTATTATGCATATAGTCGTTTCGTTGATTTCTAATTCATTTATAAATCAATTTAGAATCAATTTAGAATCAATTTGAATTCATTTATAAATCAATTTAGAATCAATTTTGAGTGACTTATTATCTTCAGAAAAATCAATTTTCAGAGTTATAAAAAGCAGTGAATAATGAATGATTTTTTCCTCCTCAAAATCAGAATTCTATCTGTGATGATGATCGACAATAAATATCCAATATGAATTTCTTGCAAACAGAAATATAAAGCAGACGTATTCGCGTACTATGTACTACGCTAAGTATATCCTTAAGAGGTACCCCGTTCTCATTGATGTCGTATCAATTGGCATTATAAAACATGTACTTAAATACAGAATTCCCCTCTAAGAGTTTTTAAATAAATAGCTACGTAGCTACGTTTATGCTTGAAAGTCCCTTGTTTACTAGCATTGTTGAAAATAAAAACTAAAAAAATAGCTGCGGTAAGCTACGTACTAGCTACGTCATTATTAGTCGTTTTAACGATGAAACGCAAAATTGAGAATATTTAGAGGTGATTTTGTCTTGTCAAAAATGCAAGTCCGTTTTTTTAATAGAATGTTTTCCATATAGAAACGGAAACGTTTCATCGAAGGAATAAAAACTTTTGATCGTAGGATTGGAAACTTTATGTCGATATAATGCAAACGTTTGATCGTAGGAATGGATTCCCAAGTCTTTGCGCGCATGATTTTATTATAAAATGCGGCAGATAATATGCAGTTTACTGTAGCTGATTTTTCTAGAAAAAGCGTGGCATGTGTTATCCATCAATAGTTTAGAGTGAGTACATAGTTCATGCAGCTCAACATAAAAAATCACTTGAGCAAGCTTTGGCATTGTGTTTATTATTCAATCTAATAGTGATAAGGGCCATATCACTTCCTTTTGCTTCGTAAACTGCAGAGTGATAAGGCCCATATCACTCTGCCTTATTTCGCGAATTAGAATTTTCGTGTATAGGTCCATTTAAATCATGAGAACACATAATCAGATTCATCGTCAATTTAGGGGAGTGATAAATCTATTCCGGCTAAAGACAGACAACCAATCTGGTTGGATTAGACAACTTATTTAATAACAAATATAAACCAATTCCGGCTAAAGACACGCTACCAGAAAAAGTTTTTTCAATGTCACTAATGTCACTTTGTCACAAACCCTTTGTTTATAAGGGATGAGCGAGTGACATTGAGTGACATTATCGGTATAAAAGTGACATTAAACTCCAACGCACATTGTCTTTAGCCGGAATAGGTTTACATTTGTTATTAAATAAGTTGTCTAACCTTACCAGATTGGTTGTCATTCAATCCAATATGGTTGTCACCTTCCCGAATTAGTTGTCGGTTGATGAAAATTTTGTTACAAATATCTTTTATTATCATATCTTTGTCTACAAATTTAGAAATAAAATCCGATACAACAAAATTAAATAAATGAAAGACACTCCGAGGAAGTTGTCGACTGTGGGCAGACAGCCCCCGTTAGACTTTTCTCTTCATATAGCATTCGCTTCTGCTCAGGA
>NZ_KB890650.1 GCF_000373185.1 Segatella paludivivens DSM 17968 = JCM 13650
GATCAAACTCTCCATTGTAAAATATTATATATTCTATTTCTAGAATGTCTGTAATCTGTTCAGAACGAATCTCCTAAATTATTGTAGTCTAAAACCTAGTTTTTTCGAAATCGGATTTACATCCGATGACGGTTTGTTTCTTTTTACCCGAGTACCGAAATAAATCTCAGCACTCGCTTCTTGTACTACTTTTCTGTCTATGTAAATCTTTTCAAAGAACTCTTTCTTCTTTCGAAGAACACCGGCTGCACTCAACATAAGAAATAAATTTCATTCTGTTTTCGTTTACACGATGTTTCTTTTTGCTTTATTAAAAACCGTTGTTCTTAAAAGCGAGTGCAAAAGTATAGGTTTTTATCCGAACCTCCAAATCTTTTTGCGAAAAAGATTCATTTTTATTTAATCTTTTCCTTTTTGTTGACATAAAACACATCAAGATTTTAAGTTCACCTTATTATATATAACACATTAGTATGCTTGTTTCAATATTTCAAGAATTTCCTGTGGCGTCATTTGCTTATATCCACCCATTAATAATGTAGAATTAGCAATCAATGGCAGCATCTCTTCTGTAGCATTGAGATCACGCAGGCGTGTCACCATTCCAGATTCCTTAATAAACTGTGCCAATGCATCTATACCAGCCTTTGCAAGTTGTTCCTTGGTCATGCCTTCTTCGTTGATATGCCATACCTCACGAGCAAAACGAGCAAACTTGTTTAGTCCGAACTGAGATACATAACGATAATAAGGTATAGAGATAGCAGCGAGTCCCATACCATGAGCACAATCAGTGTAAGCTCCCAACTGATGTTCTATCATGTGAACTTCCCAATCCTGCGCCTTTCCTAGTCCGGCAAGTGGGTTCATTGCCAGAGAAGAGCACCACATCAAATTGCTGCGAGCTTCATAATCTTCTGGATTTACTACTGCCACGCGTGTACTATCAATAATAGAGCGCAGCAATCCCTCAATGATATAACTTGAAGTTCCATTATCATCGCCGGCGAAATATGCCTCCATCAGATGAGACATCATATCAAAGATACCACTCAACATCTGATATTTAGATACAGAGTATGTAAATTCAGGATTTAAGATAGAGAAGCGAGGGTTCACATTTGCATCAAACACACGTCCCATCTTGATTTTCAATTCGTCATTTGTTATCACCGCACCCGAATTCATCTCTGATCCAGTACCTGCCATTGTCAGAATAGAAGCTATGGCAACCAACTTATTGTCAACGGGTTCAAAGTTCGTAAAATAACGTTGCCATGCGTCACCCTCGCAATAAGTAGATACCGAAATTGCCTTTGCGCAGTCAATAACCGATCCACCACCTACAGCAAGTATCAAATCTACATTGTTTTCTTTAACCAATCGGCATCCTTCCATCACTTTCTCGTAAGTAGGATTAGGCATAACTCCAGACAATTCAACAACCGTTTTACCAAGACTCTTACATGTTTCAATCACCTGGTCATAGACACCTATCTTCTTTATTGCTCCCTTACCATAAGCAAGCATAATTGTTTTACCATATTTAGCAAGTTCGGTTTTAAGTCCTTCCATTGCTGTGCGACCAAAATATATCTTGGTCTGATTCTCATAAGTGAAATCTAATTTCATAATTGCGATATCCTTTCTTTAATTATTTATTATTTTTACGGATGCAAAGTTAAATCATATTTCGTGTATAACGAGTATCCAAATTACAGATTAAAATACAAATATTACTGATTCTTCATCAGTCTTTCAGGTAATATACAATACTAGTCACAACACGCACCTTCTTTATAAAAGGAGTATTGGCATCACGGTCTTCAATAGATATCTGTCCTTGATCGGCACTCTTTATATTACCGAGATCACTTTCAGAATCCTTTGCGAATTTCTCAGCAGCCGTACGTGCGTTCTTTGTTGCCTGTTCTATCATCTTAGGTTTCACGCTGTTGAGTTTCGTGAATGCATATATCACAGTATTATTATAATCATTTGCCGTAATGGCTACGCCCTGTTTAAGCAACTCAGCCTGCTGGCTCATCAACTTTCTGACAAGATCCACCTTACTTGTTGAAACCGTCATCACTGATGTGACATTATACCTTTCCTTATATCCATTGTTATTATAAACATCTGCGGCCTTGTCAACGATCTGAGGAGCATTGACACTTATCTCGCTATCGGCTATACCTTTACTTACAAGGAAGTTTTTTACAATTCGATTATTCTTATTCACGTCTTGGTAAATAGAACCAAGATCATTACCAACAATCTTAAACGAGACGGGCCATGTCACTTTATTGGCTTTCACCTCCATTTCAGCCAAACCCTTTACGTTCACCACTCGCGAGTTGTCAGCCATACTGTTCAATCCGCTCTTGATGCAGACTCCCACCACGATAAGTCCCACCATCAGCAATGCTGCCGAAACAATTCTGTAGTTTTTCATAATCAATCTATAATTAAGTTGTTCACTAAATCACAAATATAGTGATTAAATAAACATATCGTACTATAAAATAAAGAAGTTTATGAAATATTTGATATTTATCATGGTATAGACATGTCGCTTGCATTGATACTGATTCATCTTGCAAGTAAAAGTCTAGTATAGGTTGCTTGAGAACGGCTGTTTGTATCTCAAGTAAACTTACCCCTGCTCTCTCTTGCATGATATTGAGAAAAGAAATTGACCAAATGATAAATCTATTATAGACAAAAAACAAATAATTACCTAACAAATGAGGATTGCACACTATTATATTAGTTGCTAACTTTGCGCACTGATAAAAACAGGATGTAAAACAGCTCTATAAAGACAGCATTATACCCGATGCTAATATAGCGATGACCCACCAATCTTACATGGAGAGTTCCTTCCTGAATAAACGTAATAAACAAAACAGATAAATAGTATGCTTACAGAGATTTTAATGACTTCGCTCATGATGGCTAGTCCACATTTAAAGACAGACAGCGTTATAAACATTAAAGAAGTCACCGTTACTGAGTTCAAGGCCAACAGGAGAAGTCTTGCACCATTGTCTGCAAACAAGATGAACGCAAGAGACTTAGACTTGCAGAATGTCACAAGTATGAAAGAACTCTCTACGCTTATACCAAATTTCTATATGCCCGATTATGGTTCAAGAGCCAACAGTCCTATATTTATACGTGGAATAGGTTCAAAGGCAAAGACATCGGCTGTCGGCTTTTATATTGACGGGATCCCACATTATGATATTTCTGCTTTAGATATCGACATGGCTGACATTGCAAGCATTGAGGTACTAAGGGGACCACAAGGAACATTATACGGACGTAATGCCATGGGAGGCATCATCGATATTCATACTTTCTCTCCCTTGGAATATCAGAACACGAGAATTAAAATCGGATATGGTAACAAAAACGACATCACTGCTCAGGCATCAAGTTATTTAAAGTTGGCCGACAACCTTGGTTTCTCTATCTCTGGAAATTATCACAGCAACGATGGCTTCTTCACGAATGTAGCAACGGGTAAAAAAGCGGATAAGATTAAAGAATATTCTGGCAGAACGGCTTTTGAATGGAAGCCTACTGAATTATGGAAATTCCGATTTAGTTCATGGATTGATTACAGCAACCAGAATGGTTATCCTTATGCTGTCTATGACAAGCAGAGCAACACCATCGGAGACATTTCTTACAACAGAACAAGCGGATTCAAACGACTGATTTCAAACAATGGACTATCAGCTGTCTACAATGGAAGCAACATCAGCTTCAGCAGTCAGACATCATATCAGTTTATGAATGGAAGCATGAATATTGATCAGGATTTCACTACTGCTGACAAATACTTTGTTACGAATGACTACCACATGAACACGCTCACACAGGAATTCACACTTAAATCTAATAATGACAAGAGATACCAATGGATTATCGGTGCTTTCGGACTCATTCAGAAGAAAGACAATGTTCTGACAACAGATTATATTGCTCAGAAATTCAGCATGCCTACCTATTACAGTGATCCTATATCATCTTTCGCTATCTATCATCAGTCATCTTATAATATATGGAAAGGTCTTTCTGCCACTGTTGGATTAAGATTTGACTATGAGCATGCAAAGAAAGATTATAAAAGATATACGATTGCAACAGGTTCTACTTCTGCTGACAATTCTCCGTATACATTCAACAACAATCTTAACTTCAACCAATTCTCGCCAAAATTCAGCTTGCAGTATCTCACTACCCTGCATAATAATTACTATGTCACCGTAAGTCGTGGTTATAAAGTGGGAGGATTCAACGAAACCATTACTTCCGACGACAACAAGACATACCAACCTGAATATAGCTGGAATTATGAAGTAGGAAGCAAACTACGATTCCTTGACGGTAAAATCACCACCGACCTCTCTTTATTTTATATTGACTGGAGACATCAACAGATTACCCATACTATTCCAGGAGTAGGCAACATCCTTACAAATGCAGGCCATAGCAACAGCAAGGGTGTTGAACTCTCTGTTTCTGCCCATCCTATATACAATTGGAATGTTGGATTAAGCTACGGATATACCTATGCTGAATTTCTCGATTACAAGCAAAGTGATAAGACAAATTATGATCACAATATGATTCCGATGGTCCCAAGAAATACTTTTGGCATAAACTCTGATTATACCTTATATCCTAAGTGTAACGTTGTCGATAGAATCACCTTCAGTGCAGGTCTCAACGGAACAGGTAAAATATATTGGGACGAAAACAATGCCCTAAGTCAGAAATTCTATCTTCTGCTCAATGCTAAAGTTATCGTCAGCAGCGGTAAGTTCAACTGGGAAATCTGGGGCAAGAACATCACTGGCACCGATTATCAGACCTATTGCTTCACATTAAATAATGCATATTATGTGCAGAAGGGCAGACCGTTGAGCTTTGGAACTTCAATAACATATAATTTCTGACAATGTTGAAAGCATGTGCTGCGGTAATCATCAAATCCGCCGTAACATGCTTTCCGTAATTATAGTATAAAAGACGATGAACAAGGACATAATCAACAAATATAATATTCAGGCACCGAGATACACCAGCTATCCCCCAGCCAACTATTTCAAAGAAATCAATGAAGATGATTTCATTCAGACTGTAGAAGATTCCAACGACGCTAAGAAAAACAACGTCTCTTTTTATCTCCATTTCCCCTACTGCAAACGCTTGTGCCATTACTGCGGATGCAACTCCTATAAATGGAAAGATCAGGAGTCTACTGATAGATATGTAGCTGCACTTCACAAAGAGATTGATCTCGTTGCCAAGCATCTTGATAAAAACAGACGCATCTCTCAGATACACTATGGAGGTGGAAGTCCTTCGCAGTTGAGTGCTTCAACGCTCAAAGAACTCAATCAGCACCTGTTGTCGTTGATGCCTACTATCGACAAGCCCGAAATTGCCATTGAATGCCATCCCGGATTTCTTGATCGTGAAGGTTGGGAAGCCATTGCCGATGCAGGGTTCAACAGAGTGAGCATCGGAATACAAGATACAGATGCTGATGTATTGGAAGCTGTAAACAGACAACCGTCAATACTGCCGATAAAAGAAATATTTGAAATCCTTAGATCAAAAGGAATCATCATCAATCTTGATTTCTTATATGGACTACCCCACCAAACACCAGAGGAGTTTGAGCGTGCCATATCAGAAGCCGTAAGTCTGCGTCCCGATAGAATCGTAACATTCAGCTATGGTCATGTGCCATGGGTTTTCAAGCGCCAACAGATATTAGAGAAGATTGGCTTACCCGACAGTGAAACCAAGGAAGAGATGGCTACAAGAGCAGCAAGTACGATTGTAAAAGCCGGATATCGCCGTATCGGTATGGACCATTTTGTATTACCTGATGACGAACTTAGTCAGGCTTTGGATACCCACCAACTGCATCGCAACTTTCAGGGCTATTGCACCCTTCGCACCACCGGTCAGGTTTATGCCTTTGGAGCAACAGGAATAAGTCAACTAGATGATGCCTTTGCCCAGAACGTAAAGAATATCGATGCGTATATTGATACTGTCAACAGCGGACATCTGCCTGTTGCACACGGATATAAACTTAATGAGAAAGAAAAGGTGATGCGTGAAATTTCCGAATCGTTAATGTGCAATTACTATTTAGACTGGAATGTATTAAGTAAGGAAACAAACATGTCTGTCTCTGAGTTAAAAGCCTGCACCAACTACGATGAAGAAAAACTCAAAGAAATGGCGGCCGATGGACTTATAAACATGTCTGGCAACATCATTGCCATGGCTGAAATGGGTTCGCCGTTTGTAAGGAATGTAGTTGCTGCCTTAGATCCGCTGATGATCAATACCGATAGAAAATTCTCTAAACCAATATAAGATGATGGACAATACTCACGATATAGTTATTATTGGAGCAGGACTCACGGGGCTCACTACAGCTTTCGCATTGCGTAATAAAAACCGGAATGTAACAATCCTTGAAAGCGACAATAAAATTGGCGGACAGATTCAGTCTCATCATGTCAATGGTTTCGTTTTTGAGAGTGGTCCCAACACTGGTGTTGTCAAATATCCTGAAGTAATGGATTTATTCCATTCGCTCAACGACAGTTGCAAACTTGAAATTGCCCAAGCTTCTGCAAAGAGAAGACTCATTTGGAAAGGCAGCAAGTTTCATGAACTGCCTTCAGGACTTCTCAGTGCCATCACCACTCCCCTATTCACAACCTACGACAAACTACGCATTCTCACAGAACCATTCAGAGCCAAAGGCAACAATCCCGATGAAAGCGTTGCTGAATTAACAAAAAGACGCCTTGGAAGTTCATATCTTGACTATGCCGTTGACCCATTCCTTGCCGGAGTCTATGCTGCCAATCCTACGATGCTGCCTACAAAATACGCATTGCCCAAACTCTATGATTTGGAACAGGACTATGGCAGTTTCATTCTTGGGGCGATTAAAAAAGCTCGTCAACCAAAGACCGACAGAGATAAAACAGCTACCAAAGAAGTATTCTCCACCCATGGCGGACTATCAAGTCTAACGAGTGCGATGGCTGACAAAATTGGTTCAGACAACATTCTATTAAATGCAAAGTCAATCAGCATAACCCCTTCTGCCGATGGTTTCAATATCAACTACACTGTGAATGGTGAGCAGCAGAATATAAAGTGCAACAAGGTAGTCACCACCTGCGGCGCTTACGCTCTCTCAACGCTTCTGCCATTTGTAGACAGCGACATCATGCAAACAATCACGAATCTCAAATATGCACCCGTGATACAGGTAGGCGTAGGAATTGCCGACACCAAGGGAGTTTGTCACAGCGCCTTTGGTGGTCTTGTTCCTTCCAAAGAAAAGCGTGATGTATTAGGCATTCTGTTTCCTTCCGACTGTTTTGCAGAGCGTGCCCCCAAAAGAGGAGCCGCTTATGCCTTCTTCATTGGTGGCATGAGACATCCTGAGATGATAAAGCTCAGCGATGAAGAGATAAAACGCCATGTAATAGATGATTTACACAGCATGATGAAATATCCCGCAAAGACACAGCCCGATGAAATCGAAATCTATCGTCATGATAAAGCCATTCCACAATATGAAAGCAGTACAGGCGCAAGATTAAAGAGCATAGACTTGTTGCAACAGAAATATCCTGGACTAGTCATCGCCGGTAATCTTAGAGATGGCATCGGAATGGGCGACCGCATCAAGCAGGCTTACGATATTGCAGCAAGCATGTAAAAAACACATAGATATCCCGCAGAGACCTTTTGGGGATATAACTGCAATATCTGCTAACGCAGATGTGTTCTCACGCAGATTAAATATAACACATAAAACCCATATTCTCCCGCAGATAGCGCAGATCTCGCAGAGGAATGCAGCCTTGCTGCATTATTTCGCAGAGAAAGACAGTTAGTGTAGTTTTTGGGGTTGTCTGCGTAATCAGCGAGATCTGCGGGAGAATTGGCCGTTCACACGTGCAAAGAAAAAAAACATATCAGCGGGAAACTACAGGAATCTGTAAGAGAATAAACACTCGCAGCCCATGAGCATTTTATATCATAATTTAATATAGAATGTATTCTTTGGGTATATTTTGTAGTTGTTCTTCAGCTAATCTTTCTTTTTTGCTAACAATAATCTTCATATACCACGGTTCGGCAAGATCAAAGAATCCTGTTTCTTCTTGAGAGTTCGTTTGATTAAAAATTATTTCAGATTCAAAAGAATCAAACTTCCTTCCTGCATATTTCCCCTTTTCTGATTCAGCAAGGATGTAAGCTTTATATCTACACAAAGAAGGATAATAGACTCCATTAATTTCAGAATAAGTAATCTTTTGATTTACTATCCATTTAGAATACTTCCAACCTGTAAGAATATTAAAGGTAGTTCTCGTAAAACCATTTGTGTTGTTGTCTATATTATAGCCAATACCAGTATCTCGTATAACAGAGAGAATTATGCATTTAGCGGTATCTACATTAATATACCCCTTATCCTCTTTATCATATTTTATAGACTTGAAATAAAGTTGAACCACATCTTTATCTTCCGCATTAAAAGCATCATTAACTTGGAATTTATGGTGCTTAATAAATTTCATATCCATTTCATCCACGAAGTCATGATAAACCATTCGCTTCATATTTGTGAAATCACAACCTGCGGTACTATCTTTAAAATGGATATACCCTTTCGATGGTTTTATTTCAAATCGCGTTTTTGTTGATGATGAAGGTATTCTGATGATACCAGAATTTTCAAACCAATAACCACTATTGTCACTAGCATTTCGTGTGTTATAACTATAGTGAAAATTTTCTGTTGCAGTTCGGTATTTATCTTTTTTATTCTCAATAAACCTCTTTAAGAAAGGACGAATCCATTGCGGTTCCGCATTACTGACAACAACTTCTGACAAAAGATTCTCCTTCGGAATAAGAAATACTGTGTCTGGTGTATTAGTGAATGTTTGTTGTGTGTAACCTACATGACTAATACAAAGTTTTTGAAATGAAAAGTCAATCGTTGCAATTCCCTTTTCATCAGTCGCAGTACCTCTATATTCCCCTTTTTCCGCTTTATAAACATTCGTATATGGTATAGGCGCTTTGGTAAATGCATCACAAACAACAATTCGTGACTGCCCCATAGCGCTTTGCCCATAAACGAGAATGACACAAGTGGTAATAAGAGTCTTCCTTATTTTCATAGTCCTTTAATTTCTAGCTTTAAAAAATTCATTTATATCTAGATGAGACTATTTTCTAAATCACTTATACTTTGTTTGCCGGAGCACCGATATATCTGTTGTCAGCAGACAGCGTCTCATTCTTCATCAGTACTGACAGTGGGTCGAGGATGGCATTCTTTTCCATCTTTGAATCATAAAGCACAACAGACATACCACCAACAGAACAGTTTTCTTCCATCGTTACATACGACATCTTCATCACACGATCCTCAAAGAGGTGAGTCTGCATAGTACAGTTGTCGTTAAGGGCAACGTAGTCATCCACATGTATCAGGTCAAACTCTGTAATCTGGGTTGTAAACAAACAGGTTCGTTTACCAATCTTACAGCCAAGTAATCGAAGTGGATACTTTATAAATGGTGTTCCTGTAAGGATGTTCAGGCAAAACAGCACAAGGAAATTCTCATACAGACCGGTGACAAGTTCGCTACGCCATACAAATCCGCTCCATAAAGGCTTGTTTTGTGGCACGTATTTTCCCACGATGACCCATTTCAGCAGTGCTGTAATAAATATACCGATGATTGATACACCGATGTAGAGTAATGGGAACCATAATATGAGTTCACTAAGATCTCGCTCAATCTGCATGTAAGAAGTTATATCGGTGATGATACCCGCCATAAAGATGAAAAATGTTGATGGCAGAACAACACGGAAAAACTCGATGAAATAACGGTAGCAGAACAGTTTTCTGGAAGGTTTGTAAGTGCGCTCTGATGAGAAATCATGATTCACATCCCTTCGTGGCAAGAATACCGCAGGTGATCCAAACCAGTTTGTGCCATCTTTTGCTGGCAGATTTTCTTCCTTCATCTTTGAAAGTACACCCACAAGCACATCGTCTCCTAGCTTTGTTCCCGGACTCATCACGGCACTATTGCCTACGAATGTACGGTTACCAATATATGTTTTGGCGATCTCGATATAGCCGTTACGCACATACGAAGCTCCCACTGAAACAGAATCGGCAAGGAAACATTCATCTCCCGTAACAAGTAAGTCTGGAGAAATAAACTCTACGGTAGATATTTCCACACGTTTTCCCATCTTCACACCTAGCATCTTGAACCACTTTTGTAGGTAGAGCGTTGTGTAAAGCGTGCCTATTACCTGCAAACTCAACTTCATCAACTGGTCAAAAAACCATTTCTTATAGTAGAAAAGACTGTTCACCTTGTAGCGTCCTTCCTTGATATTGCCCAGAAGCAACCATTTGAATATTGCGATAATCACTGTCAGAAGCACCACGAATGATACGCCGACGAGTAGTGTTATCCATGCAAAATGCCAGATGTTGGAAACATAATTGATGTGAGCCACTGCCAACATACCAGGGTAGAAAGCTACCATCGTTATAAGTGGAATGATGAAAACAGATGCCAATGAAAGCAACGTAAATTTCGGAGACCATAGTTTGATTGTCTCTTTCTTTTCGTTGACCCCTATTTTGCGTGGAGGCGAGCCACCCCAGTTCTCGTTAGCAGGTATTGTTGTACCTTCAGGAATCAGTGTCAAGTCTTCAATCGAACTGTTTTTGCACATTTTAGAATTATGTGCCAAACAGCATCGAGTTCCTACAAAAGCATTATCTTCGAGTTCTATCGTACCTATCTTTAGCCAACCATCTTCGATCGTATATCCTCTCAAGTGTGTATCCGTACAAATACTTACATTATCACCTATCTTTACCAAGTCGAATGCGTCAATGGCTGATGTATTGATATAAGTATTGTTTCCTACTTTTGCACCCATAAACCGCATAAACCAGTTCATGATAGATGTTCCTGTAAAGTATATCACAGGACAGATGGCAGTAACCTTGCCTACAATCCAGAAGCGGAAGTAGTAACTGCCCCAGAGTTTATATTTGCCTGGGCGTATTCGTCCAATAACAATCCATTTGAATAGAATAGAGAATACCGTGAGACTTGGCAGAATCAAGAAGTACGACAACAGACTGATGTAGATAGAGTTCACCATTCCATAGTCGGCTGAATAGAAATAAGAATAGACAAAGAAAGGTCCTAGCCATTCCAATCCGAACAATAAAGTTAGGAATATGAGTGATATGCCCTGACATAAAGAGCAAAGATAATATTGCAATGTTGGCACCTTGTAGATATCCCTCTCCTCTTTCTTCTCGTCTGCTGAGGGACGTTTGCCCTCCAGTTCCTTTGCAAGATCTGAAAGCACCGGAAATTTGTATACATCCACCACAGACATATTCTCAAACATCTTCTGTTCTCTCATCTCCGACACGACAATAGCAGCGAGCAGCGAGTGTCCTCCCAGATCATTAAAGAAGTGATCGTCCATTGAAATGTCATCACGACCAATGTTCTTGGCAATAACTTTAACCATTGCCTTCTCTAGCTGTGTTGAAGGTTGGATAATATTTCTGTCTTTCGAGAAGCTCAGAGGGGTTTTAGGAGCCGGCAATCTCTTGCGGTCTATCTTCTGGCTCGATGTCATTGGCAGTTCGCTAATCTCATCGAGCGTTGATGGAATCATGTAATAAGGCAGTAACAACCTTAACTGCTTTGCTACGACAGCACGGTCTACCGTCTTTCCCGCACGTAGCACAACGAAAGCCGCTAACTGTTGAGTCGCATTATCCAGTGTTACCGCTGCCGCCTGTATGGCTTCATTCTGCATCAGCAGTCCTTCTATCTCGGCAAGTTCCACACGAAATCCGCGTACTTTCACCTGAGCGTCGGCACGTCCGATAAACACAAATTCGTGATCCCGATTATATTTAGCCAAATCGCCAGTGCGATAATATCGTTTCATCTTACCGCAGTAACGTTCGGTAGTGATAAATTTCTTTGCTGTGAGATCGTCACGGTTTAAATAGCCACGAGCTATACAATCACCGCCAATGAGAATCTCACCTTCCTTGTCAGTCTCGTCAATCACATTCATCTCCTCATCCACCAAGAGAACGTCATATCCGTCCAAAGCTTTACCGATGGTAACCTCCTGACAAGGTTCGAGAATAGAATAAGTCGCAATGACCGTAGCTTCTGTAGGACCGTAAGTATTGTACACTGCACGACCTTTTTTGCACCATCGGTTGGCGATATCACGGGAGCAAACCTCACCGCCAAATATCAGTATTCTAAGATGTGGAATGTCGTCTTTCACCATCGACAATAATGTTGGCGCACATGATAGGAATGTGATGTCCAGACTTTGCAGTATTGAAGAAAACCTGTCGCCGGAGCGCATAATGTCGAATGTACCGATCACAAGAGTAGCACCTGCCGATAATGGCACCCATATTTCTTCTACTGATGCATCAAAAGATACCGAAAATCCCTGTAAGGCTCTGTCGGTTTCGTTGATGGGGTAAATCTTTCTTGCTCCGTTAACGTATGTCACGGCGTTTTTATGCATCAGCAGCACCCCTTTAGGCTTACCCGTGGTGCCTGATGTATATATCATGTAGCATAGATTATCCTCACTCCTTCCATCCACAATGGGTTTTGTGTCGGGGTAATCATCCAGTTCTGTTCTCTGTTTGTCAATATTGAATATCGGGAATGATGACAGTTGTTCACCTATTCTATCCAATATCTCATCCGAAGTGATAAGCAGTTTGGCATCAGCATCCTCCATGATAAAATTAACTCTGTCTGCAGGAATCTCCGGATCGAGTGGAATATATGCCGCACCGGTTTTGAGAACGCCAAGCATGGAGATGATGACTTCTGCGCACCGTGGCAAGAGGATTGTAACCTTGTCTTCAGGACCTATCGACAAACCTTTAAGGTAGTTTGCCAATTTGTTTGCTAACTGTTCTGCATCAATATAGGTATATTGTTTTTCACCTTCTTCAACTGCAATGTTATTGGGGAAAGTTTTTACTGAATTTTCAAAGAAAGAGTCTAAAAACATATAATAATATCTTTATTAAGTTTGTCTCAAAATTGTATCGTCATATTTGATAGTTCGATACAAGTTTGTACCATCTATTGCTATCAATATCAATCATGAAATGTTAATTGTGGCAAAGATAGGAATTAATATCTAAATCCATTTGTATAGCAGATTTTTTTTGAGATATTTTATCTTTTTTCTTAAAAATAAAAACTACAGCGAAAGACGAGGCGGTACACCATATTACTTGCCACTAGAAAACGGCAAGCAATAAATCCAAAAGAGGAGCCGCTTATGCGTTCTTTATTGGGAAACATTTAGAGATGATAAAGCTCAGCGACGAAGAGATAAAACATCATGTAATAGATAATTTACACAGCATGATGAAATATCCCACAAATACGCAGCCGATAAAATTGAAATCTATCGTCATGCCAGAGCCATTCCGCAATATGAAAGCAGCACAGGCGCAAGATTAAGAAGCATACCCTTGTTGCAGCATAAATATTCTGGACTAGTCATTGCCGGTAATTTTAGAGATGGCATCGGAATGAGCGACCGCATGAAACAGGCCTACGATATTGCAGCGAGTATGTAAAAAGATGACATGGATATCCCGCAGATACCTTTTAGGGATATAGCAGCAATATCTGCTAACGCAGTTATAATTTATCAACATAAAGAGCATTATCTCCCGCAGATTCCCCCAGATAAAACACAGTTTGTAGTTGGGGTTAGTTTTTGGGGTTCTCGCTGATTAATTGAGTCTTCTTGCATGATTATTCTCTCGCAGATTACGCAGACGAATGCAGCAAGCTGCATTATTTCGCAGAGAAACAGCAAACAACAAACAGCATGAACGACATTGTCTCCACTATGTTGCAATTATCTTTATCAGCTTTAGCAGATTCATGTACCCAATTTGTCTTTGTCTGCGTGAATCTGCGAGAGAACGGTCGTTTTACACATGCAAAGAAAATGTTATAGTAGGCTATGGTTATTCATATGTAGCAATGACATTTATGAAATATGAATGTTTGTTATTATTTAGTGTCCTATCGGTAAATCAAATATAATAACTTTTTGCGTAAAATAACTACGCAAAACGCACAAATAAGCATTAGATTATTTGGTTTATAATAATAAATGATGTAACTTTGCAAACAAAATTATCAATAGAACAATGATTGAAAGCATTAAGATAGAAAATTTCTTGTCTTTTAAGGAAGAGCAGGAGATATCATTTATAGCATCTCGAGAAAAGGGTCAAAATCCATCAGAGTCCGAAAATTGGTACACAACGATTGGAAATACTAAAATTTTAAAGATGCTTATCTTCATTGGAAATAATGGAGCAGGAAAAACGAATGCATTGGCTGCCATTAAATATTTACGCAATATAGCTTTGCATAAATGTGATAATATTGAAGAAAAGCCAGATTATGAACCTTTCATGTTGGATGATGATTCCAGAAATAATCCTTCTAAGATTTCTATAGCATTTTTTATAAATGACATTAGGTATACATACAATATTTCCGTAAGTGTTGATTCTATTATTGAGGAAACATTAATAATGCATGATGGGCGTAACACCGCATCTGTCTTTAAGAGACAGACTGATAGTAAAAGAACTTCTATTGTGTTTGGCAATGCTTGTGATCTATGTTCAGAAGATAAAAAAACTCTAACGGTTAATACATTAGGAAATACCTCCACTTTAGCGACATTTGGATCTTTGAATCTTTCTAGTGCAGTATTACGAAGTTGTTACCAATATTTTCGTAATGAGATGCGATTCGTATCAGAATCTGACTTTGATCCTACAGAACTGGCTTCTGATGATGATTCTATCAATGATCCTATATTAAAGGATATTCTTATTAGAGTATTTAAAAGTGTAGATGTTAAAATTTGCGATTATGAGGTAACAGAACAAGCTATTGATATTCCTAAAGATATATTAGAGGTTGCTCCTAAATCATGGATAGAACAAATGAAGGAAAAATATCCAGACGGAAAACTGCATAAGCGGATGATAACGTTTATGCATAATACGACTCATGGTAATTATCCTATTAATGTTGAAATGGAATCAAAAGGAACAATTAGTATGTTACATATGATAATGCTCATTTTTGATATGATAAAGAATAGGAGATCTACCTTTATTGACGAGTTTAGTTATTCGGTACATCAAGTGTCAATGGATTTAATGATAAGATTGTTTGTTGCACTTTCAAAAAGGAGTCAAATAATTATAACAACTCAAACAGTAGCTATACTTAACAGTATAAATCTAAGAAGGGATGCAATTAGGATTTACCAGAAAACAGACGATGGTGAGACTCGCATTAACATTGTTAATCAAGCACTAATCCACAAGAATAAAAACTTATATAATGTGTATATGAGTAATAAACTTGAAGGATTACCATTTGTAGAGAAATATTTTAAATTTGACGAATTTATTGAAAACATAAAAAATGAATTAAAATAATTTATTGCATATATAAAGCGTAGAATTTCTACGCTTTATACTTTTGCAGCCGAAGGAAATACCTTTGGTTTTTATTTAGCGTATAAAAAATACGTAAAAACATCTCGAAATATTTGGAGATGTGAAATTTAATATATATCTTTGCCAAAATATAACAAGAAAGGAGGTAAAGATTTTTTTCAGGAATAAGATTCATTAAATAAAAAAAGAGAACGCACCGGCAAGTAAGTTCTCTTTTCCTGAGGTCCAAAACAGGTTGAGGACGCTCAATACTGGATAATTAATCCAGTCGCTTTATTAAGTCCGACAAAGTTACATATAATTTTCGAGTTATTGCATATTTTAAGGTGCTTTTTATAAAAATATACCTGAAAATTTCGTTTTACGATAAAAATATAATACGTATGCGAATAAAAAATAATAAATTGTCATGCTCTGATATTAGAGCTTGGCAAGTAATAACTAAAAAATATAAACATGAATAAAATCAAATTTTATCCAGTAGATAACGGTGATACCGTTTTAATTAAAGTTGAACAAACAACTATTCAAATAGATGCTAATATCAGAGATAATGATGATTGCTATGATGTAATGTCGGATTTATTAGAAGAATTAACTGCTGACAACAAAGGAAGATACCATCTTAATTTGTTTCTGTTGACTCATCCTGATGAGGACCATTGTCGTGGTGTTGATGATAACTATTATCTAGGTGATCCAGACAAATACTCAGATAGTGATAAGGATAATGATCTTGTTATAATCGATGAGTTGATGGTGACTTCTATGTTATTTAGCGAGGCTACTAGTACACCAGCTAAAGCATTGAAGAAAGAAGCAAATAGACGCAAAAAACTTTGGGATGAAAATTCGTCTTTAAAGAACAAAGATGGTAATCGTCTTGTCATGATAGGTTATGATGGCGATAAGAAATATGCCAATGTTCCTTCTTATATTCCAGGAGAAACTATTAATAAAATTAATGGTAAAGTTATGGCATTGCTAGAATTCTTTGTACACTCTCCTTTTAAGGATAACCTAATTGAGGGGAAAGCAGAAAAGGACAAAAATGAAACGTCCATAGTAATGCAGGCTAGATTTAAAAATGCTACTACTGATTCAGAACCAAAAGCTCTTTATCTATTTGGAGGTGATGCTGATTATTGTATATGGGAAGAGATTCAGAACCAATGCTCAAATCATCATAATGATGATAAGCTAGATTTTGATATATTCCTTGCACCGCACCATTGCTCATGGTCTTACTTTAACGATGTTCCTTATGATGAAGAAGAAAATGGTACTCCTGTTGAGTCATCAAAAGAGTTGATTACTAATCATAAAACAGATGGAGCTTTGATTATTGCTTCGTCAAAATTGATTAAGGACGACGATGATAACCCTCCTCATTATGCTGCCAAGAAAGAGTATAAAAAGCTTATTGGGTCTACTGATAAGTTTATATCTCTAGCCGAGGAACCAAACTCTAAAAATCCCCAACCTGTTGTGTTTGAGATAACCTCTAATGGCTTTCAAAGAAAGGATAAGAATCAACAGTCAGGGGCGACTGGTTCTTCTTTAGGTAATACAGGTTCAGGCAAAAAGTCAACATATGGCAGAAAGTAACGATTTTATTCAGTTTATTAAATGCACATCGGCGGAGATTCCGCCGTGTGTATTTAATGATGTCAAAAGAATAGCTAGTATGCCTGATGTTACTTTTGACCAAACTTTCTATAAATACAATAATTCACATGTTATAAAACTTGCTTTAAAACTCGAGTTACCAACAAGATACAATAAGTTTATTGGGTTAGTGAAAGAGGAAGAACCTGTATTCATCGTTTTCTCTGAAAATTATCCAGATAGTGTTCCTTGTGCTTGTATAGGAAGAAATGACTTTGATTTTGAACATACGCCTCATATCTACTGTAATAAGGATGGATTACGTCCTATATGCTTGTTCCGTGGTAATGGTGACGAATGGTTTGCTAACATGGAACTAGAGGATTATATCAAGCATTTGCGTGCTTGGTATGAAGATTTGGCTACTGTTAATAATATTTTAAACGGAGGTGAGTTTGAGCCATTAAGATTAGAGGGCTATAGAGCTACATTAATTTATGATTATGATCAGTTATCTGCTAATGTAGACAGCCTATTTGGTAAGCAAGAAAATCATAATATGTTTTTTTTGTATTTTAAAAATAAGATAATCATAAATTTAACAAACAACAATCTATGGATTTTAAAATGTAATTTTATCGATATAAATAAAGACTTCTTGCCCGGTGCAATATATTGGAGTCAGTCTTCAGTTTCTAACGATGATTATGATGTTAATTTGCCAGATACTTATGGTGGACTTATAACTTATGCTAATAAATATGGTATAAACCTTAATGTTTCAATTGATAGTATCTATAAACTTAATAATAATCAATCCTCGAGATTTATTATTATTTTGGCAATACGCAGAAGTAAAAAGCTAATAGGCGTAAATTCTGTTTTTCAATTTGTAAATTTTGAGGTAAGTTTTGATAAAGATGAAAAAGGCGATTTTGTCTTGTCAAATTCTTCTAAAGTATGCTTTCATAAACAAGGATCTCCATTTACTAAAATAAAAGCACATGAAATCTCAAATTTAGATAAAGCAATTGAGCCATCTTTGCTTATAGCTGGTTGTGGTGCTCTTGGTTCTAAGGTTGCCATGCACTTTATCAGAGCCGGTATTACAAATATACTATTTTCAGATCCAGATAACCTTAGTGCTTTTAATTTAAGCCGACATGCATTGTTTAGTAACTCTATTTCATGTAATAAGGCTGATGAAATGAAACAGGTTGCAGACTCAATGTATTCTCATGAGACGATAAATACTGAGGCATCCCATAAGCCTGTGAAGACAATACTTCAAGATAATAAAATCATGGAGGCGAGACATACTGATTATATTCTTGATTTCACGGCTTCAAGGATTGTTTATAATCTGTTGGTACAAATAGAATCTCGACCATCAGTTATTAGCTCTGCAATTTATAATGATGGAAAATTTGGTTTGTTACTTTGTGAAAGCGAGGATTGTTTGTTAAGAATTGATGATATATTCATCTCTTTTTTGACTCAGTATAATGTAGATCCTTTCATATCAAACTACTTAATAAAAGACAAGCAACTAGCTGACGAGCCTGCTTCTTTAATGAATGTTGGTCTTGGTTGCAATTCTGAAACTTTCATACTCTCAGATGACGTTATTTCGCAGTATGCTTCAGCTATGAGTATTACTTCAAAGCGCATTTTTGAAGGTAAATATAGTGATGGAGGGTGTTGGCTATATAAAGCTGATGACGAAGGTAGTTTGGTCGTGAAGAAAATAAATATTCCTTCATTCCGTATCTACAATGTAGATGGATGGAGTATTCGAATTAGTGAACAAGTGATAACATCTATTATAAACCAGGCAGAAAATTATGGATCTAATGAGACTGGTGGCTATCTTATAGGGCAGTGTAATACAAAGAACAGAACAATTCATGTTATTGGAGATATTGTTGCTCCTGATGATACAAAGAGAGGACCAGATAATGTAATTCTTGGTAAAAAAGGATTGAGGAAAAGACTATCTCATATAGAACGTCTTTCTGGTGCAACTTTTGGATATGTAGGCGAATGGCATTCACATCCAAACGGTCCAGACACTTTTAGTATTACAGATCATAAAGAGTTTTCTAAAAAAGTTTTAGAGATGAAAACTAATAATAACTCAAAACCAATACTTGAAGTACTTTTGGCTCCAAACAGCTTACAATGTGCAGTATTGCTTTAATTTAAATATAAATATTATGGAATTAAAATATTATGATTTGTTGTCAAATACTATTATCGGTGTTGTGTTGATTACCGTTGTAAAAATAATATGGTTTAATGATCAATCATTAGATGTAGAAGTTTATATAGCATGTGGCTATATCTTAGGATATTTTATTAATGCCATTAGTAGTTTAATAGAACCAGTACTATACTATTTTATAGGGGGTAAACCCTCTGAAAAGTTACTTACTCCTCAACACGGGTTGGATTGGACTGGTATAAGAAAAGTTAAGTTTTATGAGGCTATGCTTGCTACAAAGAAACTACAATCAGAGCTAGATGACAATAATGCTTCTAGAGGGAGAATGTTTGCATGTGCTATGCGTCATTCTATGTCTAATCCAAATAGTCGTATCCTCGATTTTAATGCACAATATGCATTCTCTCGTACAATTCTGACATCTTCTTTAATTCTTTTTATTTTTGTATCTACAAGGTTATATGATGTTTGGTATTTTTGGATTATTGGGCTTTTTATAATATGGTTAGTTTGGAATAGGTTTAGAGAAAAAGGCTTTTATTTTGCAAGAGAAGTGTTAAATGAGTATTTGGCAAAATGATTTGTAAAACTGTGTGTTGCTTTTCAAGCTCATATTGAATATGCAAACGTAGTACAACCTAAACACAATTCAAAATAAAGTATGTGACTAATTTTATGTCTATTTTATGTTATAATTCACCAAAGATAAATTCAATAATTGGATATCGCATTTTGCGATATCCAATTCTATCATGATGGTAGCTCACAAATTGTATGTATTTAAGGTTTTATTTTACTATTGAATTTGCAAATAAAAATATTGCAAATATGCATATAAAATAAACTATTATAGGTGTTTTGACCTTTAAACTAGCATAAAAACGATGAATATGTTGGAGAGTGTTTATTTTATAGTTATATTTGCAAACATAATTATTGCAAAATGGCAACTAAAATAAACAATATAATAAAGTTGTCTCTTCCATCAGGTATAATGAACACATCATGGTTAGAGAGTCTAGGACTTAGTCGTACTGAGCAGGTAAAGTATGTTAAGTCTGGTTGGCTCACACGCATGAGTACTGGAATATACAGATTAAGTAATAGTACACCTACTCTTTATGCCGCATTAGCTTCCTATGAAAAACAAATGGGGAAGCGCTACCGTATAGGCGCTTCTGCAGCCTTGGAACTCCAAGGTTATACTCATTATGTCGCCTTAGGAAAACCTCAAACATTCGTGTTCACATCATTTGATAATCGACTTCCTAAATGGTTAACCTCTTATGAATGGGAAAGAACGCTCAAAGAATGCTCCACCAAAGTATTTGATGGAAGCATAGGCGTGACGCATATAGAATATGAAGGTTTTACATTACAAGTTTCTACTCCAGAACTTGCTATCATGGAATGTCTTTTGCTTGCTCCAGAATATTATAACCTTATGGATATATATTATCTTATGGAAATGCTTACCACCTTACGAGCAGGATTGGTAACTAAACTATTAGAGCAATGTTCTTCGTTTAAAGTAAAGCGGTTATTTCTGTATATGGCTGAGAAATCAAAACATTCATGGTTTAAACGTCTAGATTTATCAAAGGTCACTCTAGGAAGTGGACCGAGAAGCCTATGTAAAGGCGGAGTGAGAGACGCTAAATATAATATAATTATACCAAAAGAATTAGCTGATTATGAATAATACATATAAAGATAAAGTGCGTCTATTGCTTCGCATACTCCCTATAATTATGGATGAGCAATGCTTTGCTGTGCATGGTGGAACTGCTATAAATTTATTTGTTAGTGACATGTTGCGCCTTTCTGTAGACATAGATCTTACCTATATACCTCTAGAGGATAGAAAATCAAGTATTAATCATATCAATGAGGCTTTATTGCGAATTAGTTCGAGAATAACTGAATCTATAAAGGGAATGAAGGTGATTCCACGGCTAGATATATGCAAACTCACATGTGAATATCATGGTTGTCAAGTGAAAATCGAAGTTAATCAAACTAAACGTGGCATAATTGGAGATGAAACGTTAACGATGCCTTTGTGTACAAAAGCTCAAGATATGTTTGAGATGGAGGTCGAGGCAAGAATTGTTCCATTGACACAACTTTATGGTGGAAAGATAGCAGCAGCTTTGTCTCGACAACACCCACGAGATATGTTTGATATCAAACATATGAGCATTTCTTTTGAGGAAGCTAAATATGGATTTATTTTCTGCCTATTAGGCAGTGATAGACCTATACACGAATCCTTTTCTCCAAGCTTAATTGATCAGAAAGATGCTATGGAGAAACAGTTTTCCGGCATGTCAGACGTAGATTTCACTTATGAGGATTATGAAGAGACTAGAACTAATTTAATAAAGAATATCAAAAATACCTTGACTGAAGAGGACAAACATTTTCTTGTTTCCTTTGAAAAAGGCAATCCTGAATGGGAAAAATCTCCATATAAAGAGTTTGCTGAATACCCATCAGTAAAGTGGAAGCTTTTGAATTTGAATAAGCTCAAGAAGGCTAATCCTAAGAAACTAGAGAAAGAAGCAGAGCTTCTAGAAAATATCTTAACCAGTTAATTTAAAAATCTTGTATTTAATATTAGTAATTAAACAAAATATCTGAATCACAATAATTTCCGTATTAGTTATATATAGATTTTAATAATTGAAAATAACATCTGATTTCTCAATAAGTTTCGAAATATAGGAAAACAGCCGCTACCAGAAAAAGTTTTTTCAATGTCACTAATGTCACTTTGTCACAAAGCCTTTGTTTATAAGGGATTAACGAGTGACATTAAGTGACATTATCGGGGTAAAAGTGACATTAAATCCAAAATCACACCTACTTTTGGCGTTTTTTATACAATTATGACATTTGCATAATTCATGCATTTTTTGTACCTTTGAAGCTTATTAGAACTTAAAGATACAATTTCTAAAACAACATAATGGAAGACAAAAAGGAAAACATGGTTTTTAATTATGCAGATGCACCAAAAAGCTGGTACAACTGCTTCAATTCAGAGTGTACAAAGGCAAATGAGTGTATGCATTTCATGACAGGAAAGAATATTCCAGAGGATGTGACTCTTGGCAATGCAATTTATCCCAATGCAGGTAAAAATAGAGAATGCAGGTTCTTTAAACAGATAAGGGTGATAAAAGGAGCTTACGGCTTCAACACCATGCTTGGTGAGTTAAAGAGAAAAGAGGAAGTACTACTGAGAGGTATGATAACTGATTATCTGGGTTGCAACACCACTTACTATAAATATAATAAAGGTGAGAAACTGCTTACTCCCGAACAGCAGGAATGGATTCTTAATCTGTTTCGCGAACATGGCTACAAAGGAGAGAAAGAGTTTGAAGGCTATAGATATATTTACGACTTCAGCGAATAAGGTCTTACCTGAAATTACACCACCACTTGTGTAATTCGATTACATCAGCACCTGTGCAATTGGATTACACAACGTGTGTAACAAGATTACACAACGTGGGTAACAGGATTACACAACGTGGGTAATCAGATTACACAACGTGAAAAATAATATTATTCAGCACATGTAAAAACGTTATCAACAAAAATACTGAAATAATAGACTAACTAAAAAATAAACAAAATAAAGAAAAATGAAAGTATCAGTTGTTAGAACAGATAAGCAAAACAAAACTTATCTACAGACTATCACCATCGAAAAACTTATTGAACGTATATGTAATGACAAATTAAACGCCACAATAGAAGATCTGCGCCATCTTATTCCTGTCATGACAGAAGGTATGACTTTCCAGAAAATGCACCTCTTGCCCAAAGTATACCCATCTGTAGTGATGCAGAAAGATGCCGACGGTGAACTATCTGCTGTGGAATATAATGGAATTATACTACTTACGATATGCCACCTGAAAAGACAGGAAAATATTGATGCCGTGAAAAAGGCTGCCGCACAGTTGCCTACAACACTGGCAGCATTCACTGGAGCGAGCGGAAGAAGCGTAAAACTATTGGTGAAGACTTCACTTGCCAATGGTTGCATGCCGGAAAATGAAGAGGAAGCTACTAGACTTTATCGTGCAGCTTATCCATGTGCCGTGAAGATATATGAAGCTGCTGTAGGTGAACATGTAAAAATGGTGGACCCTTCTATAAATAATGGATTCAGACTTACAGCAGACGAAAGTCCATATCTAAACCTCAACGCAACAGCACTACTGATTGATCCCGAGAACTTTAAACCTAATCTTGGTGCAAAGGATGGCAAGGATGCAATAAGCGGAATTGTAGGTGTAGAGAAACAGGAGAACATCGACATTGAGAGATATGATGAGATGGAATTCATGTATCACAGGGCTGTCGACATTGTTGCAGCCAATCAGATTAACGATGATAAGCAGGGATTTGATCAGGAGACGTTCAACTCACGTTTGGCTTGGCAGCTATGCAAAATGGGGATGCCGGAAGAAGAGGCGGTGCTGCACATGCGGGCGCACTGCAATACAAGGGAAACCGTTAACCATTGTCGTACGATAATATCTTCTGCGTATGCAGAATTCAGTCTTTCAAAGGATAATAAAATAGACGGCAGTGATTACCCTACGAGTATTCACAATCAGCAGATTCAGATTATCAAATTTCTTGAACGCAGATATGTGTTCAGGTATAATGAGGTGATGAAATATACTGAGTACCGCCCTAACAACACATGGGTATTTGATTATCAACCCGTTGACCAGAGAGTGCAGAACCGCATGGCTATTGAGGCAAGACTTGAGGGCATGAACGCATGGGATAAGGATATAACGAGATATGTGGAATCTGACTATGTGAAAAACTATAACCCCATTGAGGACTTTCTTTGGAAATGCCGTGGCAAATGGGACGGGCACGACCGCATACGTGAGTTGGCACTTACCGTACCCAACAACAATCCTAATTGGGAGAACTGGTTTTACACGTGGTTTCTGGCTGTCGTAAATCAATGGCTCGGCATTGGCAACAGCCGATACGGCAACAGTGTCGCTCCCCTACTCATATCGGGACAGGGATATAACAAAAGTACATTTTGCAGGCGTCTTCTTCCACAAGAACTGCAATGGGGATATAATGACAATCTTGTATTGGCAGAGAAAAAGCAGGTGTTGCAGGCAATGAGTGAGTTCCTGATTATTAATCTAGACGAGTTCAACCAAATATCTCCGCAAGTGCAACAGGGATTCCTTAAGAACTTGATACAGTTGCCAAACGTGAAGATCAAACGACCGTATGGCAAACATGTAGAACAGCATGCACGACGGGCTTCATTCATTGGAACTTCAAACATGAGAGATGTGCTGACAAATCCTTCGGGATGCCGTAGATTTATCGGTGTAGAAATAACCAGTCCTATAGATGTGAACAAGGAGATTAACTATGTGCAGTTGTATGCTCAGGCTCTGAGCGCACTTGAACACAAGGAGCCGTGTTACTTTGATGACGAACAGACAACGTTGATCATGAAGAGCAACAAGCAGTTTCAGGCTAAGAGTGCTGTGGAACAGTACTTTTATGAATACTTCAGCATTGGAACAAAGAATGATCCTGATGCAAGTTTCATGACTACAGCCGCCATCCTTTCGCATTTGAAGAAACAGTTGGGGGCAGATATAAAACTAAACAGTTTGAGAAGTCTGGGGCGTGTATTGACAAATATGGATGGCCTTGAACGAAAAAGGACCAATACGGGTACTGCATATTTGGTGAAAATTCGCCAAAAACAGGTATGATTTCCAATTTAATGTCACTTTTAGTCCGATAATGTCACTTAATGTCACTCGTTCAGCCCTTATAAACAAAGGGCTAGTGACATTATGACATTAGTGGCATTGAAAAAACTTTTCTGGCAGAGTGTTGGCTCACGCAGATTGCGCAGAAGGTCTGCAGAGAATACCTTTTCTGTATTAAGTCATTCTTTGCATAACGCAAAGATAAACTTTTTCTGAAATTCTTAAATCCTCAAAATATTAACAGATCCATTAATTCTAGCCATTATGTATTGGCTATAAATCAAATATTAGAACCATGATAAAATAAATATTAACTTTTATTTTTATTTTTCAAACAGTTTGATTATATTTGCAGTCTAAAAGAACAAAATTGAAGTTAGAGATGCCACTGCTATTAACCACATCTGACATGAAAAGACTTCTAATAAATCAACAATAATAATGTACCTCTTCTCCGACGTGGAGGTGTAATACCAAAAACAATTTTATACATCACGTATCAATTTATGAAATTAGTACTTATCGGTCTATCGCTTTTTATTCCCCTCTTTGTGAATGGGCAGTGCGTAGACTTTGCAACCAACCAGTTGAGGGATGATGACCAATTGGTCAAGAAACAACTCATCTATTTCCCAGCAGGAAGAGCTGGTGACAACGTTCTTTGGAACCTTGGCATGATTGAAGTGGTCAATGAACGTTATGAGGTCGGCAATACTCTTCTGAAAGATAAGAAGACTATTGCCCAAACGGAGATGAACACTCGCTATTTCTATCAGAACGAGGCTGATGGGCTTTATTTGAAAGGCTACGAAAACAATCAGACAAGAATCTCGTACTTCTCTCCACGAAGGGAGCTTCCTTTCCCTATGAACTATGGTGACTCCATCAATGACTTTTACCGAGGCTATGCTGTCAGCGACGATCATAACTTCTGGCTGGTATTCGGACAGAGTGAGTCTAAAATAGACGCATATGGTAAACTTATTCTTCCGCAAGGCGACACTTTGCGGAATGTGGCACGTATACACACAATCAACAAGGCGATTGAGTACGGTGTGCGAAATGTTGATAATGAGGCAGCACTCAAAGGCTTGTCCGACTCCCTTCATCTCAGTGATAATGATATCAAAGCGTTGATTCAGCAATCAGAAGGCGCCGTGGTGACGGAGCATTATAAGTGGTATGCTAAAGGCTATCGTTATCCAATACTAGAGTCCATCGTATCGGTGAAAGACTCACTGGCTTATTCTACCTCTTATTATTACCCACCTTCAGAAGTGGAGTATCTCGCAAGCGACAAGGAAAACGAGAAGATTCGTAGCAGCCTATTGGCAAGTTACGGTGATGGCAGTAAGCTGGGGTTATCCGACCACGTTGGCTTTACCTATAATGTAATCCTTAGTGGCGACCAAAAATTCCTTCGTCTGGAGTATGACTTGCTACGCTCTGCTACCGTATCCTATGCTGTTTATACGCTTGATGGAAAGTTGATAGCCTCTGAGGAACAGCGTACCCTCCGAACGGGGACCTATCATGAAAATATCAGCTTTCCTATAGGGGTGTCAAATGTCTTTATCATCACGTTCCATGTCAATGACGCACGTTACGCTTGTAAAATCTCAAAGAAATAAAACGATGAAATCAACAAAGAACTATCAATTTATCAGAAGTCTCTGCTTGATGCAGTTATTCGCGATTCTTCCTAGCTTGGCTATTGGACAGACTGACAACAATACTCGGACAACGCTTGATGACAATATCATTCCTCCTTCACCACAGGCACAAGAAATGATTCGCTACGGCGAAATTCCTGCATCTCTTTATACAGGTACACCCAACATTAGCATCCCAATCTATACTATTAAGACAAGCGATATCAGCATCCCCATAACGTTGAATTATGATGCTTCAGGTGTCAAGGTGGACCAAGAGGCAGGCACGGTTGGACTAGGCTGGGCATTGCATACAGGTGGTGTGGTCACCCATACAATTATGGGAAGTGATGACCTTTATGGTAACTACTATTTCAATGAAGGTAGTGACAATATGAAGGACCTGACGTTGGCTTATAATGTCCAGAATGTAACGGTCTGCGCACCAATCAGATCCATGCCCATTGAGTGTGTGAACGGGATGGACAATTTGGAGTTTCTTCGTCGTATCTCTGATTATACAGACAATCAAGGTGCGTCCGACTTCGCGCCCGATGTATTTAACTATAGTTTTGGTCCTTATTCCGGACAGTTCATCTTTACGCATAATCGGGAAATAGTCAAGGACAAGGAGGACAATGTGAAAATTGCCCCCATTTGGATAGATAAGAATCCAGGTCGTATCATTTCCTCTTGGGTATTTACAACTCCTGATGGTACAAAGTATTATTTCGATCAGCAGGAGGAGGCGGTTAACGAGGCTCTTCCTCCACAGAATGGGCGAAGATATATCAGCAGTTTCTATCTGACCAAGATCATTACTCGTAACAATACTTCTCTCGAGTTCAAGTACAATACTTCTTTGGGGAATACCCGTCTCATCTACAGTCGTAATGAGAACGATCGACTAGAAGGCGGGCAGATAAGCGTCAGTAGCATGACTTATCCAAATATTTGCCTACAAAGCATTACCTATCCGGGAGGTGAGGTCTACTTCAGTTATGATGAACTACGTACAGACTATTCAGCTCCCAAACTCAACTACATCCACGTATGGAATGATAATGGTCAACAGTTGAATTGGAACTTCGATTATTCGTATTTCGTTTCAAACACTTTTGGTAATGATTCGCCTAACATCAATTATCTGCGTAATTCTTTAGGGGCAACCTATTATAACGATAACTGGAACACTCAACGGCTTCGTCTGGATGGTGCCCATCAGATATCAAGTAGCGATACACTTTCTTATGTTTTCGGATACAACGAAGAGCATCTGCCTACAAAACTGTCGACCTCTCAAGATCACTGGGGATATTTCAATAATGCAAAAAACGTAGGACTTATACCTTTAGTGCTTCAGAACGTATCATTTACAAGTCAGCCCAATATGAAATATTTCGGCAGACAGGCAGACCGAGCTCCTAATTCTGACTACAACCAGGCATTCTTGCTCAACCGTATTAAATACCCCACTGGCGGATATGAGAAACTCGTCTATGAGGCGAACACCTACCAAATGGATAATTTTGAAGGAGATTCTCACAAGAAGGATTACTATTATGAATATGATAAAGCCATTATTAGCGAGAATCAGTATAACGGAAAACTGAATGCAACAAATGACCAAGCGTCCATTACAGTTGACTCTGAAAATGGAAGAAGTGGACAAGCTTTGTTCAAGATTAGTTTCCGACTGAACGATACTTATTTCAGAAGCTATCAGAATCGCTCCAGTCTTCTCTCCTTCAAGTTACTTAACAATTATGGCTCAGCTGTATGGGAATATACCGTTCAGAGCAGAGATATTCTTAATAAAAATACTAATGAGAACAAAAACTTTTATAAGACCTTCTCGCGAGACATCCCCTCAGGAAACCTTACCATGCAAGTTACCGGCGAGGGAAGAACCTTCTTCTTGGACAGTCTTAACTTTGAGGTCAAAACACTTATCTATCCTACCACCTATATGAGGCGTCATCCTATAGGAATCGGCGGTGGTGTCAGAATTGCGGAGGTGGAAGCCTATGATATGGACGGTATCTATCAGTATGGTAAGAAATATCTCTACACAAACAATGCATCTACATTTGCGAACTTTACGAGTGGTAAGTTGATGTCCTATCCTCGTTATACTAGTTTTGCACGCACAATAAATAAGAATCCTTCTGACGGGTCTTATATTAAGTTTCTTGAAACGTCAGCAGATGGATTAAGAGATAAGGGAACATCCGTAGGCTATTCTGAGGTTGCTACGTTGGAGTTGGATAAATACAAACATGTAATAGGTCAGACTTCTTACCAATATATTAATCGACCAGACTCTATTTTTTATTATTACTTTGACAATTCTGGGATGGGAGCTAGCTATCTCTCGGGAAAGGATTTAAATCCTAATAATATAAGTCCATATAAGTTTAATGAAAATGGATTTTTATTAAGTGAGAAGAAATTTTTAGTAACCCCCTCTGGTTCTACACTAAGGGAATATACTCAAAATGAATACAATAAAACAGAGAACATATTTGACATATATTGGGGGATAAGAAAAGATATTGTGCCAAATAACGAACAGTGGGATGAGAAAGCAATACAAAAACTACTTCAGGCATCAACTATATCCAAAGAGAAAGAGCCTGTTGGTTATCTTTATCCTGCACTTCTCAGACGACGCTACGATCTAAAAAGAAAAACCGCAAACACTTACCGGGACGGAAATACCTTTACGACCACAACAAATTATGCCTATAATAGTAAGTTTCAGCTTGTTAGTCAGGAACTCCGTACCCCGACGGACGTGGATGTGAACAGCTATCAATATCCTCAGGATGTGGAGAATGACGCCGTCTATCGTAAGTTGACGGAAGAAAACTGTATCAATACACCTGTATCGGTGACGCATACCCGAAACGGAAAAAGTAGTTCGACAAGCTATCATTACAGCTTGTTCAGTGATGTGCCTCGTGTGTCCAGCATCGTCACCAATACGGGTGATAACGGTGAGGAAGAGATACGTTCTACGATCAAGAAATACGACACTCATGGAAACATATTGGAAGTCATCAACGAGAGTAATATCCCGATGGTCTATCTCTGGGGGTACAACTACCAATATCCTATAGCCGTCATCAAGAACGCCACTTTGGATGAGGTTGTGGCAGCGTATGGCATCAATACAGAAAGACTTGGCTCGGGAACAGATAGCATCAACCTCGACAGATCGAAACTCCCAAAGTCGCAGATTACTACCTATAGCTATATTTCTGGTGTAGGTATCAGCACCGTGACCGATGTCAATGGGCTGACTACCCATTATACCTACGATTCAATGGGTAGGCTGACCGCTATCGTTGATCCAGAGGGGCATTTAGTGGAATCTTATCAATACAACATCAAATGATGAAGTTTCTCTTTTTACTATCTATCGTCGCCTGTGCTACCACTGTGGCATCAGCGCAAGACTCCAACCGTAACTACGTCGTCAAGCGAAAGATGCTGAGCGCGTCAACGGTGGAGGGACAGGAGTCCAGTAATCATCTGGATGTTGTCCAGTATTATGACGGCTTTGGCCGTCCAACCGTTAATATTGTCAAGAACGGCAGTTTGATACGTTCATGTGACGATATCGTTACTCTCACGGAATACAGTTCTGAGAACCGCATTGCCAAGATGTATCTTCCTGGAATAAAGTCTCAAGCACACAACGGTGCTTATGTCGATGATGTTTCAACTCTTTCGTTCTCTTTGTATGGAACGGACAGTCGCTACTTTACGGAGAACACGTATGAAAACTCGCCCTACGATCGGATTGTAAGTCAGATGGGACCAGGAGAGAACTGGGAGAAAATGGGAAAAGCAGTTAGCACGGAATGGCATGTCAACTGTTCTACGACTGAACTATCCGTTCGTATATACAAGCTGTGTCCAGATGATATCTCCATCACTAGCGATGGACTTTATCCATCGGGCTCGCTAACTGCAGTCAAAGGCACTGATGAGGATGGGAACGTCACGATAGAGTTTACCAACGGACTCGGACAGAAGATGCTTTCTCGAAAGAGGTGCCTTGGTACAAATGTCGACACCTACTTTATCTATGATGACTGGGGTAATCTGCGATATGTGCTTCCACCAGCTGCATCGAATGCATTGACCAACGGTACTTGGAACCTCTCAAACTGTGAGACCTTGCAAAAATATGCCTATTATTACCGCTACAATCGTAGGAGGGAATGCATAGAGAAGAAGCTTCCGGGAGCGGAGACTGTCAAGATGGTCTACGACAAGGCTGGCCATCTCGTTTTCTTGCAGGAAGGCAACCAGCGAAAGACGAATTCTTGGACGTTCAACCTCTATGACCAGTTGGGGCGTCCCACGGTTACAGGCATCTGCCAGTCTGTTTCCGTCATTGCTCCTGCTAATCCGATTACCTCTTCTTACAGTCTGTCGGGTGAGCTTGCAGGATATTCAAGTCAATTGTCGTTGAACGTGACGCAACTGCTCAAGGTAAACTACTACGATGATTATGCGTTCCTCAATTCGGAAAGTAGCCAGAATCAGACCGATCTGGCTTACGGCTATGCTTCCACATACGGACAACAGTTTGCAGGTTCAAAAGGCATGCTGACAGGAAGCCGAATTTATGAGCTGGGCAATGAAAACTATACGCTCACGGCATCCTACTATGACAAACTCGGACGCATGGTGCAGTCACGAGCTACCAACCATCTCAACGGCACTGAGACGAACTACTTCAGCTATGCCTTTACAGGTAATGTGCTGCAGCATAAGCACCAGCACACTGCGCAAAGCAAACAGCCTATCATCGAGGAAACCAAATGTGAGTACGATAGGTTAGGAAGACTGACAAATATTTCTCACAGAATTAATAATGGTACTGAAATGCAGTTGTGCAATAACAGTTATGATGCATTGGGAAGAATAAGCACGCATTCTGTGAATGGAAATCCCACGAGTTATTCGTACAATATCCGCGGTTGGTTGACAGACATCTCGGGAGAGGAGTTTAAGGAGCAGTTGACATACGAGTCAGCTGCCAACGGGGTTACGCCCGCAAAGCCATCGTATAGTGGGAATATCTCGGCGATGCAATGGAGAGTGCCCGCTGAAGGCATGACGCATGGCTATGCTTTTGGCTATGATGAGTTGGGACGACTGACGCAGGCAAGTTACGGGTCAGGGACAGAAAGAAATGGCGAGATAGGAAGGTATAATGAGGCAGCGACCTACGACCTGATGGGCAATATCACGTCCCTGCAGCGTTATGGTATGCAGGACGATGATACGTTTGGACTGATAGACGACCTGGCGTATAGCTATGACGGCAACCAACTTGTCAGGGTGGACGACGCGGTTTCGGGTCCTTTCTACAGTGGTGCTTTCCACTTCAGGGATGGCATAAAGGCTGCAAATGAATATGCCTACGACGAAAATGGCAACCAGACGAAAGATTTGAACAAGAATTTTTCATCAATCCAATATAATTGCTTAAATTTACAGTCGTTGGTGTGTCATAAGAATGGCTCGTCAGAGAGAATTGTTTATGATGCGGCTGGTCGCAAGTTAAGGACTATATTTGGCATACAAGCAATGACGCAATTGAATCCACGATATTCTGTTATGGAAAAAACATCGAGTACTTTCACCACGCTGAAAAACGATAGCGCGACTACCATTCGTCACTTTGTGCCTGCTCGAAGCGTGAAGACCTTATTGCCAAGCCTGTCTAATGTTTTGCAGGTTTCCAATTCAGGATCGCTGACTCTAGGCAAATCTATTTCAATGGTGCTTCAGGAATCAGCGAAGCAGACGGATTATTGTGGAAATGTTATCTATAACACCGACAAGACTGTCGCCGTACTGAACGACTATGGCTATGTCCTGCTCAATGATTCCGGAACGGCTACTTATTACTATGAAGCAAAGGATCATTTGGGAAATGTCCGTGTGGTCTACAACCAGAGTGGAAAGGTGGAGCAAATCAACCACTACTATCCCTTCGGTGCGCTTACGGGCAAGTCTACTAACGGTAGCGTTCAGCCCTATAAGTACAACGGTAAGGAACTGGATCGCGAGAATGGTCTCGACCTCTACGACTACGGAGCTCGCTATTATGATGCAGCTATTGGAAGATTCACAAGCATGGACCCTCTTTGCGAGAAATATTATAATATATCGCCTTATACATATTGCGTAAATAATCCTGTAAAACTAGTCGATCCTAAAGGTGAGGAACCAACTGACGCAGAGGCAGCATTAATTTCTAAACATGTTTATGGAGGAAACGACGCAGATGAAGCTCAACGTGAATTGAACGCTTCAGGCTGGAAAGTATGTACAAAATATGATTTTTTAAAATTATGTTCTGATAGTAAAGAGGGGTTTAAATCTCAGCTATATGAAAAAACTAAAAATGGAAAGATTGAGTTTTGTTACGCTTTTGCGGGGTCTGATGACAGCAAAGACGCAGGGGATGATTATGCTCAGTTTTTGGGAAACACGCCTGAGCAATATCAAATGGCTGTAGCAAATGCTGAGGTTCTTTCATTTGCATTGAAGCAAGATTATGGTCTTGACGTTGATTTTTCTTTTACAGGTCATTCTTTAGGTGGCGGTGAAGCAGCAGCAGCAAGTATGGCTACAGGACATGAGGCTCAGACTTTTAATCCAGCTGCAGTAGTTAGTTTAGGATTATTAGGTAATGCTAGTAATGTTATAAACTATATAGCTACCTCAATACCTCTTGGAGTCTCTATGTTGGGAGGACGTTTATACACTACTTCTATAGGTGGAGATATAGTTACAGCAGCACAAGCGTTGTTTGGTGTAAAAGCTCCAGGTACATCAATAAATGTATATACTAGTTATTGCGCAGGTCATGGAATCAATAATTTTTTCAATTATTATTACCCAACTAAAAAATGAAATATTTACAACTACTGATGATACTCCTTTTGTCTTCCTGTGGGTTGCCTTATTGCCATAAGGTACAACTAACAGACGATGACTTAAAATGGATAAATCATTATAATGTTAATGACACTATGTTATTTCGTTCAAACAAAAATTCAATAGATACAATCATTGTAAAAGATATTCAAGTTCGCAACCCTAAAAATACGAATATCTTTGATACAGAAGGTCAAAATTGGATGGAAGGAGATAATGAGTATTATGGTTTTGCCTATGTGGATATGACATTACGACATTCGGCAGATAGTTTCCTTATTAGTTTTGAAATAAAGCGTATTGATAAAAACGGACCTCTAATAAGTAGTTGCAATTTTTGTGAATGGAGCTGGCTTAAGATTAAAATGGATATTAAACCATTTATTTTACTTAATAGAAAATATGAGGACTGCTTTTGTGTTGATACTAATGAGATGGAGCGTAACAGTGGTGATCAACCAATCATCAACTTGCGAAATGTAGTATGGAATAAGAACATTGGATTACTTCAATATTCACTTAATGACGGTTCCATTTATTCTATTATTAAGTAAGGAAGAAACTTATAATGTTTTATATAGTCAATGAGATAAATTGTGGGGGGCAGTAATTAGTACAGCCTTCTAAATTCTATTATAACCTATAGTTGCAATGTGCGTGGGTGGATGACTGGTATAACAAATAATCATTATTCTGAAAAGATCAACTATTATGGTCTTTACAACGGGAACATTGCTTGGAAAGAAAAAAGTTACACGCAAGGCATCAGATACTATACATGGATATAAACAATAATTAAATCAAGTCGCATTGCGTGGCTTGTTCTTTCTACATTAGTGGAGTTATATAACAGCTTGGACTATAAACATAATGGTGTTATCTTTGGTGATTATGCTGGGACAGATAGTCTGCATTTAAACGAGAATGAAGAAGGTGATAGACTACGAAAATTACTTTCAAAATAAATAATATAACAATAGTTTAAAAATAGGAATAATGAAAACAACTATAATGTACATGAAAGAAAGTTGCATAATAAGTGTAAATGTGTTTCTTCTTCTGCTGCTTTTGCTAAGCTCTTGCGGGAAGAATAGAGATATATCAGAGTTTGTTGTTGATCCACCCCACGAAACTAAAGTGGAGTATATGAAAGACACTATTAAATTAACAGATAAATATCTTTATTACCCCACAATGAAAGATGATGTTACTATCTTGATAAAAAAAAATGGAAAGTACTATTTGGGCGATTTATTATTCATGTCAACAGAAAAAGACACATCTTATATTTTGCCAGAATTAGATCGTATATTTCGAATCAAAAGAATGTATGTAACACGTAAAACAGGTGAAAACTTATATTCAAGTAAATTATATACAGAATTTGAACCACATCATTGGGAAATTGATTTTGCTATTTATTATGATAAATCTTATCGAATAATTAAGTTTCAAGATATGTTGTTATGTCATTTTATACTAAAAAAATAGATTATGAAGAATATAAAGATTAAAATGTTTTTAATATTGTGTATTGTTATCCTGTTGAGTTCCTGCAAAAGAAGCAATGGCATACTTACGCCAATCTCGCCTTATAAATATCAGGTTGAATATTGTGGCAATAAAATCATTATAAGTAAAATCACCAATACTGGGGATACGACTTCTACAATATGGAAGAAAAGAAATGGAGAGTACTTTGATGAAAATAACCATCTGAAAATGTCCTTAAAAAACAGTAATTATAGTTATCAACAGAAAGTAAATAATAAGAATGCGGAACTATTAACAACAATTCTAAAAGAAAATGATAGCCTTTATTCCTCGACAACAATATGTCTACGTAAATCTTATATTGAAGATATGGGAGTTGCAGTCTATTATGATAAATCTTATCGAATAAAAAAAATACAGGCAGGAGTATTATATGAATTTAGCAATAAATAGAAAATTATAGATGCTGTTGTAGTATTATGGAATTAGTGACGTTATAACTTACACTAGCATTAAAGATGTTAGAGGGAATCGGCGTTTTTTTTGTACATAGATTGAGTATGCTTACGTGAGTATTCTCCCGCAGATTACGCAGAGGAATGCGCTGGGCTGCATTATTACGCAGAGAATGACTGTTTGTAAGGTTCTTGTGGTTTTGGTTGTTTGGGGGTTCGTCTGCGATTATCAGCGAGATATGCGAGAGACATTGAGGTTTCTTTGTACATTGATTAAGTACGCTTACGTGTTTATTCTCTCGCTGATCACGCAGAGGAATGCAGCAAGGCTGCATTATTTCGCAGAGATTATAGCTTAATTGTATACTGTTGTAAAGTCGTGGATAAAAACGCAAATATAATATTTGGAAACATAAATAACTTTTTATATCTTTGTCATTAACTAAATAGACACTAGGTAGAGCACAGATAAATTTATACGATGAAAGGAAATACTTATAACAATCAACAAGTATAAGGTTTCCATAAATAACTGTTATATCTACTACTATGCCATGTGACATTTATAACCTTACAAGATTAAAGACATTGATCATAAAATCAAAAATGGAAACAATTATAAACTTTAAAATATGCAGCGTACTAATATCCGATTAATACTATTGTTTACTATCATATTTATATGTAATATAGTAAATGGAGAAATAGTGACAACATGTAAGAAGACAAAATATATTATGCCAAATGATTCAATATGGTATGTATATAAAGTGTCAATTATAAACAATGATAGTAGTTTAAATTATCTTACATGGTTTGATGATCATGATATTTCAAAACAAACAGAAGAAGAAATAAAAAAGAACCATTTTCTAAAAGCAAAAGGGGATTGTAGTCTGTTAGATTTTCTATATGAAGACATGATCAATGATAGCACAAATATTAATAAAGAATTTCGTCAGGAATACCTTATTAAAGAAATACATCCAAAGGGGGAATTTACATATTATATATTTAGCCGCACAGCAGATGAGAAGGAAGTACTTAATAAAGTTGCAATTGTTACCGATAAGATTTTAAGTGTACCGTTAGTTCAAAGAATTGGAGGAATGTGGCTATATAAGGAAAAAGAGTGCATTATCTTTGATAAAGATTCCCCAAGATAAATAATTAATATTCTTTGGGTATGCCATTCTGTAGCAATCAGTCCAATGTCTATTCTTAAGATATGAACATATAGTAATATTATCTAAAAGTAAAGAGTCTGATTTGTAATCAATGTTTAAAATAACCATTACTATGAAAAAGTATATCATCATATTATTCATGCTTATTGTATACAATCAAGCATTTGCACAAGAGCTATTAGCGACACAAGAAGTTAGCATTCCCGACAGTATCAAAATGCAAGAGCTTCGTTCTTTTAGTTCTGATATGAACATATCTAAAGAAGATAGTTGCTGGACATATAACATACTTCATCCTGAAAAAAAAGGAGGATGTCATTTCAACTGTGTCATGAGTTAATACAATAAAAAGTATTAATCGCTGTTTTTACAGTATAATAATGTTATCAAAATGACACAAGAAGAGTATTCTGAGATGTTATCTCAGGCAAAAGATCAGTTTAAGAGTGGCACCGCCTTGTTTGGTAAAGATGGTGCTTTTCACCGTGTATTGGAAGATTTTCTTAATGCCGCTCTTGAAGGAGAGTTGGATAATCATCTTGAGGCAACCAAGCCTTTGAATAAAACCAATCGTCGTAATGGGAAGATGTCCA
>NZ_KB890651.1 GCF_000373185.1 Segatella paludivivens DSM 17968 = JCM 13650
CGCAATATGGACAAGATGCTGTTTTCCTTGAAGCGGATGCGTGTATTTCTATATTGTCACCTTCATGGCAGATATAGAGAATCTTCAATTCTGGTATGGATATAATATTCTTAAGACCTACAGAAGAATTAATCTTTGACATATATCCATGCAATGTTTCTTGATTATTTGTTGTAACTTTGTGGGCATTAGGATGTTCTGACATTATTTCGTTATTTACGTTTAGCGATATAAATATACAAAATATTTGTCAAACATCATAATATATAACGATGTAATTATCTGATTTATAGTTAATTACATATAAATTACAAGTAAAATATATAGGACTTATTTTAAAGCTTAAATTCAACTAAATTAGAGAAGAACCACTTATTCAATAACAAAACCTTATCCGGCTAAAGACAACGCTACCAGAAAAAAGTTTTTTGAATGTCACTAATGTCACTTTGTCACAAACCCTTTGTTTATAAGGGATGAGCGAGTGACATTAAGTGACATTATCGGCTTAAAATTGGCATTAAACTGCAAATAGCACCTGCTTTTGGCGATTTTTTGCCAAATATGCAGCATAAGTACAGACACATTTTCGTTAATAATGGTCTCTACACTTTATTATGTGCACTATACTTCGTTATGTGTTTAGTCATTATTCTAGAACATAACTATAAAAATAGTGGTAATTGCCATTAATCTTATTATTGTCGTAATCTTGATAATTATTTTTTACCTGCGCGAAGTAATACCTTTTTTCACGTTAGGCAATTCAATTACACAACGTGTGTAATCGTGTTGTTCACGTTGTGTAATCGAGTTACACACGTTGTGTAATCGGATTGCACACGTACTAATGTAATTGAATTGCATACGCATAGATGTAATCTAATTACCCAAAAGTTGTGGAAATTTAGGTAATAGTTTATTTACTTAGTTTGAATATATATATATGCATACTTCAAATTCATTCTAGCCACTTTTACACCGATAATGTCACTCGCTCATCCCTTATAAACAAAGGGGCTGTGACATTATGACATTGGTGGCATTAAAAAAAACTTTTTCTAATAGAGTTGTCTTTTAGCTGGAATAGATTTTTTAAATGAAAACTTTGTATTATTTCTCAAGAGATGAAGAGACTAAATTCATCTCTGTTTAGCTATATACAAATCATCATGTTAGTTTTTTCTACTCATAATCAAATAAGAGCACCACGGTGCTGTTAATGTAGAAATTACTACTAGTGTCCATAGATTTCCATTTGTAAAATCATATTGACTTATTAACTGTGATATTCCCTTCCCAGATTTAATAATCATGATATAATCAAATAGATTTGTAAGAATAAACCAAATTATTCCAAAAATGATATAATCTAGTTTGTTACAATTTTTAATCTTTGGTATTAATAAATAGGCTATAATAAATATACAGACACTTAGTATAATTCCACTAAGTGGCATTGCTATAGCTCCTAATCCGGATAGAACGTATTCTCTTAATCCACCATTTAGTATTGCTATTGGCACAATAATCAGCCAAACAAGAAATGCTTTAAAGTATTTCATATTTTATAATTTTTAATAACTGCCCCAAATTGCTTATAATCAATTAAATGTTTTTTTAGCATATAAACTATTTATTAAAAATGATCAATAGAATCTTGGTGTACTACGAAATTAAAAGATATATAATCTCACATCATTTAAATATATTTCTTAAAATGATGTGAGAATATTTTTTTATTTAAATAATCTCGACAGTCATACTTATGTCTGTCTTTGGACGATCATTGCGAGATGTTTCACAATTCTGTATTTTTTCAACAATATCAAGTCCGCTTTCAACCTCTCCAAATACAGTGTATTGGTTGTCAAGATATGGTGTTCCGCCAATTGTGGTGTATGTTTCTACTTGTTCGGCTGTAAATTTTGGAATACCAATTTCCTTGCATTTTGCCTTTGCGTCAGCAACAAGTTTTTCTTGTAATGCCTGGAGTCCAGCACGGTCTTTGTTGCGACGCAAATCCATTAACTCTGCTTTATGTTCTTGAGTAATTTGATTGAAAACAGTTTGTTCTTGTTGCATAGCCATTTGGCGTTCAAGCTGTTTTAGTTCCTGTGACTTGACAGTATCACCCCATACAATATAAAACTGACTACCACTGCTTTCGCGGTTAGGATTCACTTCGTCTCCTAGGCGTGCTGCACTTAATGCTCCACGCTTATGGTAGAGTTGTGGGTATACAAATTCTGCTGGAATAGTATAATCTGGTCCACCTGCACCTAGATTCTTTCCGGCTGGTGCACCTTTACTATCAGGGTCACCACCTTGAATCATGAAGTCTTTTATTACACGATGAAACAATGTTCCGTCATAAAATCCTTCGCTAGCTAATTTGATGAAGTTATCTCTGTGAAGAGGTGTCTCGTCGTAAAGGCGAACAATGATGTCCCCCTCTGTTGTCTTGATTTTAATTCTGCTTGCCATATTTTTTTGATTACAAAGTTACAAAATGTATTTGAAATAGTCTACTTGGTATTTAAATACTTTTTTCAGACTATCAACAATCGTTAGTTTGATTTGTTGGCAGTCATAAGCATCTCGCCATCTTTTGATATGTATACTTTGGCTATTTTACCAGAATCGTCTTTCGTGAATGTAATTTCAAGATTTAAACCGCTAATCTTTATGAAAAATTTATTTGTTGCTATAGCATACATTTTTGATGTTGCCATGCCTGTTGATATCATAAGCGAGTTGTTAATTATCGAAATTTTAAAGTTGTTACTAGGAATAGATGCTATATAGTTGCCAACATATTCTTTCTTAGACTGTTCTGAAAGCGATATTAATGGTGAAGAAATCACTTTCTTAGCACCGAAATATGTTATGTCATTTGCACACATAGTAAGTGAATCTTTAGGAGAAAATTCAAACTGAATGAGTACGTTCTTTAGATGCATATCATTAAGAGCCGTCTCTGTTTTAATAAAGAATTTGTTTTTAGACTCCGGATATACGGTAAATGAAGGCAAACTATCACATGAGATAACAAGAGAATTTTGTAACTTCTCTATTGAAATTAATCTTCCATACGAATCTTGGTATAGTCCACTATAGTTAATCAAATTTGCAGTTGGTACTTTTGCTATCTTTGGATTCGCTACTATTTTATCTTTTGATGGGACTGTGAAAGGTTTTTCTGCAGAGGCGAAGTCTACTAAAGGATAAGACCAGTTGCTAAATATAAATTTCACGCCATCCCAAATTCCCTTATAATTAATAGTGTTGTGTATTTCGTCAGGATGCTTGTCATATCTCCATACAAGTTGTTTGGTTGAATACTTTTTTAGCAATGATGCCAGCGAATCAACTCCCATTGACTCTCCCTCATTTGCCAATGTAATGAACAGGCGAGTGGGGAGCTGTGTCGATTTAGAAAGCAGCTTTTCTGTGTTTTGCAAAGCAATCTGATTATCCCACCACATACTAGGACTCATTGCTATGTAGCCATTAAAATATAAAGGGTCTTTTACGAATGCATTCATCACGAATAGTCCACCATAAGATGCACCACCAAGTATTCTATAATTGTACGTGCGATAGTTTTGTTCTACAAATGGTATCACTTCTTTTTTAATAAACATGTATAAACTGTCAGCTCCTCCACCATTTCCTGAACCAATAGTAGGTGTTAGATTGTGTTCACGCTCGTCTCCTCCCGAACTTATACCAACGACAATTGATTGTGGAATAACTTTATTATCTGGGCTAGACAGCCATGCAAGATTTTGTGAAGCGTGGTTAAAATTCCATTGAGCGTCTAGTATGTAAACCACTGGATATTTCTTATTTGAAGTAGCATATCCTTCAGGAACAGAAACCATAATCATGCGGTCTTCATTAAGAATCGCAGAATGAAATTTCATAGAATATCCTGTAGTAACTTTTATTGTGTCAGGTTTAAGGTCGGCTATTGTGGGAGATTGCGCTGATGCAAAGGCTGAAGTTAGAAGCCATATTGCACATGATAGAATCACTTTATTCATGGTTGTTTTTGTTGTATTTATATTGCTAAATATTATCATTATTTTGCCAGAGATGGGCATTTACGTATTATTTTCTTTATGACATTCTTTCGTGTTGATTTTAAAGCCGGAGAGAGTGGTTCTTGCGAAAGCATGTCAAGACAAGTGTTGAGTTCCGCCAATAGTTCAGGGTAGAATTTACATTGTTCGTATGCTAGTTTCATGCAAAGTGCCCTTATTGCGTATGGCTCTACTGCTGATGGAATCTTTGAAATACAGAAATCAATAAAATCAGTCCTTAACGAATCTTCAAGAAAAGGCTGTTGGTTTAAAAGTGATAATAGAAGACGTCGTTTTCCAACGTGACTTTCGTTTATTGCATGATCTATTATTTCATCTTGTTTCTGATATAGCCATTTAGTTGCGACAGAATCAAAATGAGATAATATCCATAGCGCATTATAGGCAATGCGTTCATCTTTTCCCATTGCAAGAATGTAGATTCCTTCTTTAATTCTATTATCATCATTTGCGAGGAGGCATATTTCGTGTATTGTATTCATTTGGAGTCTGCCTGATAGATTCTCACGTAGATTGATACTGTTGTTCATATATTATTTTATCATTTATTTGTAAGTTGTAGCGTCCAGCCAACATGATATCCCTACAAGAGCCGCATTCCAGTTAATTGCTATCTCGTTAGAAGCATAAGATTCTGTCTGGTCCAGATACGATTCGTCGGGAATATCTGAAGGATATATTAGATTTTTGTCAGCCTTGTCTTGTTGCGCTGGGTTTGGACCTCCGACAAGTAGTCCCGGAATAGGAGCTTCTATTCCGTCAGATGCTGAAATACGGTGATGAGGATGCATCGGGCTAAGGTATCCGAATCCTGTTACGTAGCAATATCCTGTCGCATTGCGACCAAGTAAATAGTCAATATTTTCTATAGCGTATTTTTTGTATTTTCCAGGAGCAATATATTTGTCGGCATAAAGCATAGCTATTGCAGGAAAGCAGCAACTACCTCCAAGACATCCCCAACCAAAATCAAATTTTCTACTTCCATATGGCGATTGAAAATCTGATTTATCAACATTATCAAGTAGATTGTCGCAATATTTTTTTAGTATGTTAAGTGACTTGGTACGCATTTCAGAATCATTGCTTGATATCCATGAAAAAAGTCCAAGTTCGCTCACCATGCCCCATGATGAATTCATGAAAAACGATGGCATCATCTTCTCAGCATCTTCTTTATATTGTGACATACCTGTGAGTCTGTATAATTCTGTTGCTGCCCAGAATATTTCATCATTACTGCGAAAATCTCCATATTCACCTGTAGTTATGCTGGGCTTGAAATTCATGTTAATATCGATTTGCTTATAAAAAGCATTTGGATTTTTCTTAGCCCACTCATAAGCCTTTATTGAAGCTTCGCGAGCTTTTGATGAAAACTCAGGATAGTCTTTGTTTCCTTGTAATAGTCGTGCAGCTTGAGCCATACATGCTGCAAAGTCCAATGTTCCTGTTACGCTTTTTGCTACAACATATCGTGGTTGGTGGCATTTGTCGGGCATTATAAAATTCTCGAAGTGAGGTGTTGTAAGTTTATGATATACACCGCCGTCTGATGGATCTTGCATAGTTAGAAGCCACTTCAGATTAAACATCATTTCGTCAAGAATGTCGGGAGTCGAGTTCTTACTCTCAGGTATTTTTGTATTTAGCTTTGCAAAATAATTTTGATTTTGCTCATATACATCAAGCATTAGTCCTATTGAATATGCTGAGTTTACAGTGTATTTATTGTAATCGCCAGCATCATACCAACCATAGGGTGATGAAATGATTGTTCCTGAAGGTCTTGCAGCTGAGGCAGCTGATGGATGCACTATCACTGTCGTGTCTGGATGACCGCAATGACGAGCATATTTACCCGCATATTTTCTAGATATGTCTATGCCAGAGCGTATTAGATAGAAAGCTTTTAGCGAACTTGTAGCTAAACAGTGAAAAGCCTTTTCTGATATATTGAATGATGATTTGTATTTATCTAACTTAATTGTGTATCTACCAGGAGTCTTTATTTCGCTAAGGTCCACAATATATCTAATCTTACCAGACATGCTTGATTTTGCAATGCGGACAACTTTTGGCCTGCAAACAACATTACCTTTTTCGTTTTTTATTATAAGCTTGTTCTGCGGATCAATTTGGTCTATAACCACGTATTTCTCTTCTTGTGGTAGGTAGCCTACTTGATTGAGCCTGATAGGATTGGCTGATTTGGCAGAAAGTCCCAATGCAGTCATAATTGCTATTGATGCTAAAATAATTCTTTTCATGGTATTCTATATTACTGCTATTAAGCATAATTATTTTGCAAATATAAATAATGTTTCTGATAAATTCAAGTAAAATTAAGTATTTTGAACTTATACTGTTTCGTCATCATTTTGTAGTTTATTCACGCATTCTAATAATAGATACATTCTTCGTGTATCACAACTAAAATCAGAGTTAGATAAATTAGAAAAGTTATGACTCTAGTAAAATTGATTAGTTCTGGCGATTGAAAGAAAGCGTTAAGTTCATTATAGCAGTCCTTTTTACCACAAGAAAAAGACGACAAATCATCTTTGTCGTCTTCATTCAATTTTGTTATATCTAAATCAGATGCCGAGAATTGGATTTTTCCCATTGTTTGATTTTAAAAATTCTTCATACGTAGCATCAACCTGCTCACTTTGTTTTTTAAAGCGCACTACATCTTCTTTAGACATATTCCCAGTTATAACATCACAAATGTTAGAGCGAAAATCCTTTATTTCTCTCTTTGTCATTTTAGGAAAGGATGAATTTCTAATCATTTTATTCGTATTATTGTTCTTACAAAAGTAATGACTTCTACTTAATTAGCAAAGAAATTATAGTTATAAGTTATATTATCATTAATTTAGTAGCTTCTTTTTATCAGAATTTTAATCTTATTAATGTATATTACATTTTCAGTTCTAATAAATAATTACTAACAATACATTTTTATTTATTTGATTTAGCTTGTTATGTTAGCAAGAATTTAGTTAATACTTAATGATAATATGTGCTAATAATAGTAAAATGGATATACAAATAAGATTAATTCTCACACATGCCTTTTAAGCCATTCCATAATAATGTCTACAGCATATTGCTGCTCATCTTCAGATAATTGTCTGCCTTTAGGAATGTTATGCCATTTCTCAAAGCATCCACGGCAACAGCATCCTGTCGCATGTTGTGCAATGAAAGGTGGAAATATTCCATGACGCATAGGTGTTTGCCTGCCATCATTTGGAATATTGGCAGGTGCAAGACGCTTTGATATTATGTCTGCTGTATTTTTGCGAATTGTATCCCAATCTCTTTTTGCAATATAGTCCTTATCTTTGTTGTTAAGATAGAAACTGCTGCGAAACTTAGAGTGGGAGAGTCTGTCAAAGATATTGTCGAAATCAAGTGTGTTTTTAACTTCACTACTGGGACATTCTTGCTGATTATCTATTGGAAATAAATCAAGTTCTTGTGTCTTCATTGTTGTTTATGCATATATAAAAAAACATGAACCATTAGATCCAATTCCTTTATAATCAGTAAATAATGACATCTGTGAACATAGATCAGATGCATTGTCGTCTGTCAATCGTTCGTTCAGTTCCAAATAAAAGTAATCAGCTTCACGGTCATATTTTAAATCCCAAATAGTATAACCTAAAGCGTTGACTGTTGATGTTATTTGGTCTTGCCACATCCATGCATCTTCATATCTCATCTCGCAGATCCAACTCTATTTTAGCATCCTGTTCCGTCAATATTGCATGTCGGTCCTTCAGGCATTGGTTCTAATCCAACTTCAGCAGAAGATAATGTAACAGTTCCATCTTCCTTAACATAGCAAGGAATACCTACATCACCAATCTTTTTGGCTTCATCGAAAGCGGGATTTTTGTCTCTTAGATCCAAAAACTCCTTCAGCTTCTTTACATGTGTGCTAATATCAATAATCTCGAATTGATTATTTCCCTTAACCTGCTTCTCAACATATTCACAATATGGACAGGTTTTCATTACATACATTTTAATCATAACTATTCCATTTTGAATTTATCCTCAATTTATTCTTCAATGTTGAAGTTTATAAAATTGGCTCTTGTTGCAAAGTTAGTAAAAAAACATCAATTAGCAAGATGTAGATTGAATTTTTAATGTGTAGTTTTTCTCGTCATATCAAACTCTGATTTTTTATATTTATAATAATATCATTTTATATGCACTTTATGGTTTCGTAATAAAAAGTATAACATGCCGATAATCATTTAAGTTTTATTTCATTGTGTTCGATAAATGACTCTATGGTTTAGTATCGCTGTATCTTATTGAAAATGAGGCATATCGGTTAAATAATGTATTTATAAACACCAAAAGTGTAATTTGAGAGTTTTAAATTGAAATTAATGATGTTTTTCTCGTCTTTCTAGAATATTTTGACTATATTTACAAGAAATCAATATGTCTATATATTTTATAGACAAGTATTTAACATTTTAAATTTAAGATTATGAAGGATAAAGGTACTAGAGAAATTAGGAAAAAACCTCAGACAGATAAGATAAAGGTTAAAAGTGATTATCAGATTGAGAAAGATAGACCAGGGGATAGCTTCACCAGGACTACAATAAAGAAAAACTAATGATAGTAGTAAAAAGAGAAGGTGTTATTCTTGAAACAACCAATTTAGACTTTGAAAATGAAAGTGTGATTAATCCAGCTGTAATTGTTGCAAATGGTGAGATACACATGTTTTACAGAGCAGTAAAAACCGGCAATATTTCGTCAATAGGCTATTGCAGGCTTGAAAATCCTTTGAAAGTAGTATATAGGGCAAAAAAACCTATATTATTTCCAAGTCTTGATTATGAAAGTCATGGTATTGAGGATCCTAGAATAGTTAAAATTGAGGATACATATTATATGACATACACTGCTTATGATGGTGATAATACTGTCGGAGCGCTTGCTACTTCAAAAGACTTAAAGCATTTTACACGTTCAGGAATAATTACAGCTAAGATTTCTTATTCTAAATTTGTAGAATTACTCAAGAATGACAATAACCCTCACCATAACAAGTACTTTCGTTTATTTAATCAACGGGAAATAGCCACAAATACAGGTAAGCCTCTTTATCTATTGGACAAGGATTTAGTTATGTTTCCTCACAAAATAAATGGAAAATTCTTCTTCCTTCATCGCATAAGGCCAGACATTCAGTTTATGGCTATCAATAAGATTGATGATCTTACTCCTACATTCTGGAAGGAATACTATTCTAAGTTTAACAAGCATATCTTTTTTGAGCCTCATTATAATCATGAATCAAGCTATATCGGAGCTGGTTGTCCGCCAATAAAGGTAGATGAAGGCTGGCTTATGATTTATCACAGTGTTTATGACACAACAGACGGGTATGTTTATTCTGCAAGTGTGGCTTTGCTTAATAAATTCAACCCATCTATAGAAATTGCAAGATTACCATACCCTTTGCTAAAGCCAGAAAAAGATTATGAGACTAAAGGTATTGTTAATCGCGTTTGCTTTCCTACCGGTGCTATAATCTGGGAAGACAGGCTATATATATATTATGGGGCAGCAGATAAATGCATTGCATGTGCTTCTGTGCCTGTAAGAGATTTAATTGATGAATTACTAAATTATACAAAATGAAACACGTATTATGTATTACAACTTTTCCTCCACGAGTATGCGGAATAGCTACTTTTTCTTACGACTTAATACAAGCTATAAATAAGAAATTTCAAGACGATTATATTGTTGATGTGTGTGCTGTAGAATCAAGCCTTGAACATCATTCATACGACGACAGAGTAAAGTATGTTTTGAACACATCAGATAAGAAAGATTTTGATATAATTTCAAAAAGGATTAATAATGATACCAATGTTGATTTAATCTGCATTCAGCATGAGTTCGGACTTTATATTGAGAACCAAGATGCTTTTTTGAAATTTATCCAAACTATTAAGAAGCCTGTTATTATTGTTTTTCATACTGTATTGCCTAATTCAAAAGATTTCTCACAAGAGTATTTGTGTAATGTGATAGATGCTTGTCAGGCTGTTATCGTGATGACAAAATCATCATCAGATATTTTGCAAAAAGAGTATCATGTTGAGAGCAGTAAAATAAGCATCATTCCACATGGAACTCATTTGGTTTCTCAAATTAGTAAAGATGTATTAAAAGAAAAATATGGATACTCTGGGCGTAAAATACTATCTACATTTGGATTGCTGAGTCCTGGTAAAAGTATAGAGACAACCCTCGATGCTCTGCCTGCTATTATAAAGGAACATCCATCTGTTTTATTCTTAATTATAGGAGAGACTCATCCTACGTTTGCTAAAAAATATGGAGAAGTTTATCGTGATAGTCTTGAGGCAAAAGTGAAGAAGCTTGATTTGTCAAACAATGTAAAGTTTATCAATAAATATCTTGATACAAATATATTGCTTGAATATTTGCAGATGACAGATTTATATTTGTTTACATCTTCTGATCCTAATCAGGCTGTGAGTGGAACTTTTGTTTATGCACTTAGTTGTGGATGCCCAATTATTGCTACACCAATACCTCATGCGTTCGAACTTTTGAGTGATAATACTGGAGTCATTTTTAATTTCCATGATTCATTGCAGTTAGCAAAGTCTACAAATATACTACTGAATGATGATAAGGTTCGTGCACAAATGAGTATTTCTGGATTGCAAAAAACTGCATTCACAGCTTGGGAAAATACAGCCATAGCTTATACTTTGCTTTTTGAGAAAATTCTGCAATCTGATAAAAGGTTGACATATTCGCTACCAGAGATTAATTTAGATCATATTCTGAGTATGAGTCAATTGTTAGGAATTATACAATTCTCAAATGGAAACCAACCTGATTTAGAATCTGGATATACTCTTGATGATAATGCAAGAGCACTTATATCTGTCTGTATGGCAGAGGAGGGCGATGAGCATCCTAAATACGGTGAATACATTGAGCGTTATTTAAATTTCATTTCGTTTTGCCAGCAAGAAGACGGAACACTGAAAAACTATGTAGATAAAGATGGTAAGTTTACTGCTCAAAATGAAGACGTGCTACTTGAAGATAGTAATGGACGTGCTATATGGGCTCTTGGATATTTTATTTTACATGGTAACAGAATCCATAAATCATATATTTGGGCAGCAGAAAAAGCTATCAGACTCACATTTCCAAATCTTAGTAGAATAAAATCTCCTAGGAGCATTGCATTTGCTATTAAAGGATTATACTATTATTTTATGAAAAAGCCTTCTCCTGATTTATATGATAAGATAGAAATGCTTGCTAACAAATTATCTGAGTTATATATTTCTGCAAAAGGTAATGGATGGAAATGGTTTGAACCTTATCTTACATACGAGAATGCTGTTTTGCCAGAGAGCATTTTATGTGCATATAATGTGACCCAAAACCAGAAGTTTAAAGATATTTCAAAAGAGTCGTTTGACTTTTTGTTAGAGAAAATATTTATTGATGGAGAAATCAAGGTTATCTCAAATCATAATTGGCTGAATAAAGGTGAGCAGAACAATAAATATGGTGAGCAGCCTGTTGATGTAGCTGGCACTGTAATTGCTTTAGCTAAATTCTATGATGAATTTCAAGATAAAGAATATATTCAAAAACAAAAGGTAGCTTTCAGTTGGTTTATGGGCAATAATCATCTTCATCAAATTATATATAATCCTGCTACAGGTGGATGTTATGACGGACTTGAAAAGAATAATATAAATTTGAATCAAGGTGCTGAGTCAACTGTATGTTATCTTATGGCCAGACTTTCGCTTATAAAAGAATAAGATAGATAGTTATTATCTTATAAAAAAGCCCCAATACTTTTTTTTTGTTATTTTGTAGAGGGGCTTTTGATTTTTATTTATCCAGTTATTGTTTTATTCTATTTTTTTCTGTGGGTGGTAAACTTTGGAAATGCCTTGTAGACCACACCTGATATATAAAGATTATACAAATGATAACGCCAATCTTATAAGGAGCAAATATATCATTTTTGCCAAATATTGTCTGAGCAATAGGTGTTACAATTATTGGAGATATAAATTGTCCAAGATATAGTGAAGCTGAGAGCAAAGGCATCACGGTTGTTGCAGAATTGCTTCCTCCTTTTATTGAGGCTATTGTGTTGAGATATGGAACGCCTATACCATTTGCAATCCCAGAAAGTATACACCCGATGATAAGAAATTCTATTGAACCTTTTGATGTGATAAAGCATACATAGGATAAAAGGAAGAAAATAGCAGAGAAGTATTTCATAGGTTTTCTAAAAATGTTCATTAATTGTCCGAACATTATTCCTACAATTGTTGCAATTACATCCAGTCCCACCATTAGCATTGTTACTTGTGTTGTGCTTAGCCTTGTCACTTTCTTTGCTGTTATCGCAAAGTTGGTCGGGAAAATAAAGAATATCATCATTAGTAAAAGCATTCCTATAACTGAAGGATGAAACTTTAGTAGTTGTCGTGGTTCAAAATTTCTGCCACGCTTATTCTTAGAGTCCAGTTGCTCATTTGGCAGCCATATTATAACCATAATCAGCGCTACAATACCTAAAATATACACAAGAAATGAATCGTTCCATTTAATATTGGCGAGTATGCCTGCTAATAATGTTGCTACTACACCGCCCAATTGATTCATGGCAGCAGCAAGCCCCATTAGGCGTGCTTGAGATTCAGGAGGAAAATAATATGCTAGCAAACCTGTAGATAAAGGCATAATAAGTCCAACACTTATTCCTAGAAATGAACGCATTATTAGCAGTGCATAGATGTTGTCAATAAAATAACAACCCACGCCTGATAAAACATAGAGCAGAAGCCCACATATAGCAATGCTTCGAGTTCGAAAATGTTTGCTTATCTCTAAGAAAAATAAATTTGTAATAATTATAAATAGAGCAGGAATGCTTACAATTAATTGTATCAGAATTTGCGGATAAGACGCAAAATGCTCTTTGATGATACCTAGGGCTGGGGCTATAGCGGCTCCTGCCATAACAGTTAGAAGTGACATCGACAGTATAGTCGAGGTCAACATTTTTTGTTTTGTTTTCATTACTTTTTGTTATGAACATTAATAAAATATACGTAGTCTGAATTCTTGTTCATAACTGGACTTACTCGATATGTATTGCGATACACGTTATTGTGAATTCTGACTTTTCGTGTGCAAAATTAATGAAAAACTTGCGATATAACAAAAATATGCCAATTAAAAATTTGTAATTCTGCTTACAGACTCTTGTTCTTTCCTTTATATTCAATGACGAATTATCTTCCGTATAATTTGAATATGTTATTTTTATCAATTCGATATTTTTAATTACCTTTGCATTCTGAAAAATATATCTTCATATTTATAAATAAAATAGTTGCTCGGTATGTTTAAAAACATATATTGTGTCTGTTAAATCTATGATGAATAATGTTTTTCTCAAAATTGTTAAAGTAAATAATTGCTATCAGATAGATAAATTCATCGTGTTATGAAAAGAATAAAGTATTATATTTTTTGTTTATTTATAATGACGTTCGTTATGCCTGCACAAAGTTATGGACAGGTAATAATGCATCATCCACATGAGGTGTTATCTTGTGATACAACAGGTATTCGCAAGATATTTCTTGCCGGCACGATTGATATGGGAAGTAGTGTTAATTGGCAGCAGCATCTTATGGAGTATTTTAAGAATAAGGGGGGAAGATGGCTCTTGTATAATCCAAGGCAAGAACATTGGAACGGAAGCAAGGCTGGCGAAATGGATTATCAGGTAAACTGGGAGTTATCCCATTTAGAAGAATCAGACTTTATCATTATGAATATCCTAGGAACAAGCAAGTCTCCAATTTCATTATTAGAATTAGGCTTGTTTGCACATTCCAAAAAGATTGCTGTAGTGTGCGATAGCACATTCTATAGGTACGATAACGTTAGAATTACCTGTAAAAGATATGGTATTCCGTTATATAAAACACTCGATGAATTGCTGGCTAATGAAATAAAGTAGTATTTTCAGATAGCTGACAATCTATCAGCAATCTATAATCTAGTATTCATTTATCTGCATATTCATCAGATGTGTATGTCTAGCAATTGCACTTTATATGCTCATATAAGTAACTCAAACTATTTAAGCATCTTCGCATATCTCTCTAGCGCATTGTCAAGAGCTTTAGGAGCCTCTATAAAAGGGAAGTGTCCACAGTCTGCTCCGACTCGTAGCATATTAGGGAAATGAACATCTTTGTAGAATTTCGGACCAATAGCATAATCCTTTTCTCCATAGAAAAATAATACTGGCTTATTTACTGTTTTTGCGAGTGGACGGAAATCTCTCCAATATTCATTCATAAATATCACTTTGCTGCCATCGCTATTGTGTTTAGAATAGTCAGTAGCTGAGTTTACAGTGTCATTGTACTTTTTCTGAGGTGTAAAAATTTGCCATCTATTGTCATTATTCAGATATGGAAAAACCGCCATCATTCTGTCTATCGTCTTACCATTTGGATCTAGTGCTATTTTATTAGCTTTACTACCAATTATCTTGATAGCTTTAGGTAGCCAACTCTCGCGACAACTTGCATCCATGGACAGAGTGCAGTTCATGAAGATTAGTCCATCAATATTATTTTTATGGGCTTCCCAATATGCCATTGTCAATATTCCACCAAAGGAATGCCCTAAGACGAGCCATGATTTAATATTAAGGGCTTGTCTTACTTCGTCAAAATCTTTAATTTGCCGTGATAGGGTATAATCGCTATCTCGTGGACTTTCAGAACGTCCGACTCCTCGTTGGTCAAGGTATATCATTTTGAAGTGTTTTTCTAGAATATCTCCCCCTAGCTTTTGCATCCATTCTGATCCTGAACCTGGTCCGCCATGTAAGTATAGGCAAGGAGTGCCTTCTCCGCGTACTTCAACATATAGTCTTGTCCCGTCAGACATTTTAATCATCTGTTGAGCTGATGATTGTAATGTTGAGAAAAGCAACATTGTAATTGCTATTTTTCTTAGTATCTTCATGTTATTTTAAACCCTTTTATATGAATGATTTCACAACTTCATAATCTTAAATTTACCATTTATGATATACAGAAGTTGGAACTAAATATGCTTGTTGTTAATTAAATGCCATTGTATTTAAAGTACAAATATAGTGTAATTGATTGAAATTTCAAAGAATAAATTCGATATTTATGGAATCGACAATTCACTTTTTTGATAAAATGTTTGTAAATGCATGAAAAGTGAGTATCTTTGTTGCCAGTTTGATAAAGGGATTAATTATGAAAAAGTCAAAACTAACAAAATCAAATGATCCTGTAAAAATTCTCAGGATGATTTCTCGCAACGAAGAATTGCAAAGGCGAGACGGCAAATTTCAACATCAGTTGATTTGTAAGAACAAGCGGAAGTATGACCGCAATAATTCTAAAAGGGAGTTGGGCAATATAAAGGAGCTCGACTCCCATTTTTTATCTCTAAATATTTATATAGCTAATATTGCAATTAGATGATTAAATGTCTTTTTCTTTGAAATCCCAATCGTTTCGATTATCTTTGCAATAAAAATAGAATCTTATGATTAAAAATATAGTTTTTGATTTCGGTGGTGTCTTGGTGCAATACGACTTTGTTACTTTCTTTGCTAATATATTAGGCTCTAGAGAACAAGGAGAGTGGTTTATGGACAATGTTTTGCCACATAGTGTCAATAATGAAATGGATCTTGAGTTTCATAATTTCCGTTATTATATTGAACAGCAACAGCGGCTTTGGCCTGATTATGCAGAAGCATTAGATATTTTTGATAAACATTATATTGATGTTTTTACTTGTGAGACAGAGGGCATTAGAGACTTGATACTAAGTCTTAAATCTCGTGGTTACAGAATCCTTGGACTTTCAAATTGGTCGAGTAGAGTATATGATGTGATTAATAAGTTCGATATCTTTAATTTAATTGAAGATAGTCTTATTTCTAAGGATGTGCATCAGCTTAAACCAAATAAGGATATTTATGAATCATTCCTGAATAAGTTCCATGTTGAGGCTGCCGAATGTGTATTCATAGATGATAAGCCTGAAAATATAGAAGGCTGCAAAACTGTGGGAATGAATGGCATTGTTTTTAAAAATAGCAACCAGCTTAAACAGGAACTTGATAAACTTTTGCTATCTGAAAATTAGGTTTCAATTCACTGCTATTTACATATTTTATTTAGTTTAATGAAAATCACTTAAAGCTGCTATTTAGTTCTTTATATGCTGAGTTTATATATTTAAATTCGTGATATAGAACAATACGTAGCAGATAAATAAATACAAAGGAGTAATATGAAAGAGATTAACTACAAGGACATGAAGTTCAATCCGTTCAATCTTATTGGAGGCGAATGGATGTTGGTGACTGCTGGTAACGAACAGTCTGGTTGTAACACATTGACAGCCTCTTGGGGGCATCTCGGATGTCTTTGGGGACACAATGACCCGACGGCAGTTATTTATTTGCGCCCGTCACGTTATACAAAGGAATTTGTTGACAATGAAGAGTATTTCACACTTTGCGTAATGGACAAATCATTCAAGAAACAAATGGCATATTTGGGTAGCGCTTCTGGTCGTAATGAGAATAAGATAGAAAAGGCTGGTCTTACTCCAGTATATACAAATGAATCAGTTTACTTTTCAGAGGCTAAACTTGTGCTTATCTGCAAGAAGCAATATAAAGCAGAACTTCAAGAAAGTGGATTTATGCATCAAAGCACGATAGATGAGAGTTATCCATTACGTGACTTCCACACTATGTACGTAGGCAAGATCGAGAAGGTCTTAGTACGTGATGATGAGTATCTGAAATAAATGAGCTATGCCCGATTTGCTAATCGTGGTAACCCTTTAGATATAAAAATTGCCTTCAATCTTTGCAGACATACATCATGCAGATTGAAGGCTATTTTTTAAATCTTAGTTTTGTTAGAATTTAACGAGAATACGGAAAACTTTACCTGGATTAGAAGCCCATTCTTTCATAGCATCAAAAGCTCCATCAGGGCCGGTCTCGTTTGATATAAGTTCGTCTACAGGACAATTACCCGCTTTCAAGTAATTTATCACTGCACGGAAATCAGCAGGAAGGGCATTTCTTGAACCACGAATATCAAGTTCTTTCTGAACAAACAATTTGGTTTGAAAACTGACTTCTGTTTTGCTATACCCAATGTATGTTACTCTGCCCGTAAAACTTACTTCTTCTATAGCCATAACGTATGTAGCCGGACTTCCTACTGCCTCTATAACTACATCCACGCCGAATCCGCCTGTAATACTCTGTATCCGTTCGTGAACATTTTCTGTCATCGAATTAACAGTATATGCCGCTCCAATCCTTTTAGCCAAAGCAAGTTTCTCATCATCTATGTCTACTGCGATCACTGATGCACCTCGCTGAGATGCACGGATAACAGCACCTAGACCGACCATTCCACAGCCTACAACCATAACAAACTCATTGTCAATAACCTGAGCACGAGAAACAGCATGAAATCCAACACTCATCGGTTCGATAAGCGCACATGTGCGACTTGATATTCCTTCGGCTGGTATTATTTTCTGCCATGGCAATACTGCATATTGGCACATTACTCCATTACGCTGTACACCTAGTGTCTCGTTATGTTCGCAAGCATTAACACGACCATTTCTACATGATGCGCATTTACCACAATTGGTATATGGATTTAGCGTTACGTTCATTCCTTTTGTGAAACCTTCGGGCACTCCTTCGCCTATTTTTTCTATTACGGCACCTACCTCATGACCTGGGATAATGGGCAGATTTACCATAGGGTTTCTTCCTAAAAATGTATTCAAATCTGAACCGCAGAAACCTACATACTCTATTTTAACCATTACCTCACCGACACCTAATACAGGTTTGTCGATATCTACTACTCTCATTTCATGAGGGTTTACTATTTGAACTGCTTTCATAATTTATATATTTAAATCTTTAATTTCTATTTATTTTTATCTTACGATTTTATTTTGTAACCTTTCCATCCGTAATATGCACAGAAGGCGAAACATATCATCGGCACGATATATGCGATGTAATATATATGTTCGTTACAGTGCATGATATAGGCTGTGAACTGGGGTAGGCAGGCATTACCGACGATTGCCATGACCAGAAACGCCGAGCCACTTTTGGTCTGATCACCAAGTCCTTTAAGTGCCAACGAAAACTGTGTCGGATACATGATAGACATGAAGAACGATACTCCAAGCATACAATACAGTCCAACGATTCCTCCTGTTGTTACAATAACGCAGCATAATATTATATTGATTATTGCGTATGTAAGCAGCATATTTTGAGGGCGGAACTTCACCATCAGTGCGGTACCAATCCAACGGCCTGCCAAAAACGATAGCATATACAGACCAAAGAATGTTGTAGCTGTTTTTTCGTCTATCCCTGCATACGAACAACAGTAGACCAAGAAGAGGCTATTTACGGCTGTTTGTCCTCCGTTGTAGAAGAACTGAGCTATTACTCCCCAACGAAGATGTGAATGTTTCAATACGCTGAAATCGATAAGTTTCTCATCTTTTACTTCTGCATTGTTCTTACTTTCATCACCTATCTTAGGAAGTTTGTAGAAAATAAATACTACTGCAACTATTATCAATAATATCGCGAGCATAAGGTAGGGTAGTTTCATCGCATCCGTTTCTGATTGGATGTATCCTGCCCATCCACCTTGATATGCAGCCGGAAGTGTTTCTCTTGTATAGTTTGCTCCTGAAAGAACTAACTTACTAAGAAACATAGCTGCAATGAAAGCTCCAAGTCCATTAAACGACTGAGCTAGATTGAGTCTGCGTTCTGCTGTTTCGGGGCTTCCCAATATTGTAACATAAGGGTTTGCTGCTGTTTCGAGGAAACACATTCCTGTAGCTATAACGAAAAATATACACAGGTATGCCCAATATGCTTTCAATATCGCTGCAGGAAAGAATAGCAAGCCTCCACAAGCAGCAAGCAACAGACCGAAGATAATACCAGCCTTGTAACTATAACGTTTAAGAAACATAGCTATTGGTATTGGGAATATGAAGTATGCCAGCCAATATGCGCTCTCTGTAAATGAAGCTTGAAAAGGATTCAGTTCACAGGTTTTCATCAACTGTCTTATCATTGTAGGCAATAGGTTACTGCTTATCGCCCATAAGAAGAAAAGGCAAAAGATCAATGCCAATGGTATTTTATAAGATTGATTTTTCATAATAATGTTTATTCAGACATGTTTTTAATATATGGTATCTCCGGGAAAGAACCGAATCCATAGAACTTACGCGCATTCTCACCAAGGAATAGGCATTTTTCTTGTTCGGTAAAATCAGAAGACTTTGTAATGAAGTCGTACGACATACGATAGGTTATAGCTGTAATTGTACGTGGATAGTCTGATCCCCACATCAGTTTATTCATACCAACTAGGTCGGCAGCCTCACGTATTGCTTTTACAGCTCCCTTGAAAGGATAGAATTCATCGTTAAAGAGCCATGTTATACCGCCCGATTCTATCATGACATTCTCATTGCGGGCAAGCATTATCTGGTCTTTCCATCCATCGCAAGTAACCATTCCAAAATGTCCCACAGCTATTTTCAGATTTGGACACTCTTCAATCACTTCTTTGATTTCTGGTATCTGAGTCGTGCCTTCCTCTAATACCAAGGAGAGAATGATGCCGTTATCCTCCATATAATGGAACATCTGCATCATTTCTTCACAGTTAAGCTTTATGCGATCATCGGTTGTCTGCAATCTATGACCTGGGATGGTTATAGCTTTAAATCCCTTTGAAACTAATTGTTTAGCTTCTTCTAGGTAACCTCCTCTGTGATAATCACATAACCCACATACAAAGAATCTATCGCCGAAGCGTGATGCTACATCAGCAAGATAATCATTCTGACATCCGTCTATGAATTCTTGAGTAACCACAGCTGCCTCAACCTGAGCATAATCCATGTTAGAGAGAAATACTTCAGCGCTGTTTTTTCCGTCTATCATAAACGGTGGCAACATCTGGCGCATCTCGCCCATAAACATAGACCTTCCGTTGTTGCATGTCTTTATCTGTTTTCCATTCACCATTGTGTCTTGTTTAAGCCACAGGTGAGAATGTGCGTCTATAATATGATAATACATGTCTCTTATGTATTAGACCAACTCACACGTTGCTGATCACCTATAATATCTCTTACCTCTTTCACCAAGTCCCAATCTATTGGCTCATTTATTGAGTCAATGTTTTTCTTCACATTCTCTGGGTTAGTTGTGCTAAAGAGTGTTGTTGCTATTCTGTCATTACTTACAGAGAACTGCATAGCGAGTTTTTCAATAGGGAAGTTCTTCGTCTTACAATATTCGGCAGCTTTGGCGCAAGCCTCAATCAATGGCTTTGGTGCAGGATGCCAATCTGGTACTCCTCTTTCTGTGAGTAATCCCATAGACAGAGGTGAAGCATTAACGATTCCAACTCCTTTCTGTTCGAAATAATCAAGGAAATCAGCAAGTTTATCATCACACAGACAGTAATGGCAAAAGTTGAGTACTGATTCTACAGTACCTTCTGGCACACGGTCAATGACCCATTTAAGGTTTTCGAGTTGCAGGTCTGTTATGCCGACGTGCTTTACAACGCCTTCTTCTTTCAACTTAACAAGAGCAGGCAAAGTCTCGTCTACCACCTGATGAAGATCTGCGAATTCAATATCATGTACATTGATAATATCCAGATAATCCACATTTAGGCGTTCCATACTTTCATAAACACTGGCGGTGACTCTCTTTGCAGAATAATCCCAGGTGTTTTTGCCGTTTTCGCCGTATCTTCCAACCTTTGTAGAAAGATAATATTTGTCTCTCTTAATATCTTTAAGAGCCTTGCCAAGTACCGTTTCGGCCTTGTAATATCCATAATATGGAGATACATCAATAAAGTTAATACCCGATTCTATCGCAGTAAAGACAGCATCGATGCCCTGTTTTTCTTTAAGGTCATGGAATACGCCACCCAAAGAAGAGGCACCAAAACCAAGAGAAGATACTTTCATACCGGTTTTACCGATTTCATGATATTGCATAGTTGTTTATTATTTAGTTATTACGTCGCAAAGATAAAGATAAATAAAGCACCTACAATTTTAATGATAAGCAAAACGTAACGTAATGGATTACGTTAAAACTAGTTTCTTATACTTATTAATTTATTTATTTTTGTACATTTGTGCACTTAAACGATTTACTACAGATGGAAAGCAAGAAATATATCTCCATGAAGGATATGGCAAAAAAGCTAGGTGTGTCTATACCTACAATATCCAGGGCGTTGAAAAACAGTCCTGAGATAAGCGACGAGCTATGTGAAAAAGTGAAAAGACTAGCTAAAGATATGAATTATCGTCCCAATCCTTTTGCAATGAGTCTGCGCAAAAATGCTCCACGTACAATAGGTTTGATTGTGCCTGATATTGTTACTCATTTTTTTTCTTCTATAGTTAAAGGTATTGAAGAGACGGCTGTGGCTAATGGATATTTTGTTATTATAACCACAAGTAGCGAAAATAGTGAACATGAGAAACGCAACATAGAGAATCTTGTTAATATGAGGGTAGAGGGCATCATCGCATGTCTGTCACAAGACACAACAGATTATTCGCATTTTCTTGCACTCAAAGACATTAATATGCCGGTAGTTCTGTTCGACCGCACCTGTATGCCGGATAAGTTTTCTACGGTAATAGCTGACGGAGAAAAATCTGCTCAAATGGCTACGCAGCACTTTATAGACAATGGCAGTCACCGCATTGCTTTTATTGGTGGTCCTAATCATCTTGATATAGTAAGAAGGAGAAAACATGGTTATCTGGAAGCATTGCGTGCCAACAAAATACCTATAGAAAAAGAATTAGTGGTATGCAGAAAAATAGATTATCAGGAAGGTAAAATAGCTGCACAACAATTATTGTCATTACCCAATCCCCCCGATGCAATACTTGCTATGAATGATACTCTTGCCTTTGCAGCAATTGATGTTATCAAGAGTCATCATCTCAATATTCCCAATGATGTCGCTATCATCGGATACACTGATGAGGAGCATGCCAATTATGTGGAACCTAAATTGTCGGCTGTATGCCATCAAACGTACCAAATGGGGCAGTCAGCTTGCGAACTGCTATTATCGCAGATAAAAGGTGATACCAAAGTAAGGCAAATTATAGTACCTACCCAACTGCAAATAAGGGAAAGTAGCATAAAAACACACAATTTATGAATAAAACTCGTTATTATTATCTTGATGCCTTGCGCGTCTTTCTTTCATGTATAGTATTCTACCATCATGCTGCTATCGCTTTTGGAGCTTCTGGTGGTTGGTATAATAAAGCTGTTGTTACAACTACAGGTTTAACACAAGCATTGCTTTCTGCATCAATGGGGATAGACCAATCCTACTTTATGAGCCTTTTCTTCTTCATTTCCGCACTACTGATTCCTTCATCTTTTCATAGGAAAGGAACTAAAGTATTTCTTATTGATAGACTTAATCGACTAGGTATTCCACTGGCAATATATTTTTTCATTCTCAACCCATTACTAAATTATTGGATATATGGTTGTTGGGGAAGTTTCGGTTTAGGTCCAATGTGGTTTGTCTTTACATTGCTATTATTTGAATCATTATATGTAGTTTGTCAGAAGTTACCCAATGTGTCATTTTTTCATTGCAGTAAACCATCTACGTTGGGAATAATATTTTTCATGTTTATAAGTGGGGCTGTAGCATTTCTTGTAAGACTTATCGTTCCTACAGGGAATACTGTTTTTGGATTGCAACTGGGCTATTTCCCACTATATATAGGGATGTATGCACTCGGTATAGTTGCCCAACACAACAAATGGATGGATAATATAAATATCAAAGACTCAAAACCATGGTTTCTTTTAGCTATATTAATTGGAATCCCAGCAATGCTCATAACGATGGGCAGTTGTAGTAATAAAATGGAAAACTTCTCTGGAGGATGGAATATGCAGGCCGTTTTCTATGCATTTTGGGAACCTATAATGTGTGTTGGTATATCTTACTTTTTATTGACATTGAGTAAGAAAATTTTCAATAGACCCAATCGTATTATACAAAAACTATCTGATAATAGTTTTGCATTCTATTTTATACATCCATATGTTGTTGTTGGATTCACATTTTTAGTAGGATTATTTGTAATTTCCCCAATCACAGGTCTTGCCATAGTATGTATTTTGGGTATACCCGTATGCTTCATTATAGCAATGATTATAAAGTATTGCTTTAGATTTATAGGGATAAAACTATAATAATATACCCGTTGGCGGAATTAAATTTTCAAATAATAAGGTTAACTCCAATATTGTGTATTTATCTATCAAGACACGAGAGATGAAAGTTATCCAAAACGTGACTTCCATACTATGTATGTAGGTAAGATTGAGAAAGTCTTGGTACGTGATGATGAGTATCTAAAATAGTCAATAGATCATTGGTTAAATGAACAAAAGAGTAGGGACGTTTACATTTGTAAACTTCCCCTTTTTATTATGTTAGTATTTATGTCGCTTTTAGAAAATGTTCTCTAATGGCATCACTTATTTTATTCAATAATTGTAGCTACAATATGTCGACTTCCTCCATGATTGCGGAATTCACATAAATAAATACCTTGCCATGTGCCAAGATTCAATTTGCCGTTTGTGATGGGAATATTGATGCTAGCTCCTGTAATAATACTTTTTGCGTGAGCTGGCATGTCGTCAGCCCCTTCAAGTGTGTGTTCATAGTAGCTTTGATTTTCGGGGATCAGATGATTGTAAATGCTTTCCATATCACTACGTACTGAACTATCCCAATTTTCACAGATAGACAGTGCACAACTGGTATGCTGAATAAATAAATTAAGCAGTCCTATTTTGGGCAATTGTGGTAGATGTGTCATTACTTCATCTGTTATCAGGTGAAATCCTCTACGTTGAGCCTTTAGTGAAAATTCTATTTGTTGCATCATTGTTATTGTCTAGTTTTTACTGATAAAGCAAAAGTAAAAAGAAAAATCGATATAAACATATCTATTAATAGAAAAATGTAAGTCTTGTCGATTATAGTATTGAAGCCTTTGACAACTATTTAGCTACAAACGCAAATATATTTGTCCTGATGCAAACAGGATAGAGCCAAAATAAACTTTGTATATTTTTCCCTGATATAGGTAATAATAATTATTGTCCTATTGTCACTCAAAGAATAATGGGGTCTCTTCGATGCTTTTGTCAAAAGTGTATTCATCATTAGCATCTCCTAATTCAACTTCTGATATGTTAAGCAAAACTCTTTCCCCTTTCATATTTTTCGCTTCAATAGTTCCACTTTCACTATTAGTATAGTTTAAAACTCTGAATATTTGTGATTTATCACTTGATAATCTTATACATGACTGGAATGCTACTTTTTTCATATTCTTCTATGATATTCAATTTATTATTTTTATAATTTGATGTTTATTCATTAAAACGATAGAATGGTAAGCGTTTATTAATAATATCATCTTGATATACTTTGCAAAACTAATAAAATTATTTAAATTTGCAAACTAATCAAACTAATATAATCATTATATGGAATTTCTTAAAAAAACATGGGGCTTTATTGAGGAAAAAATGTTCTTAACAACAATAATAGTAACATTAATAATATCAGTTATTGTGTTCAAAGCATTTTGGGTTCATTTAATAACTATAATATGGGTTTCTCCAATAATGTCAAAATTATATGGTCATGAACTATTGATAGCAAGTTTCTATGGAGCTATTATAGCTCTTTATTATTATCGCAAGTTTAAATTTACCCAGTATTATAACAATAACAGAGTCTGGTATTTTGTTTTGTTATTTCTCATATATATAATATGTTTCTCTTCCAAAGAATGGAATTTCTCTTTAATAACATATAAAACATATTCTTTTGCTTGGACAAATCTAATCTTTCTCGTTTTTATTCCAGAAATCGGTTTATACTTAAATTGTATAAAACGTAAAAAAATTAAATACAATCCATTATTAGAAATTGAAGAAACGAAAAAAACAGGTGATGAGTATAATAGAAATGGTTGCTGTGAGTCTGTATATAAAGTTATAAATACATGTTTTTTTGAAAAACAAAGTTTTGCTGTAGGTATATCGGGCTCATGGGGTAGTGGTAAAACAACATATATAAATATGCTAAAACAAAGATATGAAAAAGACTGCAAAGACGGAAAAAATATTAATAATGTGCAGAATGAACAAATTAATAAAAGCAACGAAGCTATAAGCATTATTGATTTTGAGCCTTGGAAGGATGATAATCCACGTTTAATTATAAAGTCTTTTTTTGCTTTACTAAAAAGTGAATTGAAACCTTATCTTTCTAATATATCAATACCTATTGATCAGTATGTGAGTTCTTTGTTAGATTGTGATGTGCCAATAAAGTGGAAGTTTTTTCTTAATACGATACACTTTCTTTCTGTTGCTAACAAGAAAAGCCCGTATGAGCAAATTACATTCTATATAAAAAAATCTAAGCATAGAGTTGTTGTTTTTATTGATGATATTGATAGACTTGATAAAGACGAAATAAAAGAAGTTTTAAGATTAATAAGAAATACAGCCAACTTTCCATACATACAGTTTATCGTAGCTTATGATAAAGACTATATAATATCAACATTGAAGGATAGTGGTATAGAATCTCCAACCAATTATCTAGAGAAATTCTTTAACCTTGAAATCACATTACCAAAGTACGAAAATCGTATTGTATGTTCTGAATTAGAAGAAAGGTTGTCTAAAGACATGAATGATTTAGGGTTTAAAGGTCTTGATAAAATAATACATGATATGATTTATTATATGAGAGAAAATAATAATGATAAAGTGAATATGTATCTTGTACCATGTGTCTTAACAAATATAAGAGATGTCATTCGATATCGTAACTCATTTTATATTTCTATGCAGATGATAAAAGATTTGCAAATTGAAAATGAAATCGAAATAGCTGACATGTTTTATATTGAACTACTTCGCTATCGGTACAATGATGTTTATATGTTTCTTCGTAATAAGCCTGCTAGTATACTAATATCAGAAAATGAATATACATTTAATTATAATAGCGAATCTTTGAAGAATATAACTAGTACATACAGTGTTTACGACCAAGACATAATTAAAGATATATTTGATAAATTATTTAGACATAGTAATGATAGGCATTCTTTGAATAAGAAGCGCTATTTTGTTAATTATTTTATGTATAGACTAGATAATAAAATATTCACTAAAATGGATTTTCTATCATTAAGTGGCCTAAGTGATGTTGAATTATCAAGTCGAGTTAATAATTTGTATGAAGAAAAATATAAAAATGAATTTGAGTCTCAAATATATGAAATATTATCAAATATTTATACAGTATATCCTTTTAAGGGAGGAAGCATAAGTAATGTTCCGGATTATAAAATTATATACGATATCTTGAAGTCTATATTAAAATGCAAAGAAATTAAAAATGATGAATTAAAAAAGGAAATATGTAATCCAATAATGATATATTTGCTTGAATTACCGTTTTATGATGCAAATCATCTTAAGGCGATGTTAGATTTATATAATTATTTGGATTTAACGGTTTATACTGATAATTCATTTACTGATTCACTTTTATCTAAGATACTTTATACAGATAATTTATTAGTTAAACCACATTCAAATATACATGATTTTTATGAAATTATATTTAATTTTTTAGCGAAAGTAAATGATGTTGTAAGAATGTCTAATGCTATAACTAAATTTCTAGAAGATTTTACTAAAGGAAATATATTTGCTAATAAATTAGTCATTGATGTGCCAACTATAGATAAAATAAGGTTAGATTATTTTATTCATTACAATGATAAATTGTCAGATAATGGATTTGTCTTATTTAGCAATTGTATTGATTCTAAAAATACATTTACAAGTAAAAGGCTTTTGCAAAAAGATGCTTTGGCATATATGAAAAAAGAAATAGAAGCAGATCCTGAGCGATATTTTTATAATTTTATACAAAAAGGCAGTTCGACTGGTAATAAGAATATGTTATACCCCGAACCATATTATCTTGATATATTTGGCAGTAATGATGAATTTGACAAATTTATACAAAAATGCGAGGGGATCCCGTCTTATGTTAGGATGCATAGATTTTGGACTTTATATAAATATCTCCATTATCAACCTTTACTATTTGCTAGTAATATTAATTTAGATAGTGTGTTAGCTAATAATTTTCAAAATGAATGGAACTCGTTATTAGAGTTACTTAAGCTCATGGATAAATATGATAATAAAGAGATTTCGGAAGATGAATTTAAAAAAGCTGTAGATTTATTTGAATCTAGTTTGCAATAATAATTCTAACTCATTTGCTTTAAATTTATCAGTTATTCAAAAAAAAACAGCTCAGTCTTTTTACCGTAACTTGTATATTACAGTGTCTAGCTCCATGAAAGCAAGCTTAAAATTATATGCCTATGGATGTTAACAGTTCTCTTTGCAGCTTTTTTCACTTGTGACTTACCTGCTATGAGGGAATCTGCTGTTATATAAGAATGGGAATAATCTTTTCTCAATACCGTGCTACAGATTCCTTACCCCATTTTTTATACCCGAATCAACCTTCTGAGAATTATAAACGAGTTTTAGCTAATTAGTAATTAGTTTCAATACTTTCAAAAGATGTAATTTTGCTTATTATTATATCCTTTTCTTCTTGCGTAATACGATTTCCAAAAATAGTTTTAGTATTTCTAATAAACTTAATCATTTTTTCTATCTGTTTGTCGGTTCTTACCACAATAAATGATATGGACTTACATATATCTTTATTAAGAATAATTAGACTATCATCTTTTTTCCATAGTTGTTTATTTAATTCTGTTTTGTCCTCTTCAAACTTTGTTTTATCAATATCTAACTTCCACATTTCTTCATCGTGGTTATTGGTATCTATGCTCGGATATATGTATCTCCATTCGCATTCATCATAATTATTAATTCTCTTGCCATCTTTTTTTGTAGCGTATAGTTTAGAAAAAGCAAGGAAGTACAACATGTTAGCTTTTGCAAGAAGAATTTGATCTTTTTTATGTCTTAACTCCTCATTATTACCTAAAACTTTTTCAAACCCATTTTTATTAACAAGCTCAGTATAATTACGTATATCAAGATAAAATTTCATTGCATACAAAAACGAATTTTCAATCATCTCTACTTGCGTCTTAAAATAGTCGACTCCCATACTTTGGACAAGTAAAGAATAACGATACATGACAGGGTTAAGTTGGAAGTCGGTTTTTTGTCGAAAGAAATCTTTTGATAAGCCAACCATATAATTGCCATATCTTTTTCTATGTTGTGGCGTTCTTAACAATGGTATATCGCAAAAACATACCATTGGTAGGGCTATGCCGTGTCCGTTTGCAAACTCTTCAAAACAATATGAAAATCTCAAGCCATCTCGTAAGATGCTTTCCAAGTTTGTCAACGTACGAGTAAAATGAAATAGTGTATTAGGATGAATTACTGGCATAATATTTAATTCTTTATCAATTTAAAGTGGTATATCTGGCATCTGTTATATACTGATTAAGTATTGTAATAAATGGAAACGAGTTCTAGTTCCTTTCACCACGAAGTTGTGTGCAAAGATAGCACAACCTGAATAAAATTCAAAATAAAGTGTGTCTTTAATTTTTAGATTTATTTAATAATTTGTATATTCCTTGCATATTTTTAAATAAGCAAACTAAATGGATAATAAATTATTAGAAGAAGAAATGAGAGTGATTAATAATGTTGTGGATAAAGTTGTAGATGAAAAGATTGCAAAAGTGATAAATAAATTTTTAATTGAAATTGATAAACTCGAGAAGCGAATATCTAATCTTGAAAAAGATAATCAGACTATTTATCAAGAACTGAATTTTTATATTTCTGAAAGTAAGGCGATACAATTTAATGAAGATCTTTATCTACTATGGAAGATTGAAAAGGATATTGAATGGATTGATGACATAGCACATATTACGCAAATATGTATTAATGATAAGTATGGGAGTATAGCACATGTTTTTGACTTCATCATTTCTTATATTGATACTATGTATCTGAATAACAAGAAGTTGCAAAAACAGTTTAAACATGACTTGGCTATAATCCTTGGGTATAATTTTAATGACCACAAGTCATCTAAGGTCTTTAGAAATGCTTACTATAATGCTATTGATAAAATCAATGAATTATGATAAATTAATATATTGTGTATAAATAACGTATGAAACATGCAAATAAGTGTTTTTTTGCTTATTTCAACAAAAGTTTTTCTTATAAAATTCCCTGTTTATCAGCATCTAGGAGATTTTAAACTATGTAAAGAATTGTTTAATTCGGCTTATTTCATGGTCGATTTTTACATTGTGCTTACCTTTGCAGTAGATAATCAATAACCAAAACAATAAAAAATGAATAACCAAAAAATCTATTGGAACGGAACTAAATCAGAACTTGTTGAAATTTGCTATGCTCTTTATACAAACAAACTTATTGAGGGAGATCATAACAATTTACTAAATTTCAAAGAAATATGTAACCTTGTATTTGATTTGCTAGGCGAAAAAATCACTCATAATCCTTATGACAACGTATATCAAATGAGACGTAGAAAGAAGAAAACTTCAACGAGTGTACTTTATAAATCTTTTAAAAAGTGTTTCGACTGTTAATCAAATAAAATAAGTACAGAGTTTTTTTCAAGTTTTCGGCTTTTTGCATTATATCGCTTGCATATTTCGTAAATTTGTATATGAAATAATCAACCAAAAAAGTTTAGTATGATTAAAACTATAACCCACATTAGATTACATTTGCCCCTACTGCAAAAGGTAGGGGCAAATAAAGAAAATCCAGTTTTATTATTATATAGAATATAAAGATTAACATAAACAAAGACTAAGTTTTAGCCACTAAATAAAGGATGACGAATAATCACTCTAGCGGTAGCTTTGTCTTTTTTTTAACAAGATTATGACACTTGAACAAGCAAAAGAGAAAAGCCTTACTGAGCATTTTACTCTTTATGAAATGATGCGTTCTGAGACTGCTGAAAACCACAACATCAACAACACCCCCGACGCAACACAGATTAATAACTTAAAGAATCTGTGTGAAAAAATCCTAGAACCTTTACGCCGTAACTTTGGCGTAATCAAAATTAACAGCGGTTTCCGCTGCCCTGTACTTAACGAACGAGTTAATGGAGTTGGAAACTCTCAGCACCTTTTTGGTGAAGCTGCTGACATACATTGCTATAACGCATATATAGCCAGAAAATATTTTGACTTTATTACGAATCATTGCCCGTATGATCAACTGCTTTTTGAATATCGAAAAGGTGGTTCTTTTTGGATTCACGTTTCACTTAAACGTAACAACAAGAATCGTAGAATGAGAATAGAAAATTATCCAGCTAAACATTAACACTGAATCATGAAATACTATATGCTATCATCAAATTTCCTTAATAGTGAGGAAATGCAAAAATTAGACATTAATCACCGACTTGAAGGACGTGGAGCAATCATGTTCATCTTTGAGTACCTCGTTGACCGCAGGAATGGATTGGGAAGTTATATCAGCATTCCAAGTCTTGCCAGATCAATGGGTAAGAACAAGAAGTTCTTGCTTGATATAATCAATAACTATGGATTATTTTGCAGTCCAAAGGATAACGACATTTTTTACAGTCCTTATCTCCGTATAACTCTCGGCTTGCCAGAACACCCTTCTGATGATGAAATTAAGGAGTGTGTTGGAGGCTGGAAAAGCACAAAGAAAGTCAATGAAAGTTGCAAGAAAGTTCAAGAAAGTTCCAACAAAGTTGCAACATTTTCAAAAAAAGTTGCAAAAATAACGCCGCAACTCGCTGAAAATCAGCAACCCCACTATATAGAACATAAAGATAGAAATAGAGATAAAGAAAATATAGATAAAAGATATAACGACAGTGAAACTACTGCTACCGCTGTAGTAAAGGCAGCAGCACCATCAGTCTTTCTGACGAAGATGAATTCTATTTTCGATGACGAAAACTGGCTAAAAACTTTGGAAGGACAAACGGGAATAAAATTGTTTTCTGACATGACGATTCGCAAGCAGCTCATTAGCTGGTTTGACAAACGCCTTATCATGAGCGCATGCAATGAAGAGCAGGGCTACAAGCCTCGTGACGCCAAGAAATATCTTCGTAATCTGTTGCTGCCTGGACGCAAGACACAGAATGAATTCAACGATCTTGTGAGGCGTGGCATTGAGCGGGCGAAACGAAAACTGTTGATGAATACGCAAGAAGAACAGACTTCAGGACCAAGTGAGTATGAGACGGTTGTAAACGGTGTGCGCTATGCTCGACGCAAAGAATCCGTTCCAATGTCTGCACCGCCACAGGTGTATGTATGCCGTCGTTGGAGCTGTATCCGCAATGCATGGGTGGCTCCTGATTCATGGGACTTTGAAGAGGAAATGATTGCACGCAGACGTCTTGGAATGCCTGATAAACTATTGATACAATGAGCGAACAATACGAAAGAATTTCGATCTCTGACCTGGAGATAAAGGGTAGCAGAGAAAGCGGACAGGTGAGGTCTACATGTCCGCATTGCAGAGACTACAAGCAGCATGGCAACGCTGCTTGTGTGAGTATCAATCTTGACACGGGTTTCGGACAGTGTTTCAAGTGTGGAACTAAATT